>JBNKBO010000025.1:0-39312 GCA_050287265.1 Sideroxydans sp. | reverse complement strand
GCTCCCATTGTGCGGACAGGCTGTGGTCTTTGGTGACCACCGTCCAGCCGTCGCTGAGTTGCTTGATGCCGGCTTTGCCGGCGTTGATCATCGGCTCGATGGTAAAGATCATGCCTGCTTCCAGTCTGGCGCCTGTTCCGGCCCTGCCGTAATGCAGCACCTGCGGCTCTTCATGGAAGCGGCTGCCGATGCCATGGCCGCAGAATTCACGCACCACGCTATAGCCCATGCTCTCCACGAAAGTCTGGATGGCATGGCCGATGTCGCCCAGGTAGGCGCCCGCCCTGACCATGTTGATGCCTTGCCACATTGCTTTGTAGCTGGCTTCGCACAGACGCCTTGCCTGAATGGAAGGCTCACCGATGTAAAACATGCGGCTGGTGTCGCCGTGCCAGCCGTCCTTGATCGGCGTGACATCCAGATTGATGATGTCGCCATTTTTCAACTTTTTATCGCTGGGGATGCCATGACATACCTGATGATTGATTGAAGTGCAGATGGACTTCGGATAGGGCGTATGGCCGCTCGGCGCGTAATTAAGCGGTGCAGGGATGCAGCCTTGTTCTTTCACCATGTAGTCATGACAGAGCTTGTCCAGTTCACCGGTGGTGATACCCGCTTGTACAAAAGGGGTGATGTAATCCAGTACTTCTCCGGCCAAACGCCCGGCGAGGCGCATTTTCTCGATTTCCTGCGGGGTCTTGATACTGATGGACATGATATTTATTGAAATTGCGAACGAGTGCGAGCATAGAGGATACAACGCACAAGCACAACATCAAGCATGCGGCTCTCCATTTAAAGAAGGCACGCTCATCGCGTGCCTTCTTTTATTTATTGCGCCATGCCGTCAGGTTCAGCGCTTGTTGCCGTTGGTGTTGTTATGTCCACGGCCCAGCGAAAAACTGGTGCCTTGCGGACGCCGCGGCGCACCAGCCGGGGCTGATGTGCGATGAGCATGCGCATGGTGCGCAGGTGCGCGATTGCCATTCACGTCGCCGCTGCGCGGGTACGCATCGTTGGTGAAGCGGTTGTGTTTATGGCCTTCGCGGCGCTGGCCTTGCGGATGCTCATGGCGGCTGTCCGGTGAGCTGAAACGGTTGAATTTGTTGTCATTGTTACGGCCATAGCCGCCGCCATTGCCACGGCCTGCGCCTTTGCGCGGTTGCGAAGAGGCGGGACGCGGCTTGAACCTGGGCTCCATGCCTGCAACGGTGTGTGCCTGGATAGACTGGCCGGTAAAGCGCTCGATCTTTTTCAGGTGTATTGCATCGCGGTTGGATGCGAAGGACACAGCGATGCCCGAGGCGCCGGCACGGCCGGTGCGGCCGATGCGGTGTACATAGTCTTCCGCAAACTTGGGCAGGTCGAAATTGATCACGTGCGTGATTCCCGCCACGTCGATGCCGCGTGCGGCAACGTCGGTGGCAACCAGTACGCGTACGTTGCCGCGGCGCAGGTTGAGCAAAGTGCGGTTGCGTTCGCGCTGGTTCATGTCGCCGTGCAGTGCAGCAGCAGCGTGACCGGAAGCGGAAAGTTCGTCCGCGAGTGAGTCGGCATCGCGCTTGGTTGCAGTGAACACCAGCGCCTGGTTCAGGTCGACATCGCGCAGCAGGTGGTCGAGCAGGCGATTCTTGTGGGCCATATCGTCCACATACATCAGACGTTGTTCGATGTTTTCGTGGCGGGCCTTGACGGAAGCGACGCTGATGCGTTTCGGATTTTTCAACAGGCGTTGAGCCAGTTTGCCGATGATGCCGTCCAGCGTGGCGGAAAACAGCAGGGTCTGGCGCGTTGCCGGTGTGGCAGCTGCGATGCGTTCGACGTCGTCGATGAAGCCCATGTCCAGCATGCGGTCGGCTTCGTCCAGTACCAGCATTTCCAGGCGCGAGAAGTCGATACGGCCGCGCTCGATATGGTCGATCAGACGGCCCGGTGTCGCCACCAGAATGTCCACAAAGCCGGACAGCAGCTTGTTTTGCAGCGGGTAGGGCATGCCGCCGAGGATGCTCACTACTCGCAGGCGCATGTTTTTGCCGTATTTGTTGGCGGCGTCGGATACCTGTTGCGCCAGTTCGCGGGTCGGTGTCAACACCAGCACGCGCGGACCTTTGCTGCGAACCTCGGACTGTACCGAGAGGCGCTGCAGGGCGGGCAGGATGAAAGCGGCGGTTTTGCCGGTGCCGGTCTGGGCAGAGGCCATGAGGTCATGCCCGGCCAATACCTCAGGTATTGCCTGGGCCTGGATCGGGGAGGGGACGGTGTATCCTGCTGCCTGTACGGCTTGCAAAATGCCCGGCGTCAGGCCCAGAGCGTCAAAAGTGGCTACGGTCTCGGCAGACACAGGTACAGCAGTTGTAATGTTTTTTTCAGACACAGTGATTCCTTATCTTTAATTAAGACACAGCGCATACGCGGCATTGGGCCGCACAATGAAATTCAGCAGGGGATAAACCGCTACCGGCGCAAACAAACATCGTCGCTAACCGGTGAAGCTTGGCGCATCCAGACGGGATGCCAGAGGGTCAGAAAACGATGAACTCAATATCGGCCCGGAAGCCGACAAGGCGCGCATTATACGCAGCAAGAAAATAAAAGCCAGCGTTATCTTATATACGCTTATATACGGGGCTTGGGCCACAGCCCACTTTTGCCGGTGTTGCAAGGTGGATGAGCTGTCGAGCACCGCTGTGCTGCCTGCAGCGCGGCTGGTCTGATAATATCCGGCAGAGGAAACAGGGGTCTCCCTGTTTCAGATTATCTGCGGGAGAATCGCCATGAATAGATCACGCCGCCGCCTGTTACAACAATTATCCGCTCTGGGACTGCTGTCCGGCATGGGAATCCCCGGTCTGATCCGTTCTGCGCTTGCTTCGGGACGCTACCCCAGCGTGCAGGGCATGCACAAAATAAAAGGCGATGTGCGCATCAACGGCAAACCGGCCCGGAAGGGGCAGCCCGTGCTGCCGGGCGACAAGGTGACGACCGGTGCGGATGGCGAGGCTGTTTATGTCATAGACAGGAATGCCTTCCTGCAACGCAGCAACAGCGTGGTGGAGTTTGGCAAGGAGGCAGCGAAGCAATTCTTCCGTGTGGTCACGGGCAGGATATTGTCGGTGTTCGAACCCGGCAGGAAACGCCTGGTGGTGCCTACCGCCGTCATTGGTATTCGCGGCACAGCCTGTTACATCGAGGCCGAACCGAAAAAGGTGTATTTCTGTCTCTGTTATGGCACTGCGGAGATTGAGCCGAATGCGGAACCGGGACGGGTTGAGCGTATCCAGACCCGGCACCACGACCATCCAATCTACATTCATTACGACAAGGGCATGCCGTCCATGGCGAACGCCAAGGCCGTCAATCACACGGATGACGAGCTCATCATGCTGGAGTGGCTGAACCGGCGCAGGCCGCCGTTCTACGGTCTGGGATCGTTTGGTTACTAAGGATGCGCTGAATAAGTCGTCACACCGGCGCAGGCCGGTGTCCAGTTCATTGAAAGCACTGGATTCCGGCCTTCGCCGGAATGACGAATGAGGACTTATTCAGTGTTTCCCTAACCCGGTGCCGTCATGCATCAGGTCGGATTTCAGGGCGTAACCGGGCGCATTTCACTGAATCTGAATATATATGGTTGTCGTATTTGCCTTTCGGCTCTGTGCTAGAATGCGCCCCCTTTGAATTCAGCACAGGTAGTACACATGTCCCGCGCACTCCGTAATATCGCCATCATTGCCCACGTCGACCACGGCAAGACCACGCTGGTCGACCAATTGCTGCGCCAATCCGGCACCTTCCGCGACAACCAGAAAGTGGATACCCGCGTGATGGACAATAACGATCTGGAAAGAGAGCGCGGCATTACCATTCTGGCCAAGAACACGGCCATCGAATACGAAGGCACGCATATCAATATCGTGGATACACCGGGACACGCCGACTTCGGCGGTGAGGTGGAGCGTGTGCTGGGCATGGTGAACGGGGTGTTGCTGCTGGTGGATGCGGTTGAAGGTCCGATGCCGCAAACGCGTTTTGTGACCAAGAAGGCGCTGGCGCTGGGACTGAAGCCCATCGTCGTGATCAACAAGATCGACCGTTCCGGTTCGCGCCCGGACTGGGTGCTGGACCAGACATTTGATCTGTTCGACAAGCTCGGCGCCACCGACGAACAACTCGACTTCCCGGTCATCTATGCGTCTGCCCTGAACGGCTGGGCGTGCCTGGATATGAAAGACGCACCATCGAACGGCGGACCGGCTGCCGACATGAAGCCGTTGTTCGAGACCGTGTTGCAACATGTGCCAACACCGCCCGGTGACCCCGAAGCGCCGCTGCAACTGCAACTTGCGGCACTGGATTATTCCACCTTTACAGGACGCCTTGGCGTCGGTCGCGTGTTGAACGGCCGTATCAAGCCCGGCCAGAACGTGGTCGTGATGAACCATGAAAACCAGGTCGGCTCCGGCCGCATCAACCAGGTGCTCGGGTTTCAGGGGCTGGAGCGTGTGCCGGTGGAGGAGGCTGAAGCGGGCGATATCATCATCATTTCCGGTCTGGAAGATATCGGTATCGGTGTCACCATTTGCGATAAGGACAATCCTGTCGGTCTGCCCATGCTGATGGTGGACGAGCCGACGCTGAACATGGACTTCATGGTGAACACGTCACCGCTGGCGGGTACCGAAGGCAAGTTTGTCACCAGCCGCCAGATACGTGACCGCCTCACCAAGGAACTGTTGACCAATGTCGCCTTGCGCGTGGAAGACACTGAAGATGCCGACATATTTCGTGTCTCCGGCCGCGGCGAACTACATCTGACCATCCTGCTGGAGAACATGCGCCGCGAAGGCTTCGAGATGGCCGTGGGCAAGCCGCGCGTGGTGGTCAAGGAGATCAACGGGGAGAAGTGCGAACCCTACGAGAACCTGACCATAGACCTGGAAGACGGACATCAGGGCGCGATCATGGAAGAGATTGGCCGTCGCCGCGGCGAATTGACCAATATGGAATCCGACGGTCTCGGCCGCACCCGCCTCGAATACCACATCCCGGCGCGCGGCCTGATCGGCTTCCAGTCCGATTTCATGACCATGACGCGTGGTACCGGCCTCATGAGCCACGTATTCGACGATTACGGTCCGGTCAAGGCCGACCTGCCGGGCCGCCACAATGGTGTGCTTATATCTGCAGAAAACGGTGAAGCTGTAGCGTATGCATTGTGGAAGCTGGAAGATCGCGGTCGCATGTTCGTTTCGCCCGGCGACAAGCTGTACGAAGGCATGGTCATCGGCATCCACAGCCGTGACAATGATTTGAACGTCAATCCGATCAAGGGCAAGCAACTTACGAACGTGCGCGCTTCCGGCACCGACGAAGCCGTGCGCCTGACCACGCCTATCCAACTGACGCTGGAATCCGCTGTCGAATTCATCGATGACGACGAACTGGTGGAATTGACGCCCAAGTCCATCCGTATCCGCAAGCGTTACCTGAAGGAGCAAGACCGCAAGCGGGCGATGCGCGCAGCGGATTGATTGCTGACTGGATGTGATTAACAAGGGACGCTACGGCGTCCCTTGTCATTTCATCTTGATTTATACTGCCAACCCATATCTTGCGGTGTCCATACCATGAAAAAAATACTCTGTCTGATCGGATTGGCATTTACGGCTACCGTCGCGCAGGCTGCCGTACAAGGCAAGGAAATCAGTTACGGCGCCAATGGGACGACACTCAGAGGCTATATCGCCTACGACGATGCGTTGAAGGGCAAGCGTCCCGGCATTCTGGTAATACACGAATGGTGGGGGCATAACGAATATGCGCGCAGGCGCGCCCGCATGTTTGCGAAACAGGGATATACCGCACTGGCGGTGGATATGTACGGCAACGGCAAGCAGGCACACCATCCGGACGATGCGCAGAAATTTGCCGCCGAAGTCAGCAAGAACGCAAAGCTGGCCAAGGCCCGTTTCGATGCTGCACTGGACTTGCTCAGGAAAGAATCGAACGTGGATGCCGACAATATTGCTGCGGTGGGCTACTGTTTTGGCGGTTCGGTCGCCCTGAACATGGCGCGCATGGGCGAGCCGCTCAAGGCAGTGCTCAGTTTCCACGGCGGATTGGGAACTGCGCTGCCGGGCGAGGCGGGAAGGATCAGGGCGCGTGTCGCATCGTTCAGCGGCGAAGACGACCCGATCATTCCGGCGGCGCAGGTTACTGCCTTCCGGCAGGAAATGAAGAAAGCCGGTGTGATATATAGAGTCGTTACCTATCCCGGCGCCAGACATGCATTCACCAATCCGGATGCCGATAAATACGGCAAAAAATTCAAATTGCCGCTGGCCTATAACGCAGCGGCAGACAAGGCATCATGGAAGGCGGGTTTGGCGTTTCTGGCGGATGCTTTCAAGGCGGAATAGCGCTATACAGGTACAGCGTGCGGGTATGAATATATGACATTGGAAATTGCTCTGATTGCTGCCGTGATGGTATTGCTGGTCGTGTTGCTGGCAATGCAGTGGAGGCAGCCTGCGCGTGCTGCGCGGGTACTGGAACAGCAGCACCGTGCCATGCTCACCGACCTGAACGACGGCCTGAACAAGCAGGGCGACCGCCTGCGCGACGAGCTGCGTACCACACATGACGCTATCGTCACGTTGCGCACCGAGATGCTGGCGCAGATGCTGGAAAAACTGGCTGAGCAGGGACGGGCGGAACAGAAGCTGATTCAGGAATCGTTCAACAATGCTTCGCAGCACCTGCGCAACAGTATCGAGATGTTAAGCAAGACGGTCGATGGGCGGCTGGAACAGATCGGCGGCAAGGTCAACGAGCGCCTGGACGAAGGTTTCAAGAAAACCAATGAGACGTTCGTCAGCGTGATGGCGCGGCTGGCAACCATAGACGAGGCGCAGAAAAAGATCGACGGCCTGACCACCAATGTGGTGAGCCTGCAGGAACTGCTCGGCGACAAGCGTTCGCGCGGTGCTTTCGGTGAAGTACAACTGGAAGGGCTGGTACGCAATATCCTGCCGCCGCAGGCATTCGAAATGCAGTATTCGCTGCCCAACGGTACGCGCGTCGATTGTGTGCTCAAGCTGCCGGAACCCACAGGCATGGTGGCAGTGGATTCCAAGTTTCCGCTGGAGAATTTCCGCAAGATGCTGGACGGCGAAACCGGTGCCGAAAAACAATTCAAAGCCGACGTGAAAAAACATATCGACGACATCGGCGGCAAATACATCATCCCTGACGTGACCTCCGACGGCGCGGTGATGTTCATCCCTGCCGAAGCGGTGTTTGCCGAGATCCATGCGCATCATCCGGACCTGATCGAATATGCCATGCAGCGGCGCGTGTGGGTGGTGTCGCCGACCACGCTGATGGCGGTGCTGAATACGGCGCGCGCAGTGATGAAGGATGTGGAGACGCGCAAGCAGGTGCATATCATCAAGGACGAACTTGGCAAGCTGGGCAGGGAGTTCGGTCGATTCGACGAACGCATGAAGAAACTGGCTGACCATATCCGCCAGGCGCATGAAGATGCGCAAAACGTACGTACCACCAGTGAGAAGATATCCAAACGCTTCAACAGTATTGAACGGGTGGAACTGGATCACCCGGCAGCTTTGCCGGATCTGGATTGACTCAGGACTGCAATCAGTCCACGAAAAACACGAAAGGCACGAAAGAAAAAATGTATTGCGTTCGTTTGATTCCAGGCTGGTCCGGTTCTCATCTGGAGCGAAACCCGGGTTTGCCCTTTTCGTGTGGTTTCGTGTATTTCGTGGATATGTGGCTTTTTCAGGTTGAACAATCATGAAGATCGCAATCGCACAAATCAACTGCACCGTCGGCGACCTTGCCGGTAACGCCGCCAAAATTGCCGAATATGCACAGCGCGCCCGGGAGCAGGGCGCACAACTGATGCTTACGCCTGAACTCAGCCTGTGCGGATATCCGCCAGAAGACCTGTTGTTGCGGGATGGTTTCTATCGGTCCTGCAGCAAGGTGCTGCGCGGTCTTGCACAGCAGATATCGGGCATCACCGTGATCGTTGGCCATCCGCACAAGGTCGGCAATTCCTGTTTCAATGCGGCTTCGGTATTGCGCGACGGCGCTGTCGTCGCGACCTACCACAAGCATTCTTTGCCGAATCACAGTGTGTTTGATGAGGAACGCTACTTTAAATATGGCAACGAACCCTGTGTGTTGGAACTGGACGGCCTCAGGTTCGGCATTGTCATCTGTGCCGACGTCTGGCACGAGCATGCGCCGTTCCGCGCCAGGGAGGCGGGCGCGCAGGCCTTGCTGGTGCTGAACGCCTCGCCATACCACTTCGACAAGCAGGCTACGCGCTACGAGACCATACGAAATCGTATCGACGAGATCGGCCTGCCTGTCGTCTATAACAACCTGGTGGGCGGACAGGACGAACTGGTGTTCGACGGCGCGTCTTTCGTGATGGATGCCAATGGTAAATTGACCCATCAGTTCCCGGCATTTGAAGAAGTGCTGGGGTTTGTCGAATTCCAGGACGGCAAGCTGGTGCCGGGGGTGCATGAAAATGTGGTGAAAGATGAGGCCAGCATCTATCACGCCCTCTGTCTCGGCGTGCGCGATTACATCGAGAAAAATCGCTTTCCGGGCGTGTTGCTGGGTTTGTCCGGCGGTATCGATTCCGCATTGACACTGGCGGTGGCGGTGGACGCGCTGGGGGCGGACAAGGTACTCGCGGTGATGATGCCGTCGCCTTATACCGCGCAAATCAGCATCGACGACTCCCGCGAAATGGTGGAACTGCTCGGCGTGCGCTATGAAGAACTGGATATCCAGCCGGCTTTTGCAGCATTGCAGGATACGCTGGCGCCGCTGTTCAAGGGCTTGCCTGCCGACACCACCGAAGAGAACCTGCAAGCGCGTATCCGCGGTAACCTGCTCATGGCGATTTCCAACAAGACGGGCTCGCTGGTGCTGACCACCGGCAACAAGTCCGAAATGACGGTCGGCTATTGCACGCTGTATGGCGACATGGCGGGCGGTTTTGCGGTGCTCAAGGATGTAAGCAAGACCTGGGTGTATCGTCTCGCCAACTGGCGTAACAGCATGGGCAGGGTGATCCCGGAACGCATCATTACACGGCCGCCCAGCGCGGAGTTGAAACCGGACCAGACCGATCAGGACAGCCTGCCGCCCTACGATATTCTCGATGACATCATGGCTTGTTATGTCGAGAGGAACATGAGCATGAAAGACATCGTGGCGCTGGGATATGCCGAGGCCGACGTGGCCCGCGTGGTGAAACTGATCCGCATTGCCGAATACAAACGACGCCAGGCGCCGGTCGGCGTGCGCATCACGGACCGCGGTTTCGGCAAGGACTGGCGCTATCCCATCACGGTGCGTTACCAGGATGAATTTTAAACATGGCGACATAAATCTACTGCGCGATTCCGGGGCGGGGTCGGGCGGTGCTCGCGCTCCTCACATACTCCTCTGTATGCTCCGGGCGCTGCGCTCCTGCCTCCCCCTCCCCGAAACCGCTCGCTACGATTTCTGTCGCCATGTATAGTTATACTTGTCACACTTATTAATACGGAATACGGAGCCAACATGAAAAAGATCGAAGCCATCATCAAACCGTTCAAACTCGACGAAGTGCGCGAAGCATTGTCACTGCTGGGTGTTAGCGGACTGACCGTTACCGAGGTCAAGGGCTTCGGGCGCCAGAAAGGGCACACCGAGTTGTATCGCGGTGCGGAATATGTCGTGGATTTCCTGCCCAAGATCAAGGTGGAAGTGGTCGTCAGCGCGGCCATTCTGGATGCCGCTGTCGAGGCTATCGTCAAGGCGGCCAATACCAGCAAGATCGGCGACGGAAAGATTTTCATCACTTCGGTGGAACAAGTCATTCGTATCCGCACCGGCGAAACCAACGAATCGGCGCTATAACCCTCCTGTTTTCGGGCTTCCGGGCAATGGCGACAGGCATTGCCCGGTAGATTCCCGCCATTTTTGGTGCAATTTGCCAATTATTTCCTGCTGCAGACTGCCTTCCGCTCCACGATTTCCGGCAATCCAGCCGTTGAGTCATTGTGCCGCTTCGGTTACAATGCGCGCCCTGTTTATCCGGTAGGTACAGGTAAAACAGCAATTCACACACTCGTTCATGTTGGGGTGTCCTTCAGACTCATGCTGGGGGATCAGGCTGACGGGTGGAAAACTTAACCCTTAACGATTGGAGCAATCAATGCAAATAACCATGCGTCAAATGCTGGAGGCGGGCGTCCATTTTGGACACCAGACCCGTTTCTGGAATCCCAGGATGGCCCCTTTTATCTTCGGCCATCGCAACAAGATTCACATCGTCAACCTGGAAAAAACCGTCGAGATGTTCAACGACGCGCTGAAGGAAGTCCGCAAGATCGCAGCGAAGAAGGGCACCATCCTGTTCGTAGCGACCAAGCGCCAGGCGCGCGACATCATCCGCGAAGAAGCGCAACGCTGCGGTTCGCCTTTTGTTGCCCATCGATGGCTGGGCGGCATGTTGACCAATTTCAAGACCGTTCAACAGTCGATCAAACGCCTGCGCGAGCTGGAAACAATGGTCGAGGACGGCAGTATCGAAAAAATTTCCAAGAAAGAAGGCTTGATGTTCCGCCGCGAACTGGAAAAGCTTGATCGCAGTCTGGGCGGCATCAAGGATTTGCAAGGTCTGCCTTCCGCCATCTTCGTGATCGACGTCGGTTACCAGAAAGGTACCGTCACCGAAGCTCAGAAACTGGGTATTCCTGTCATCGGCGTGGTGGATACCAACCATAGCCCGCTGGGCGTGGATTTCGTGATCCCCGGCAACGATGACTCCAGCCAGGCGATCCGCTTGTATGCGCGCGGCGTGGCCGATGCGATCCTGGAAGGACGCGAACAGGCGCTGAGCGACCTGACAGCACAAGTCGCCGAAGCGGAAGCCGCCGAGTAAACAGCCTTCCCACAACGGCTTTGGTAAGTGTCATCTTTGATGATGAAATCGTTGTGGCCGTTTTCCCTCTCCCTAACCCTCTCCCGGGGGGAGAGGGGACAAACGAATCGCTACGCGAGTTTTCTATTTTCGAGGGGGCGCAAGCCCCCTTTTTTGTAACCTGAATTTTAGTTGAGCATATTAGGAGCATAAGATGGCAGAAATCACCGCAAGTATGGTGAAAGAACTGCGCGAGGCCACCGGCCTCGGCATGATGGAATGTAAAAAGGCGCTGGTAGAGACAAACGGCGACTTCAAAGCGGCTGAAGAGTTGATGCGCATCAAGAGCGGCGCAAAGGCCAGCAAGGCAGCAGCTCGCGTGACGGCCGAGGGCGTGATCGGTTCTTACCTCGCGGCCGACGGCAAGACCGGCGCGGTGGTGGAAGTGAACTGTGAAACCGACTTCGTGGCCAAGAACGACGACTTCATGGCTTTTGCCAAAAATGTCGCCGAGACCGTGGTTAAGAACGATCCGGCCGACATTGAGGCGTTGCTGGCAATGAAGCTGGAGAACGGTGCCGGTACGGTCGAAGAAGATCGCAAGGCCCTGGTCATGAAGCTGGGTGAGAACCTCACCGTGCGCCGTTTCGAACGTTATGCGACGACCACAGGCAAATTGGCAACCTATCTGCACGGCAACAAGATCGGCGTGATGGTGGATTACACCGGCGGCGACGAAACAATGGGTAAGGACATTGCGATGCACATTGCTGCAAGCAAGCCGAAATCGATCGATGCGTCCGGGGTGAATCCGGAAGATATCGCCACCGAACGCCGTATCGCGATCGAAAAAGCCAAGGAATCCGGCAAGCCGGAAGCCATGTTGGACAAGATCGCAGAGGGAACGGTACAAAAGTTCCTCAAGGAAGTCACTCTGCTGGGCCAGGTGTTCGTCAAGGCAGAGGACGGCAAGCAAACCATCGAGCAATTGCTGAAGAGCAAGGGCGCTTCGGTGAGCGCCTTCCAGATGTTCGTCGTCGGCGAAGGCATCGAGAAGAAAGTGGAAGACTACGCAGCTGAAGTTGCCGCTGCCGCTGCTGTTGGCAAGAAAGACTGATCGATGACCGCTCCCGCCTACAAACGCATCCTGCTCAAACTTTCCGGTGAAGCCCTGATGGGCGATGACAGCTACGGTATCAACCGTGCAGTAATCGAACGCATCGTGGCGGAAATCAAGGAAGTTACCGGGCTGGGTGTGGAGGTGGCGATGGTGGTTGGCGGTGGTAATATTTTCCGCGGTGTCGCGCCCGCCGCTGCCGGCATGGACAGGGCCACAGCCGATTACATGGGCATGCTGGCCACGGTGATGAATTCAATGGCCTTGCAGGATGCGATGACGCGTGCAGGTATGGATTGCCGTGTGCAGTCTGCATTGAGTCTGGAGCAGGTCGCCGAGCCTTTCATACGCGGCAAGGCGATGCGTTATCTGGAAGACGGGAAAGTGGTGGTTTTCGCGGCAGGTATCGGCAGCCCGTTCTTTACCACTGACACAGCCGCCGCCTTGCGCGGCGTGGAGATGTCTGCCGATGTTGTAATCAAGGCCACAAAGGTGGATGGTGTATATACAGCCGATCCCAAGAAAGATCCGAAGGCAAAGCGTTACCAGAAGGTGAGTTTTGACGAAGCGATCAGAAGTAATCTGAAAGTGATGGATGCGACGGCGTTAACGCTGTGTCGCGACCAGAAATTACCCATTATCGTGTTCAGCATCTTCAAGGAAGGCGCATTGAAACAAGTAGTGATGGGACAGGATGAAGGAACGCTCGTGCACTGTGATTGATTTCGGAGGACGAAGATGATTGCTGACATCAAAAAAAATGTTGAACAGAAAATGGCCAAATCGCTGGAAGCGCTGAGAGCGGATTTGAGCAAGATACGAACGGGACGGGCGCATACCGGCATACTGGACCATGTGATGGTGGACTATTACGGCAGTCCTACTGCAATTAATCAGGTGGCGAACGTCACGTTGGTGGATGCGCGCACCATCGGTGTGCAGCCCTATGAAAAGAGCATGGTCGGTCCGGTCGAAAAGGCGATTCGTGATTCGGATCTGGGTTTGAATCCGTCAACCAACGGTGATCTGGTCCGTGTGCCGATGCCGATGCTGACTGAAGAGCGTCGTCGCGATTTGATCAAAGTGGTCAAGAGCGAAGGTGAAGATGCCAAGATCGCAGTGCGGAATATCCGCCGCGATGCCAACGAACAACTGAAAAAGCTCCTGAAAGATAAAGCAGTGGGCGAGGACGATGAGCGCCGCGCACAGGATGACGTGCAGAAACTCACTGACCGTTTTGTCGCCGAGATCGACAAAGCGCTGCAGTCGAAAGAAGCCGACCTGATGGCAGTTTGAATATTGGATACGGGATACAGGGTGCAGGATACAGGCCCGGAAATCCAAATTTGCAGCCTGAATTCCGTATCCTGAAACCTGTATCCTGAAAATGGCCATATTCCAAAGTTCCACTCGCATTATTCCTGACGCAGCTTTGATTCCGCGTCACATTGCCATCATCATGGATGGTAACGGACGCTGGGCAAAACAGCGGTTCATGCCGCGCGTCATGGGACATCAGCGTGGGGTAGAGACAGTACGTGAAGTGGTCAAAGCGTGTCGCCAGATGGGCGTGGAGTACCTGACGCTGTTCGCTTTCAGCAGCGAGAACTGGCGCCGACCTGCCGATGAAGTATCGTTTCTGATGCAGTTGTTTATGAAAATGCTGGACCGCGAAGTCGAAAAGCTGCACAAGAATAATATTCGCCTCAAAGTCATTGGTGACCGGAGCCGCTTTGACGCAGCGTTGGTGAGCCGCATTGAAGAGGCAGAAAAACTCACCTTCGACAACACCAGCCTGACGCTGACCATTGCAGCCAATTACGGCGGTCGCTGGGACATCATGCAGGCTGTGCATGCCTTGAGCCAGGCACATCCCGAGCGTGCCAGCGCGTTCGGCGAAGAAGAACTTGAACCCTATCTTTCCATGCATTACGCGCCAGAGCCGGACCTGTTTATCCGTACCGGTGGCGAAAAGCGCATCAGCAATTTCCTGTTGTGGCAACTTGCCTACACCGAACTCTATTTTACCGACACCTTGTGGCCAGCCTTCGAGAACGCAACGCTGGAAGCAGCCATCGAGTCATATCAAAAGCGCGAACGTCGCTTTGGCAGAACCAGTGAACAACTGCACGACGAGCAGCCGGCCAAGGGGAAGCAAAGTGCTTAAGCAACGCATCGTTACAGCCAGCATTCTGTTTGCATTATTCCTCGCAGCATTGTTCGGCTTGCCGCTCCTGGGCTGGCAGGCGCTGGTGCTGGTTGTGGTATGGCAGGGGGCAACGGAATGGGCGCGCTTGTCCGGTATGAACGGCCGTACGGCCACTATTTATTGGTTGCTGACACTGGCGATGATGATCGGCATGGTGTGGTTCGACAACAGCGCTACTCTGCAACAACAGACGCTATTGCATCTTGTGTGGTACGTGCTGGCAGTATTATTCTGGGTTTTTGCAGTTCCTGCCTGGCTGATCACAGGTTGGCGTACACAGAATGCCAGGTTGATGGGGCTGGTGGGATGGATAGTGTTGATCCCAACCGGATTGGCCATGCTGGATGTGCGCGCAGTCAGTCCCTGGATGTTGCTGTTCGTGATGACAGTGGTAATGGCAGCCGACATTTCGGCTTACTTCACCGGCAAGCGTTTCGGAAAGCACAAACTGGCGCCCGCGATCAGTCCCGGCAAAACATGGGAAGGCGTGTTCGGTGCGATGATCGGCGTAAGCATCTATGTTGTTGTCGTGTTTTTGGTCAGCGGCTTTTATGAGCAGTATTTTGTGCTTCCCGGGATTATTATCGCTGGATGGTGGTGGGTAGCGCTGTCAGTGATCGGCGACCTGTTTGAATCCGTTGTCAAACGCCAGGCCGGTGTCAAGGACAGCGGCGCATTGCTGCCCGGACACGGCGGCTTGCTGGATCGCATTGACGCGCTGACTTCCACCTTGCCGTTTGCGGGTATCGCGCTCATTTTACAAAGGCTGGAATGAGCAAACCTGCGCGTCTCACGGTACTCGGTTCCACCGGCAGCATCGGTAGAAACACGCTGGACGTGGTTGCACGTCATCCGGACAAATACCGCATCATTGCACTTACCGCACACCGGCAGGATGAACTGCTGTTCGAACAGTGTCAGCGATTTCAGCCGCGCTATGCTGTATTACTGGATGAAACCGCTGCCGAACGTCTGAACAAACGCATTTCTTCATCAGGGCTGGATGTAGAAGTCCTGTGCGGTGCAGCGGAACTGGAACGTGTTGCGACCCTGCCCGAGGTGGATGCGGTGATGGCGGCCATCGTCGGGGCAGCCGGCATGCCGCCTACCATGGCAGCCGCGCATGCGGGCAAGAAAATAATGCTGGCGAACAAGGAAACGCTGGTGCTGGCCGGCCATCTGTTCATGGAAGCAGTGCGTCGCAGCGGTTCGGTATTGTTGCCCATCGACAGCGAGCACAATGCAATTTTTCAGTCACTGCCTGGCGGCTATGCGGGCGATATGCAAAAGAGCGGAATAAGCAAAATTCTGCTCACGGCATCCGGTGGCCCGTTTCACAATACGCCGCTGGAACAACTTCAGCACGTCACGCCGGAACAGGCTTGTGCACACCCGAACTGGAGTATGGGACGCAAAATATCCGTTGATTCTGCCAGTATGATGAACAAAGGTCTGGAAGTGATCGAGGCGCATTGGCTATTCAATGCCTCGGCGGATGACATTCAGGTCGTGGTGCATCCGCAAAGCGTGATTCATTCCATGGTGCAATATGTGGATGGTTCCGTGCTTGCCCAACTCGGCAATCCGGACATGCGCACACCCATTGCGTACGCATTGGCTTATCCCGAGCGTATCGACGCCGGCGTTGCGCTGCTCGACCTGTTCCAGATCGCCAGACTTGAATTTGAGGCGCCTGATTTCTCGCGTTTCCCCTGTCTGTCACTGGCCTATCAGGCATTGCGTGCCGGTGGAACGACACCCGCCTTGCTCAACGCTGCAAATGAAGTGGCGGTGACTGCTTTTCTAGACCAGCGCATAGCTTTTCTCGATATCCCGCGTTTGATCGAGAACGTGTTGGGCAAAGTTGCGGGTACGGAAGTGCATTTGTTGCAGGATGTACTTGATGCGGATACTGCTGCACGGGCGGCTGCCCGGGAATGGATTTCAGAATGACGACTTTACTTGCGTTTGTCTTCGCGATTGCGCTGTTGGTGATCTTCCATGAAATGGGACATTACATGGTTGCGCGCCTGTTCGACGTCAAGGTTCTGCGCTTCTCTGTTGGTTTTGGCAAGGTGCTTTATTCCAGGCGCTTTGGCAACAGGGAAACCGAATGGGTAATCTCGGCGATCCCGCTGGGCGGTTACGTCAAGATGCTGGATGAGCATGAGGGAGAAGTGGAAGCGCGCGAGTTGCCACGCGCTTTTAACCGCAAACCGGTGTTGCAGCGCATGGCTATTGTCGTTTCCGGGCCGGTCGCGAATCTGTTGTTGGCCGTTGTGTTGTATTTTTTCCTGTTTATTCACGGTGTGCCGGGTGTCAAACCCGTGCTGGGCGACATTGCGGCAAATACGCCTGCCGCTACGGCGGGATTGCAAAGCAGGCAGACCATCATCAGCATCGACGGGCAGGCAGTGCCGAATTGGCATGAGATACGCTGGGCATTGCTTGATCTCGTGCTGCAAAGAAAAGCCGCCAAACTGGAATTCACTACGCCTGACGGGGAACATCGATTCACCACGCTGGAAGTGGATAGTCTGACGCCCGCCGATCTTGACGGTGATTTCCTGCAAAAACTCGGTTTGCAACCGTTTCACCCACCAATATATCCGGTCATAGGCAAGCTGGTTGATGGTGATGTGGCACAACAAGCCGGAATGCAGGTGAACGACCGGATACTGCGCGTAAACGGTCTGGGTATCGCATTGTGGGAGGATTTTGTGAAAGTGGTGCGCAGTCATCCAGGCAAGACGCTGAACATCGAGATCGAACGCAACGGTACATTAATGAAACTGAACCTGACGCCCGGTGTCTTTGATGAGGGCGATAAACCGATTGGCCGCATTGGTGCCGCAGTTCTGATCGACAAGGAGGCCTTTGAAGCCATGTTGACTGAAGTAAGTTATCCGCCTGGTGTGGCACTGCAGGAAGCGTTGCGCAAGACCTGGGAAACCGGCCGGATAAGTCTGAAGATGATGGGCAAGATGGTGATGGGCGAGATATCCATGAAGAATCTATCGGGTCCGATAACCATTGCAGACTATGCAGGGCAATCGGCCCATATGGGCTTGGGTGCATATGTCGCATTCCTTGCGCTCATCAGCATCAGCCTGGGTGTGTTGAATCTGCTGCCCATCCCTTTATTGGATGGGGGGCATTTGCTGTATTATTCGGTAGAGTTGGTCAAAGGCAGTCCGGTCTCGGAAGGTCTGTGGGAGGCGGGGCAGAAAGCAGGTATCGCGCTCTTGGTTACCATAATGGCTTTTGCGTTGTATAACGACATCAGTCGTCTGATTTTGGGTTGAACACAACAATGAAACTAAAAAAATGGGTGGGTTTGCTTCCACTGCTGAGTGCTACTTCTGCCTGGTCAATGCAACCTTTCGTCATCAAGGATATTCGCGTCGAAGGAGTGCAACGTACCGAGCCGGGCACCGTGTTCAGCTACCTGCCGGTAAAGGTCGGAGACACGCTGAATGACACACGCGCCAAAGCAGCAATGCATGCACTTTATGCGACCGGTTTTTTCAAGGATGTAAAACTGAACGTTAATAAAGGCGTGCTGATTGTTGTTGTCAAGGAGCGTCCGACCGTGGCCAGTGTCGAAATCAACGGCGTGAAAGACTTTCCCAAGGATCAATTGCGCGACAATCTCAAAATCGTGGGATTGGCGGAAGGGCGTATTCTGGATAAATCAGTTCTGGAAAAGTCCGTGCAGGAACTGAAACGACAGTATATCGCTCGAGGAAAATATGCCGTCGAAGTGAAAGCTACAGCCAAAAAACTCGAGCGCAACCGCGTCGCAGTGAGTTTCGATGTGGTCGAAGGGGAGGCCTCCAAAATCCGCCGCATCAACATCGTAGGTAATCTTGTCTACTCGGAAGACGACTTGCTCGATTCCATGCAACTCACCACACCCGGATGGTTTACCTGGTTTTCCAAGAACGACCAGTATTCCAAGCCCAAGCTGTCAGCCGACCTGGAAAGTATTCGCACTTATTACATGAACTCCGGATACATGGATTTTTCCATCGATTCGACGCAAGTCTCCATTTCTCCCGACAAAAAAGACATTTTCATCACCCTGAATCTTTTCGAAGGCCCGAAATACACCATCTCTGCAATTAAACTGGCCGGCTCCCAGGCAGTGATCTCGCACGACGAGATGCGCAAGATGATCGATATCAAGCCCGGCGACACACTGTCGCGCGAAGCGTTGACCGAAGCCACGCGCAAGATCAGCGAACGGCTGGGCGAGGACGGCTACGCTTTTGCCAATGTGAATGCGGTGCCGGAAGTGGACAAGAAAAAGCATCAGGTCGCTTTCACTTTTGTGGTTGATCCCATGCAGCGCGCCTATATCAGGCGTATCAATATTTCCGGCAACGAAAAAACCAGGGATGAAGTCATTCGCCGTGAATTCAGGCAAATGGAAAGTGGCTGGTTCGCAACTTCCAAGATCAAGAAATCGAAGCAGCGTGTCGACAGACTGGATTTTTTTGAGGAAGTAAGCCTGGATACCTCACCGGTGCAAGGCACAAAAGATCAGCTGGATGTAAATCTGTCGGTCAGGGAAAAATCCACGGGCAACATCCAGGCGGGTATAGGCTATGGCAGCGCCGAAGGAACGACGTTGTCTGGTTCCATTAGCCAGGCCAATCTGTTTGGTACCGGAAAACATCTTTCGACACAGATCAACACCAGTAAAATCAACACCATATATTCAGTTTCCTACACCAATCCGTATCACACCGACGACGGTATCAGCCGGGGTTTTGATATTTACAAACGAAAAACCAACACAACATCCACCTACACAACACAATACAATTCAGATACTTATGGTGGTGGTATAAGATACGGTGTGCCGCTAAACGACGATGAGAGTTTCCAGTTCGGACTGTCGGAAGAAGTCACTTCCATCTACCTGACCAGCCAAAGCGCGCAACGCACCGTTGATTACGTCAATACCTTCGGTGAAACAACAAGGAATCTGATCAGTAACACTGCCTGGGTTCGGGATACCCGTGACAGCGCCATAACGACTACAGATGGTGCGGTTCAGCGCGCCGGGCTTGAACTCGCATTGCCGGGTTCAGATCAGCGCTATTACAGGTTGACTTATTCGCACCAGTATTTTTATCCGCTGAGCCGCAATTTGACGCTGATGATGAATGGGTATCTGGGTGTGGCCAAGGGTTATGGTGGCATGCCGCTACCCATTTTCAAGGTATTCTACGGGGGCGGTGTTGGCTCGGTGCGCGGTTATGACAGCAACTCGCTTGGCCCAAGAGACAGCAGCGACCTGTTTCTTGGCGGTAACAGAAGCGTGGCGGGCAGTGTCGAGCTGTTATTCCCCATGCCCGGTGCGGAAAAGAATAGATCGGTTCGTTTGAGCACCTTTTTGGACGGCGGCGCGATATATGGTGACAGAACAGAGGTTTCGAGTTCCCTGGGAATGCGTTATTCTGCAGGGGTGGCCATAAGCTGGTTTTCGCCGGTAGGACCACTTAAACTGAGTTGGGCAAAACCATTGAATAAGGAACCGCAAGACAAAACGCAGAACATCCAGTTTACGTTGGGTTCGATGTTCTGACTGCGACAAGGAGCTTGAAATGAAGAAGTTGCTTTGTGTAGGTCTGATTTTGTTCGCATGCGTTGTCCAGGCCAATGCCAGAGATTTCCGCATCGGCGTGGTAGATACCGAACGTATCCTGCGTGAATCCAGACAAGCGGTTCTCGCAGAAAAGAAAATTGAAAAGGAATTTACTGCGCGCGACAAGAAAATCAAGGAAATGATCGAACAGGCCAAGGAGCAGCAAACCCTGCTTGAAAAAGAAGGTTCCACTATGTCTGACTCGGTGCGCCGTAACAAGGAGCGCGAACTGGCCAATTTGAATCTGAGCCTGCAGACGCTGCAACGCGAGTTTCGCGAGGACCTGAACTTGCGCAAGAACGAAGAATTGGCGCTGGTATTGGCCCAGGCGGACAAGGCGATACGTGCGATCGCCGAAAGCGACGGATATGATGTCATTCTGCAGGAAGCAGTCTATCGCAACCCCAAAGTGGATATCACCGACAAGGTACTGAAATACCTCTCCAACGAAGCGACGGATAAATCCACCAAGTAATAAGCAGAAAGAGTCGTTATCGATGGAACGTAAAGCCTACCGATTGGCAGACATTGCAGCGCGCTTCGGCGGGCAGGTGATGGGAGATGCAGATACTCGCGTGCAACAGATAGGCACACTCGAGAAAGCGACTGCGGGACAGATCGCATTTCTCGCCAATGCCAAATACCATCACCAGCTCGAAGGCAGCAAGGCTTCCGCCGTGATTCTGTCAAAAGCAGACGCCGATGCGACCACAATGCCGCGAATCGTTTGCGATAATCCCTATTCGTATTTTGCAAAACTCTCGGCTTTTTTGAACCCGTTGCCCGAGTGTGTTCCCGGTGTTCATCCTTCTGCCGTTATCGGCCAGGGAACGCAGATTTCGCCGCAGGCACACATCGGCCCGCACGTGACTGTTGCCGATGGGGCGGTCATCGGTGCGGGAACGGTTGTGATGGCCGGATGCAGCATTGGTGAGGGCACAGTCGTGGGCGAGAATTCACGGCTCTATCCGAACGTTACGGTGTATCACGAATGCGTTATCGGCAATCACTTCGTTGCGCATTCCGGCGCGGTGATCGGTTCAGACGGTTTTGGCTATGCCATGGAAGAGGGCAGATGGCTGAAGATTCCACAGATCGGCCGCGTGCTTATCGGTGACCACGTCGAGATCGGCGCCAACACAACGGTAGACCGCGGGGCACTGGACGACACCGTGATCGAAGAAGGCGTGATCCTGGACAACCAGATCCAGGTTGCGCATAACGTGCGTATCGGTGCGCATACTGTTATTGCAGGTTGCGTAGGCATTGCGGGTAGTGCCATCATTGGAAAATATTGCCGTATAGGGGGGAGCGCGGGCATCCTGGGACATTTGCAGATTGCCGACCATGTCGAGATATCATCTTTTACGCTGATCGGAAAATCCATCAAGGAGCCGGGCAGCTATGCCGGGATATATCCGTTCAGCAGAAATGACGAATGGCGCAGCAATGCAGTACATCTGCGTCACCTTGGGGATCTGGTCAAGCGCGTCAAGACACTAGAAAAAGAAATCAAATCATTAAAAGGGGAGTAGACATGAGTACCGCAATGGACATTCATGAAGTATTGGAGCATCTGCCGCACCGTTATCCGTTTTTGCTGGTAGACCGCGTGCTCGAAGTTGTGCCAAATGAGCGCATCGTGGCGCTGAAAAATGTCACCATGAACGAGCCGTTCTTCCCCGGGCACTACCCTCATCACCCGGTGATGCCGGGTGTGCTGGTAATCGAAGCCATGGCGCAGGCCGCTGGCATCCTGTCTTTCAAAACGATGGAGAGACAGCCGAGTGATGATTCGGTGTATTACTTTGTGGGTATCGAGAACGCGCGATTCAGACGTCCCGTCGGCCCCGGCGACCAGTTGATCCTGAAAGCAGTCGTAACGATGAACAAGCGCGGCATGTGGAGATTCGCCTGCAAAGCTGAAGTGGATGGGGATGTTGCCGCTGAAGCAGACCTGATTTGCACGCTGCGGACCAAGTAATGAGCAGCCTGATTCATCCGACCGCGATCATTCATCCCAATGCAAAACTGACCGAGGATGTCGCGGTCGGTGCGTATTCCATCATTGGCGAGCATGTCGAGATTGGTGCGGGGTCGGTCATCGGACCGCATGTCGTCATCGACGGCCATACCACCATCGGCAAGAGCAATCGTATATTCCAGTTCAGTTCCATCGGCGAGATTCCGCAGGATAAATCCTACAAAGGCGAGCCGACGCAGTTGATCATCGGCGACAACAACACCATCCGCGAGTGTTGTACCTTTAATCTGGGGGTGGCTCAAAAGGGCGGTATCACCAGGATCGGCAGTGACAACTGGATCATGGCTTATGTGCATGTGGCGCACGAGTGTGAACTGGGCGACAACAACACCATCGCCAACTCGGTGCAGTTTGCCGGACACGTGACCGTTGGTAGCAACACCCTGATCGGCGGCATGAGCGGCATACACCAGTTTGTGCGCATCGGCGATTACGCCATGACCGGCTTCATGACGCGCCTGTCGCAAGATCTGCCGCCGTTTGTGACGGCAGTGGGCAATCCGGCAGAGGCCAAGGGTCCGCACCAGGAAGGTCCGCGCCGGGCCGGCTATTCGACTGCCCGCCTCGACATGATCAAGCAGATGTACAAGACGTTGTATCGCGCAGGAAGCAGTTTCGATACGGCGAAAAAGGAGATCGAAGCTTTGCGCGGCCAGGCTGACGATGCCGACCAGGACATCGATAACATGCTGACCTTTCTGGCCCATGCCACCCGCGGCATCGTTCGCTGAATTTTTCATGAGCCAACGTGTAAAAACCATTGCCATTGTCGCAGGTGAAGCCTCCGGCGACCTGCTGGGCAGCCTGTTGATGGGCGCCATCAAGCAGGCGTTGCCAGATGTGCGTTTTGTCGGTATCGGTGGTCCCAGGATGCTATCCGTGGGCATGAAGGTCCTGTTCCCGCTGGAAAAACTGGCCGTGAACGGTTATCTGGAAGTGTTGAGCCATTACAATGAACTGGTTGGCATACGCAACAGACTGCGTAAGCGTTTCATCGCCGATAAGCCCGATCTTTTCATCGGCATTGATGCGCCCGACTTCAATCTCGACCTGGAAGCTGCACTCAAGCGACGCGGCATTAAAACCGTGCATTACGTCAGTCCCTCCATCTGGGCATGGCGCGGCGAACGCATCCACAAGATCAAACAGGCCGTTTCGCATATTCTCACGCTGTTTCCGTTCGAAGCGCCGCTCTACGAAAAAGCCGGCGTGCCGGTTACCTACGTAGGACATCCGCTGGCCGATATATTGCCGGAAACACCCAACCGCGCCGAGATGCGCGAAAAGATGCGCATCCTGCCCAGGCACGCCAAAGTATTTGCCCTGCTACCCGGCAGTCGCCAGAGCGAAGTGCTTCGTCTGGCCAGTACCTATATCGAGACGGCAAAACTGATCTATCAGGAACAGCCGGATGCGCAGTTTCTGGTGCCGCTCGCCAGCCGCGAGACGCGAACCATATTCGAAAACGAGATATGGAAACAGGAAGTATCGCACCTGCCGATTACCCTGCTGTTCGCTCATGCGCACGACGCCATGATCGCAGCCGATGGCGCGCTGATTGCTTCCGGCACCGCCACGCTGGAAGCCGCTTTGCTCAATTGCCCCATGGTAATTACATACAGAATGTCGGCGCTGAGCTACTGGATTGCCAAACGCAAGCAATACCTGCCTTACGTTGGCCTGCCCAACATTCTCGCCGGAAAGTTCATAGTGCCCGAAATATTGCAGGATGACGCCACCCCGGAAAATCTGGCGCAAGCGCTGCTCAATCTGGTAAACAACAAAAACGCGGTAAAAGACCTGGAACAGACTTTCACCGCGATGCACCGTACCTTGCGCCAGAACACAGCCCAAAAAGCGGCTGCGGCGATCTTGCCTTTACTGGCATGAACATAAAAAACAGCAGAATTTACCCCTTCATGAGCAGTTGTGACATCCTGATTTGCGGCGTAGACGAAGCAGGGCGCGGTCCGCTGGCCGGCCCGGTCAGTGCCGCCGCTGTTATCCTCGACTCGGACAATCCCATCGAAGGCCTGGCCGATTCCAAAAAACTCTCCGAAAAGCAACGCAATGCACTCGCTCCCGTGATTCGCGAACGCGCACTGGCCTGGTCGGTTGCTTACGCCGAAGTGGAAGAGATTGACCGCCTCAACATCCTGCAGGCGACCTTGCTGGCCATGAAACGGGCTGTGGAGTCGCTGACCATGCAACCGCAGCAAATACTGGTCGACGGCCTGTTTTGCCCGCAAACGGATATTCCCAGCCAGGCAATCGTCAAGGGCGACAGCAAAGTCGCGGCTATCTCCGCTGCCTCCATCCTCGCCAAGACAGCGCGTGATGAGCTGATGCTGAAGCTGCATGTCCAATATCCGCAATATGGTTTCGATGGACACAAAGGCTATCCCACCGCCGCACATCTTGCTGCTTTGCGTACACATGGCATCTCCGACGTGCATCGCCGCAGTTTCAGGCCCGTACGCGAGCTTTTGTCCCCGGCAGGCTAGGAGATATGCACAGCGCGTTTTCGGTTATCCTTGGCTACCGGCAATCAGTCCTGAACACATCATGATCCTGTTTAAAATCATCCATACACTCGCCGTGCTCGTCTGGGTAGGCGGCATGTTTTTTACCTACATGGTATTGCGCCCAGCTGCTGCCGACGTGCTGCAACCGCCCGAGCGCATGCGCCTGTGGAATAACGTTTTCCAGCGCTTTTTCAACTGGGTATGGGGCGCAATCGGGACCATCCTGTTCAGCGGCTTCTACTTGATCTACTTGTTCGGCGGCATGGCACATGTCCAACTTTACGTTCACATCATGCTGATACTGGGACTGGTAATGACAACGGTCTACTGCTACGTGTTTTTCGCTTGCTACGTGCCTTTCAGCCTGCATGTAGACAGGGGACGCTGGAAAGAAGCGGGAGAAATACTGGGTAAAATACGCAAGCTGGTGGCGGTTAACCTGACACTGGGGTTGCTCACCACCGGCATTGCGGTGGTCGGCATGGCAGGGGGCTTTGCGCGCTAGGTTTTTCAGGAACGAAGTATAAAAGAGGAAAGTATTCAGATGAAAAAAAACAAGGCAATCAGCATCGCAGCATTTACCGCACTGGGCTTGATTATTGGTTACGCGATCTTTGGCAAAATTGGCGGAGAATATGTCAGCCTGAAAACACTGTTTTCTTTCGGTGACAACGCCATCCATCGCGCATTTCTATCCATTACCGGTATCGAAAATATGCGCACAAAGGTATTGCTGTGCGGTGCTACAGGTGCGGTGATTGGCGTGTTGTTGACGACCCGGTTCAGGAAATAAGGAGCGCCGAATTGTCTTCATTCCCGCGAAAGCGGGAATCTGACTTAATAAACCAAGGGCACCTCTGAATATTCAAATTCCGTCATTCCGGCGCAGGCCGGAATCCAGTGGTTTAAATTGAAATGCTGTTTTGTCAGTGCATTGCACTGCCTTATTTGGGGCTGGACACCGGCCTTCGCCGGTGCGACGGATTTCAAGAGGTACCTTTACCTGGATTCCGGCTTTCGCGCGAATGACAAATAGTCAGTGTTCCCAACGCTATCACTCGCCCAGTTTCATTTTGCGCACATAGTGGCAGGTATAACCGCCGGGGTTTTTGTACAAATAACGCTGATGAAATTCCTCGGCGCGCCAGAATTCCCTGAACGGTACCACCTCCGTAACGACTTTGCCTTTCCAGTCGCCCGAGGCATCCACGGTGCGGATGACGTCCTCCGCCGTGCTTTTCTGTTCCTCATCCAGATAAAAGATCGCCGAACGATATTGCGTCCCCATATCGTTTCCCTGACGGTCAGGCGTGGTTGGATTGTGCATGCGGAAGAACTCGAACAGCAGATGACGGTAGGTAAGTTTTTTGGTGTCGAACACGATCTTCAATGATTCGGCATGGCCGCTGCGGCCAGTGCGTACGATCTCGTAAGTCGCGTTCGGGGTATTGCCGCCGGTGTAGCCGACTTCGGTATCCACCACGCCGGGAATTTTGCGCACCAGGTCTTCCATTCCCCAGAAACAGCCGCCGGCGAGGTATGCGGTTTGGGTGGTGTCTGGCATGGGAATTCCTTTCGGTGAGGTGTGGGCGCGGAGTCGTGAGTTAATGCGAAATCATGCATTGTGTCCGGCCATAGTATTTCTGGAGCGTGTTGTTTCGCATTGATCGCATCCATATGGTTGGCTAAGTGTAGC
Source organism: Sideroxydans sp. (assembly GCA_050287265.1). Classification (GTDB taxonomy): domain Bacteria; phylum Pseudomonadota; class Gammaproteobacteria; order Burkholderiales; family Gallionellaceae; genus Sideroxyarcus. The sequence goes on along the minus strand of JBNKBO010000025.1, from coordinate 13,105 downwards.
AAAACATAACACGCGAAGGCGGTAATGATGGCTCCAATGGAACAGACGCAGGGTGCGAGGGAGAAACGCCCGCCAGGGACAAGACGTGAATCAGCGTTTCAATTAATCTTGATAGAGGTAGTGACATACTGGATAATGCCGCAGCGGTGGAAAGTGGCGGCAAATGACAACTGAAAGCTTGACGATTACAGTCCTGTTTAACCAGACAAAATTGATCTGCAGAATAACTAACCTTTGAGGCAACCATGAGAATATTTTACGTAACTTCCTTCTTGTTCCTGTCGCTTGTTAGTGGTTTTTCCCAGGCAATTGAATTATCCAAAGCCGAGGAAAAGGCCCTGATTCACGATGCCAATACTGCATTGGCTCAAAAGGATTACGCATCTGCATTTCCCAAATACTCTACCTTGGCCGAAAATGGAATACCTTTGGCGCAATTCAATTTAGGTGTGTTTTATTACAATGGACAAGGTGTTGGGAAAAACGAAAAACTTGCTTTTGAATGGTTTGGAAAATCCGCAGCACAAGGAAACTCGAACGCAATGAAGATGATCGAAAAAGCGGCTGCACGAGGAAATATCTATGCAAAAAATGAACTGAATAGATTGCGTGGTCAACCAGAGGAGGTGCAACCCCAACAGCAATCCAGTGCTCAGCCACGAAAGAATGCCAGGGCTGATTCTGGCATGCATTTCTTGTTCAACATAGGGGTGACTTTTGGTGGCGACGCAATATTCACTGCGTACACAACCACCGGCGAGAGCAAGGAAGTTAAGGGCGGTGAGTTGGGTCAGCTTGGAATTGGCGGACTATATCAGTTCGGGAGCGCGCCAATAGCGCTGGCACTAACTGCAAACTATCACACTGATAGAGTCACAGCTTCCAACGGCGATATATCTTTCACTCGATATCCGATTGAAGCCATGGCCTACTACACCGGCGTAAATAAATTCCGCTTTGGTGGTGGCATACGTATCGTTACTTCTCCCAAATCCTCCATGACTATCAACAGCGCTACTCAAAAGAAAGTTTTCGACAATGCAAGAGGCTATATCGCAGAACTTGGGTACAGGATGGGGTCGCATTCATGGATCAATTTCCGCTACGTGTCGGAAAAATACCAGGGCAAGACATACACATCAACAAGCGGTGTGACCTCTTCCATGGCTGGAGACCCGTCAGTTGACGGATCTCATTTTGGCCTGTTCACCATGTTCGAATTCTGAGTTTCGGGAAACCAGAATAGGTGTTTGCGAAAAACCGGCCGTTCAGGCCGGTTTTTCATTGTGTCATGTTGGGATGGCATATTTGCCGATCATGCTTCCGGTCGCCGCCACCATGACCAGTGCGGCGTTTAATGCAACAAACTTTGCCGTAAAAACGAAACCGCCTTTCGTTCCTCTTTCCCTGAAGAAGAATATCAACAGCAGAATTGGTGCCGCAACAAACATCCCCGATACCCACCAGAATCCAAGCGTCTCGCCTTTTACGCGTTTCTCGATTGCACACCACAATATTGATGACGCAATGAACAACGGGACGATGGCACGATCTATGGCAATTGCCAGCTTCGGATAGATGTCGGCCTGAGATTCAAAAAGCCCGTACGCAAAGAAGCATGCAATGACAAAGATCAGAATATGTCTTCTTTGCAGTTGTGCTTGGTGAGGGGTGATGGGAAGATTTTTTGGGGCATGGTTGGGGGCGGGGCCCATTTCTTTCGTGGGTATTTTTGATTGGGTTCTATCCCTATCTCTCTCTGTTATATACATACTATTACAGCAACAATTGCCAACGCGGCGAAAATAATATGGAGTAAATTTGTATAAAGCTGTAAACAAAACATTCTTACAAAACGCTTATCGGATGATAGATAATCTTTTACTCCTGCCTCACAAGATTTTCTCATAAGTGTTGAAAGCGGCCACCAATATGGAGAGGCCAAATCATTTATGAGCTGCTTAGCCTCTACATTCATTGACTCCATTATGCTCTTGCCAGCTACAGAATGTAGCTGGTCTTCCATATCATTTAATAGACGGATACCAGATTGTAGAGCCATACCAAGCATTTTACTTACGACGCCAAAGAGCAAAGATATAACAAAAAGAATTACAGAGAGCTTTAAAGAAGACAGCGATACAATCTTATTAATCGATTCCAAGTTGTTAATCGTTAATGCTACTAAAGCTGTACATCCTGCTATTGTCCATGTGGTAAACCGCTCCATACTTTCACCAACTGAGATAGACTGACGCCACACGAATTTCTTGAATACGTGTTCGGATGTTATTGGTTTACCTTCATCGCTCATGGATTTTTTCTCCTGCGCACCTAACGTAAAGTTGACGACAAAATCGCCGAATATTCTGGAAAGAATTGCCGCATAAGCTGTTTCATGGTTTTGTACCCAGTTGATTAGCTTAGGATGACAAAACATAACACGACGTTTGTGTTTGTGAAAGACGGCAACTTAGGAATGGTAGCGCGCTTGTGGCTCCGGCCGCTCGCGTTGCGAGCTTAACATTCGCTGCGCGAATGTGAGCCTACGCCGTAAAAGGGCGAGCAGTGTTTAACGGCGCTCCTTTTTCATCGCTTGAGCGGCTTCGCGCTTCGCCTCACGTTCTTTTTCCGAGGCTCTCTTATCATGCTCCTTTTTCCCCTTTGCCAGGCCGATCTGCAGTTTGATGCGTCCGCCCTTGTAGTGCATGTCCAGCGGCATGATGGTGTAGCCCGCGCGTTGTACTTTGCCGATGAATTTGTCGATCTCGTGTTTGTGCAGCAGCAGTTTGCGGGTGCGTACGGGGTCAGGGTGGATGTGGGTGGAGGCGTTTTGCAGGGGGCTGATGTGCGAGCCGAAAAGGTATAGTGCGCCGTCCTTGACGGTCACGTAGGCTTCCTTGAGTTGTACCCGTCCGGCGCGTATGGATTTGACTTCCCAGCCTTCCAGCATGAGTCCGGCTTCATGTTTTTCTTCGATGAAGTACTCGTGATAGGCCTTTTTGTTCTGGATGATGCTCATTATTCCAATCCAATTTCTTCGGTGAAACTGCGTTGATTTCCTCGCTCACTCCAGGTCGTGCTATAGCACTGTCCGCCTCGTTCTCTCGTCATCGCCTTGTTTGACCTTGAAATTGAACTGGAATTAGGTGAGTTTTGCGGTTGGTTGCGATATTCTACCAGCCTTTGATTTATCGGCTTTGTAAAGCAATGGCATTGGTAGAGAAAACGGTCCTGGTTTCGCACTCGGCTGAGCAGATGTTCAATCTGGTCGACAGGGCGGAGGACTATCCGCAGTTTCTGCCCTGGTGCGGCGGGGCGACCATTAACGATATGCAGGGCACGACGATGCACGCCACGCTGCATATCGATTATCACCACATCAAGCAGCATTTCAGTACCGAAAACAGGCGCAAGCCGCCGCATGAGATCGATATGCGCTTGACAGACGGGCCATTCCGTCATCTCGACGGGAGTTGGCGTTTCATACCTTTGAACGACGAAGCCTGTAAAATAGAGTTTCGCCTGCATTATGAGTTTTCCAGCAAGTTGCTGGAAAAGCTGGTGGGGCCGGTGTTTCACCATATTGCCAACAGTTTTGTGGATGCTTTCATCCAGCGTGCAGACAAGGTTTACGTAAAGAAATGAGTGACGAGAATATCAAGATTGAGCTGGTCTATGCCTTGCCTGCCGAGCAGTTTCTGATCAAGTCCGAAGTCCCCAGGGGCTCGACCATTGCCGAAGCCGTCAAGCTTTCCGGTATGCTGGAAAAGCACCCGGAAATCAACCTGGAAAATGGCAAATTCGGCATTTTCGGCAAGTTGAGCAAGACCGACACCGTGCTGCGCGAAAAAGACCGCATTGAAATCTACCGTCCACTGATCGCCGACCCGAAAGAGGTACGCCGCAGGCGCGCCGAAGAGGGGAAGGTCATGAAGAAGGGCGGCGGCGACCTTTGATGCTTGAATACGATTTGCATTGCCATTCCCGCTATTCAGACGGAACACTTTCGCCTGCCGAGTTGGTGGCGCGCGCCGCCGAGCGCGAGGTAAGGGTGCTGGCCCTGACGGATCACGATGACGTGGCCGGTCTGCCGGAAGCTGCCCGGGCCGCGGCCCAATACGGCATCGAATTCATCAACGGTGTGGAGATATCCGTCACCTGGCGCAAGCACACCGTGCATATCGTCGGGTTGCATATCGACCCCGGCAATCCCGCACTGGTAGAAGGTTTGCGCGGCATACGCAGCGGCCGCATGCATCGTGCCGAACTGATGGCAGAATCGCTGGCGCGTGCCGGCATCGGCGGGGTGATGGAAGGTGCATTGCGCTATGCTGCCAACCCGGAAATGATCGGGCGTGCCCATTTCGCGCGCTATATGGTCGAAGCCGGACACTGCAAAGAAATGCGCAGCGTGTTCAAAAGTTATCTGGTCAAGGGCAAGCCGGGCTTTGTGCCGCACGAATGGGCGAGTCTGCTGGATGCGATTACGTGGATACGCGGCAGCGGAGGTATCGCCGTATTGGCGCATCCGGGGCGTTATACCGCAGGACGCAAGCCCATGGGCAGGACGACGTTGCTTGAATTGCTGCAGGAATTCGCTGAATTGGGCGGGCAGGGCATTGAAGTGGTGAGCGGCAGCCATACGCCGCCGCAATATGCCGAGTTTGCGCGCTATGCCAGGGAATTCGGCTTGTTGTGCTCGTGCGGATCCGATTTTCACGGGCCGGAAGAGAGTTATCGCGATATCGGCCGCTTGCCGGATTTTCCGCTGGAATGCGTACCGGTATGGACAGTATGGGAGAAGCCCCCTCCCAACCTCCCCTTGTCAGGGGAGGAGAGGTTGAATTAATGACGCAGTTCTTTTCCATCCACCCCGACAATCCGCAAACGCGCCTGATCAGGCAGGCTGCAGAGATGCTGCGCAAAGGTGCGGTAATCGTATATCCCACCGACTCAGGTTATGCGCTGGGTTGCCATCTGGACGACAAGGCCGCGGTTACGCGCATACGCCAGATACGCGGACTGGATGAGAAGCATCTCATGACGCTGATGTGCCGCGATCTGTCGGAACTGGCGAGATATGCACGTGTGGACAATGCGCAGTTCAGGCTGCTCAAGAACAACACACCGGGCAGCTACACTTTTATCCTGGAAGCGACCAGGGAGGTGCCGCGCCGCCTGCAGCACCCCAAGCGCAGCAGCGTAGGCTTGCGCATTCCGGATCATCCGGTTGCGCTGGCCTTGCTGGAGGAACTGGGCGAACCATTGTTGAGTTCCACCCTGATCATGCCGGATGAAGCGCTGCCGCTGCTCGATGTGGATGAGATACGCGAACATCTGGAGCACCTCGTTGAGCTTGTTATCGAAGGCGGAGCGGTGGGGCTAGGACCGACCACCGTCATTGATTTGACCGATGCCGCTCCCATATTGCTGAGACGCGGTATAGGAGAAGTATCACATTTGGGAATCGAGGAATAAATGGACATTGAAACGCTAATTCTGACCGTCGCACTTGCGGCTATGCCCGTGCTGTTTGCCATTACGTTGCATGAAGCCGCTCATGGCTATGTGGCACGTCATTTCGGTGATATGACGGCATACTCGCAGGGACGCATTTCACTCAATCCCATGCGTCATATCGATCCCGTCGGCACGGTTTTACTGCCGCTGTTGACCCTGTTTGTGGGTGGTGTCCTGTTCGGTTGGGCCAAACCGGTACCGGTCAACTTCTCGGCGCTGCGCCACCCCAAGCGGGACATGCTGTGGGTGGCACTGGCGGGACCAGCGGCCAATCTGTTCATGGCGCTATTCTGGGCCTTGATGTTCAAAGTGGCCTGGATGTTCCCGGGGAGTTATTTTGCCGAGCCGTTGACCGGTATGGCAGTTTTCGGGGTTAAAATCAACGCTATTCTGATGGTGTTGAACCTGTTACCGTTGCCGCCGCTGGATGGAGGACGCATTGCAATCAGTCTGTTACCGCACCGGCAGGCCTTCCAACTGGCTAAAATTGAACCCTATGGCATCATCATTCTGATCATGCTGGCGGTGGTGCCGGTTGGCAACAGTCCGATCCTGGGCCAAATACTCATGCCGCTGGTGAACACGGTGATCCGGCTGATTACAACGATTTTTTAGTGTGAAGCAAGAAATACAATATGTTCGCTGATCGAGTTTTATCCGGAATGCGCCCCACGGGCAGTCTGCACCTGGGGCATTACCATGGTGTGTTGAAAAACTGGGTGGAAATGCAGCACCAGTACGAGTGCCTGTTCTTCGTGGCAGACTGGCATGCGCTGACGACCCATTACGATACGCCGCAAGTTATCGAGCAGAACGCGTGGGATATGGTCGTCGACTGGCTGGCGGCGGGCATCGACCCGGCCCAGGCCACGCTGTTCATCCAGTCGCAGGTGCCGGAGCATGCCGAGCTGCATTTGCTGTTGTCCATGATCACGCCGCTGGGCTGGCTGGAACGCGTGCCAACCTATAAGGATCAGCAGGAAAAACTGTCCGAAAAAGACCTGAGCACCTATGGCTTTCTGGGCTATCCCTTGCTGCAAAGTGCCGATATCCTGATCTACCGCGCCACCCAGGTGCCGGTGGGCGAGGACCAGGTGCCGCATATTGAATTCACGCGCGAGATCGCGCGCCGCTTCAACCATATTTACGGGCGCGAACCCGGCTTCGAAGAAAAAGCCGAAGCGGCAGTCAAAAAGCTGGGTGGAAAAAAGGCAAAACTATATAGAGACCTGCGTACACGCTTTCAGGAACAGGGTGATGTTGAAGCGCTGGAATCCGCCAAGGCATTGCTGGAAAAACAGCAGAACCTGAGTCTGGGCGACCGCGAACGCTTGTTCGGTTTTCTGGAAGGCGGCGGCAAGATGATACTGTCCGAGCCACGGGCCATGCTGACGGCGGCATCGAAAATGCCGGGCCTGGACGGGCAGAAGATGTCCAAGTCGTACAACAACACCATCAGCCTGCGCGAGGACGAAGCGGAGGTCGGCAAAAAGATCAAGACCATGCCTACCGACCCGGCGCGTATCCGCCGTACCGACGCGGGCGACCCGGACAAATGCCCGGTGTGGCAGTTGCATCTGGTGTATTCGAATGACGGCATCAGGGAATGGGTACAGAAAGGCTGCCGCAGCGCAGGCATCGGCTGCATCGAATGCAAACAACCGGTGATTGAAGCCGTGTTGGACGAACAGAAACCGATGCGCGAACGTGCGCAGCAGTATCTGGACGATCCGACTCTGGTACGCAACATTATCGCCGATGGCTGCGAAAAAGCCCGCAAACTGGCGGGCGAAACCATGCGCGAAGTGCGCGAAGCAATGGGATTGGGATATTTCTGACATGAGCGAACAGGAAGCACAAATTCAACAGCAATCGCAACCGGCAAGTCCGGTGGCGCACGTTCACGGCGAACCGATGATGGAGATGCCGCTGGATCTGTACATCCCGCCGGACGCGCTGGAGGTGGTGCTGGAATCGTTTCAGGGGCCGCTCGACCTGTTGCTGTACCTGATTCGCAAGCACAACCTCGATCCGCTCGATATTCCAATGGCACAGCTTACCCAGCAATATATGGGTTATATCGAGGCGATGCAGCGGCACAGGCTGGAACTGGCTGCCGAATACCTGTTGATGGCGGCGGTGCTGATCGAGATCAAGTCGCGCATGCTGCTGCCGCGTCCACCCAAGGCGAGCGAAGAGGAAGGCGGCGAAGATCCGCGTGCCGAACTGATGCGCCGCCTGCTCGAATATGAGCAAATGAAACTGGCCGCGCAAAAACTGAACGAGATTCCACAAGCCAGCCGCGATTTTGAGCTCGTGCAGGTGTTGATCGAGCGCACCGTGCTCGAGCGCCTGCCTAACGTGTCCGTGGAGGATTTGCGCCATGCGTGGCTTGCATTGCTTACCCGTGCCAAAATCAATGCGCATCACAAGGTCCGTCGTGAAGAGTTGTCTGTACGCGAGCAGATGACCAAAGTACTGCGACTGTTGCGCAATACCGATTTCGTATCATTCGAAAGTTTGTTTGATCCGGACGCCGGCATTCCGATATTGGTCGTGACCTTCATGGCCATCCTCGAACTCGCCAAGGAATGCCTGGTCGAGATTACACAAACTGAATCCTTGGGAAATATTTATGTCCGAACCAGCAGAGCCATTACCACAGAATGAAACACAACCAGCATCCTTCCCCATCACAGGAGAAGGGGAGCATGCTGAAGGGACCGAGACTTCCCTTACCGTCGCTGCCAGCACTGAAGTTGCCGAAGCCGAACAGGCAGTGGATACCGAGCAACTCAGCCGTATCCTCGAAGCGGCACTGCTGACCGCGCAGGAGCCGCTTTCCATCGCCGAACTGAAGCGTTTGAGCGATGTTCCGCTCTCGAGCCGCTTTCTGGAAACATTGTTGCAGCAACTGGCCGACAAGTATGCAGACAGCGGTATTGAATTGAGCCAGGTTGCCAGCGGCTGGCGCTTTCGTGCCCGTCCCGAAATGCAAGTGCACCTGGACAAGCTCAACCCGCAAAAACCACCACGCTATTCGCGTGCCGTGCTGGAAACGCTGGCCATCATTGCTTACCGCCAGCCGGTGACACGTGGCGACATTGAGGAAGTCCGCGGCGTGTCTGTTTCCTCGCAAGTACTGAAGACGCTGGAAGCGCGCGGCTGGATCGAAAGTATCGGCACGCGCGATACGCCGGGCAGACCGGCCCTGTTTGCGACCACAGCGCAATTCATGGACGACCTCAACCTTCGTTCCCTGCAGGAACTGCCTGCATTGGAGGAAATGGGCACTTTGCTGGAAGCGGGCATTGTGGATGAGTCGGCGCAGCTTGAGAGCAAGGTGATCGAGGCAGAAGCTGTCGAATCTGCACCGGAAGGAACGGAACCGGAAGCCAACACCGCCTGATGAATCCCAAGCGCATTTCTTCGCGCGACAATCCGTTCTTCAAGTCGCTGCACAAGCTTTCTTCATCCGGTCGCGAGCGGCGTGAAACAGGACAAACGCTGCTCGACGGTGCGCATTTGCTGAATGCTTATCTCGATACCGGAAATAAACCGCTTCACCTGCTGATCAACGAGCAGGCATTGCAGGATGCCGAGATTGCTGCGTTGCTCGAAACCTGTACCAGTGTGCCAATAACGCAATTCGACAATGCGTTGTTTGCGCAACTCTCCGAACTCAAAACACCCAATGGTTTACTGGCATTGATCGCTATTCCACAAGCCAGGGTGGAAGTTGCCCACAGTCAGTTTGCGCTGTTGCTGGAAGATATTCAGGATCCCGGCAATCTGGGGTCGATACTGCGCTCGGCAGCGGCTGCGGGTTGCGATGCAGTGTTCCTGTCGCAAGCTTGCGCCGATGTGTGGTCGCCCAAAGTGTTGCGCGCCGGGATGGGCGGGCATTTTGTCTTGAGCCTGCATGAGTCTGCCGATCTGCTTCAGGTTGCGGCCGATTTCACCGGCAAGATCCTGGCGGCCACATTACAGGCAGATCAATCCCTGTACGATACCAATCTGCGCGGCAAACTTGCTTTTGCCATCGGTAATGAGGGCGCAGGATTATCCCCGGCCTTGCTGGATGCAGCGCACCAGCAATTCAGCATCCCCATGCCGGGCAGGGTTGAGTCGCTGAATGCCGCCGCCGCAGCGGCGGTGTGTCTGTTTGAAACGGCGAGACAGCGGCTTTAACCCGGATTATTTTGCTACCAATAAATGGTACCCACTCGTCCGTTATATTGATCCCGTGCGTCGATATAGTAGTACCCAAACGTCCAGCTACCCGTTGCCGGTGCAGTAATAACCAATGTCGACGTGCCCGAACTTGCAGTATTGAAGGTCAACTCATCACGAACGCCCAGATAGTCCGGGGCGGAAAACAAAGCGACTCCGATCTTTTTTCCCCTTAATCCGGCCGGAATGGTCCAGGCAGGTGTCAGGGTGGTGTCAGTTATGCCTGCCAGGTTAACCATGCCGTCAATCGAAGGATAAGACAAAGCCGCAACTTCCGTGTTGAGGGCTGGTGCGACAGGAAGCACTTCGGTGTAAGTCGCCAGCAAGACGGGGACCACAGAATTGTCATACAAATTCACTGTGTAGACGCTGTCGGGTAGCACCTCTGCAATTTTTTCATCCGTCATATCCCAGAGCTGTTCTCCAATGCATCCCGGACACAATGGATTGGGTGTGACTATGCTGAGCGTGGTGGAACCAGCTTGCGCTGCCAGTATCACGCCTCCGGCGGGCAATCCGGGACCGGTCACCACTGCTCCCCCGAGAATCGCCGTCGACCTGTCATAGATTTCGAGGAAGAGACCGGTACGGTAAGTGGGCACCATGGAACAGGCAGGATTGGCGGAATTACAAGTATCTTGTCGAGCTTCAGTCATAACGCGCGTCCAGACGATACGCTGGTTTCCATAGAACTGCCATACGCCTCCCACGAGTTTCATTTGCTTGCTCTTTTGGTGCTCGGGCTCCGTTACCCCGTTAGCAAGCAGCATTGTGGCATGCACCTCGGCAATTCCTGTCGCCATATCCACCGACTCCAGCACGAAATCGGTAAATTTCACACCTATTATGGTAGGTTCGCCAGTCAAAAAACCCAGCCAGATATCTCTGTTCATTCCATCATCCATGTAGTCACTGCTGAACAAGGCGAGCAAATCCGGATCAGTTTGACTGGGCAGACTGGTTGCGAACAACGCGGAAATTGCATCGAACGTCTGCAGGATGCCTTCCAACGGTGTTCCCGATGGCGCCAGACCGCCGGTACCGAGGGTGCCGGTGTAGGTGCCTGCAGCCGTATCAACGATAAGCGTATTTGCCGCATCCAGTATGTTGGTGATGGTTGCTGTCGTCGGGGTCGTACTGACTTTGACCACGTCCATGAATCTGTCCAGGTCCGTGTGGTCTGCATTAAAAGTTGCCCGCAACAAATCGATGGTGTCGGAGAGTCCCATTGCCAGCAGGGCAGGGGCCAGCTGAGTGGTCAGGGCAACGCGCTGTGCATCCAGTTCAGTTGGTGTCAGACCGGAAATTCCGCCGTTGTTTATGTATGTGTCGACTGCAGACGCGGCAATATTCCTGATGATCAGGTCGGTGAAGGGCGTGATATTGATGGTATTGCCTTCATCCGCAGAAGTGGCCGCAGAATAAAGTGAAACGCTTTTGCCGCCGACTGTGCCGGTAGCAAGAAAAGCATACGGCGGGGTCAGGCCGGTCACTTCCACTGAATAATGGCCGTTCGCCTCAATGGGAATGTTTGTCAGCACGGGCTGGGGATTTGTAGAACTGTCGCGTACCGATACATAGCCGATCACAGGCGCTCCGGCTGCGGCTGTTCCAGTGATGTAAACCGGAGTAGGGGGAGTACCCCCTCCGTCTCCGCCTCCACCGCCTCCGCACCCGGAAAGAATTACTGCAACAAACAGCGGAAATAAGATTCGGATCGACATTACGCGTTTAACAAAATTGCTCATTTCGCTGGCTCCTATATTTTCGATGCGAAAAAATCATGGGGGCCGGTTACGCTACTGGCACTACCTGCCAACACCATCACGACACCGACCCCATATATTTCAAGAGCGAATCTCCTACCAATAATCGGCATCCACTCGTCCGTTATATTGATCCCGTGCGTTGATATAGTAGGACCCATTCATCCAGCTACCCGTTGTTGGTGCAGTGACGACCAATGTCGACGTACCCGAACTTGCAGCATTGAACTCCAACTCCTCACGGACGCCCAGATACTCCGAGGCGGTATACATATTGACTCCGATCTTTTTTCCCCTTAATCCGGCCGGAATGGTCCAGACAGGTGTCAGGGTGATGTCAGTTGTGCCTGCCAGGTTAACCATGCCGTCAATCGAAGGATAGGACAAAGCCGCTACTTCCGTGTTGAGGACAGGTGCGACAGGAAGCACTTCGGTATATGTCTCCAGCAAGACAGGTATCACAGAATTGTCATACAAACTCACTGTATAGACGCTGTTGGGCAGCACTTCCGCAATTTTGTCATCCGTCATATCCCAAAGCTGATGCCCCGTGCATCCCGGGCACAACGGATTGGGTGTGACTATACCGAGCTGGGTACCATCAACTTGCGCTTCTAGTGTCACGCCTCCGGCGGGCAGCCCGGGACCGGTTACCAGTGCCCCCCCCACCGACAAATTTTTTTCGATTTGCAGGTGGAGACCGGTTCGGTAATTGGTAGCTATGGAACAGAGAGAATTGGCGGGATTACAAGTATATTTTCGAGCTTCAGTCACAACGCGCGCCCAGGTGATACGCTGGTTTCCATAGAACTTCCATACGCCTCCCTCGAGTTTCATCTGCCCACCCCTTGGGTTCCCGAACTCCGTTATCCCGTTAGTAAGCACCATTGTGGCATGCCCCTTGGCAGTTCCTGTCGCCATATCCACCGACTCCAGCACGATATCGGTAAATTTCAGGCCTATCATGGCTGGTACGCCAGTCATGCCACTCAGCCAGACATCTCTGCTCATTCCATCTTCCAGGTAGTCACTGCTGACCAGTGCGAGCAAGGCCGGATCAGTCGGACTGGGCAAGCTGGTTGCAAACAACGCGGTAAACGCATCAATCGTCTGCAGCATGCCTTCCAGCGGAGTCCCCGATGGCGCCAGACCGCCGGTACCGAGGGTGCCGGTGTAGGTGCCTGCGGCCGTATCAACGATGAGCGTATTCGCCGCATCCAGTATGTTGGTGATGGTTGCCGTCGTTGGGGTCGTACTGACTTTGACCACATCCATGAATCTGTCCAGGTCCGTGTGGTCTGCATTGAAAGTTGCCCGCAACAAATCGATGGTGTCGGAGAGTCCCATTGCCAGCAGGGCAGGGGCCAACTGAGTGGTCAGGGCAACGCGCTGCGCATCCAGTTCAGTTGGTGTCAGACCGGCAATTCCGCCGTTGTTTATGTACGTGTCGACTGCAGACGCAGCAATATTCCTGATGATCAGGTCGGTGAAGGGCGTGATATTGATGGTATTGCCCTCATCCGCAGAAGTGGCGGCAGAATAAAGTGAAACGCTTTTGCCGCCGACTGTGCCGGTAGCAAGAA
>JBNKBO010000024.1:0-39538 GCA_050287265.1 Sideroxydans sp. | reverse complement strand
GTATTTGAGGGATGTCTGGCCGCGAAATAGGCGGAATCTCCGAAAGAATTGTCTCATCCGGATGGATGAGGTTTTGTGAGTTGTGGGGACGATTAGGTACTTCCCCAGTACAGAGGTTGTATATGAAAATACTAGTCATCGGCTCCGGCGGCCGCGAGCATGCGCTGGCATGGCGCCTGGCGCAGGGCAGGAAAGTACAAAAGGTCTACGTCGCACCGGGCAATGCGGGCACCGCGCTGGAAGAGGGCGTGGAGAATGTCGCCATAAGCGCCATTCCCGACCTCGTCGAATTCGCGAAGAACAACGACATCCATATGACCGTGGTCGGCCCGGAAGCACCGCTGGCAGAGGGTGTGGTTGACGAATTTCGCGCAGCGGGTCTCAAGATATTTGGCCCCACCAGGGCGGCGGCGCAGCTCGAGTCTTCCAAGGACTTCGCCAAGCGCTTCATGGCGCGCCACAACATCCCTACCGCCTTCTTCGAAACTTTTAGCGAGATCGCACCTGCCAAAGCTTACGTTGAAAAACATGGCGCGCCCATTGTCATCAAGGCCGACGGCCTCGCCGCAGGCAAGGGCGTGGTCGTCGCCATGACCAAGGACGAAGCTTTTGCCGCCATCGATATGATGCTCTCCGACAACAAGTTCGGCGATGCGGGTGCGCGCGTGGTGGTTGAAGAATTCCTCACCGGCGAAGAAGCTAGCTACATCGTCATGGTGGATGGCAAACACGTGCTGACCATGGCTACCAGCCAGGATCATAAACGTTTGCTCGATGGCGACCAGGGGCCCAACACCGGCGGCATGGGCGCGTATTCGCCCGCACCCGTCGTTACCCCCACCATCTATGCCAGGGCGCTGCGCGAAGTCATCATGCCCGTGGTACGCGGCATGGAAGCCGAAGGCAACACCTTTACCGGATTTCTCTATGCGGGCCTCATGATCTCGCCCGATGGCGGCATCAAGGTGCTTGAGTTCAACTGCCGCATGGGCGACCCCGAAACGCAACCCATCATGCTGCGCCTCAAGAGCGATTTTTCCGTGCTGGTTGAGCACGCCATCAACGGCACGCTCGACAAGATCGAAGCCGAATGGGACAAACGCACCGCGCTCGGCATCGTCATGGCCGCAGCCAATTATCCCGACACACCGCGCAAGGGCGACGAGATCACTGGTCTGCCCAAAAAGCTCGAAGATGCGCATGTGTTCCATGCCGGCACTACCATGCAGGATGGCAAGGTCGTCACCAGTGGCGGGCGTGTGCTTTGTGTCGTTGCTTTGGGCGACATGGTCAGGCGCGCCCAGCAGCGAGCCTACGAGATCGCAGATGGCATCAAATTCGATGGCGCGCAGATGCGCAGGGATATTGGGTATCGCGCCATCGGCCGCAAATAATCTCGTTCCCACTCCAGCGTTGTCGCGTACTCCTCTTCCTCAGACTGAAGAGGGGCAGGATGAGGAACTTAATTCGGAGAGGTGCTCTTGTTTCGTTTGAATGCAACCGCCCGGTCAATTGCTTCTTACCTTAAATGCGGCGGCCTCATCGCCTATCCCACCGAATCCTGCTATGGCATCGGCTGCGACCCAGCCAACCGCCGCGCGGTGCGGCGCATTCTCAGGCTTAAACAGCGCCCGCAGAACAAGGGACTGATCCTCATCGCCTCCAGCTACCGGCAGGTGGCACGTTACATCCAGCCACTTACGCCGACAGAGCAGGCGAAGCTGCAATCCGATGGTGCGCAGGCGATCACTTGCCTGATGCCGGTGCGGCCTTCATGTCCTCGTTGGTTACGCGGTGGGTATGACACGCTGGCAGTGCGCATGACGGCGCATCCTTTTGCGAAAAATCTTTGCCGTGTTGCAGGCAGTGCGCTGGTATCGACGAGTGCGAACCGCAGCGGGCAGCGTGCGGCGAAGTCATATCGTGATTGTTTGCGGATGTTCGGAAATTCTGTGTGGGTACTGCCTGGCCGGGTGGGCAAACGCAAGCGGCCTTCGACGATACGTATATGGGGCGGTGATAGAATCGTGCGCGAATAATTTTCGACCCGTTATTCCCGCTTGCACCCGCAAGGGGTACGCCGTGGTTGTAAGGGGCTAAAGCCCCAACAACACACGCAGCGCGGGAATGACAAGATATCTGGAGAGAGCATGGATAGCATCGCCGTTAAACACTATCTGCAGGGTTTGCAGGAGCGCATCGTTACCGGCTTCGAGAAAATCGATGGCAAACCATTTCTGCGCGATGAGTGGACGCGGCCGGACGGCACCGGCGGCGGGATCAGTTGCATCATCGAAGAAGGCAATGTGATCGAACGCGGCGGAGTAGCGTTCTCACATGTGACGGGCGACAAGATGCCGGTTTCGGCCACCCAGCACCGTCCCGAGTTGGCCGGGAGCAGTTGGGAGGCGATGGGTATGTCGCTGGTGATGCATCCTCGCAATCCCTATGCGCCCACCTCGCATTGCAACGTGCGCATGTTCATGGCACACAAGCCGGATGGCGAAAAGGTGTTCTGGTTCGGTGGAGGGATGGACCTCACGCCTTATTATGGTTTCGAGGAGGATGTGCAGCATTTTCACCAGACCTGCAAGGATGCACTGACGCCGTTCGATCCTGCGCTGCACCCGAAATTCAAGAAATGGTGCGATGAATATTTCTTC
Organism: Sideroxydans sp.; assembly: GCA_050287265.1. Classification (GTDB taxonomy): domain Bacteria; phylum Pseudomonadota; class Gammaproteobacteria; order Burkholderiales; family Gallionellaceae; genus Sideroxyarcus. The sequence continues at coordinate 36,875 of JBNKBO010000024.1, read as the reverse complement.
CTCAAACACCGCAATGAGCCGCGTGGCACGGGTGGCATTTTCTTCGACGATATGAGCGAGCCGGATTTCGATACTTGCTTTGCTATCCAGCAGAGCGTGGGAGACCATTACCTGTCGGCTTATTTGCCTCTTCTGGAGAAACGCAAAGACAAGCCTTACACAGAACGTGAGCGTGATTTTCAGCTTTACCGTCGCGGGCGTTATGTGGAATTCAATCTGGTCATTGATCGCGGCACTATTTTTGGCCTGCAATCGAACGGCCGCACCGAATCCATCCTGCTCTCCATGCCGCCTTTGGTGAAATGGCGTTACGACTGGCATCCCGAGAAAGGCACGCCGGAAGCGGAGTTGTACGAGAAATATTTGGTGCCCAAAGAATGGATTTAAGAAATAACCCGCCATTGGCGGGTTATGAATTTGAGTGACAATGCGGTCATGCTCAACAATTGCTTTCGACTTCTTCCTTCATTCTCCTGGTTTCGGCTTCGCGAGCACTGTCGTCCCAATATTCTCTTTCACCTTCATCATTGATTTTGTAGAGTGGTACTTGTTGCCGCAGGATGCCTAACCTTTTCTTGGCGTCTGTACACCGCTTCGCCCTTTCTTCCTTAAGTTTATTTTCAGCTTGTTCCCGCTCCTCGCGGCGTTTCTTGAGATTTTTCAAATTCTCATTTCCTTCCCATTCTCTCATTGATGATTGATGATTTCCGCTTTCAACTGCGGGAGGGGCGGTCTGGGTTTTTAACTGTTGGGCTTTTTTGTTGGTCGGTGTAGCTGCTGAATAGTGCGTGACACCTTGTTCATCTACCCATTTAAAAATGGTCTCTCCATTGGCGATGGTCGAGCAGAGGAGAAAAAGTGCAAAAAGTATTCTGAATTTGATCATTAATCCCCCCTGGTTAATTGTTTAAAATGAAACCTTCAACACACTGTTGAGTGTCTGCGCCGTTGTTTCCGATAAGCCTGTATGGAGGCATATATTGATTGCAGGAATATTATTCATATTCTCCCATTATGAGCAGGCATGGAATTCAGGCTGTCTCGACTCGGAATCCTATCCCATTTTCGACGTTCGTTCAGGAAATATTGTTCTCCATACCAGCCTGCCTGAACGATGCCTGTCCTTGTTTGCTCCACCTTGAAATACTGCTCCGTCGAAACATTACGAAACTGCTGAACAAATTTATCAGGAAAAAGCTGCATGTAATCATAAAAAGCGTTGGAAAAAAGGATATGCCGCCAAGGCAGGCATTTCGGTGAACTGGTTTCAGTTGGTGGATTGGCGCAAGGAAGGACATTACACGCCTTCCGGCGTGGTTCGGCAGTTCGTTTGTTGTTATTGCGCTGTATTAATTCCTGATTTCCGGGTTGTCGGGTTTTATAACACAGGTTTTTGCAACAGCCAGGCTATGCCGCCCAGCGCGCCGAAAAAGATAACAATATGTACCCATGCCCATAGCTTGTAGCGGCGCGTGAGTTTGTCCTGATCGAGATTGCTGATGAGGAACAGTCTTCCGTTGTGTGGTCGCAGCATGAAATGGGAGTCGGGTTTGGCCAGCACTTCGATCAGGCGTTTTTCCGCCTCACGCCTGGCGGCGGAGCGTGCCAGCATCCATTCCCGCATGTCGAGCTCGCCGTTGTTGTCCAGATCGAAGCGCTTGAGCAGGTCGGCGTTATCCATCTTCCAGTCCGATAGCACCTGTTTTACAAGGTCGTTGTGCGTGACTTCGGTATTGCTGCCGCCCACGGTCTTGAATTCGCCGATGACATAGAGGTAGTCATCCTGGATGAGTTTCCATTCAGTATAGCGGTAGCTGCCGTCTCTCCATTCGTCGCGATGCTTGGTGATGATCTCTGCCTGCTCCGGATCGACGATGCAGTCGCCAGTTTCATCGCGCAGTACGAAATAGTCTCTGCTCTCACCCTTGTCCAGGGTGCTCCACTTGTTATTCGAGTCGCGGTGTTCCACTTTCCACCGATACCACAGGCAAGGCAATACGCGTAGTTTGCTGATGAGCGGGGAGGTGCCGGGCTTGCCGCGGCCGACCAGTTCGACATAGCCTTGTGCTGCAGAGGCGATGCGAGAAGTCGGTGCGCCGCTGATTGCGCGCAGTCTGTGCAGAGACGAATACCAGGCGAACAGACTGACGGTCGATACGATGCCCAGGGACCACAACCAGCCGGTGCGCGAATGCAGCTGAATGCCGACGAACAACAGAAGCAGTTGTGCACCGGAGGTGATGAACTGCGCGTATCCGCGGCGGAGGGTGGTCAGCATCGACGTCCTCTTCGGGCTACGCGCAGGCGGTGCGGGACGTTAGAAGCGGAAACCCAGTTTCAGGCTGACCGACTGGATACCGCCGGTTTTGTCCACTTCGGCGGCGATATTGGTGAGACCGAAATTCAGGTTGGCGCCGACGAATACTTTGCTCTGTGTGAAACTTTCATCCAGTGTGACACCGCCAGTCCCGGTGACATTTGCCTTGCTATTGACCCACACCTGCCCCACGCCCGCGTAAGGCGTGAACATGGCGAATCCCTTGGAGATGGAAACATCAAGCCCCTTGGTGTTTAGTCCCAGTTGATCTACGCCGCTCAGTTTGGTGTAGGAGCCGCGGACTGCGATTGCAGGCGTGGCTACACCGCCTTCGACAATGGCGTAGCGCAATTCTGTGCCCACCAGCGAGATATTGGCGCTGGGAATTCTGGAATAGAAAGCGGCGATGTCGATTCCCAAGGGCAGGCCTTTGGCAATATGTAGCCTGGGGACATATACCTTGCTGACGCTACTGCCGCCGTTGGTTGCCTTACTCCATATCTGTGCGCTCTTGGAGGTGTCGGTCTGGGTGACTTCGATACCCATGTCAAAACCGGTGGTACCAAGTGATTCTGCCGGGGTAATGGGTTTGTAGCTGAGCGCGGCGCCGAGGTCTTCGGAAAACGTTCTGAACTCGGATTGAGCCAACTGATTCAAAGTGGAGATGCTGGCTGCCATGGCAGGTTGTGCGATACCCAGCGTGCAGAACAGTACGAGTAGTCTCTTCATGTTGTTATTCCCTTTTTGGATAGTTGTTATTGTCATTCATGCGAGATACGAATGACTCATGTTGGGAGTATCGAAGTTAGCTTAAGTTTCCTTAATTGAACAGTGATTTCATATCCACGTCCGCTTTTTCGGCAGTCGAAAATTCCAGCAGGGCTTTCTCGGCATATGCAAACATGCTGGCGATGAGCACGGCGGGAAATTGCTCGATGCCGACGTTGTAGATGTTCACCGACTCGTTGTACAGCTCGCGGCGGTCGGCAATGCCATTCTCCAGACCGGTGATGCGGGTTTGCAGTTGCATGAAATGCTGGTTGGCTTTTAGTTCTGGATAGGCTTCAGCAACTGCAAACAGGCCGCCGAGGCTGGCACGCATCATACCTTCAGCCTTGCCCAGCGCTGCGATATCCTGCTCTTCGCGTGCACTCTGCACCTGCGAACGTGCCGCAATGACACGTTGCAGTGTCTCCTGCTCGAACTGTTTGTATTGTTTGCACACTTCGACCAACTTGGGCAGTTCGTCATGGCGCTGTTTGAGCAGTACGTCGATGTTTGCCCAGGCTTTGGAAACGCCGTGTTTGAGACTGACCAGGGTGTTGTACAGGGTGACGCTGTAAATCAGCGCAACAAGGCAGATGCCGAGCAGAATAATCGAGGAACTACTCATGGTGATGCTCCTTGTGCAAGTTGGTGGACAACGCGACGAATCATAAAACAAATCGCCGCGTCGTTGCACAGGATCACATTACGGATTACTGACCGAAAAAGTCTTTTACTTTTTTCATCCACGATTTCGCGCGCGGATTATGAAGTTCAGGATCCTGCTGGCTGATATTTTCAAACTCGCGCAGCAATTCCTTCTGGCGGGTGGTCAGGTTGGCGGGCGTTTCCACGATGACGTGGCAGTGCAGATCGCCGTGCACATGCGTGCGCATGCCCTTGATGCCTTTGCCGCGTAAACGGAATTGTTTGCCGCTTTGCGTTTCGGTGGGGATCTTGATACGCGCCGCGCCATCCAGGGTTGGAATTTCGATTTCGCCCCCCAGTGCTGCGGTAGTGAAACTGATCGGCATTTCGCAATGCAGATCGTCGCCGTTACGTTCGAACACACCATGCGGTTTGATATGTATTTCCACATACAGGTCGCCATGCGGCGCACCATGCGAACCGGCTTCGCCGTGTCCGCTGTGACGCAGGCGCATGCCGCTGTCGATGCCTGCGGGAATCTTGATTTCCAGCGTTTTCTGTTTTTTCACGCGTCCCGTGCCACTGCAATCCTTGCATGGTGAACTGATCTGCTTGCCGCTACCGTGGCAGCGCGGACAGGTTTGCTGGATGGAGAAAAAACCCTGCTGCATGCGCACCTGGCCATGGCCGCCGCAGGTGGAGCAGGTAGTGGCGCTGGTGCCGGGTTTGGCGCCGGAACCGCTGCAGGTGTCGCATTCTTCCATGACCGGGATGCGAATCTGTTTTTCCGTTCCTCGTGCCGCTTCTTCCAGCGTGATTTCCATGTTGTAGCGCAGGTCGGCACCGCGATGTGCCTGGCTGCGACCGCCGCCGCGGCCACCACCGAAGATGTCGCCGAAGATGTCGCCGAAATCAAATCCGCCTGCGCCGCCGAAACCGCCTGCACCGAACGGGTTGCCGCCACCCATGCCGCCCGCTTCGAATGCGGCATGACCATACTGGTCGTAAGCCGCACGCTTCTGCTCGTCGGACAAGGTTTCATAGGCTTCTTTCGCTTCCTTGAAGTGTTCCTCCGCTTTCGTATTGTCCGGATTGCGGTCGGGGTGGTACTTCATCGCCAGTTTGCGATAAGCCTTCTTGATGTCTTCCTCCGATGCGTCGCGGTTGACGCCGAGGACTTCGTAGTAGTCTCTTTTGCTCATTCTTTTCGATGGGAAGGGAGAAGGGGGAAGAGGGAAGGGTCAGGAACCGGTACGGCGTTTGATCGACGCTGCCAGCCCCATTAACAATCCCGAAACTTCATCCACTTTTCCGTTCAACTCCTCTGCGTTATTCAGGTAGCCCAGTCTTGCGGCGAGTTCGATCAGGGTATCCAGTTCGGAAAGCGAGCCAGCGGAAATGCTCAGGAAATGCAGCAATTCCTTGGTTCCGTTTCGAGCAAAGCCTTCAGCTATGTTCGCTGGAACAGAAACAGCTGCACGTTGCAGCTGGCTGGATAATCCGAATTTTTCCTGGGAGGGAAAGGAAGAGGTTGCAGAGTAAACCACCGTTACCAATTCCATTGCTTGCTGCCAAGCTTTGAGGTTGCGGTGGTTCCGCTTCACACCCTTCTCCCTTTACCCTTCCCCCTTCACAAGATTACTTCTTGTCGTCTTTGACTTCAGTGAATTCTGCATCCACCACGTCAGCTTCGTCCGCCTTGGCTTCCGGCTGCGCATCGCCACCCTGGGCGGCTTGTGCCTTGGCCTGTTCGGCTGCGTACATTTTTTCGCCCAGCTTCTGTGCGGCGGTGGCCAGCGCTTCGGTCTTGGCTTCGATCTCTGCCTTGTCGTCGCTCTTCACCACGGCTTCGGCATCCTTCAATGCAGACTCGATGGCCGATTTTTCGTCGGCAGTCAGTTGGTCGCCGTAGTCCTTCATCGACTTGTTGGTCGAGTGGATCAGCGCATCCAGCTGGTTGCGTGCGGTGACGGTTTCCATCGTCTTCTTGTCCTCATCGGCATGGGCTTCGGCATCTGCCACCATGCGTTGTATTTCGTCTTCAGACAGACCGGAACTCGCCTTGATGGTGATATTCGCTTCCTTGTTGGTAGCCTTGTCCTTGGCGCTCACGTGCAGGATGCCGTTGGCATCGATGTTGAAAGTAACCTCGATCTGCGGCATGCCGCGGGGTGCCGGCGGGATGTCGGTCAGATTGAACTGGCCCAGGCTCTTGTTGCCGGAAGACATTTCGCGCTCGCCCTGCAGTACGTGGATGGTTACCGCGGACTGGTTGTCGTCGGCAGTCGAGAATACCTGCGATGCCTTGGTCGGGATGGTGGTGTTTTTCTTGATAAGTTTGGTCATCACGCCACCCAGCGTCTCGATACCCAGCGACAGCGGGGTTACGTCGAGCAGGAGAACATCCTTCACTTCGCCCTGCAACACACCGCCCTGGATGGCAGCACCAACGGCCACCGCTTCGTCCGGGTTGACGTCCTTGCGCGCTTCCTTGCCGAAGAATTCCTTAACTTTGTCCTGCACCTTGGGCATGCGGGTCTGGCCGCCGACCAGGATGACGTCCGAGATGTCGGAAGCTGATACGCCCGCATCTTTCATCGCGATCTTGCAGGGTTCGATGGTGCGCGCGATCAGGTCTTCGACCAGGCTTTCCAGTTTCGCACGGGTGATCTTCACGGCCAGGTGTTTCGGACCGGAAGCATCCGCCGTAATGTAGGGCAGGTTTACTTCGGTCTGTTGTGCCGAAGAGAGTTCGATCTTGGCTTTTTCTGCCGCGTCTTTCAGGCGCTGCAATGCCAGCATGTCTTTCTTCAGGTCGACGCCGCTGTCCTTCTTGAATTCTTCGACCAGGTAGTCGATGACGCGCATGTCGAAGTCTTCGCCGCCGAGGAAGGTGTCACCGTTGGTGGACAGCACCTCGAACTGGTGCTCGCCATCGATTTCTGCGATGTCGATGATGGAGATGTCGAACGTGCCGCCGCCGAGGTCGTACACCGCAATCTTGCGGTCGCCTTCCTGTTTGTCCAGGCCGAAAGCCAGCGCGGCCGCTGTCGGTTCGTTGATGATACGTTTTACTTCCAGGCCGGCGATGCGTCCGGCATCTTTGGTGGCCTGGCGCTGCGAGTCGTTGAAGTAGGCCGGTACGGTAATGACAGCTTCGGTAACCGGCTCACCCAGGTAGTCCTCGGCGGTCTTTTTCATCTTGGCCAGTACTTGCGCGGAGATTTCCGGCGCGGAGATTTCCTTGTCGCGTACCTTCACCCATGCGTCGCCGTTCTTGGCCTTGACGATCTCGTAGGGCACCATGTCGATGTCCTTTTGCACCATCTTCTCGTCAAAGCGGCGGCCGATCAGGCGTTTTACGCCGTACAGGGTGTTTTTGGGATTCGTTACGGCCTGACGCTTGGCAGGGGCACCGACCAGTATCTCGCCATCTTCCATGTAGGCGATGACTGACGGGGTGGTGCGGGCGCCTTCGGCGTTTTCGATCACCTTGGTCTTGCCGTTTTCCATGACGGACACGCAGGAGTTCGTCGTGCCCAGGTCAATACCGATAATCTTTCCCATGATGCTTTCCTTTCAGTTGAATTTGGTTGGTTCTATATCTGCTGCTGCCTAAGGTGGGGCGTTTAATCGTTATTTCAAGTGCTTTGTTGGGGAAGGGGGAAGAGGGAAGTGAGAAGGGTAAACCCCGGCGCTCTTTGTTCGGAGAGCGGTTGTTACCCTTCTCTCTTCTCCCTTTACCCTTCTCGCCTTATTCTTTCCCTTTGCTTACCATGACCATCGCCGGGCGTAATACTCGGTCGTTCAGCGTATAGCCTTTCTGCATCACGCTGACCACGGTGTTCGCTTCCTGTTCGCTTTCCACCATGCCGATGGCCTGATGTTTGTGCGGGTCGAGCTTTTCGCCGACCGGGTTGAGTTCCTTGATGTTGAATTTTTCGAATACGCCGGTCAGTTGCTTCAGTGTCAGTTCCATACCGCTCTTGAAGCTTTCAACGGTGGCAGTTTCCACTGCCAGTGCCGCTTGCAAGCTGTCCATTACGGCCAGCATTTCGCTGGAGAACCGCTCGACGGCGAACTTTTGCGCCTTGCTCACATCTTCTGCGGCGCGGCGGCGAATGTTTTCGCTTTCAGCCTTGGCATACATCCAGGCATCGTAATGTTCCTGAGCTTTACGTTCGGCTTCCTGCAGCATGTCTTCCATGCTGGGCGTGGAGTCGCCCGTGGGTTCGGTTGCTGGCGCTGGGTTTGAAGGGATTTCCTGTTGTTCCACCTGCGGGATGTTTTCATTTTCCTGCTGCGAGGTGTTTTCTTTCTCTTTCTTTGCCATGCGATTCTCCTTTTTCGACCCGTGACCTATTGGGGCAATATTTCTGATTTCAAGGGCGGGTGAAATGTTTTTTCGGTGCGATAATGCGCGCCGTTCCCAATTGCATAGCCATGACTAACAGGAATTACCACTGGCGCATCGCCGGTTTCTACTTTTTCTACTACGCTTTCGTGGGCATGTTTGCGCCCTACTGGAGCCTGTACCTCAAGTCCATCCATTTCGATGCCATCGAGATCGGCATCCTGATGTCGATTCAGCCGGTGATGCGCATGGTTGCGCCTGGTGTCTGGGGGTGGCTGGCCGACCATTCCGGGCGTAGCAAAGACGTGGTGGTTATGGCGGCGAGCCTGAGCGCGGTGTTTTATCTGGGCGTATTTGCCACCACCAGTTTTTGGGGACTGTTCCTGGTGCTGGTGCTGATGAGCTTTTTCTGGACCGCGTCGATGCCATTGGTGGAGGCCACCACGCTGACTTTCCTCGGCAAAAACGCGGCGCATTACGGGCGCCTGCGTTCCTGGGGCTCAATCGGTTTTATCGTTGCGGTGGTCGGGCTGGGCTATGCTTTTGATTACATCGCAATTGCCTGGTTGCTGTGGGCGGGAGTGGTGTGTGAGATCGGCATCCTGATTTTTGCGTACCAGATACCCAAAACGGAGATGTCTGCACATCACACCGATAACCAGCCGATCAGGCAGATCGTGTTGCAGCCGCGCGTGCTGGCGCTGTTCGGCGCATGTTTCCTGATGGCGGTGGCGCATGGGCCTTACTACACTTTCTTTTCCATCTATCTGGTGGAGCATGGCTACACCAAGAGCGCCGTCGGTGGTCTTTGGGCACTTGGTGTGATTTGCGAGATCGGTGTGTTTTTCCTGATGCCTGCGCTGTTGCGGCGGTTCGGTTATGTGCGTATTCTTCTGGTCAGTCTGGGCGCGGCGGTGCTGCGCTTTCTGCTGATCGGCTGGGTGGTGGACTGGGTGGTGCTGATATTGTTTGCGCAGATGCTGCATGCGCTGACCTTCGGTGCCTACCACGCCAGTTCGCTGGGGCTGGTGCACCAGTTTTTCCAGGGACGGCACCAGTCGCGCGGGCAGGCGCTGTTCGGCAGCGTGTCCTACGGTGCGGGCGGCGTACTGGGCGGGCTGGTGAGCGGCCCGATCTGGCAACTCTGGGGCGCAACCGTGCTGTATACATTCAGTGCTACTGCCGCGTTGCTGGGTTTGATGTTGTTGTGGTGGAAGCTGCGCAATGAAGACTACGCAGTTGCCGCAGAAAGAAATGCCGAATAGCCCCGGATTCGTCTCATCTGCGACAAATCCGGGACTATCCGGGCAGTATTAATAAGAGTACTCGATCTCGGCCCTGATCTCGGTGACTCTTACCTGAGGGGGTCCCCCTTGGTCGCGCCTGATGCTCACCTGAAGATTGTTGATGTCCGCCAGGTCCAGAGGACCGCCATCGGAATCGGTGGTGAATGTCTGGGAACTGATCAGGTTGTAATTACCACTGGTGTCGGTGATGACACTGGTGCTCCACTGGGTGGTTGCCCCGGTCTTGTATCCGATGCTTACGCCTGCTGCATAGGGAGTCGCAGTGGGTGAGGGGCTGCTCAGGTAGCGTGCCGATACATGCAGTGTGACACTGGTAATGGTCGCTCCTTCCAGCCCCACCGGATCGTCCATGCCGACGGTGAAAGATTTTCCGGATCTGCCACAGCAGAGATAGATGTAGCTCATGTCACCGTCGTTTTTATCCAGGGCGGTTGCCCAACTTGAGCTGGGGCTGACCTCAAAAAGATCCGGGTTGTTTAGCATGTCGGACGGGTTGATCGTTACCGGCCCGGATGTGCTGGCCAGGGTCGAAATACCAGTCTCTGACGAGAATCCTGACCATGTACCAGCGCTGTTCAGATACCGTACCCGCCAGTAATAGGCATTGGCATTATGTAGCGGTATGGACACTTGATGACTGGTCAGATCCGAGGTCGCACCGGAATCGTAGAACGGCGTGCTGTAATCTCCAGGCGTGGCGCTGATCTGCCACTGTGAGGCCTGATGCGTATCAGCAGGCACCGGATCGGAAAACACGCTCGATGTCAGCAGCGGCGTGACCGATACCCCGGTACTGCCGTTTGCCGGGCTGACGTTGACGGGCGTATCGGGTGGTGTGTTCAGTACCGCTGGCCGACTATAGATTGTCTGGTCGTTATGACACATGTTGCAGACGCCGTTCTTGGAGGGGTTACCTGATCCACCAAAAATAAAACGTGTCTTGCCGCCGGTGCTACTGCCCAGCAATGGATAGCTACCCTCCGGGGTGTACTGGAAGTCCAGTGACGGCACTTTATCCGTCGTTCCCATGGTGCTGATCAACTCGCCGTGACGCAACATCACAGGCGAAGGCGAGCCATGCACATTGTGGCAGGCCGGGCAACTGATGCGCGAATCGGCCACGCCGTCGTAGTCCGAATCGTACTGCGGCGTTTCAGGACCCCACGGCCCGTTGCGCCCGTCGGTATGCAAATCGTGCATGCTGGTCCAGATTCCGCTGACGTTATTGCGGAAATTGGTGGTGGCGCCTGCACCGGTGACCGGATCGCCGGCGTTGTAGAGTTTATTCTCGTCATGACAAGAGAAGCAGAGGGCGAACTCCTGACTCTCGCGGAATCCCGGCGGATAGACATGGCCGGTACGCGGGATATGTAGCGGATATTTGCCGTCATAACCGCTCGCTACATCCTTCAGGCGGTAGCCGTTCTGGTAGCCGGCGCTGGCGGGATCCCAGGTGAGGTAGGTTCCGTCTGCAGCGTAGGTGCGCGGCTCGCCGTCGATATGGGCCATCCTGGCATCGTGGCAATCGAGGCAGTTTTTACCAGCTCCCTTGACACCGGAAGGAGGATAGACGTTGCTAGTGGGCACACCATGCCCCGATTTATAAAAGCCCCAGCCAGTTCCGTAAGGGGTTGCGGCGGTTTCATCGCCTGCGATGTTGGGGGCAAGCACGTTGCTGATCTGGGAGGGTGACTTGTCGTGACAACCCACGCACCATTTCTCTTTGCCCGGTTTCAGATTATCCGTGGCGTCATAGACTCCATCCGCCCAGTTGCTCTTGGCGCCGATAACCGGATCGTTGACCCCGTCGTAATCACCGCCCGGGCTGTGGCAGGTGTTGCAGACCGTGGTGGTGGCAAACTGCTGGCCGTCCTTGAAGAGGGTGGGCTGGAATTGAAAGGGATCGGAATGGCAATCGGTACAGGCCAAATGCGGACCTTTGTCTGCATCAACATGGGTTGCGTGCGCCTGAGGGAAAGGCGCAGCAAATTCTTTGGTGTGTAAATGACACTGGATGCACAGTTCACCATCGAAATGCGCGGTATTGTCGTGTCCGTCGTTGTTATGGTGCTTGTTCTGCGTATGGCAAACCTCACAGGGTCCATCGTAAACCCCATCGCCGTCAGCAAATGAATTGTGGCCGGTCATTGCGGTGAAAATTACCGGTTTGGGACCGCTGTTTGGGGTTTGAATTTCTTCCCCGATCATGAACAAATTGGATCCGCCGAATGTCTGGAAGTCGTGGCAGACGGTGCAGCCACTGACATGGTGGTATTCTGCTTGGGTTGCTGTTACGGGTATAAAAGAAAGCGCGGCAATCAGGCTGAACGTCCGGATGCCACGATTTGAGGAATTAAATAGCCACACCATGGCAACTCTCCCTGATCTTTGATTTTGTCTTGGTAGATACGCCTTCAGCCGCTACGGGTACGCACGCCTGCGTTCACTGCAGCGAATGTTGATTGAATGAGTATCTCGCTTACGCCTTTTTTATACCTGGCGTTTTTAGAATTATTTACATACTGGGATTGAGGGTAATTTAAATAAATTGGAAGGGTCAAGGATTTTTTTGAGGATCAAACCTGGATATTGGGAGCCGGGAACGCAATTTCAGCTTCAGAGAGCCAACGCTGTCTTGTCTATCACCTTGCGAAGTACAAAGCTGGAATGGCGTTTCTGGACCTTTTGCTGATGTGGTGGAAGTTGCGCAGACTGGTTTCCGAGCAAGCTTCGACAGTGGCTGTCTGACAGCGGCGCGAAGCAATCCATTCAATCGTTGTCGCGGATTAAACGTTCGGAATCATTTGTTCGGTGAAATCCGCTCCAGAACTTGCCAGGCCAATCCTCTGCAAACGTTGCCAAGCACGGTAGGCAGCTCCGGTGGAATCCGAGTGTGCAACAGAAGTTTGCTGGAGCTGACTGCATATACCGGGTCAAGAAGACGCGAACGGTAATCCTGCATCAACTCATCCAGGGTGCGCTCAGCCGCCATTTGTTGCCACGGGTTTGTAGGCCATTGAGATGGCAATCCGAAAGCTCGCGAATAATTATTAAGGTCATTGCGTACGGTTCGGATATCTTCATGCGAATCGCGAAAGGGCAGCAGTACCAAGGCTGACATTTCGTAAAGTTGTCTGTCCATTTCCGGGTGGTTCGCTGCTCCGTCGATTACTCCATACCAGTCAGGCATCGTTTCCAGCTTTGCTGCGATTTTTTCCAGTTTTTCCGGCGAATGTCCATCCAGCGGCGTGTAGCGGCGCCCTTCACGAGACAAAGGTTCGCGAAAGTTGTCGGTCATCACTGCTATCGAGTGCTTGCCCAGCAAGCCGAGGCCATGACACAGCATGTGGGTTATGCTGGTCTTGCCAGTGCCTCCTTTGTTGCCAATAACACAAATTAGCCGGTTCACAATGCTTGTTCCTGATAAAGATCGCGATTTATTCAAATTGTTTTTGGGGGCGCCGTAGCGTGATTCTAGATATTTTGTTGCGGAGGCTTACGTTGAATAGAATGGGAAAAGCAGTCTATTCATGTGCTTTAGGGAATTGTTTGGTCTGAACGAAGGATGTTGAAGCTTGATTGCGGACTGCATGCGCGGGCATGGCGATGGGCGGATACTGTCTCGGTACCTCGGATCGCTATTCAGTCTCAGAGCGCCAAGGCAGTCTTGTCTATCACCTTGCGAAGTACAAAGCTGGAATGGACGCCGGTGACGCCCTCGATTCGCGTAATGCGGTTAAGCAGTAGTTCCTGATAGGCGTCCATGTCCCTCACCACGACTTTGAGTTGATAGTCGGCGTCTTGTCCTGTGATCAGCAGGCATTCCAGTACATCCGGGATTTCAATTATCTTCGCTTCGAAGTTGTCAAGACGCTCCGGCGTATGTCTATCCATTGAAATCAGGATGAGTGCCATCAACGACAGGCCAAGTTTTTTGGCATCAAGTAGCGCACGGTATCCGGTGATCAGCCCCGATTCTTCAAGTGCATGCAAGCGGCGCAAACAGGGTGAAGGGGTGAGGCTGATGCGGTCGGCCAGATCCTGGTTGCTGATGCGACCATTTTCTTGCAGTATCCGCAAAATCTCCAAATCATAGCTATCGAGTTGCATAATATTCCTCAATATTTTGTAATATTGGCATATACATTTATATATAACGCATTAATGCGCAATTATATTGCAAATATTTCCATCGTTAGGGTGAAATACGCAAGCGTATGCCAAGGGTTTGTTTTTATGATGCTACTCATTGAGTTTTTATCCAATAACCCAAGGAGGCGCCATCATGCTGCAACATCCCGAAACCAAATACATGTCGTTCCCGGCTGTTAATCTTGCAGACCGTCAATGGCCAAATCGCACCATCACCAAGCCGCCGACCTGGATGAGTACCGATTTGCGCGATGGCAATCAATCGTTGTTCGAGCCAATGAATATCGAACGCAAGATGCGTATGTTCCGCATGCTTTGTGAGATCGGCTTCAAGGAGATCGAAGTGGCGTTCCCCTCGGCTTCGGTAACGGACTTCAATTTTGTGCGCGGTCTGATCGAGGGTGGCCATATCCCGCAGGATGTCACCATCGAAGTGCTGACCCAAGCACGCGAACACCTGATCCGGCGCACCATGGAATCGCTCAAGGGGGCAAGGCGAGCCATCGTGCATGTGTACAACCCGATCTCGAAACCGTTCCGCGACATCGTCTTTAACATGAGCAAGGTGGAGGTGGTCGACATGGCCGTATCTGCTGTCAAGCTGGTCAAACAATTGGCCGCAGAGCAGCCGGAAACGCAATGGATTCTCGAATACAGCCCGGAAACCTTCACTGCGGCAGAACTCGATTTCTCGCTCGAGATTTGCGATGCCGTGACCGAGGCATGGGGAGCGACACCGGAAAATAAAGTGATTCTCAATTTACCGACTACCGTAGAACTCGCCACGCCCAATGTCTATGCAGACCAGATCGAGTGGATGCACCGCCGTCTTGCGCGGCGCGACAGCGTCGTCTTGAGTTTGCATACGCATAACGACCGGGGTACTGCTGTTGCATCCGCCGAACTCGGTTTGATGGCGGGCGCCGACCGCGTCGAGGGTTGTCTGTTCGGCAACGGCGAGCGTACCGGCAACGTGGACATCGTGACGCTGGCCATGAACCTCTACTCGCAAGGGGTGAATCCTGCCCTGGATTTCTCCGACATCAATGCCATTGCGCGTACCGTTGAGTATTGCAGCCAGTTGCCGATTCATCCGCGCCATCCTTATGTGGGCGACCTGGTGTTTACCGCGTTCTCCGGTTCGCATCAGGATGCGATCAAGAAGGGGTTTGCCGTTCAGCAGCCGGATGCGTTCTGGAACGTGCCCTACCTTCCCGTCGACCCGAAAGACGTGGGACGCAACTACGACTCGGTGATCCGCGTGAACAGCCAGTCCGGCAAGGGCGGTATCGCCTACCTGCTGGAGACGGAATATGGCATCGTCATGCCGCGCCGTTTGCAGGTGGAGTTCTCGGGTGTCGTGCAAAAACATGCCGACAGCCACGGCGGGGAAATCAGCGCGGAAGAGATATGGCAGTTGTTCTCGGCGACCTATTTCGAGCCGGTTGAACCGGTGCGTTACCGGGAACACCACCTGTTCGAGCATGGCGCTGCGCAGGGCGTCCGTCTCAATGTCGATATCCACGGTATCCCGCATTTGCTTGTGGGTGAGGGGAATGGCCCCATTGATGCCGCGGTTCATGCCTTGCAAAGTGTCGGCATCCGCGTTCAGGTTCGCAGCTATGAAGAGCGCTCGATGAGTGCCAGCGGCGAGGCAGGCGATGCTCGCGCCTGCGCGTTCATGGAGATCGCGAATTCGGAGGGAGGCGCCGGGTGTTACGGGGTGGGCATGGACGCGAATATCGTTACGGCTTCGATCAAGGCGCTGGTGAGCGGCACTAACCGGACAGGAGTGTCATTGCCGAAAACAGGCGCCATTGCTTGGGACGGCGCATCTGCTGTGGCATAATCGCGCGCTTAATCTTGGACAGTAAATGAACGCCAAAACGTTATACGACAAACTCTGGGACTCTCACTTGGTGCGGCAGGATGCCGACGGTACTGCGTTGATCTATATCGACCGTCAATTGGTGCATGAAGTGACCAGTCCGCAAGCCTTCGAAGGTTTGAAACTGGCGCAGCGCAAGCCCTGGCGCACGGCTTCCATGCTGGCGGTACCAGATCATAATGTCCCGACCACCAATCGTGCGGCAGGCATCGCCGATCCGGTTTCGCGTTTGCAGGTGGATACGCTGGATGCGAACTGCGCCGAATTCGGCATCACCGAATTCAGGATGAATGACATCCGCCAGGGCATCGTGCATGTGATCAGTCCCGAGCAGGGCGCGACCTTGCCCGGCATGACTGTGGTGTGCGGCGACTCGCATACCAGCACGCATGGCGCGTTCGCGGCATTGGCGCACGGCATCGGCACGTCCGAGGTCGAACATGTGATGGCCACGCAATGCCTGCTGGCAAAGAAGTCAAAGGCGATGCTGGTCAAGGTGGAAGGTGCGCTCGGCAAAGGCGTGACGGCCAAGGATATTGCACTGGCAGTGATCGGCAGAATAGGCACGGCAGGCGGTACCGGCTTTGCCATCGAATTTGCGGGCAGTGCGATCCGCGGTTTGAGCATGGAAGGCCGCATGACCTTGTGCAACATGGCGATCGAGGCGGGCGCACGCGCAGGTATGGTTGCGGTGGACGATACGACGATCAATTACGTGAAGGGTCGCCCTTTTGTCCCACAAGATGAGCAATGGGATAAGGCTGTAACTTACTGGCGCACTTTGCACAGCGATGCCGGCGCGAGATTCGACGCGACGGTGGAACTGGATGCGACGCAAATCAAGCCGCAGGTGACCTGGGGCACTTCACCGGAAATGGTGGTAGCGGTAGACGGGCGCGTACCCGATCCCGCATCCGCACCGGACCCAGTCAAGCGCAGTGACTGGGAACGTGCGCTGGCTTACATGGGTCTGAAAGCGAACACGCCGATTACCGAGATCGAGATCGACAAGGTGTTTATCGGTTCCTGCACCAACGGCCGTATCGAAGATATGCGCGCGGCAGCAGCGGTGGCCAAGGACAAAAAGGTTGCGGCGAATGTGAAGCTGGCAATGGTGGTCCCCGGTTCCGGTCTGGTCAAAGCGCAGGCAGAGCAGGAGGGGCTGGACAAGATTTTTATCGCTGCGGGTTTCGAGTGGCGCGATCCGGGTTGTTCTATGTGTCTGGCGATGAATGACGATCGTTTGGCACCGGGCGAACGTTGTGCGGCAACTTCCAACCGCAACTTCGAGGGGCGGCAAGGGCAGGGTGGTCGTACACATCTGGTGAGTCCGGAGATGGCGGCTGCGGCTGCAATCTCCGGGCATTTTGTGGACGTGAGCCGATAGGAGGTTTGTCATGAAGAAATTATTCATGTTGACGATGTTGTTGTGTGTCTTTTTGAATCAGGCTGTATTTGCAGAGGAAGAAAAAAGCGCGTCTCAAAAAGAAGAAAAAAGCGTTCCGCAAAAAATGGGTGAAGCCGTGAAAAAAGGTGGTGAAGCCGCAGGTCAAGGCATTGAAAAAGGCGCCGAGGTGGTTGGTCATGGTCTCAAGAAAGGTGGCGAAGCGACGGTGAAAGGTGTCAAGAAGGCCGGTGAATGGATTGGTAAGAAATTGCAAAAAGGCGGCGAGAAATTGGAGAAAGCGAGCAAGTGATGCGCAAGTTTGTAACACTGGAAGGATTGGTGGTGCCGCTGGATCGGGCTAACGTGGATACCGACGCCATTATTCCGAAACAGTTTTTGAAGTCGATCAAACGCTCCGGCTTCGGCCCCAACGCGTTCGATGAATGGCGCTATCTTGATCAGGGCGAGCCGGGTATGGATAACAGCAAGCGTCCATTGAACAATTCTTTCGTGCTGAACCAGCCGCGATACCAGGGCGCGCAGATTTTACTGGCGCGCGAAAATTTCGGTTGCGGCTCTTCGCGCGAACATGCGCCGTGGGCACTGGAAGATTACGGCTTTCGCGTCATTATCGCGCCGAGTTTCGCAGACATCTTCTTCAACAACTGTTTCAAGAATGGTTTGTTGCCGATCAAACTGGATGCGGCAATCGTTGATGCCCTGTTCAAAGCGGTGGAGGCCAACGTCGGCTACAAGCTGAAGATCGATCTGGAGCAACAGAGCATTACTGCCCCGGACGGTACAGTGTACAAATTTGACGTGGATGCCTTTCGCAAGCATTGCCTGCTGAACGGTCTGGACGACATCGGCCTGACCTTGCAATATGTGGAAGACATCAAGGTGTATGAGACAAAACATCGTGCGGCGCAACCCTGGTTGTTCGCGTAATTGGTTAAGGAATATGAAATGAAAATTGCAGTATTGCCGGGTGACGGTATCGGGCCGGAGATCGTTGCACAGGCGGTAAAAGTGCTGGAAGCATTACGCAGCGACGGTTTGAAGATTGAGATGGAATACGCGCACATCGGTGGCGCAGGTTACGATGCTGCGCAGGATCCGTTGCCGGAGGCAACGCTGAATCTGGCCAAAGCATCCGATGCAGTTCTGCTGGGCGCAGTGGGTGGTTACCAGTATGACAACCTGCCGCGCCCGATGCGCCCGGAACAAGGGCTGTTGCGCATCCGCAAGGGGCTGGGGCTGTTTGCCAACCTGCGTCCTGCAATGGTGTATCCGGAATTGGTGAATGCGTCGACACTACGTTCCGACATCGTGTCCGGCCTGGATATCATGATCCTGCGCGAACTGACCGGCGACATTTATTTCGGCCAACCGCGCGGTATCCGCAAGCTGGACAACGGCGAGCGCCAGGGTTTTGATACCATGCACTACAGCGAATCCGAGATCCGCCGCGTGGCACATGTCGGTTTCCAGATTGCGATGAAGCGTAATAAAAAACTGTGTTCGGTGGACAAGGCCAACGTGCTCGACACCAGCATGTTCTGGCGTGAGATCGTGACCGAAGTGGCGAAGGAATATTCCGAGGTCGAAACGTCGCACATGTACGTGGATAACGCGGCGATGCAACTGGTGCGCGCACCCAAACAATTCGATGTGATTCTCACGGGCAATATTTTTGGGGACATACTGTCAGACGAGGCATCGATGCTGACCGGCTCTATTGGTATGTTGCCGTCGGCTTCGCTCGATTCGAATAACAAAGGGCTGTACGAGCCGTGCCATGGTTCAGCGCCGGACATCGCGGGCAAAGACATGGCCAATCCATTGGCGACGATTTTGTCGGTGGCGATGATGATGCAATACACGTTTGGTCATGCCGATATTGCGCAGCGTATCGAAACGGCAGTGCGCAAGGTGTTGCAACAGGGGTTGCGTACCAGTGATATTTACGAAGACGGTATGCAAAAAATTGGTTGTGCGGCGATGGGTGATGCAGTCGTTGCAGCGCTGTAATCAGGAAATTTTTGAGGAATACAAATGAAAGTCGGTTTGGTCGGTTGGCGCGGCATGGTGGGCTCTGTGCTCATGCAACGCATGCGCGAAGAGAAAGATTTTGAGTTGTTCGAGGCGGTGTTTTTTACCACTTCCAATGTCGGTGGTGAAGCGCCTGCCGAAGGGGGTGGCGCGACATTGAAGGACGCGCGTGACTTGAACGAATTGAAAACGATGGATGCGATCATCTCCTGCCAGGGCGGTGATTACACCGCCGAAATTTTCCCAAAATTGCGCGCAGAAGGATGGGCGGGATACTGGATTGATGCGGCTTCCGCACTGCGCATGGAAAAAGACGCGGTCATCATTCTCGACCCGGTGAATCTCGACCTGATCAAGAAAACGCTGGCGAACGGAGGCAAGAATTTTATCGGCGGCAACTGCACCAATAGCATACTGTTGATGGGGTTGAGCGGTTTGTTCCATGCGGATCTGGTGGAGTGGGTGTCGTCCATGACCTACCAGGCCGCCTCGGGTGCGGGTGCGCAGAACATGCGTGAATTGCTGAACCAGATGGGCGTCGCTTACGCGTCGGTTGCCGATCTGCTGGCCGATCCGAAATCTGCTATTCTGGATATTGACCGTCGCTTTGCGGAAAAGCTGCGCTCTGCCGACATGCCCACAGAAAATTTCGGCGTGCCGCTGGCGGGCAGCCTGATTCCGTGGATTGACAAACAACTCGACAACGGCCAATCCCGGGAAGAATGGAAGGGGCAGGCCGAAGTCAACAAGATACTGGGGAAGAGCAAGCCCATCCCCGTCGACGGATTGTGTGTGCGGATCGGCGCGATGCGTTGCCACAGTCTGGCGCTGACGCTCAAGCTGAAACAGGATGTGCCGCTAAACGAAATTGAGACGCTCATCAAGGGTGGAAATCCCTGGGTCAAATTTGTGCCCAATCAACGCGAAATATCTGCACGCGAGTTAACTCCTGTTGCCGTAACAGGCAAGCTGGACGTGGCTGTCGGGCGTGTGCGCAAGATGGAAATGGGCCAGGAGTATGTTAGCGCTTTCGTGTGTGGCGACCAGTTGTTGTGGGGCGCAGCGGAACCGTTGCGCCGTATGTTGCGCATCCTGTTGAACAGGTAGTTCAGCATGGTATTTCCGGTTTTTAACTGGCGGTTAACGCATGAACTTAAGGTAAAACTGAGCTTGCATCACTAACCCTATGATGTTAATCTGATTAACGTATGGGAAAATTAAGGGTGGCGACGTGCTGAAATCAATTCTAAAAGCGTCAATATGCATTGTCTGTTGGGCAGAGTATGGTATCGCCTGTGCAACTGGCTTGGGTGGCATTAATGTCACGTCGTCACTAGGACAGCCGTTGAAGGCCGAGATCGAGATGACTTCCATCGACAGGTCTGATAAAGCAACCCTGAGAGCCAAACTGGCCTCTGCAAAAGAGTATGAAAGAGCAGGCGCTGACTATCCATACGGCATGCCCAAGCTCAAGTTCGAGATTAAGGATCATAAAGACGGTGGTTCTTTTATCAAGGTGACATCCGTCAAGCCCGTAAACGAACCCTTCGTTACCCTGATGCTCGAACTGACCTGGTCTTCCGGCCAGTTGTTACGTGAATACACATTCCTGCTTGATCCTGTTGGTTACAAGCCGCTGCAACCGGAGGTGGCTGAAGTGAAGCCTATTGAACCGGTTATTGCAGAGGCTGTTGCCATACCCATGGCGGAGCCCATCCCTGAACCAGAACCCGTCCAACCAGTTGTTGCCGAGCCATTGGCGGAGACGCCGGTGGTTGCTTCTGCTTCTGCGGTTGTGCCAACTGCCGAGACAGTTGCAGAACCGCCCGCTGCAAGTGCAGCTGTTACAGGGTCTGCCCCTTCTGCAGAAACTCCAGGACAGTTGGAAGAGGAAACTATTTCTGCTGAGGCAATGCCGGAACTGGAGGATGCGCTCAGCAAGGAAGAAGCGCTTTCCGAATCTGACCTGGAAGAAGAGCCTGAAGAAATCACCGTGGTTAGAGGAGATACGCTGAGCAAGATTGCGGCGCAGATCAAACCTGACGATGTCAGTCTGGAGCGAATGCTGGTTGCGCTCTATCGCGAGAACGCGGGCGTGTTCGATGCACACAACATGAATCGCATCAGGGCGGGAAAAATTTTAAGAGTACCGAAAAGCGAAGCTGTCCGGATGTTGCCTCAGGCCGATGCAGTGGAAGAAATTCGTGTGCAGGCTGCCGATTGGAATGTATACCGCCAGAAACTTGCAGCCAAGCTTGCTGCGAGAGCGGGGATTGAGTACAAGCAGGAAGCAACGGGCAAGATCAGTGCCGCGGTTATCGACAAGGCATTCGCCGATAAAAAGCCAGCCACGGAGGTGTTGAAGCTTTCCAAGGGTGAAGCTCCTGACGACAAGATAGCGGCAGGCAGTGGCAAGTCGGCGGCGCAAGAGAAGGCTATTGCCAAGGAAGAGGAATCAATCGCCAAGAGCAAAGCATTAAAAGATGCGCAGGAACGTACGGCAATTCTGGAAAAGAATATCCAGGATATGAAACGCCTCGAGGAACTGAAGAAAGCAGCTGTTCCTGTTTCAGCACCGGCAAGCACAATAGCAATGAATGCTGCTTCTGCACCCCAGCCAGCCAGTAGTGTGGCGCCGGCCAAGCCAAAACCCAAGGTCGTACCCAAGGTTGTTGAGGAGCCTTCCCTGATTGATCAACTGCTGGCCGATCCGCTCTACCTGGCTGGTGGTGCGGTATTGCTGTTGGCGCTGGGTGGAATGGGTTTTGCAGCCACACGGCGAGGCAAGGGTGGCCGCAAGAAGAAGGGATTATTTGGAGGCGGCGATATTGGCAGCTCGACCGGGCGCATTGCAGCTCCGATTGCACCTTCACCCGAGACCGGTGATTTTACCCATACAACGACGCAAGCCGCTACACCGGTAACCAGCAGTGATACCGAGGAAGTGGATCCCATCGGAGAAGCGGATCTGTTCCTGACTTTTGGCCGAGACACTCAGGCGGAGGAAGTGTTGAAGGAGGCCTTGAAAAAGAATCCGAACAACATGCCGGTCAAACTCAAGCTGCTGTCCATCTACGCGAACCGCAAAGATAGCAACTCTTTTGATAGCTATGCGCGCGAAGTCAAGGAGTCTGGCGATACGGCTGCGTGGGATGAAGTCGTAGTAATGGGGCGTGAACTGGATCCGAGCAACCCCCTGTACGGTGGCAGCGCAGATGCTGCTGCACCCGTTGCTGAGAGCAAGTCAGCCAGAAGTGCTGCGGATGACGCTCCATCAGTGGATTTTGATCTGGGCTTTGGCTCATCTGCAACCTTCAAGCCGAAATCCCTCAATCAAACAACGGTTGTGCTGGAGGCACCTTCCGAGGATACGACTGCCATCATGTCACAACAAGCATCGTCCTCGGACATGCAATCTGCGACCATGGATTTTGATATCACCGGAACAAACCCGGATACGGTTGTGATGAGACCGGGAGGCAATCAGGATCAAGCGTTGAACATGGACGACTTGGTGTTTGACGTGACGGCAACCAGTCCTGGAATGGCAATGCCTGAAGAAGCGCCAGCAGTACAGGCCGAGGATGAGAACACCCTGGCGTTCACGCTGGACTTCCCTGTCGAGAGCAAACCGAAGGCTGCGCCAGCGCGGGATATGGGACTGGATGAGATCACGCTTAACCTGGATCAATCCGGATCGTCTGCCGGTACTGGCGCGAATGCGCCACAGGACGATGATTGGCAGGAAGTTGCCACCAAACTCGATCTGGCAAAAGCCTATCAGGAGATGGGCGACATTGCCGGTGCACGCGAGATTCTGGATGAGGTATTGCGCGATGGCGATGCCCAGCAGCGCGAATCCGCGCAGGCACTGATGCAGCAGTTGTAACTGGCCTGGGCGAACAGAACGGCAGCCTGTACGGCTGCCGTTTTTATTTGAACGATATGAAACTCATTCCACATCCTGCCGTACAGATACTCATTTGGGTGTTGCTTGCTTTGCTGGCACAACGACTGCAGCCGCTAGCCCTTCTGGTGCTGGCATCTGTCCTGTTCGCGCTGGCATTGAAGTTGTGCGCAAAGCAGTTGCTGAGCCTGATGCGGCGCACGCGCTGGATATTGTTCTCCCTGTTGCTGATTTACGCCTACACGACACCGGGCACCGCGCTATTGGCGCAACTTGGCGTCATGTCGCCTACGCGCGAAGGCCTGCTGGATGGGTTGCTGCAGCTGGGGCGGCTGGTGAGTGTGCTGTCCGGGTTGGCGATTTTGCTGGTGCTGCTGACGCAGGCACAGCTCATCAGCGGTTTGTACTCTCTGGCGTATCCTTTGCGCTGGCTCGGCCTGTCGCGCGAACGCATCGCCGTACGTCTTGCGCTGACCCTGGAATATGCCGAAACAGCCATGCGCGATACGGCAAGCGATTGGCGTACGACCATCCGCGAAGCCATGCAGCCTTCCACGGAGGGGGCGGAGCATATTGAATTGCGGCTGCAGCCTTTTCGTGTCGTCGATGTCATGCTGTTGCTGGCATGCGCGGCGGTGCTGGCAGGAGTGTGGCGATGAGGATCGCGCTGGGTGTGGAATACGACGGTAGCGGCTACAAGGGCTGGCAGAGCCAGCCGGATGTACCCAATGTCCAGGATATGCTGCAAAAGGCGTTGGGTGAAATAGCGGGTGAAAGCATTGCAATCCTGGCAGCCGGGCGCACCGATACCGGCGTGCATGCATTGGAGCAGGTTGTCCATTTTGACACAAATATTGAGCGGCCACTAACTGCCTGGGTGCGCGGTACGAACGCTGTACTACCGAAGGATATTGCCGTGCTGTGGGCGCATCCGGTACCTGACGAATTTCATGCACGTTTCTCGGCACAGGCACGCAGCTACCAATATGTGCTCGTCAATCGGCCATCGCGCACTGCCGTACATCATGGCAAGGCAGGCTGGTTTCACCTGCCGCTGGACGTGGCAGCAATGCGCACAGCCGCGCAATATCTGCTGGGCGAGCACGACTTCAGTGCTTTCCGTGCTTCAGAATGCCAGGCAAAGACACCGGTGAAGAATTTGGCGCAGCTCGACATACAACAACAGGGCGATGCGATTATTTTCAATCTGACGGCCAATGCCTTTCTGCATCACATGGTACGCAACATCCTGGGCTGTCTGTTATACGTGGGCAAGGGGAAACATCCGCCGCACTGGATGCTTGACGTGCTGGAAGGCCGCGACCGCAAGTTTGCTGCGCCGACTTTCGCGCCGGACGGCCTGTATTTGCGGCATATCACCTACGATGCAAAGTGGGGTTTGCCGCAGGGTTGCGGCTGATTCGATCAAGATTTTGGCGAGTTTTCTTCGCTGGCGGGCGGGCTGGTTACGTCAAATTGATCGCCATATTGCTGATATAAAGCCTTGAGTACGAATGGCGGCAGCAGGGTGGTGAGGGCAATCACGATGATCGTTGCGGCATATACGTCGTCAACCAGAATCCCGTTCATCCTTCCAAGTTCTGCAAAAATCAGCCCGACTTCTCCGCGCGGCACCATCGATATGCCGATGGCCCAACGTACATGCAGCGGCTCGCGAAGCAGCATGGCACCGATGATCTTTCCGACGATTGCAATCAGCAACAGGCTGCCAGAAAAGGCGTAAACAAAAACAGAACCCCAGTCGATTTGTTGAAGATTGAGCGAGAGGCCAACTACCACAAAGAAGATTGGGGTAAATAGATGGATGATCGGCCTCATCTGTTTTCCCACACGTTCATTGAAGCCGGGTGTGCTGTGCAGGGCCAGACCGAAAGGAAGAAAGAATCTGCGCGACAAGGCAAGACCTGCCGCAAATCCGCCCAGCAATTCCGGTGCGCCAATCGCATGGGCAATCCAGGCGAAGAACAGTACCAGCGATACGATGGAGGTCGGAATGAGTCCCGGGAACTCGGCTTCCTTGTCAAAATGCTGAATGATGGATGACATCAGCTTTGCCGCAGCGGGGGCGAGAATGAAAAATGTTAGAACGAATAGCATGACTTTTCCGCTTTCGACAAAGTTGATTTGTCCGCTAATGGAGAATTCGTACAGCAGGGCAAGCAAAAGGATGCCAAAAATATCATCAATAACGGCTGCGCCCAGGATGACCTGGGCTTCATGACCATGCTGTCGATTGACATCGGCCAGCACGCGCATGGTAATGCCGATGCTGGTTGCCGTGATGGTGCCCGCAACAAAGAGCGAGACAATCATTTCGAGCTTGAATCCCCAGAAACACAGTGCAAAGCCAAGGGTGAAAGGCAAGATAAAACCAGTTAATGCCACTACAACGGATTTGGTGCCAGCCCGCACCAATTGCATGACATCGGTTTCCAGGCCCACTTCGAACAACAACAGAATAATCCCGATTTCCGCCAGCAGACGAAATGTCTGGGAAGGTTCTATCCAGCCCAGCAGGCTTGGCCCTAAAACCACTCCGGCCAGCAATTCACCTATAACTGAGGGAATTTTCAGGCGTACGGCGAATTCCGCAAAAACGCGGGAGGCGACCAGGATACCGAGGAGTTGAAGCAGGAAAGTTTGGGAAGTCATTTTGTGTTGGCTGTTGCCGTACAGGTCAAAAGTGTTGAAAAATTATCCGAGTCGTTTTGTGCTGTTTACAACGTATCTCCACAACGTGCGGGAGTCAACCGCTTTTCAAACTATCGCAGGCATATTCGAAAGTGCTTCGGATTAGTCTGTTACCGGAATGCTTTACAATGTCGCCTCGGCACTTAACCGATAGCGGCAATGACATGACCAGAATCAAGATATGCGGCATTACGCGCGAGCAGGATATTCAGGCTGTAGTACGCGGCGGCGCGGATGCGCTTGGCCTCGTGTTCTATGAGAAAAGCCCGCGCCATGTCAGTGTGCAGCTGGCTGTGCAGTTGGCACGGGCCGTACCGCCGTTCGTGACCATTGTAGGGTTATTTGCTAATCCATCAGTCGACTGCGTGCGCGAAGTGCTGGCAGAAGTACCGCTGGATGTGTTGCAGTTCCACGGCGAGGAAGAGCCCGGGTTCTGCCGGCAGTTTGCCAAGCCTTATCTCAAGGCAATTCGGGTCAAGGCGGGGGTGAATTTGGTAGAATGCGCGGCTCGCTACGCTGACGCGCAGGGTTTGTTGCTCGATGCCTACGTCGAAGGCACGCAGGGCGGCACGGGCGAGTCGTTCGACTGGTCGCTTATCCCGCAAGATCTGCCGTTGCCGGTGATTCTTTCCGGCGGTTTGCATGCGGGCAACGTGGCTGCGGCGATCCGGCAAGTGTGGCCATACGCGGTGGATGTCTCCAGCGGCGTGGAGGCAGGCAAAGGAATCAAGGATGCGGCGAAAATCGCCGCATTCATTAACGAGGTTAAGAACGTTGACTTACAGCTATCCAGATAAAGACGGCCATTTCGGTCCCTACGGTGGCATCTACATGGCCGAGACGCTCATTCCCGCCGTGGAAGAATTGCGCCAGCAATACCTGCGCTTTCGCGACGATCCCGAATTCAAGGCCGAATTCGCCTACGAACTGAAACACTACGTCGGGCGCCCAAGTCCGATCTATCACGCCAGGCGCCTGTCGGACAGCCTGGGCGGCGCGCAGATATTCCTGAAGCGCGAAGACCTGAATCATACCGGCGCACACAAGATCAATAACGCCATCGGCCAGGCCTTGCTGGCCAGGCGCATGGGCAAGAAGCGCGTTATTGCCGAGACTGGCGCGGGTATGCACGGTGTGGCGACCGCCACCGTGGCGGCGCGCTTCGGCATGGAATGCATCGTGTACATGGGTGCGGAAGATATCCAGCGCCAGGCGCCCAACGTGTTCCGCATGAAGCTCCTGGGTGCGACCGTGGTGCCGGTGGAAAGCGGTTCAAAAACACTCAAGGATGCCTGCAACGAGGCCATCCGCGACTGGGTCACCAATGTCGAGAACACTTTCTATATTTTTGGCACGGCAGCGGGCCCGCATCCGTATCCGATGATGGTGCGTGATTTCCAGTGCGTGATCGGCAACGAGGCCAAGGTGCAGATGCCGGAAATGACAGGTCGCCAACCGGATGCGGTGATCGCCTGCGTGGGCGGCGGTTCCAATGCGATTGGCCTGTTCCATCCCTACATCGAAGAAAAAGACGTGCAGATCATCGGCGTGGAGGCGGGCGGCCACGGTATCGCCAGCGGTCAGCATGCGGCACCGCTCAGTGCGAATGCCAAAGTCGGCGTGTTGCACGGCAACAAGGTGTACCTGATGCAGGACGAGAACGGCCAGATCATCGAGACGCACTCCATCTCGGCCGGACTGGATTATCCTGGCGTCGGCCCGGAGCATTGCCTGCTGAAAGATCAGGGCCGCGCGCATTATGTCGCCATCAGTGACGACGAGGCCATTACCGCTTTCGACGCGCTGTGCCGTTTCGAAGGCATCATCCCCGCGCTGGAATCCAGCCATGCCCTGGCGTACGCGATGAAGCTTGCGCCGACATTGAGCAAGGATAAAGTACTGCTGGTGAACCTGTCCGGTCGCGGCGACAAGGACATGAATACCGTTGCGAAGTTGAAGGGCATCACGCTATGAGCCGCATCGAGACGACCTTCGATAAGCTGAAACAACAACAGCGCAAAGCGCTCATCCCGTTCATTACCGCAGGCGACCCATCGCAGCAGTTCACCGTACCGCTGATGCACGAACTGGTCAAAGTCGGGGCGGATGTGATTGAGCTGGGCGTACCGTTCTCCGACCCGATGGCGGACGGTCCCGTGATCCAGCGCGCTTCGGAGCGCGCGCTCAGAAATGGCATGTCGCTGCATGGTGTGCTGGGCATGGTGTCAGAATTCCGCAAGCAGGATACGGATACCCCGGTGGTGCTCATGGGCTACGGCAACCCGATCGAGGCCATGGGCTGGGAAACGTTTGCGCAACGCTGTGCCGAAGTTGGTGTGGACGGCGTGTTGACCGTGGATTTCCCGCCGGAAGAAAGTCACGAGGCGTTCGAGCACTTGCAGCGCCACAACATTGCGCCGATCTTCCTGCTGGCGCCGACCACCAACGAGGAACGCATAGCCCAGGTTGCCAGGCTGGCACGCGGCTATGTGTATTATGTTTCGCTCAAGGGTGTGACCGGCGCGGGCAATCTCGACCTGTCGGCCATTGAGCAGAAGATTCCGCACCTGCGCAAGCATATCCAGTTGCCCATCGGTGTCGGCTTCGGCATTCGCGATGCGGCGACGGCCAGGGCGGTATCCAAATTGTGTGATGGCGTAGTGGTGGGAAGCCGTATCGTGCAGGAAGTCGAGAAATCGAACGAACAAAATGTTGTCGCCAATGTGGGTAAATTAGTGAAAGAATTGCGTCAGGCAATCGATCAATAACCAAGGAGAACACCATGAGCTGGTTCCAGAAACTGTTACCGCCCAAGATCAAGCGCCGCGAAAGTGAAGACAGCAAGAAGAATGTTCCAGAAGGCTTGTGGCACAAATGCCCATCCTGCCAGGCGGTACTTTATTACTCGGATCTGGAAAAGAATCACAGTGTCTGTCCCAAGTGCAGTTACCACCAGCGCATCAGCGCGCGTACCCGTCTCAACTGGCTGCTGGACAACGAAGGTCGCTTCGAGATCGGTGCCGAAGTGTTGTCGGTCGATACCCTGAAATTCAAGGACCAGAAAAAATACAGCGACCGCCTGGTCGAAGCGAAAAAGAAAACCAGTGAAGACGATGCACTGATCGTGATACAAGGCAGCATCCATGCATTGCCGGTGGTGGCCGCCGCATTCGAGTTCGACTTCATGGGCGGCTCCATGGGCTCGGTCGTCGGCGAACGTTTCGTGCGCGGCGTGCAAGCCGCACTGGAACAGAAATGTCCCTACATCTGCTTTTCTGCCAGTGGCGGTGCGCGCATGCAGGAGGGTCTGCTGTCGCTGATGCAAATGGCAAAAACCAGCGCTGTGCTTACCCAGTTGAGTGAAGCCAGACTACCCTTTATTTCCGTCCTGACCGACCCGACCATGGGGGGTGTTTCTGCCAGCTACGCTTTCCTTGGTGATGTGGTTATCGCCGAGCCCGGCGCACTGATCGGTTTTGCCGGTGCGCGCGTAATCCAGCAGACTGTGCGCGAAACCCTGCCGGACGGCTTTCAGCGAGCGGAATTCCTGCTCGAACACGGCGCCATCGACATGATCGTGGACAGGCGCCAGATGCGCGACCAACTGGCTACGCTGATTACGTTGCTGACCAAGCAGGATGCGGTGGCGAGGCTGGAGGCGGCGTAAACCTGAACAGCTTGATCGTCCACGAAAAGCACGAAACTGCAATTTGGAGGATTGATGCGGAACGGGCCAGTCTTTTCGTGACTTTCGTAGATAAATGTAGTTTCTATTTTCAATGCCCGCGTCTTTAGCTGACTGGCTAACTTATCTCGAGTCCCTGCATCCCAAGACCATCGCGCTCGGTCTGGAGCGGGTGGCACAAGTCAAGCAATGTCTCAATCTGCAGCCTGATTTCCCCCTCATCATCGTGGGTGGTACCAACGGCAAAGGCTCCGTGTGCGCGATGCTGGAAGCCATCCTGCATGCCGCCGGATACCGTGTCGGCTGCTACACCTCGCCGCATCTGCTGGATTACAACGAGCGCGTGCGTATCGGCAAACAGCAGGCGAGCGATGCGGAGCTATGCGCTTCGTTTGAGCAGATAGAACAGGTGCGCGGCGACATTCCCCTGACTTATTTCGAATTCGGTACGCTGGCTGCCATGCAGTGCTTTATTTCGCACAGGGTGGATATCGCCATCCTTGAGGTCGGGCTGGGCGGCAGGCTGGATGCCGTGAACGTGTTCGATCCGGATTGTTCGGTAGTGACCAATATAGGTATCGATCATGTCGATTACCTGGGAAATACGCGCGAACAGATCGCCTTCGAGAAAGCCGGCATCTTCCGCAAAGGCAAGGTGGCAATTTGTGCCGACAGCGACGTGCCGCAGGCACTGCGCGGGCATGTGCAACAGATCAGTGCAGAACTTTGGTGTCTGGGCAACGAATTCGGGTACACACCCCATCAAGGTCAATGGGATTACCGCAGCAAGATTGGCTCGCGTAATGCCCTGCCCATTCCTGCCCTGCGTGGTACGTTCCAGCTGGATAATGCCAGTGCGGCGCTGGCGGCGCTGGATGCGATGAGAGAAACGCTGCCGGTAAACATGGAGGCAGTGCGGCGCGGATTGGTCGAAGTGCAGCTTGCCGGGCGTTTCCAGTTCGTGCCGGGCCAGCCACAATTCATCCTGGATGTGGCGCATAACCCGCAA
This sequence comes from Sideroxydans sp., assembly GCA_050287265.1. Taxonomy (GTDB): domain Bacteria; phylum Pseudomonadota; class Gammaproteobacteria; order Burkholderiales; family Gallionellaceae; genus Sideroxyarcus. The sequence continues at coordinate 6,692 of JBNKBO010000024.1, read as the reverse complement.
GCGGCACATGTACTGGCGAAGAACCTGGCCAATCAGCCACCCGCGAAGACTTTTGCGGTATTTTCCATGCTCAAGGACAAGGATATAGCCGGGGTAGTGCGGGCGCTGGATACTCAGGTCGATGCCTGGCTGGTTGCCGGGATAGATGCGCCGCGCGGGGCAACGACTGCAGAGCTGGTAGAGGTGCTGCTAAATGCACATGTTCACGGTGAGGTCAAAGCCTGTGTTTCCATTGCTGACGCCATGCATGAGGCCCGCAATTGCGCGGGCGGAAATGGTAGCTGCGACGACAGTGCGAACAGGTCGCTGCGAAGCGGTCTTTTGCAGGATAACGCCGCTGCGGCGGAGGTTCATGCGTCCAGCGCGTTATGCCGGAACCAACAGCCGCCAGACGCGTTCTCCCACACCAGAAGCTTACGCGCACCGTGTCGAGAGTGTAGAATCGTGGCCTGCGGATCATTCTATACAGTGGCAGAAGTGATGCGGGTGTGCAGTTTGCAAAGCGGCTGACATTTTCTACATAGAGAAAGCAATGGCAAAACAGACATCAGAAGAAGAATCCTATTTAAGGCGTCAAGCCAGACGCCGTTTGATCGGTGCAATTGCGCTGGTTCTGTTGGTGGTGATACTGCTTCCGGTCGTATTCGATAGCGAGCCGGGTTCTTCGACAGGCAACAATATCGAATTGCGCATTCCGGACAAGAATAACTCGCCCGCATTTCAGCCCAAAATCGACCTGCCGGAACTGGACAAGACAGCTTCCGAAATGGCCGCTTCTTCTGCAGCGAAACCGACGGTCACTTCCAAGCCTGCTGTTGCAGCGTCCAAACCGACCGTTGTTGCCAAGCCAAAACCTGAAGCCAAGCCTGAAGTGAAGCGCAAACCTGCCGCTATTCAGCCGCTGTCTGTGCCGAAGTCGGGCTGGGCAGTACAAGTCGGTGCTTTTGCCAATGCGGATACCGCCAGGAGTCTTAAAGCCAAGTTGCGCACGGAAGGGTTTTCCTCCTATACGGAGAAAGCGGGTGAGATGGTGCGCGTACGCGTGGGCAGCTTTCCGACGCGGGAAGCAGCGGAGAGCGTGAAGAGCAAACTGGAAATGCAGGGTATGGAATCCAACGTGATCAACCTCGATCAAGGTTTGTAAGTGACGTCGTTTGATTATGCGGTCATCCTGATTATTGCACTTTCCGCGTTGGTTGGTTGGTGGCGCGGATTTATGTATGAACTGTTCTCGCTGATCGGCTGGCTTGCGGCCTATATTGTTGCACGCACCTTTTCAGCATATGCGATGCCTTATGTGCCCGTGGCGGTCGGGACGGACAACATCCGCGAGGCTGTAGCGTTTGCCGCCTTGTTTATCGTGACGCTGATTGTGGCCGCGATTTTCGCCTGGATATTGGCGCGTCTGGCGAAGTTCGCGGGTTTGGGCGGGTTGGACGGAAAGTTCGGCGCAATATTCGGTACGATGCGCGGAGGGCTGGTGGTGATTGCACTGGTGTGGCTGGGCGGCCTGACCGATTTACCACAGCTGCCGTTCTGGCGCGATGCCTTGTCGAGCAGGCCGCTGCAGCAGGCAGCGTTATACGCCAAAGATTATCTGCCGGAAGATGTAGTAGAAGATACAGTTGAAGATGTAGTAGAAGATGTAGTGTTGGAATAGACAGATCAACTTTAACCGAGAAGCAAAAGCGAATATGTGCGGGATTTTAGGTGTCGTTGCGCAAAGCCCTGTCAACCAGTTGCTGTATGACGGCTTGCAAGTGTTGCAACATCGCGGACAGGATGCGGCGGGCATTGCGACACTGGATCGCAACACCTTTCATTTGCACAAGGGCAACGGTCTGGCACACGACGTGTTTCGCACGCGCAATATGCGTGCATTGACTGGCAATTCCGGCATCGCCCATGTGCGCTATCCAACTGCAGGTTCTGCCGTCGACTACAACGAGGCACAACCGTTCTATGTCAATTCGCCGTTCGGGCTGGTGCTGGGCCACAACGGCAACCTGACCAATACCGCGCAGCTTCAGAAAGAACTGTTCCTCGAGGACATGCGCCATGTGAACACCAACTCCGACTCGGAAGTGCTGCTTAACGTGCTGGCGCATGAACTGCAAGCCAACGCCACGAACTTCCGCCTGGATACCCAGGCTGTTTTTGCTGCCGTCAGCGCCGTACATCGTCGCTGTCGCGGTGCCTATGCGGTGGTGGCGTTGATCTCGGGCTACGGCCTGCTGGCGTTTCGCGATACGTACGGCATCCGCCCGCTGGTAGTGGGCAGCAACCAGACCGAAAAAGGCGTGGATTATCTGGTGGCATCCGAGAGTGTGGCACTGGATACGCTGGGATATAAATTCCTGCGCAATATTGCTCCCGGCGAAGCGGTATTCATCGATCTCGACGGCAACTTTCACAGCCAGCAATGTGCCGCACAAACTTCGCTGAATCCCTGTATTTTCGAATTTGTGTATTTTGCGCGCCCGGATTCGATGATCGATAACATTTCTGTTTATGAAACGCGTCTCCGGATGGGGGAGTTCCTGGCCGACAAACTCAAGCGCGAGTGGACAGATCACGATGTGGATGTAGTGATCCCGATTCCGGATTCCAGCCGCCCTAGTGCACTGCAATTGGCCAATCATCTCGGCATTCCGTTCCGCGAAGGGTTCGTGAAGAACCGCTACATCGGACGTACTTTCATCATGCCGGGGCAGGCAATGCGCAAGAAATCGGTGCGACGGAAACTCAATGCCATCAGCGTCGAGTTCAAGGACAAAAATGTACTGCTGGTGGACGACTCCATCGTGCGTGGTACGACCAGCCGCGAGATCGTGCAGATGGCGCGCGATGCCGGTGCACGCAAGGTGTATTTCGCCTCAGCAGCGCCGCCCGTCAAATTTCCCAACGTGTACGGTATCGACATGCCCACCCGCAAGGAACTCATCGCCACCGGGCGTACGGACGAGGAAATCTGCAGCGAGATCGGTGCTGATCGCCTGATTTACCAGGATCTAGACGATCTGAAAGCGGCGGTACAGAAGTGCAACCCGCAGATTACGACGTTCGACTGCTCCTGTTTCAACGGCGAATACATCACCGGTGATATCACACCCGAGTATCTCGATGTTGTCGAAGCAGCGCGCGAGGGTGGCAAAGCGAATAAATCGCTGGATGAAGACCAGTTGGAGCTGGACCTGGTGATGAGTGCCTCTTCGATGTAATCCCGTAAATTCCAGCTCTCATACCATCCTCGCAAAATATATTTGAGCCTGGCTCCTTTGATTCTCCTTTGATTCTCCTTTGATTCTCTGATTACTTATTTTCTTTGATTTGTTGGTTGGTTATTATTTACCATGTATGTTGAACCTTTCGTGGGTATGGTTCTCTCACTGACCGCAGATGCCATTAAACCGCGCTAATATTCTTGCTAATTCATGCGCAACATTACTGGTGCGGTTTGCGGATTGAATATCTTCCGGATTGAAGGGATGCAGCCATGTCAAACGGCAATGCAATCAACTCAAGCCATTTGAGTAACTATTTCATGGCATTGTTTGTTCTTTTCCTCCTGGCTTCGTGCGGAGGTAGTGGCAACGTTTCTTCTCCAGTATCTGATTCCAATCCCCCAAGCAACCCTGATGCACCGGTTGTCACCCTGAGTGCAGGTTCAACTTCAATCGCTTATAACGGAAGCACCACCGTCACCTGGTCATCAATCAGAAGCACTTCATGCTATTCAACCGGCGGGGGTGGAACAGGTACTTCGGGCTCATTTAGTACTGGCGCCCTGACTGCTACTACCGCTTTTACCGTATCTTGCTCGGGTACAGGCGGAACGGGCAGCAGCAGCATAACCATTACCGTCGCCCCTTCAGCGATTACCGGAGTAGCCGATGCCGGTGGAGGAAATGTAATATTCACATCGGGCAACAATTTGTCCGCGGGCTCCGTCATCAATATCAGCGGAACAATAAATTATGACGGCGGCCCATACACCGTCATATCTGCCACTTCCACAACCTTTACCATTGCGCACATATACATCGCTGAAATTTTTTCGTCCGCAGGCTGGCAATTGGCAGGTGGCATGATCTCCGGTTGTTCGACAACCGGGGATACGGGCGCCATCACGCTATCAATAGTCCCAAGCCGTTTTATTGGCGTTGCCCCGTTATCCGTGTTTTTCGATGCTGCGGCAACCACGGCAACAGCAACAACTCGCCCATTCCACGAACTCGAATATCGCTGGAATTTTGGGGACCCGGCAGGCTCACCGGTCAGCGGCATGTACTGGAGTATGGGCAGCCGCCCAGGCGTCAGCAGCCGTAATGTCGCCTTGGGCCCGGAAGCCTCACATGTATTCGAAACACCGGGCACATATACTGTTAACTTGACCATAACGGACGGAACAAACTCAGTATCGAATAGCTGCGCACTTATCGTAGTAGAAGATCCTGACACTGTATTTGCCGGTACCAACACAATTTGTGTTGCAGCAACAAGCACACCCGTTGCAGGTGCAGGCGGATGTCCCGCAGGCGCAACAGTTGTTCAGCAGTCAAACTTTGCAACAGCGATCAACACCTATGCAAAAACCCGCAGAAGAGTGCTTTTCAGACGTGGGGACACGTTCACTGCCACCGCATCAGGTGCGGTCAGCGAGACCGGTCCGGGAATAATTGGGGCATATGGAACCGGCGCACTTCCCATAGCGAAGATAGTGGCCGGCGGATCTTTTCCGATTTTCCTGATGTCCGGTCCCTCCACACCGGGTATCGGTGACTGGAGAGTGATGGACTTTGACATTGACGGAAGTTCAGTTGTAGACCAGATGGTAACAGGCCTGGGTTCCAATGGAGGATTCAATCAGCTCCTGGCGTTACGTTTAAATATCCACGACATATACCGCGGCGTTGGAGCCGGTCTCGATCTTCTGAATTACTGGAACAGCCATGGCTCACCTGGACATACGATATTCGACCAGTGGGCAGTAGTCGATTCAAACATAACAGGATTACCCGGATGCAACGCGGTTTCATTCCTTTGCGACTGGAGAATATATCTGGGTGGAAAGCGCAGTACGATACAAGGAAATTATCTGGACAACCAGAACGACGGCGGCTCTCACGTTTTAAGAAGTGAGTACACATATAAAGGTGTATTCAGCAACAATACATTAACGCGTACAGGTATTTCCCAGCATGCAATAAAGCTGCACTCAACCACATGGGGCGTTGCCGGCGTATCCGACCCGGCCGGCACTGGGGTATATTCCGAAATGGTTGTCATTGCAGACAACAAGATTATCGGCGGCAATAACCCATGGACCGTTTCATTTGGTCCACAAGACGAGCTTTACAATGAACGAGTCAGAAATATTATTTTTGAACGTAATTGGATTACATCTGGTTCCGGATCTCAAATTGGTGTTGAAAACGGAGCTTCCGAATCCACATTCAGGAACAATATCTTCGATATGACAGGTGCCGCATACCATACGGCAATCGCAAATACCCTGCGGGGAATAAGTCCTGCACCAGAGCCAAATAATGTCCAGATATATAACAACACTTTTTACAGTGGCTCATCGGGTGATTTTATTGGCGTTGAAATAGGTACAGCCACTAATACGGCAGTATGGAACAATCTCGGGTCTGCTCCCTCGGCCACAAGTCCTGCCATAATCAGCGGATCTGGAACCGGGCTGAGCCAGTCCAACAATCTACTGAACAACACACCGTCAGCCCTATTCGTCAGCGCATCTCCTGCCGCCCCTGCAGATTTCGGGTTGACTGGCGCCAGTCCAGCGCGCGAAACCGGTCTTACGACAGTGCCAGCGCGTTCGGACTTCTTTCTCACAACCAGACCGCAAGGCGTAATCGACATTGGCGCCGTGGAAGGTCCATAGCGCAAACCTGACCTGCCCTTTGTGGCGGGTCATTATGCCGTTTGGCTGATATCCTTGTGTTTGTGCGTGATACGAATTGACAGGCTGACTTGGCTAGTGCTACTTTCTGTCTGCGCCGATTTGAGGAACAGCTTGCGGGCGCCTTACAAATACTGCTAAAGCGTGGGAAACCCGGTTTAGCGCTAAGCTTTCCGGGTTTTTTATTGGCGGCATTGTCGGCGTGGACAGGCCGCAAGGACTAAAGCATGACTGAATCATACCAACCAGAAACGCTGGCGTTGCGTGCGGGAAATGTACAAAGCCAGTTTCACGAGAACAGCGAGGCGCTGTTTCTCACTTCCAGCTTTACCTTCGAAAGTGCGGAGCAGGCCGCAAGACGTTTTATTGGCGAAGAGCCGGGTAACATTTACTCGCGCTTCACCAATCCAACGGTCACCATGTTCGAGGAACGTCTTGCCGCGCTGGAAGGCGCCGAGCAGTGCGTGGCGACGGCCAGCGGCATGGCTGCCATCCTGTCGGTCTGCATGGGTTTGCTCAAGGCGGGCGATCATGTGATCGCATCGCAGAGCATCTTCGGCTCGACGGTGAATTTGTTCACCAACGTGTTGATCAAATTCGGTGTGGATACGAGCTTCGTTTCCGCAACCGATGTGGCGCAATGGCAGACTGCAGTCCGTCCGAATACCAGGCTGTTCTTCCTGGAGACGCCATCCAACCCGCTCACCGAAATTTCCGATATCGCGGCGATTTCTGCCGTGGCGAAAGGTTGTGGCGCATTGCTGGC
>JBNKBO010000023.1:0-39589 GCA_050287265.1 Sideroxydans sp. | reverse complement strand
ATGCCGGTAGTCTTCCATGAGTAATTGCACGCGCGCGGCGACCGGGGCTTCGATGGTCACGCATTCCGAGACGCGCATCTTGTTCAACATCGCTTCCGGCGTGCTGAGTACGCCGATCTTCTTGCTTTCCGCCTCCACGAACACCGTACGCTGTGTGTCGAAATGACGCAGCACTTCCCATACCCGGCTGTCAAACATCTTCTGGGCAGGCTGGGTTTCATCCGGAAGGTTGCCGAGCAGTGAGCCGCGATGCTGTGCCAGCGCTTCCAGGTCGAGCACTTGTGCGCCCTGTTCATGCAGCACGTGCAACAGGCGGCTCTTGCCGGAACCGGTCGGGCCGCACACCACGCGAAAACTGAAATTGTCCGGCAGCGTTTCCAGATCGGCGAGTACCTGACGGCGATAGGATTTGTAGCCGCCGTCCAGCCGGCCGACCGACCAGCCAACCTGGGCCAGGATGTGTGCCATCGCGCCGCTGCGCTGGCCGCCGCGCCAGCAATACACCAGCACTTTCCATTTTTTGGGTTTGTCGCGGAACAGTGTTTCAAGATGTTGTGCGATATTGCGGGCGATGAGTGCGGCCCCGAGTTTTTTGGCGGCGAACGGTGAAACCTGCGTGTAAAGCGTACCGACCTCTGCGCGTTGCGCGTTGTCGAGCACCGGGGCGCTGATGGCGCCGGGGATATGGTCTTCGGCATATTCCGCGGGCGAACGCACGTCGATGATTTCGTCGAAATCGGACAGTTGTGATACGGTGACGACCCTTGGATTTTGCATGGATTGTTTTTTTGTATGAACGACTCGATCAAATTGACTCAGTATTCCCATGGCGGCGGCTGCGGTTGCAAGATTGCCCCGGCAGTCCTGTCCGAGATGCTCGCTTCGCTGCCCCTGCCACCATCTTACCCGAACCTGATGGTGGGTACCGAGAGCGGCGACGATGCCGCAGTCTATAAGCTTAACGAATCGCAGGCCATCGTGGTGACCACCGATTTTTTCATGCCCATCGTCGACGATGCGCGCGACTTCGGGCGCATCGCCGCCACCAACGCGCTGTCCGATGTGTATGCCATGGGCGCGACGCCCATTCTCGCGCTGGCCGTTGTCGGTATGCCTATCAACAAGTTGCCACTGGATACGATACGCGACATCCTTGCCGGCGGGGCTTCGGTATGCGAAGCAGCAGGCATTCCGCTGGCGGGTGGGCATTCCATCGATGCACCCGAGCCGATCTATGGCCTGGTCGGCGTGGGCGTGGCGCATCCCGATCACATCAGGCGCAATGACCATGCACAGGATGGCGATGTGCTGATTCTCGGCAAGCCACTCGGCGTGGGTGTGCTGAGCGCAGCGCTGAAGAAAGGCGAGCTGGATGCAGAAGGTTATCGGGAGATGCTCGATACCACCACGCAACTCAATCGCGTTGGCGCGACGCTGGGCGGCATGTCCTGCGTGCATGCGATGACTGACGTCACCGGCTTTGCGCTGCCGGGTCATCTGCTGGAAGTGTGCCGCGGCTCGAAGCTGGGGGCGGAACTGGACTTTAATGCGCTTCGCTTTTTACCGGTGGCGTTACGCCTCGCCGAACAGGGTTTCAGTACGGGCGCGGCAGACCGCAATTGGGCCAGTTATGGCGCAAGCGTGGATTTGCCGCAGGACTTTCCGGAGTGGCAGCGCAAGTTGCTGTGCGACCCGCAAACCAGCGGTGGCCTGCTTGTGACATGTGCCGCGAACGAGGCAGATAATGTGCTGGCAACCTTTCACGCACAGGGTTTTACCGCTGCGAGTGTAATCGGGAAGATGAAGTCAGATATAACGCAGGGGCGCATTCGCATCTTGCGCCGTTGATACGACAGGGGCCTTGTTCAGCATGGCGACGATATCCAGATGGTTGGCCTTGAGGGCGAGATCCATCGGTGTGCTGCCATCCAGATATTTCGCGTAGGCATTGGCGCCTTTCTCAAGAAGCAATTTGACGACTTCGGTATGCCCGTTGTTGGCGGCCTTGTGGAGTGACGTCCAGCCGTCGCTGGTGGTCAGATTTACGTCAGCACCTTTGGAAATCAGATAGGCGCAAACGACCAGATGTCCTCGCGTTGCGGCCTGCATCAACGCTGTCCAGCCATACTGGCTCGGCAAATCCGGCTCAGCACCTTTGTCGATCAGCATTTTAACCATATCGACATGGCCGTTATACGCCGCCCAGTGCAAGGTTGTGTAGCCGTTCTTGTCCTGGGTCGATATTCGCGCACCGCACTTGATCAACAGCAATGCAGATTCCAGGTTGCCGTTGAAGGCAGCGACCATCAATGGTGTCCAGTTGCGTTCGTCGCGAACTTCCAGATTAATGCCACAGGACAGGAAAACCTGTATTGCACCCTGATTGTTGTCTTCTACCGATTTCAGAAGACCGTTGGCGCTGAATTCATAACCCATCTCTTCCAGCTCGTTACGCTTGTATTCAGGGACATCTTCCCAGGGTTGTACCTCTTTATTTGCGTTGCTTTGCTCGTGAAGATAATTGCTGAGGCGAATGATTTCTGTCGCCGCTTCGGGCGGGAAGCCCTGGCGTTCGCCGACGCGCTTGTCAACCATCAGGTCCTGCAGATACGTTTCGATATGCGGTGTTTGCCATAACTCGAGCAGTTTATTGAACACGCGCGGAAACTTATCCTCCAGTAAGTGTGGATAGATATTCTCTTTGCCGTCGAGAAGGTTTAACAGTCTTGGGTTCATTGATCTTTATACTTTTCGGCGATTTGCCGAAACTCCTCCTGAATTGCCTCAAAAGCATCGCCCACTACAGGGTCGAAATGCTCCCCCCTTTGGAGCAAGATATGGGCCACTGCGTCTTCATGTGTGAATGGCTCCTTATAAATCCGGCGGCTGATCAGCGCATCGTAAACGTCGGCCAGCGCCATGAGCCGCGCCGAGATGGGAATTGCGTCGCCTTTTAATCCCAGTGGATAGCCGCTGCCGTTCCATTTTTCGTGATGACTGTTGGCGATCTCGCGCGCGATATGCAGAAAACGGTTTGGTGTGGGCAACCCGCTCTCTGCCATTGCAATGGCGTTACCGCCGAGCAGTGGATGCATCTTCATGATCTTGTACTCTTCCGGTGTAAGTTTGCCTTGTTTGAGCAGAATGGCATCCGGAATGCCGACCTTGCCGATGTCGTGCAAGGGAGCGAGTTTGTACAGCGACTCGATATTGTCCTCGGTCAGGAACTCCCTGAAGTTTGGATGGTTGCTCAGTTTTATGGCGAGCGCGCGAATGTAGTGCTGCGTACGCTTCAGGTGATTCCCTGTCTCGTTGTCGCGCGTCTCAGCCAGCGAGGCCATTGCCATGATGGTCGCATCGCGTATCTGTGAGACTTCATTGGTCTTGCGTTGCAACTGCGCAGTGCGTTCCTGTACTTTCAATTCGAGTGCATCGTTCATCGTTGCAAGCTGATGTGCAAGCGATTCGTTTTCGAAACGCTGCTGCAGCGAAAGCAGGATGAACTTGTTCAGGAATCGTCCGGAAATCAGCATCACGATCAGGAATACCATCAGCATGCTTCCCAGCGCGGTATGGACCTCATCCTGCTCCACCAGTACACGAAATATGAGTGGCACCATCAGGCCGAGCAAGTAGGCATAAAACGCGGGCGGATGCATCGCGTTCATGGTGGTTGCAGCGCCGGCAAGACCGAGCATCGCGCAGACCAGCAGCACCTGCATTAACAATTCGTGCGGGAAAAAAAACAGGGTGCCGAAGCCCCACATCATGCCAATGACCAGCGAAAAGGAGAAAAAATTTCGGCTCCAGTCTTCGCAGTCGCTGATGGTGCGGGTATCTTCCCGTTTATTCAGCCATGTCACAATTTCCGTAGAGTGCAGCAGAAATATGACAGTCAGCCACAGCAACAAATGCCGGTGCGGAGAGGTGTCCCACATCATGGCCACGAACAGCGGCTCGATCAGCACCTGCCCTGCGAGCATTAATGGATATAGCCTCAATCGCGCGCGTAACTGTTCTGCGCGTATTGGGAGGTTGCTCTCATCGATGCTGAATCTGAGATTGTCGAAGATGTCGTTCAGGTGATACATGGGTACAGGTTGTTTTTGATTGACATTATGCACAGTGGACAACAAACAGATGGGATCAGTCAACTATTCTTGCATGAAATACCAGTTGCACAGGCGTGGCATCAAGTCGTGCAGGTATAATGCAGCGCATAAACCTGAATCAAGGTAAGAATATACTTATCGGCTGGGTGGAAGGAGGAGTGATGTACAAGAATAAGGGTGATGATTTCACCGCTGATTGGCTGAGTCTTCACCAGCAAATGACCAGCGTGATGAGGCAACTTGTCAGCGATACGGTGGATCGGCATGCTGGCGATCTGGCGAGTCAGTTCTACAACTACATGGAATCGGACAAGGAAGCATCGCCTTTTCTGACGCATGATCTGGTAACGCAACGCCTGCATGCCTCCATGCAGGGTTGGTTGCACGAATTGTTCTCCATGCAGCCAAAAAATCCGGAAGAAATATATCAATACCAATACCATGTCGGCGTGGTGCATGCGCGCATCCAGATACCCATTTCGCTCGTGTTGCGCGGTACGCGCCTGTTGAAGCAGGCAATTACCGAATTACTGGTGGGGACGGAACTGGATCGCAGCGGATTGGTGCAGGCGACCCGTTTCGTTTCGGAAGTGATGGAACTGAGCATGTCTGCGATGACCGATTCCTACATCATCAACATGGGCAAGAACGTGCGCACTGACGAATCCTATCGCATGTTCGCACTGGGACAGAATATGATCGCCGAACGCGAGCGGCAGCGCGCCGCTCTTCTGGAATGGACACAGCATATTCTGCTGTACCTGCTGGATGCCGGGGGCGAGGATGCACCCGCAATGCGGCATTCCGAATTCGGCATGTGGCTGCAGCACAAAGCCAGCATCATTTTCCACGATGCGCCGGAACTGGAGCGCATCAGTGGCTGTGTCGAGAAGCTGGAGCACACGTTATTGCCGGGTTTGATCGAAAAGCGCCGCAACGGTGGCGATGCGCACGAGGTGATGAAACTGATTGAAGCCGATATCGGCGAAGTGAAATTCCTGCTGACCGGACTGTTCGACCGTTTCATCGAAGTGGAGAGCGGACGCGACTCGCTTACAAGGTTGCTGAACCGTCGCTACCTGCCAACCATATTGATGCGCGAGGTGGCACTTGCCAGGCGCAGTGGCGTGCCGTTTTCCCTGTTGCTGTTAGATATCGATCATTTCAAGAACATCAACGATACATACGGGCACGACAGCGGCGACCTGGTGTTGCAACAGGCCGCTGATCTGGTGACATCCTGTGTACGGGTGGGTGATTTCATCTTCCGCTACGGCGGCGAAGAATTGCTCATCGTACTGGTCGAGATCGACAAGGAACAGGCAAAGTATGTGGCGGAAACCATTCGCGCGCGTTTCGATTCAGAACCCTTGCGCGTGAGCGACGGCAAGACCATGGATGTCACTGTGAGTATCGGTGTGGCTGCCTACAACGGACATCCGGATTATGAAAAACTCGTCAAAGAAGCGGACGATGCGTTGTATCGGGCCAAAAATGCCGGGCGCAACCGCTGTGAAGAGGCTTAAACCGGCTTGAAGAAAGCTACTGCCTCTGCTTCATCCCTCGTGCGTCTGAACGGCGGCAGGCTTTGCCAGATGCGTTTGCCGTAATGTTTGGAGATCAGGCGCGTGTCGCAGATCATCAGCACGCCACGGTCGGTCTCGTCGCGAATCAGGCGACCCGATCCCTGTTTCAGATTGATAATGGCGCGCGGCAACTGGAATTCCATGAAGGCGTTACGTCCTTGCCGCTTGAGTTCGGCGATGCGTGCCTCCAGCACCGGATCATCGGGCGGCGCGAATGGCAGCTTGTCGATAATGACCAGCGACAATGCCTCGCCGCGCACATCCACGCCTTCCCAGAACGACTGACTGCCCAGCAGCACCGCATTGCCGAGTTTGCGGAAGCGCGTGAGTAATTCGTTGCGCGAACCCTCGCCCTGAAGCAATAACGGATATTTCAGGCCTTTGCGATCGAACTCGGCCTGCAATATTTCGTAGGCACGTTGCATCGCGCGCAGGCTGGTGAATAGCAGGAATGTGCGGCCCTGACTTGCTTCGATCAGTGGCAGCGCGGCCTGCACCACGGCATCGGTATAACCTTCGGTATTCGGCTCCGGCAGGTTTTGCGGCACATACAGCAGCGCCTGCTCATGAAAATTGAACGGACTGTCCCAGCATGCCGTGCGCGCTTCAGTCAGCCCCATCTCGTTCTGGTAGTGCGAAAAGTTCTGTTTCACCGCCAGCGTGGCCGATGTGAATATCCAGGCGCGCGGATGGCCGCCGATCTGTTTGGCAAAGATGTCGGCGATGGAGAGCGGTGTGGTGTTGAGTTGGAGAGAATGGTGGAAGACCTCCAGCCATCGCACAAAACCATTCGCCTTCTCCCCCTGCCCCTCTCCCGCTTGCGGGAGAGGGGAGCTTTTACTCCCACTTGTGGGAGAAGGAGCTTCTGCTTGCCACACCTTCAACATTGCCTCCAGCCCCTGCGTGCGTTTCCAACAGTTCTCCAATCCCTCACTCCGTTCCGCCTGCTTCTCCAGCAGGCCGGACAGGTTCTTCAGTTTTTCGCACAATGTTTTCAGGGCCGGTGAAAACTCCTTGATGTTCACCGCTGCATCCGCCGCCATGCGGCCTTCCTTCCTGAATACCAGCCGCAAATCACGCGCCGCCTTGTCCAGTTCATCGCATGCGACCGGCAACGGCGCAAAATCCCTGGCCGAAGTCAGCGCCTCAATACGTGTATCTTTCGACAGATCGAACAACTGCGAGGTGGAAAAACTTTCGCCAAAGAACAGACTCGCCGTCTCGGGCAATTGATGCGCCTCGTCGAAGATTACCGTGTTGCAGGCAGGCAGCAGTTCTGCCACGCCCTCATCGCGCAGCATGACGTCGGCAAAGAACAGGTGATGGTTCACCACCACCACGTCCGCCTCCATTGCCTCCTTGCGCGCCTTGAGCACAAAGCATTCGCCATGCTGCGGACATTCCTGGCCAAGGCAGTTGTCGCGTGTCGAAGTCACGTGCATCCAGATCGGTGCATTCTCCGGTACATCCGCCAGTCCGCTGCGGTCGCCGCTCTGTGTGACTTTGGCGTAAGTCAGGATTTTCGCCAGATGCTTCACATCCTCGCGCGTCTTGAACAGCCCGTTCGATTGCGCGAGCCCTAGATGGTAATGACACACGTAATTGGCGCGTCCTTTGAGCAGCGCCACCGACACGGGTGCCTTCAGTGCATCGCACACCATCGGCAGATCTTTCTGGAACAACTGGTCCTGCAGGTTTTTCGTGCCCGTGGATATCACCACCTTGCCGCCTGCCAGCAATGCCGGCACCAGATAGGCAAAAGTCTTGCCCGTGCCCGTGCCTGCCTCGGTGACAAGGATCGCGTTGTCGCGTATTGCCTCAGCTACGGCAATGGCCATGTCACGCTGCTGCGGGCGCGGTCGGAACGAAGTGACCTTGGAGGCAAGCGGGCTTTGTTCGGAAAAGAATCGTTCGACTTCAGTTGTCACAACGAAAGGTATAGAAGGATATATAGGTCAAACGGCATATGGATATTCTCTGGCGACGGCGTTATAGTTCGGGCGCAATTTTACGCGAGGGTGAAGGGTAACGGGGAAAAATTCCGATTTGAAAGATTCTGAAAAAAACGAACAGGTTTTCCTCAGCAAGCAGTCCTGTATCACATTTTTTGGATGCAGATAGTTGTTGCGAAATTCGATAGAGCCGGAAAATTGCCATGGCCCGGCTTTCAATTTTTGGAGTGACAATGAATATAAAATTTATTACTTCAGTCGGACTGGTGATTGGTGTGCTGATGTTTCTGGAAATCAAACCGTCTGATGCGCTGGAAAAAGTCGGCAATACGTGGGAGGAATTCTCAGCGGACTTTATGGCGATTTTCGATGGTAAGGCAAAAGATAACATTGCCAGGGAGGCTAGAACCCAGGTGGATATGGGAATGCAGGCGGCTTGTGAAGCAGCAGACTCAACTGCTTCGAATGATGAGTACTCTGATATTGCACGCGGCATTTATCGCACCAGGTGTGAAGCGGCAAAGAATGACACTACGATCATTCTGGATCCTGAAGAATTGGCGCAACGTCTGAAAGATCGGCAAAATCAGTTGCAGTGACTTTGGTGTAAGTCACGATCTTCACCAGCTTCAATCCTCGCGCGTCTTGAACAGCCCGTTCGATTGCGCGACCCCCGGATGGTAATGACACACGTAATTGGCGCGGCCATTGAGCAGTGCCACCGACGCTGGCGCCTTCAGTGCGTTGCGCACCTTCGGCAGGTCTTTCTGGAACAACTGGTCCTACAGGTTTTTTGTATCCGTGGAAACATCCACTTTGCCGCCTGCCAGTAACGCAGGCACCAGACAGGCAAAGGTCTTCCCGTACCTGCTTCGGTAACAAGGATCGCGTTGTCGCGTATTGCCTCTGCCACGGCAATGGCCATGGCGCTGTTGCGGGCGTGGGCGGAACGAAGCGACTTCGGTGGTTACAAGAAATAGTTCAGGGAATCAGGAGTGGTTACGAGGATCAATTATTATCGAACGGCAGGATGCGCACGCGTTCACGCATCTCATCGACTACAACAAGTGCGCCTGAAGCAAGCTGCGGGGTGAAACGACGTAACAGATCGACTGCGCGTGGAGCAAGAGACTCCGGGCTGACATCATCGGTACGTATTTGAAAAACACTGGGAGAGACGGCGTGGGTGGCGGCCAGTAATGCGCCAAAATCCAGATCGTGGGTGAATACGAGATATCCATTCTTGCTTGCCCAATCAAAAAACTCGCTGTCGGGCGCGTCCACTGCACCGATATTAAACCTTAAAACCCCCTTCGCGCAGCGCCTCCACCCAGGTGGGAGAGAGATTCATGTCGATAAGTACACGCAGGGTCATGCTGCAGCCAAAGGCAACTCGATCTCTTCTGCGCGCCATGCGGCATAGCGCAATGCCTGGGTGATGTCTTCCGCTTCAAGGTAGGGATACAGGGCCAGAATCTGTGGTGTGGTTTTTCCGCTGGCGATCAACCCAATGAGCATGCCGACCGTTACGCGTTGCCCGCGAATACATGGCTTGCCGCCCATCACGGCGGGATCTGTCGTAATACGATCAAGTTGTCTCATGGCGCTGCTCCTTGCGGATATATGGCTACGGTCATTTTAGCGGAAATCCGCGCAATGTTTGCCTATATCACGCATAGACTAAAGATATCTTGCAGAGTGCTGGCTTTGCTCGGAAAAGAAAATTTCTACTTCAGCAGTCACAGTGGGGATATGGTGATTGGATAAATACGGCGCTATAGTGCAGGCGCGATTCTACGCGAGGAGGCTGCGATGCCCAAGAAAACATTACCGTTGCATAAGGTCTATCGTCTGCTGGAGCCGGGGCCGGTGGTGATGGTGACCACTGCACACAAAGGCAAGGCGAACATCATGACCCAGTCATGGAACATGATGATGGAGTTCACGCCGCCGCTGGTGGGGTGCCTGATCAGCGGGCGCAACTACAGTTTCGATGCATTGACGAAGACCGGAGAATGCGTGGTCAACATCCCCTCGGTGGAACTTGCAAAGCAGGTGGTGGGTGTGGGTAATTGTTCGGGCAGGAAAGTGGACAAATTCAGGAAGTTCAAACTGACGGCGCTGCCTGCAAGCAAAGTAGCACCGCCGCTCATCGCAGAGTGTTTTGCCAATCTCGAATGCAGGGTGGTGGATACGCGCATGGTGAACAAATACAACTTCTTCGTGCTGCAGGTGGTGAAGGCCTGGATCGATCCAGCGCAGAAGAATCCGCGGACTTTGCACTCTCACGGCAAAGGCGTGTTTACGGTGGATGGGGAGAGGATCAAACTTTCCTCCAAAAAAGCATGATAAAAATACGTCATGTGGTTGCCTGGTTTGTGCTGCTGCTGGTTGCCATGATCAATGGCGGATTGCGCGACTATACCTATGGCAAGTATGTGTCCGAGTTGCTGGCGCACCAGATTTCCTGCATGAGCGGTATTGTTCTGTTCGCCGTGGTGATTCGTCAGTATGTGTACTTGTGGCCGCCCGTTTCGGATCGGGAAGCATGGCAGATTGGTTTGTTCTGGATGGTGCTGACAGTGGCGTTCGAATTCCTGTTCTTTCATTACGTGACCGGACATTCGTGGGAGTCATTGCTGGCGAACTACGATATGTCGGCCGGTCGCTTGTGGCCGCTGATCCTGCTGTGGGTGGCGGTCGCACCCTGGCTTTTCCATCGCTATTCCGGGCGCGGCAGGAGATAAGCAATGCAGATATGGGTGGATGCCGATGCCTGTCCGAAGGTGATCAAGGAGATATTGTTTCGCGCAGCCGACCGCTTGCAGATTCAGACGACGCTGGTGGCGAACAAGCTGCTGCATTGCCCGCCGTCGAAGTTCATCCGCGCCATGCAGGTGCCCGCCGGGTTCGATGTGGCCGACAACAAGATCGTACAGATGGCCGAGTCCGGCGATCTGGTCATCACCGCCGATATTCCGCTGGCCGCCGAGGTGATCGCGAAAGGCGGTCATGTCCTGAATCCGCGTGGCGAACTCTATACCAGGGATACGATCCAGGAACGACTGACCATGCGCAACTTCATGGATGGTTTGCGCAGTAGCGGGGTGGAGACGGGCGGCCCGCCGACCCTGAGCCAGAGCGACCGTCAGGCGTTCGCGAACCAGTTGGACAAGTTCCTGGTGAAGCACGTTCTCCCTTCGACAGGCACAGGGCGAACGGATATTTCCGGGGACAGGTGATGAGCAATATCACAAAAGAGTCGCTCACCAGGATACCCAGCGGCGTATGGGTACTGGGTTTCGTCAGCCTGTTGATGGATGTTTCTTCGGAAATGATCCACAGTCTGTTGCCGCTGTTCATGGTGACGGTGCTGGGTGCGAGCGCGCTGGCAGTGGGGGTGATCGAGGGCATCGCCGAATCCACGGCCTTGCTGGTGAAGGTGTTCTCCGGTGTGTTGAGTGATTATCTGGGCAGGCGCAAGGTGCTGGCCGTGTTCGGTTATGCGCTGGGCGCGTTGACCAAGCCGATGTTCGCAATGGCATCGGGAGTGGGCATGGTGTTGACTGCACGCTTTATGGACAGGGTGGGCAAGGGTGTGCGCGGTGCGCCGCGCGATGCCTTGATCGCAGACATCACACCTGCCGGGATACGCGGTGCGGCGTTCGGATTGCGCCAGTCGCTGGATACGGTGGGTGCGTTTCTCGGGCCGTTGCTGGGTGTGGGATTGATGCTGTTGTGGGCCAACGATTTTCGGGCGGTGTTCTGGGTGGCGGTGATTCCGGGTTTGCTGGCAGTGGTGCTGTTGTTGTTGGGCGTGCATGAACCGGAAAGGCAGGGAGCACACAAGCCAATTAACCCGATCAGCCGCGTGAATTTGCAGCGTCTCGGTACAGCCTATTGGTGGGTGGTTGGCATCGGGGCGGTGTTTACACTGGCGCGGTTCAGCGAAGCCTTTCTCGTGCTGCGTGCCGCGCAAGGCGGTATTTCTGTGGCTTTGGTGCCGCTGGTGATGGTGGCGATGAATGTGGTTTATGCCATGACTGCTTATCCGTTCGGCAAATTTTCCGACAGCATGAGCCACACCAGACTGTTAGTGTTGGGGCTGGTGGTGTTGATTGCGGCCGATCTGGTATTGGCAGCCAATGATCACTGGACAACGGTACTGTTCGGCGTTGGTTTGTGGGGTGTGCACATGGGCATCACGCAGGGATTGCTGGCGCGCATGGTGGCCGATGTGACGCCTGCCGACTTGCGCGGTACGGCTTACGGGTTTTTCAACCTGATGAGCGGACTGGCGATGCTGGTGGCCAGCGTACTGGCGGGGTTGTTGTGGGACAGGCTGGGGGCTTCTTTTACCTTTTATATGGGCGCTGTTTTTTGTGTAATCGCCGCACTTGCTTTGGCCTGGCGAACGTTCATGGTGGGGCATAACAGCAGGGCATAAGCCCTGGTTCGGCATCGGTTCTTAACAGGGTGTTGAAAAACTACTGCGATGGTCATCTGCTGCGTTGCGCGGTGCTCGCTCCCTCGCTTATCTACTTGATATGTCTTGGTCGCTGCGCTCCGTGCGCCTTGCATCTGACCATCCTCGCTACGTTTTTCAACACCCTGTTAACGTGTTTTTAACTTGAGTGTTGAATTGTCAGGTTAAAATCCGCACCCGCTTAAGTGGGATTTAAGGTTCACATTTGACCATAAGCACCATAGATAACTAGAACGGTTATGGCAGGCGGGAATATGCAGCAGACAAACAAAAATCAAATCGTGGCTGAATCAGCAACGTCAGTGAAGGTCTGGGACCGGTTCCTCCGCTTCTTTCATTGGTCGCTGGTATTGTGTTTTGCGACGGCCTACATTTCCGGCGAAGTCCATGCATCCACGCTCCATGAGTTGGTGGGGTATGCGCTGTGTGCGTTGCTGGCGGCTCGGGTGTACTGGGGATTCAAGGGCGGTGAGTATGCGCGTTTTCGCGCTTTTATTTTTCCGGTCAGCGAAACGCTTGCCTATGTGCGCTCGATGTTCAAGGGAAATCCACAACATTATTTCGGTCACAATCCTGCCGGCGCGCTGATGGTATTCACGATGTTCGGCTTGCTGGCGGTGATCTATCTGTCCGGCTTTCTGACGCTGGGCACGATTGATTTCGAAGGGCCGCTGGTCTTTCTGGCGAACCGCGTGAGCGACGAAGCAAGTTATGTATTTCGCCATTTGCACGAATTCCTGACGCATGCCGCACTTATACTGGTGGTGTTACACCTCGTGGGCGTATGGGTGGGCAGTGTTCAGCACAAGGAAAACCTGGTGAAGGCGATGCTCACCGGAAAGAAATTATCACCAACGCAATCTGATTCAAACCAAAATAATAATCAAGGAGAGAAAGTATGAGAGTAGTGAAGTTCATGAGTGCGGCCATGCTGGGTTTGGCGGCCTCGTCAGGGACGGTATTCGCGCAGGAGGCGGCATTTGAATTGCCGTCGGCATCCGGTGCCTACATCAAGGATTACGAATCGTTCAAACTGGCGGCGAACGAAACCGGCAAACCCATGAGGCAATCCGCCAGTGCCGCACCCGAAGTCAAGAAGAGCGACTTTGAACCTTCCTGGCTGACCGGCAGCAAGACACACCAGTATCTGGGTTTGGGGACCATCGTGGGTGCGGGGTTGACCATGCTAACAAGGCCTGGGGAAGGTTGCGAACACAATTGCACAGGGCCTCAACCGCCGCGCGAAACAAACGGTACGCATGCCAAGCTGGCAAAAGCCACGGCTATCCTGGCGACGGCAACTGTCGTCTCCGGCTTGATCACACATTGGGACGATTTTCATTTCGATGAGGGATTTACCGATCCGGATAATCTGCACGTAATGTTTGGCATAACGGGGGCTGCGTTGATGGCCTATGCTGTCAATAAGTCGATGAAATCTTCTACAGAGGTCAGTCATGCCGGTATCGCCGAACTGGGTGCGGTCGGTATGCTGGTCGCTATTAAATTAACCTGGTAACGGGGGTGTGAGCATGAAAAACATATTTTCTTTTCTGGCTTTGATTGGTGCGCTGTTCATGATTCCCACGGCTTCGGCAACGCCGGCTACCGATTCGTTGTTGGCAACGTACAAAGCTGCAGGCGCGACCGGTTTCAGCGCGCAGCAGGGACAGAAAAGCTGGACAAAAGAGTCAAAGCACGAAAGCGGCAAGATGATGTCGTGCACGGCTTGTCACGGCGATGATCTGAGCAAGGAAGGCAAGCATTACAAAACCGGTAAAACCATCAAACCGATGGCGCCCAGTGTCAATGCGGAGCGTCTTACCGATGCCAAGAAGATCGAAAAATGGTTCAGACGTAATTGCAATGATGTCTGGAGCCGAAAATGCACGGCACAGGAAAAAGGCGACATCCTGATGTTTCTGTTGAGCAAGTAAGGAAGAGATAAATGAAGAATTCAAACAAGTATAGAGCAGTATTACTGGCAATTGCGCTGTTGCTGACAAGCAGCACCGCACTGGCGGACGGGAATTTCTGGAAGTGGCTGGGTACTTTTTCGCGCCAGAAAG
This sequence comes from Sideroxydans sp., assembly GCA_050287265.1. Lineage (GTDB taxonomy): Bacteria > Pseudomonadota > Gammaproteobacteria > Burkholderiales > Gallionellaceae > Sideroxyarcus. The sequence goes on along the minus strand of JBNKBO010000023.1, from coordinate 25,384 downwards.
AAGTTGCACCCGTCACCAACAAGGTCTATCTGGAGGAGTGCGGTTCGTGCCACTTTGCCTATCCGCCGGGACTGTTGCCGGGTAAATCCTGGGCGAAGTTGCTGGACGACAAGGCACTGAACGACCACTTTGGTGATAACGCTTCGCTGGATGCCGATACGCTGAAAGAGATCAGCGACTACGCCATGGCAAATGCGGCAGAGAAATCCAGTTTCAAACGCTCGCGCAAGATCGCACTGGCGACAGAAGAAGGCGAAGCACCTTTGCGTATCACCGAGGTGCGTTACATCAAGCGTAAGCATCACGAAATTCCCGGGAAGATGGTCAAGGGCAACAAGGATGTTAAATCGCTGAGCTATTGCAATGCCTGCCATACCAAGGCGGACAACGGCAATTTCGACAACGATACCGTTTCCATTCCGAACTATCCCGAGTGGGATGATTGACCGGGCGCATTTGCGCACGATATCAAGGGCAGCCACGGCTGCCCTTTTTTATTGCTGCGAACATATCAGGCTGTTACAGTCCGGTCACTCTGGGGAATACCATGACGTACTGGAATAATAGAAAACAACACAGGGGTAACCATGCAAGAACAATCCGGACAGCAGGAACAGAATTTTGAATTCACCGGAAAAGGCGGGGAGTATTTCAAGATATGGATCGTCAATCTGGTTTTGTCTATATTGACGCTGGGTATTTACAGCGCGTGGGCCAAAGTCCGGCGTCTGCAGTATTTTTACCGCAATACCCGTCTGGCCGGAGCGAGCTTTGATTATCACGGTCAGCCCAAAGCCATACTGAAAGGGCGCATCATCGGCTTCGGCTTGCTGCTTTTATATAACGTGACACTCAAGCTCAATCCCACCGCTGGTTTGTTGATCGGTATCCTGCTTATGCTGGTGATGCCCTGGTTGTTGATGCGATCATTGCGTTTCAAACTTTATAACAGCAGCTATCGAGGCTTGCGCTTTGGATTTGTCGGCAGTGAATCAGGTGCATACGGCGCTTTTCTGGGGTATCCCATTCTGGCGGCGTTTACCCTGTATCTGCTGGTGCCTTTGGCGCACCAGCGCATCAAGCACTATCAAATGAATAACAGCCGTTTCGGCAATACCGCATTTGGATTTAGCGCTACGGTGAAGGAATTTTTTCTTATCTACCTGTCCTCCCTGGCCGCGATGATTGGGACGGGACTTTTGCTGGTCGCATTGGCGATCATGTCCGGTAGCGGCACCGGTATACAGGCGATTGCCACCGGTTTTCAGGAGATATGGCCGGTCGCCGGGTTTATCATGGTGGTGGCCATTCTGATTATCAGCAGCATGTTCATTGCCTATATGCAGAATATCGTGTGGGGGAGCACCGAGGTGGGTGATCACCGCATCTATAGCCGTGTCTCTGCGCGGAAATTGTTGTGGATACGCGTGAGTAATTTTCTCGGCATCGCTTTGACACTTGGCTTTTTTTCGCCATTCGCAACCATACGAATTTTGCGCCTCAAGCTGGAATCTATGGGCGTGGCAGTCAACGGCGACCTGTCCGATTTTGTTGCCGGCCAGCAGCAACAGGTCAGTGCCACGGGTGAAGAGACTGCAGAGATGTTCGATGTCGATATTTCCTTCTGATGAATTCATGCGAGTAGGCGCCGCTTATTTTGACGGACAAACAGCCGCCAGCAAGGCGGTGGTGTTGTCCATTGATGGCGACGAGTTGTTGTTGCGCAATGACAAGGAAGAATGGCGCTGGCCGCTGAGTGAAGTGCATATCTCCGAGCGTCTGGGCAGTACGCCGCGGTTGCTTACGTTCAGCGGAGGCGGTCATTGCGAGGTAAGCGATCTGGCAGCACTGGAAAACATGCTGGCGCAAACGGGGGTGCGCCGCAACTGGCTGGAAAAACTGCAACACAGTTTGCCTTGGGCACTTGCGACGGTTGTGCTGCTCGTGGCCGGTTTTGCTGCGGGATATCGCTACCTGCTTCCCTGGGGTGCCGAGGTGCTTGCCATGCGCATGCCGGATGTGGTGCTGCAAAAAATGGGAAGCTCCACACTGGAAGCGCTGGATCGTTTTGCATTGGAACCGAGCAAACTGGATGCAACGCGCCAGCAGGAACTGGTGGATGAGTTTGCCCGGCTCAAGTCATTGCCCGGTACGCAATTCAAGTATCACATCATCTTTCGCAGTGCGCCGGAAATGGGCGCAAATGCTTTTGCACTGCCCGATGGCACCATGGTAATGCTGGATGAATTGGCAAACCTTACCAGGGACGACAACGAGATTCTTGCCGTGCTGGAGCATGAACGCGGTCACGTCGAGCTCAGGCATGGCGTGCGTATGGTGCTGCAAAGTTCGATAGTTGGCCTGGTGATGACATGGTATCTGGGAGACGTGAGCTCATTGCTGGCGACCGCCCCGGCTATCATCATGCAGGCCAAATATTCCCGTGACATGGAGCGCGAGGCCGATATGTATGCCGAAAAGACATTACAGCTCAATGCGCTATCGCCCTGTCTGCTGGCCTCAATACTCGACAAGCTGGAAGCTGCGCACCGTGCAGCAATGAAAAAAGGGAAGCAGCCGCCAAATACCGGATCGGAAAGTAACCATGTGGCGCTGGATTATCTTTCCAGCCATCCTGCCACCCAAAAACGTATCAGCCAGTTGTGTCCCGCCGGATGAAGCAGTGAGTTTGCGTGTTACTATCACGCAACATGAGTACTTCAACCGATTCCCTGCGCCGATTCCTGTTTGAACATGCCCCCATACGCGGCGAGATCGTACATCTCGAAGCAACCTGGCAGGCTGTGATCGAACGCCATGACTATCCACCCGTGCTGCGCGACCTGATGGGCGAGTTGTGTGCTGCAACCGTATTGCTGGCCGCGACACTTAAATTGCAAGGCTCAATGGTGTTGCAGATACACGGCAAAGGTGCGGTAAAGCTGCTGGTGGTGGAATGCTCCGGCGACATGGAATTGCGTGCGACCGCGAAATGGGAAGGTGATCTGTCCGGCAGTACGCTGCGGGATTTGGTCGGCGACGGGCGCTTTGTCATTACGCTGGATCCAACGGATGGCGAACAGGTATATCAGGGTATTGTTGCGCTGGAAGGCGAAAGCATTGCCGAAATGCTGCAAAACTACATGACGCGTTCTGAACAACTGGATACACGGCTGTGGCTGGCCGCAGACGGCAAGCATGCCGCCGGCATGTTGCTGCAAAAGCTTCCGGAACAGGGAGAGTTCCAGGATGATGAACCCTGGGAAAATGCAGTGCTGATTGCCAATACACTCAAGCCGGAGGAACTGCTGCATGTGCAGGCCGCCGAACTGGTGCATCTTCTGTATCACGAAGAAGACATCCGTCTATTCGATGCTCAAGCGGTAAAGTTTTACTGCAGTTGTTCGCGCGAGAACGTGGCGCGCATGTTGCATATGATAGGCCGGGAAGAAGTGAATGCCATCATAGCCGAACGCGGCGACGTCGAGGTGCATTGCGAGTTCTGCAATCAGCGTTATATTTTCGATCGCGTGGATGCTGATGCGGTGTTTACCGGTGTCATGGCGATGGCGGCGAGCAAGACCCTGCATTAATCATGAAACTGTCCGCGAAAGGCATGAAACGAACGCAAGAAAAGCCAATGGGGAATTTTGGTGCTTTTTGCGTATTTTGTGGATAAATGGTTTTCTATTTGACCATATCCAGCGCCAGAGCTTCGGCCACTTCGATGCCGTCCACTGCTGCCGACAGGATCCCACCTGCATAACCCGCTCCTTCGCCTGCCGGATACAGCCCGGCGATGTTGATGCTCTGGAAATTCTCGCCCCGCCTGACGCGAACGGGCGACGAGGTGCGCGTTTCCACGCCGGTCAGCACAGCATCATCCATGGCAAAACCGCTGATCTGTTTTTCGAACTCGGGCAATGCCTCGCGGATGGCGGCGATGGCGTAATCGGGCAGCGCGCTGGACAGGTCGGTCGGGGTCACGCCCGGCGTGTAGGAAGGCTTGACCTCACCGAGCGTCGTTGACGGGCGTCCGGCCAGAAAGTCGCCCACGCGCTGGCCCGGCGCGCAATAACTCCTGCCGCCGAGCTCAAACGCGCGTTCTTCCCATTTGCGCTGGAATTCGATTCCGGCAAGTTCGCCACCCTTGAAATCTTCCGGTGTCACGCCTACAACAATCCCACTGTTCGCGTTGCGGTCATTGCGTGAAAACTGGCTCATGCCGTTGGTTACGACGCGACCTTCCTCGGAAGTCGCCGCCACCACCGTGCCGCCCGGGCACATGCAGAAGCTGTAGACCGTACGCCCGTTGCTGGCATGATGCACCAGCTTGTAGTCGGCCGCACCGAGCAGGGGGTTGCCTGCGTTGGGGCCGAAACGGGCGCGGTCAATGACAGATTGCGGATGCTCGATGCGGAAACCGATGGAAAACGGCTTGGGTTCCATATGCACGCCTTGCCGATGCAGCATTTCGAAAGTGTCGCGGGCGCTGTGGCCGACGGCGAGCACAACATGCCGGGCGTCGACGCGTACGCCGTCTGCCAGTATCACGCCGCGTATTTGCCCGTTGTCGATATCGAAGTCAGTCACCCGGCTGTTGAAACGTATTTCGCCGCCCAATTCCTCAATGTTTTTGCGCATTGTTTCCACCACACTGACCAGGCGAAAGGTGCCGATGTGCGGTTTGCTGATGTACATGATCTCTTCCGGTGCGCCAGCCTTGACGAATTCGGTGAGTACCTTGCGCCCGTAGAATTTTGGATCCTTGCTTTGGCTGTGCAGCTTGCCGTCGGAAAAAGTACCCGCGCCGCCTTCGCCGAACTGCACGTTGGATTCGGGATCGAGCTTGCCTTGCCGCCACAGTTCCCAGGTGTCTTTGGTGCGTTCGCGCACGGCCTTGCCGCGTTCCAGGAGGATGGGACGGAAGCCCATCTGTGCGAGGATCAATCCGGCAAAGAGGCCGCAGGGGCCGGTGCCGATGATGACGGGGCGTTCGCTCAGTCCTTGCGGCGCCTGCGTTACCATCCGGTAGCGCATGTCCGGCGCAACGGCGACCTGGGGAATCTTCTTCGCGATCAATGCCGCTTCGTCCTTAACCTCAACATCAAGGGTGTAAACCAGAATGACGGTACTCCGTTTACGCGCGTCATAACCGCGGCGGAACAGGGAATAGGAAATCAGGTCGGTATCGGCAATGCCAAGGCGTTTGAGGATTGCGGCCTTGATATCTTCTTGCGGATGGTCGAGCGGAAGTCTAATTTCGGTGAGACGTAACATGATGATATTCTAATACATGGATAAGGAATTGCAGGGAGTATTACGTATATGTACCAGACTGTATTGGTAATACGGTATGCATGGGACATAATTCCATCCCTGTAGTGCTCACAAATGCCGAATAAAAACAGAGTCCAACCATGCTATCCAGAAATTCCGCAGTACGGCACGTGATCTGGCTGTTGTCCGGCCTGGTGGTATTGTTTGTCTTCATCTGGCAGGCTCCCGCGTTCTACAGTGTACAGGGCCTGGCGAACTACCTGCCGTTGCACATGTTTGCCGAAACATTTTCCATCGTTATTTCCATGATGGTGTTTGGCGTTGCCTGGAATGTTTACAGCAAGGAACGTCCCGGCAACATCGTGATCCTTGCCTGCGCGTTGCTGGCGGTCGGGCTGATCGACTTCGCGCATATGCTGTCGTTCAAAGGCATGCCGGATTTCATCACACCCAGCGGCCCCGAGAAGGCAATCAATCTGTGGCTGTCCGCCCGCCTGATTGCCGCACTGGCATTGCTCGCTGTGGCGGTACGCCCATGGCAGCCGTCGCATAACCCGCATATCCGTTACTACCTGCTGGCAGTCAGCCTTGCCGTCGCCGGCCTTGTCATCTGGCTGGGACTGGCTTATCCGCAAGCGTGGCCGCATACCTTTATTGAAGGAAAGGGGCTGACGCCATTCAAGATCGGGGCGGAATACACCATCATCGCCATATTATGCGTTCCGGCTGTCCTGTTTTATCTGCAATCCAGGCAGAAGCACACTTACGATATAGCCAGCCTGTTTGCCGCAACGGTGATCACCATTCTGAGCGAGCTGAGCTTCACCTTATATTCCGATGTTGCCGACATATTCAACCTGCTTGGGCACTTCTACAAAATCGTGGCCTACGGATTCATTTATCGCGCTGTATTCAAGGAGGGCGTGCATGAGCCGTTCCGGCGGCTGGATGCCGAGCTTGCCGAAAACAGGCGAATAGCCGAACAACTGCAGGGCTCAGCGTCGGAACGCCTCCAGCTTGCCGCCATCGTGGAGTTTTCCAGTGATGCGATCATCGGCAAAACACCGGACGGAATTGTTACCAGCTGGAACAAGGGCGCTGAAAAGATTTTCGGTTATGCCGCCGATGAAATAATCGGCAAGCACATCTCGACTCTTGCCCTTCCGGATCAACATGCCGAAATGCAGCAACTTCTGGAAAAAATATGCGCTGGCGAAACAGTCGTCAACTACGAGTCCGAAAGAATCCGCAAGGATGGTACGCAGTTTTATGTTTCGCTTACGCATTCCCCTATCCGCGATGCTGCAGGCAAGGTCAGCGGTATCTCCACTATCGCGTACGATGTAACCGAACGCAAACGCATGGAGCAGGAACGTATCGAAAATCTCCGATACTTCGAGAGTATGGACAAAATCAATCGTGCCATGCAGGGTGCTGAAGATATTGAACGGATGATGGGCAACGTGCTTGATGTCGTGCTTTCGGTTTTCGATTGCGACCGGGTCGGCCTGGTTCATCCGTGCAATCCGCAGGTGGAGACATGGCAGATTGTGATGGAACGCGCCAAAACCGGATATGGCACGGAAACCGGAGGGGGGCCGCTTCCCATGACGGATATTCGCGCCGAATCGATGCAGCGGGTGCTTGAAGCAAATGGTCCCGTGCGTTTCGGCCCTGATGGTGACTATCCTGTGTCCCCGAAAGCGATCGAAAGCTTCTCCATCAGATCGTTCATGGCGATAGCGGTCTATCCCCGAACCGGGGAACCGTGGGAATTTGCAATCCATCAGTGTTCCCGGACACGTACATGGACAGTCCAGGAAATGAAGTTGTTCGAAGAGATCGGCCGGCGGCTGGCGGACGGCTTGAACATCATGCTGGTGAACCGTAACCTGCAGGAAAGCGAACAGCGCTATCGCATGGTTTTCGAGAATTCGCCGGTGTCGATCTGGGAGGAGGATTTCTCCGGCGTGAAAGCGCTGCTGGATGGTTTGAGGCAGCAGGGTGTGGCAGATATTGAGACATGGTTCGAACAGCATCCGGAAATGCTCCAGCAATGTGCACAGGAAGCAAAAGTCGTCGATGTGAATGCAGCGGCGCTTGTCATGTTTGGCGCGGAAAGCAAGGAGAAATTGCAGGGAGGTCTGGCTGACACGTTTACCCCGGAGTCGTTTGATACTTTCCGGGAGGAATTGGTCCATTTGTGGAATGGCGGAACCGGGATGTCGCACGATACCGCCGTTCACACGCTGAGGGGAGAACTGCTTAACGTGACGGTGTATTTTGCGGTATGTCCGGGTTACGAAAAAACGCTCGGAAAAATCATTGTTTCGATCGTCGATATTACCGAGCGCAAAAATGCCGAGACTGCAACGTTCGAGGCGCAGCAGATATTCCGCACGCTGGTCGAGAATTCGCCCGATATCATTACGCGCTACGACCGCGATTGCCGCCGAACCTACGTCAACCCGACTTATCTCAAGGTGGCGCAGATGCCGCAGCAGGATTTGCTGGGGAGCGCGCCAGCCAAACTGTCTCCCTTGCCTGCAGACAGCGCGCAGATATTGCAGAAAATGCTGCGCAACGTGCTTGATAACGGCATCTCCGAGGAAGTCGACGTTGTATGGCCGAAATCCGATAACATCGACCACTGGTACAACGTTTTCGCCTACCCGGAATTCGACCGCGAGGGGAAAGTCATCAGTGTGATGACAGTATCCCGTGACATTACCGAGCGCAAGGAAGCGGAGAAGGAGCGTCGTGTCAGCGCGGAAAAGCTTGAACAGGTACTGCTGCAGATTATCGAAGCCATTGTTGCCACCGTCGAGGCGCGCGATCCGTATACCGCCGGGCACGAAAGGCGCGTGGCGATTCTTGCGGGGGCCATTGCCCGGGAAATGGGACTTCCGGACGAAACAGTCCATGGTATTACACTCGCTGCCAGTATCCATGACCTGGGCAAGATACGCGTTCCTGCCGAGATACTCAGCAAGCCGGGCAAGCTCAATTCGATCGAATTCGAACTGGTCAAGGTTCATGCGCAAACCGGCTACGATATCATCAAGGAAATCTCGTTTTCCCAGCCGATTGCACAAATCGTGTTGCAGCACCATGAACGGCTGGATGGTACCGGCTATCCGCAAGGACTGAAGGACGAACAGATTCTGCCCGAAGCAAAGATACTGGCAGTGGCCGATGTGGTCGAAGCAATGTCGTCGCATCGCCCATATCGTCCGGGATTGGGAGTGGATGCTGCGCTGGAGGAAATTATCCGGCATCGTGGCAAACTGTATGACCCGGCCGTGGTGGACAGCTGTGTTGCGTTGTTCAGGGAAAAAGGGTTCAGTCTGGAGATTTAACCTGCTGAAATGTGGTGCGAGCAGGATATTGCTGGTAGATTGCCCGTCTTTACCCTGATGTCCCGAATCGATTCAAATGGCAAAAGCAAAAACCTTCTACAGCTGCACCGAATGCGGCGGACAATCTCCCAAATGGCAAGGCCAGTGCCCGCAGTGCGGCGCATGGAACACACTGGTGGAAACAGTGGTGGAATCGCCCCCAGCCGCCGGTAAAAACCGATTCAGCACATTGGCCACATCCGGCAAGTTGCAGCAACTGGCCGAGGTGGAAGCCAGCGAAGTGTCGCGCACGCCCAGCGGCATCGCAGAGTTCGACCGCGTGCTCGGCGGCGGGCTGGTGCAGGGCGGGGTGGTGCTGATCGGTGGCGATCCCGGCATCGGCAAGTCCACATTATTATTGCAGGCGCTCGCACATCTTTCTTCCACAAAAAAAGTTCTCTACGTCAGCGGCGAAGAATCGGCACAGCAAATCGCGCTGCGCGCCAAACGTCTCGCACTCGACGCACGCGAAGTGCACCTGCTGCCGGAAATTCAACTGGAAAAGATACAGGCCGCTGTCATCGGCGAAAAACCGGACATCGTGGTCATCGACTCCATCCAGACCGTGTATTCCGAACAGCTCACTTCCGCGCCCGGCTCGGTGGCGCAGGTACGCGAATGTGCTGCGCAACTCACACGCGTGGCCAAGAGTGCAGGGGTGACCATGATCCTGGTCGGCCATGTCACCAAGGAAGGCGCATTGGCGGGACCGCGCGTGCTCGAACACATCGTCGATACCGTGCTGTATTTCGAAGGCGACACCCATTCCAGCTTCCGTCTGATCCGCGCATTCAAGAATCGCTTCGGCGCAGTGAACGAACTCGGCGTGTTTGCCATGACAGAAAAAGGGTTGCGCGAAGTCAGCAATCCGTCCGCGCTGTTTCTGTCGCAACACGGCGCGCAGGTGCCGGGTTCCTGCGTCATGGTGACACAGGAAGGCACGCGTCCCTTGCTGGTGGAAATACAGGCGCTGCTCGACGAAGCGCATTCCCCCAGTCCGCGCCGTCTGTCATTGGGGCTGGAACAGAACCGGCTTGCCATGCTGCTGGCCGTGTTGCACCGCCATGCGGGCATCGCCTGTTTCGATCAGGACGTATTCATTAATGCTGTGGGCGGTGTGAAAATCACCGAACCGGGAGCTGACCTGGCCGTACTGCTCGCCATTGTCTCTTCCCTGCGTAACAGGCCGCTGCCGGAAAAAATGGTGGTATTCGGCGAAGTGGGGCTGGTTGGCGAAGTGCGCCCGGTGCAGCGCGGGCAGGAGCGGTTGAAAGAAGCAGCCAAACTCGGCTTCACCCACGCCATCATTCCCAGGGCCAACGCACCGAAACAGAAAATTGCGGGCATGGAGATCATTGCAGTGGAGCGCGTGGAAGAAGCCGTTGAGAAAATGCGCAACCGGTAGAACCGTGGCGCGCTGACATATCACAATGAGGCCGGGTTTTACAGAATAGCCATCACGCCCTTTCGTGCTATCTTGATGTCACCCGCATACGGAGGAAATCTGCTTGATACACCATTTCCATCATGAAACACATCGCACCAGCCGCATAGGATGGCTGCGCGCAGCAGTGCTGGGCGCCAACGACGGCATTGTCTCTACCGCAAGCCTGATGGTCGGTGTGGCGGCAGCCGACGTATCGCGCGGTAATTTATTATTGGCCGGTGTGGCCGGACTGGTTGCGGGCGCAATGTCGATGGCGGCAGGCGAGTATGTATCGGTCAGTTCGCAGTCCGATACCGAAAAGGCCGACCTGGCACGCGAGCGTGCAGAATTGCTGGCGCAACCGGAACATGAACATCAGGAACTGGCAGGCATCTATGTCGGGCGCGGGCTCGACCCGAAGCTGGCCGAAGAAGTGGCGCGGCAATTGATGGCGCACGACGATCTGGGTGCGCACGCACGCGACGAGTTGGGCATTCACGAAATGATGAGTGCCAATCCGGTGCAGGCTGCACTCACATCGGCACTGACTTTCTCGGTTGGCGCAGCGCTGCCGTTGCTGGCCGCATTGTTATCTCCGGCATCGCTGGTGGCGCCAGTGGTGGGCGGTACCTCGCTCATTGTCCTCACGGCACTTGGCGCACTGTCAGCGCGCGCCGGCGGCGCGCCGGTGTTGCAGGCGTCGGGGCGGGTCGCATTCTGGGGCGCGCTCGCAATGTTGTTGACCGCCGGCGTGGGCAAACTGTTCGGCACCATTGTGTAAATCCGGAATGCACATGCAAAACCTGCGAGCCTTTTGCGGCAGGAACCGCAACGATCCGTGAAGCAGACGTCCCGTTGTATTTTTTACCTGCGCTATATTTTTGGTGGGGTCGAGGGAAATCCCATTGCAGACATTTCCCGCAATGCAGTCTCTTCCAGAAGAAAGGTATTCACTGCCTCAGGATCGAACTGGCTTCCGCTCATGCGCAGAATTTCTTCCTTTGCGGCGTCAAAAGGCAACGCCTTGCGGTAAGGGCGATCGAAAGTCATGGCATCCAGCGTATCGATGACGGCAAAGAGTCTTGCAGCCAGCGGAATATCATCACCTTTGAGTCCTCCCGGGTAGCCTGAGCCGTCGAAGCGCTCCTCGTGGCACAGCACGATATTGGCGGCCATGGACAGGTACGGCAGTTTTTGCAGGATATGATGACCGTTGGCCGGATGCAGGCGCATGATTTGCCATTCCTGATCCGACAGCTGCCCATGCTTCAGGAGTATGGCGTCCGGCACACCGATCTTGCCGATGTCGTGGAGCAGACTGCCCCAATAGACTTCGCGCAGATCCGTTTCCTCGTTGAAATGATGAGCGGCCAGAAGCAAAGTATGTGTCGCCACCCTTTTGGAATGAAGTCCGGTTTCCAGCTCTCGCAAGTCCAGCGCTTCGGCGAGGGATTCAACGAACATCTCGTAAGGATCGTCTTTCGGCATGCCCACACGTTTTCTGGAATCCAGAAGACAATGCTCGCAAGTGTGACGGTTGAGAATCCGCGTATATTGCCGTTCGTGTGAAGCCGTGCCGCATTCGGCGCACGCGGCAACAAAACCGTCCGGCACCATGGGGGCAGAGGAATGCTCATTCATATTGAAGCCTCCTTCCGGGTACGTTGTTCAAGCACTATGTTACCGATCCGGGGATTTATCCATAGCGTACAGTGGTTGTATCAGCATTGCATTTCGTTTGTAAAGTCAGGCGGGGGCTGGCATGCAAGAGCCGCAAATCGATTTTTCGAATAGAGAATGTGCCGGACGGGAAACACTGAGTCTTTTCGGAACAGGGCTGCAACAGCCTGAAACAGCACTCGAACTATCCTGCTTCATCCGGGTTGCCTGGTCCGGCATGACTTACGCTTGCTGATGAGGACGCTGGCGCACCCGCCGGCGTCGATATGTGTTACCGGGCCATTCGCGATCGTTCTGCAAACCTCATGTAGCAGACAATTCACCATATTCATAATGAAGCAATATGGTTTGACCTGTCACTGTGAGATTGCTTTTTCGTCCAGTTGCTGATCACGCGGAATTCTTCTTTGCGTCAACAGCTGGTGAGTGCGTATGCGGTACACCCAACTGACCGGCAGTATCGCCACGATTCCGTCACCTTCCTCGCCGGTGTGGGCAGTTTCCATAATGGCCCGGGCAATGGTTTCTGCACGCCGTGTGAAAGTAAAAATTTCGATACGGGCATGTATCTTCAGGCACTCATGGCTGAAATGATCGAGGTATTCGCCACACCCTTTTACCTGCGTCACGCTGAAGCCGTGCACATTAAGTTCCTGCAGTTTCTTTTCTACTTTATCCAATAATTCGCAACGAATAATCGCGATCACGTTGCAATAGTCACTTTCTCTTTTCATTATTATTATTCCTTCTTGCTGCCTTTATTGTTGTTATTTATTGTTGTTATTAAGCCGGTTTTATACCGGTTTTTTCTTACAGTTTTATTACAGGACTCCTTCAATCAGGTTGGTGGTGGGCAAAAACCGTTGCCGTGCCATCGCGGGCAACAAGCATGGAATCATAAGCGATGCCGCGAGAACTTTCCATGCCCGGTGAACCCGGCGGCATGGCCGGAACGGCCAAACCGATGGCGCGGGTGCCTTTTTTGAGCAAACGCTTGATATCCGCCGCCGGGACGTGGCCTTCAACCAGGTAATTGCCCACCTTGGCGGTGTGGCATGCGCCATAACGCTCGGGCATGCCCAGCTTTTTGCGTACCGCAGGGACATCATTTACATCGTGCAGCACGACCTTGAAGCCGTTTTTGCGCAGATGCTCGGCCCAGTCGGTACAGCAGCCGCATTGCGGGCTTTTGTATACATCCACAACCGGCAAGGACGTCGGCTGCGCTGCAGCCGGCAAAGCCATGCACAGCGCCAGTGCGCATAACATGCGCAATGTCGAAAAATGATTGTTTGTTTTCATGATCTAAATATCCTCGAAACTGATGGAAAGGGCAGACGTAAGGCGGTCGCCAAACCTGGTGGAACGAGGAGACTTACAGATTACGAAAAGTGTAGGCGCACCTGTCCCGTGTCAGGCATGGGCGACAGGCGGGTGAAGCGGCGGAGCTGAAGTAACCGAGTTGAAAACAACGAGGTAAAAGGTATTCTCGCGAGCGAGTGTCTGTGCATCGGCCATTTTGAGGCCGGGCACGCCCAGGTAACCGGTGCAGGCCAGATGGCAGATGTTGCAGCAACTGCAATCTTCATGAGGAGCGGACGAATCGCACTGATGCACTTGCTGCTCGCCCATATCCATGTCCATGCCTTCATGCGATACAACCGAGTCAGGGCAGCCACCATGCGGTAGCAACATTGATACAGACTCCGCCAAGGCACTTCCGGTGAATACCGGCAGCCACAGCAACATCAGTATGGCAATGAATTTTCTGGATGAATTGAGCACCCGCGCAGTGTGGCAAAGACGATCTCAATAGTCAATTACAGGGGTATTTAACCCTTACCGGATATGGGGGAATATAATCATTGCCAGCTCCTGCGGAAGGGGAAACAGGAAGAAGCGGCCCATTCCAATTTTTCAGGATAAAGTTGAGTCCGGATAGTGAACTCGGGATTAGAATGCGAGAATATGCAGCCCGCCGTATTGCCGGACTGAACCGCTAAGGTAATAATATGAAGGAAAAATTGGCGTACTCAGATGAACTGGCAGACGTAAACGATGACGGTATACGTTTGAAGAAATACTACTTTCCTTCGGCGAAAGCCAGGTTTGTCAGATTTGCGGAAATACTTAAAATAGAGGAAAAGCAACCCACCTTAAGTAACGGCAAATGGCGAAACTGGGGGACAGGTGATTTCAGGACATGGTTTCCCCTGGACCGGAACCGATCAAAAAGAGATCGCATATTTATTGTCCGGCTGGCAACGCAAAGAACAAGAATAGGTTTTACGGTAGAAAATACAAAATTGTTTGTTGAGGCTCTCGAGTCAAAAGGAATAAAAACAGAAAGCGCATAACAACTCGCTCTTGCGGACAGCAACCCGCGTGAGTATAGAACTTGGGGGAGTGCATAGATGGAATGGAAGGATGAATACGCAGTCGGAATAGCCGAGATCGACGATCAGCACAAGGGCGTCGTCGATCTGTTCACCGTGATCGACGCGGCGATCGAAAGCCGGGAAAGCTGGTCCGATGTCTTCTTCAAGCTGGAGCAGCTGCGCGAACATGTCCGTTTCCACTTCTCGGTTGAAGAGTCCCTGATGCGCGTGCACGGCTACTCGAAACAGGCGGAACACGTCGATTTGCACAAGCATTTCCTGGACAAGCTCGACCAGTTGCAAATGACCACCCTGAGCCGGCATGTCACCATGAACGCCATCAACTACCTGAGCAACTGGTATTCGGAACACCTGAAAACACGGGACCAGGAGCTTATCCACTACCTCGTCGACAATGGCAAAGTAAATCTCACCCAGCTTCCGGCAGCCTAACCCTTCCGAACGACATACAACGCGCCGACCTGCGGCACCAGGGGGCATGGCAAAATATTGCGGCCAACCCCTCAGAACAATTGACATAACCCGCCTCATACCCCACAGTTCGTCCCACTTGCAATCCCGCAACACGTACATTGCACCGCATGCACGGTGCAGGGCCCACAGCGGACTTCCCAGAACAGGATGACTGGCGCAAGAAAAGATTCCCGCGTTAACGCACATATCGCGTAGCGGTCGTTCGCCTCCTCTCCCAGGAGTTGAAGATTGCCTTTCACGTTTGTCCTTTCTCCCGCACGCGGGAGAGAGTTAGAGAGAGGGGTCTTTGTGGGAGAGGATTGAGGAGAGGGCAAACGGGAAGCATCGCCAGCAGCACACTTGTTCTACAAAGGGGAAGCAATTGTTTGCAAGGCTCACCGAACTCTCTTTATTCAGGCCAAATATACCGTGGTCTGTCGCTTATTGTCTTTGTTCGTTGTTCGATAACTATGACGAGTTAAGAGCATGAGAATAACGCAGCTACGCATACGAAATTTTCGTTCGATAGATGATCTTCCACTCTTTCTAGGGCCAATTTCGGTGATTTGTGGGCCTAATAGCTGCGGCAAGTCAAATGTGATGCGCGCGATTGAGTTTGCTTTTCGGACTGATGTTAGTAAAGATGATATTTACAAAAACATGATTACTAAGAAGCGCGATATGCCTGGCGCGCCGACACTTTCGATTTGGATTGAGATGTGGTTTTCGGGGTTGGCAACCAATCTTCATAAAATCGCAAAAGCCAAGGTTAATGATGAAGTTAAGTATCAGTTTCGAGCGTATCGCAATGGCAAAGTCAAAAGAACTTTAAATGACATTGAGCTTGGTGCTGACGATATTAGAGTCTTGCAGAGCGAATTTCACCCAGTATATATTCCAACCATTCGAGATCCATCATCCGGCGGCATGGTGCCGTTCCAGTTGCTTTTTGCGGATGTGCTACGGCGATCTCGTGGTGATATGAACATCGGTACTGCTGCAACGCAGGCATCCAGCATATTGAAAGCCAAAGCTGAGTCTGTACTACGTGAACATAAGAACTTAGCTGGAGATATTTTACACTCGACAGGTTTTGAAGTTACTACCGATGGAATTGATTTGGAGCATCTTTATCGGGAAGTTGGAATTTCGGTAATTTTGCCTGATGGCAGTAGGATGCCGCTTGAGTCGCTTGGAACTGGACACCAAAGTTTATTCATTATTCATCTCTATAGGCAACTTGGCCAATATAACCCTGGGCATAGCCTTTATCTCTTTGAAGAGCCAGATAATCATCTACATCCCACGACGGTACGTGCAATGGCCGCCGATTTAATTAAATTGAGCGAAGCATCACAAGTAATTGTTAGTACACATTCCCCAATGCTTGTAAACCTTCTTGGTTTAGAAAATGCGCGCACACTCTATTTGGATAGTCAGGAATGTACTGCAGTTCGAGACTCTGATTTAGGAGGGTATAAGGGTAAAGAAAAAGAACTAAGGCATTTATTAATGCAATACGGAGTAAGAGCGACTGAGCCGTTATTTGCCAAAAGAATAGTGATAGTGGAGGGGCCTTCAGACCTTTATATGTTAGCTCGCTTGGTAGAGTTGAGGTTCGGTCGAACTCCTGATCAGATGGATGTGTTATTTGTGAATGCTGGCGGAAAGGATGGTGTAGTTAAACTCATTGAGTTATTTACAGCGTTAGGCACAGATTGGAGAGCCGTGCTTGATTGGGATGCTGCATATTCTGCTGAGGTGCCCTATACGGCAAATAGTTTAAATAACACATCAAAAATTGATGTGATTAAAGCTATAAACTCTGTGAGTGCTGTGATGGTATCGGAAAGTAGGCGGGGAAGAAAAGCTGTAAAAATGCTAGAAGCTATTAAGTCGGAAGTTGAAAATGGAAGCGTAGGTCAAATTGCATACGATGGTTCAGTAGTTGAAAAGTTGGTTAAGTTACTAAAAAAATTGTCTGCTGTTGACATTGCACAATTGCGCGAGGCAATTAAAAGGCGTCGCAAAACGCAATTTAGGATGCAGATGGCGAAAGTCAATACTTGGTTGTGGTGTGGAACTATTGAAGAAATGGTGCTCTCGAATCACGAGAGGTGCGAAGTCGTTGAGCAGTTGTTTATTAGTAAAGGAAAACTTAAATCAAAATTTCATGAGGATCGACAGAAGCATCTATGCGGCGTCCTTCATAACTCAGGTCATGATGTAAGTCTTTTATCTAGTGTGGTTGAGCAGTTAGAAAAAAAAGGTCTTTTTGCGCGCAGTGAAGTCAATCTTGCTTTGGACTTTGTAATGGATGGTTTGAAATAGCATCAACTAAAGGTGCCGGAGTCGAATTATTTAGAGGGAAAGCATGGCTGAAAAGAAATCGACTCCGGTACCTTTCTTGTACACTGCTACTACGGCTCACTCTTGCGTGTTATTTTGGTTTGTGTCGAATCATCACCACCGCCACGCCCAGTACGTGCGCTAGCCTGTCCAAGCACATATCCGGCAATCGCGGCAAGAATTGTTCCTGCTTGGTCTGGATCAAGCAGTCCCAATATACTTAGAGCAATCACCGCAAATATGATCGTAACCAATGCCGTAAATCGCAAGACAAATTCGGGCCCTTGTCCTGCTACACTAGGAAAATCGAAGTATCTGATAATGCTCTTGTCCGCTCTCATTTGTGGTGCCAATAGCGTTCGTTGTTCCTCTGCAAATCTGCGCCTTGCCTCCGCGTCGTATATTTCTTCCAAACCCCGCAAAGTAGCCAGATACGATTCGCTCAATTTTTTTATTTGTTCCGGTTCATCTTCATATCCCGGTGGTAACGTTCCAATTCGTCCGCGTTGACGCAACTGACGCCGGGCATCTCTACTTGCCCAGTCTCCCTCCAATTCGTCTGGAATCGCGGGAGAGGCATGTTCCGACATCCAAACTTGATCGCTCAAGACTTCCTTGTGATATTCACCGGCATCCCACTTTTCACCTAATGATTTCATCACTCTTTGTCTTCGCACTTCATTAAGTGCATCTACGATCTGAATACCAAGCGGGCCAGTTTGTGCAATCCTATTGGAGTACACAATCATCACCCAGAAGAGATAGCCAAGCACTAACAACACAAATACAACAAGAAGCATCCGAGCGTATTGGATATACGCACCTTGCTCCTCGTCGCTATTCCTACCATCTTGCATCGCTTGCGTTTTCGCAGGAATTTGCTGAGCAGCTGCTTGCTGTGCTTGAACTTTGGACTGTGATACAACTTGAAAAGTTGCCGGTGATTCCTGTGGCTGTTGTGCATAAGCTGCAACTGTCAGACAACAAGCTACCAGAATCGAGATACCACAGAAACGAATGATTAGTAGCATATGATCTCCTTCAGGCAAAGGGCTACTATTCTACTCTGACTTCCGTTCGGTATTCCTGAATAATGGTACAGCAATACGCGATGTATCCCATCTGCATTAAACTGGCTAGGTTCGAATATTCCTTTCAAACCCTTTAACTAAAGGGGTCGTGTTCGAATATTTCTCTCAAACCGTTTCCCTCGGTTATATCTTTCAGGAGCGAATGCGATCGGCATCGCGATTGTTTTAAAGAAGCGTTGCCAAAATTAAAGGGGTCGTGTTCGAACATTTCTTTCAAACTTTTTTACTCGGCTATATCTTACAGGAGCGAATGCGGTCGAGTTTCAGGTTCAGCTTGCATTTGTCTTCTGCATAAGCAGCATATCCAACTCCATGTGACAGGAAGTGGCGACAGCGAAGCTATCGGGGTCAGCTTCGCAATATTATTCGCGTGTGGAATTGCAGTGGTTCAGAAATAATTGTGAGTAATGAAATGGGGACGGAGCCCAATTGTTTTATGAGCGAAGGCAAATTTGCTGTGGCTGCGGTCGAACTCCAATTGTTCCTTGCGGGGCTTGGTGAACTTACGCTCGCTTGGGCTGATACTGAAACCGTGCTCTTTAAATTGCTGAAGTGCTACTCAGGTGTTTCGTGGCCAGTTGCGCAGGCAATCTTCTCTGGTACCCGAGCGCGCAACGCAATTGATTTGAATCGCGAGGGTCAGGTCTAGATTTGTAGCGCAGTCGATCTACCATCAATCCCGCCGGGTCACGCTTTCCTTTGCCGAGCCAACTTGAAAGGCTCTGTGGCAAAACTGCGAACCTTAATAACCACTTCATGTAGCGTCGGCGCATCAAGCCGGTTTTTTCCAAGGAATGCGTTCCACTGGGCTTGTTTGGTCGCATCGTGCGCAAACTCATCACTCAGGCCGAGCGGCATTTCTTCCGGCAGCAATGTTTTACGGCGCTGAAACGTAGCCGCAAGCGCATCGCCCAATTGCCCGGCGTCCAGCACTCCTTCATGCGCAAGCGCACGCAAATCAAAATAGTCTTTCATCCGGTTATTTGCCATACCGAGACTTACTATCGCTTCCAGCTTTTCAACCGCCACTGTTGCATGCGGATACCCTCCTGCCATGTCGGCATGGTTCCATAGTTTCGGCAGTTATGCACAAGTACCGAGAGAACGGAACGATGCCATATGCAGGGCGGCTGCCACCTTGTGTAGCAGAATACTTTGGACATCGGCACCTGTGCAGTGAGCAGGTAGTCGCCGAACTCATCGGCGCGTTCGCGGTTGGAGATGAGCGATCATGGGTTATCTGTTGACAACAGAACGTTCGTTCTCTACGATGGGCGCGTATTTTGTGGCCACCGTTGGTTCAACAAGGAGATTGAGCATGACGAGTAAGCGCATTGCCGAACAGCATCACGCCACTTTCGAGAGTATTCGCCAGCACGATGCTGCCGGTAACGAGTACTGGTCCGCACGCAAACTCGCCAAGGTGCTTGAGTATTCGGAGTATCGACATTTTCAGTCGGTCATTGAGCGGGCGCGGGATGCCTGCCAAGGCAGTGGGTATGTGGTTGCAGACCATTTCGAGGATGTCCTCGAAATGGTCGATATTGGCTCCGGCGCAAAGCGCGAATTGGCCGATGTCAGGTTGTCGCGCTATGCCTGCTATCTGATCGTACAAAATGGTGACCCATCCAAACCGGTGATCGCCAACGGGCAAACCTATTTTGCGATGCAGACGCGACGGCAGGAGTTGCAGGATGACGAGAAGTTTGCACGGCTGACGGAAGATGAAAAACGACTGGCAATTCGCAATGAACTGGCAGAGCATAATAAATATCTGGCTGCAGCAGCGAAAGACGCCGGTGTGGAAACCAGTTTGGATTACGCCATCTTTCAGGATCACGGCTACAAGGGTTTGTATGGCGGATTGGGCGCAAAGGATATTCATGCTCGCAAGGGTTTGAAGAAAAGCCAGAAGATTCTCGATCACATGGGGAGTACGGAACTGGCGGCAAATCTGTTTCGCGCCACGCAGGCAGAAGAGAAGTTGAAGCGCGAGAACGTGCGCGGCAAGCAGAATGCCAACCAGACGCATTTTGAAGTAGGCAAGAAAGTCCGTCAGACCATTAAAGAATTGGGCGGTACGATGCCCGAGTCGTTGCCGACACCGGAGCAAAGCGTCAAACAGGTTGAAAGCGCAAAGAAAAAACTGGAAAAGAAAAAAGACTAATACGCCGCAATACTCTCGTCCCCTGCAACATCCCCGGCAACATAATATCGGCATAGCCAAAACCCGCCGGCTTGCGCCGACGGTAGCCCCGCCAAATATTTTTCATTCCGTTTAACCCCGTTTCACCCGCTCCTCCGTTTATAGCTAAGGAAGGTCTGATTAAGTCCGTCACACCGGCGAAGGCCGGTGTCCAGCTCATTGAAAGCACTGGATTCCGGCCTTCGCCGGAATGACGAATGAGGACTTAATCAGACCTTCCCTGACATGCTGTGCAATTCCGCACAGCTGTCCGATCAACCGATACATAAACTGCGAGGATGCGATGAATCCACTATTCAATAGAACACTGCTTTGCTGCCTGTTGCTGCTGACCGCCTGCAGCAGCCAGAACCAGACAACCACCGGGCAAAATTTGCCTACCGGGGCAAGCGTTGCCCAGCACGAGGTGCGTGCCAAAGACAAAAGCGGCCAACCTGTCCTGAAGAAAGACGAACTGTCTGCTGCCGGTACCCTCTTGCCAAACAAGATCATGGATAGCGCGGTTGCGTCCCCAGCGGAAAGCAAGAGGACGAACCTCGGCGTGATGCGGGAAATGTATGCGGCCCCGGCTGCGCCCGTGGTTGTGATGCCCTATATGCAGCAGCCCCGGGAAGAGCGCGAGCAATACGGCAAGATCGTCGAGAACCCGATCAAGCTGGTGGCCGAGGCACCGGTTTCGACTTTCAGCATCGACGTGGATACCGGAAGTTATTCCAATGTGCGGCGCTTGTTGAACGAGGGGCGGTTGCCGCCGGCGGATGCGGTGCGCGTGGAGGAACTGATCAATTACTTCCCCTATGCCTACGCATTGCCCAAGGACAACGCGCCGTTCGCCGTGCATACCGAGATGGCGCCCGCGCCCTGGAACAAAAACCGCACGCTGCTGCGCATCGGCATCAAGGGGCAGGACATCGCCAAGACGAGCCTGCCGCCCTCCAATCTGGTTTTCCTGGTGGATGTCTCCGGTTCGATGGATACACCCAGGAGCCTGCCGTTGTTGAAATCGGCGCTCAAGTTTTTGGTCAACCAGTTGCGTCCGCAGGACAGGGTTTCGCTGGTGACTTATGCGTCCGGCACGCAAGTGGTGCTGGAGCCGACATCCGGCGCGCAAAAGTCGAAGATCATTGCCGCGCTGGATAACCTGCGGGCTGGCGGTTCCACCAGCGGCGCAGCGGGGATCGCGCTGGCCTACAGCATGGCGGAGCAGTCCTACATCAAGGGCGGCATCAACCGCATCTTCCTGGCGACGGATGGCGACTTCAATGTCGGCATCACCAATTTCGATGAGCTGAAGAACATGGCCGAAGAGAAGCGCAAGAGCGGCGTGTCGCTGTCCACGCTGGGCTTCGGCATGGGCAACTACAACGAGAGGCTCATGGAGCAACTGGCCGATGCGGGCAACGGCAATTACTCCTACATCGACACGCTGAATGAAGGCCAGAAAGTGCTGGTGGACGAGATGACCTCGACGCTGGCCACCATCGCCAAGGATGTGAAAATCCAGATCGAATTTAACCCCAACGTGGTGAGCGAATACCGCCTGGTCGGATACGAGAACCGCATGCTCAACCGCGAAGACTTCAACAACGACAAGGTGGATGCGGGCGAAGTGGGCGCGGGACACAGCGTCACCGCGATTTATGAGCTGACCCTCAAGGGCAAGGCAGGCAGCGTCGATCCCTTGCGCTACGGCAGCGAGAAGGCGTCCGGCGGCGGCAAGTCCGGCGAACTGGCTTTCCTGCGCCTGCGCTACAAGGCGCCCGATGGCGATGTGTCGAAGTTGATCGAGTGGCCTTTGCGGCGCGAGGAGGTGAAATCCGCTTTCGGTCAGGCATCGACGGAGTTCCGCTTTGCCACGGCAGTTGCCGCTTTCGGTCAGCAATTGCGCGGCGGCAAGCATACGGGTGAAATGGGTTATGACGATATCGCGAAGATAGCGGCAGAAGCACGCGGGACGGATGCCTACGGTTACCGCGGAGAGTTCCTGCGGCTGGTGCATCTGGCGCAGTCGCTGTCCACCGGCAAGCCGAGTGCTGATGTGGGTGAACATTGAAGACTCAGTTGTGGGTACCTCTAAAAACTCGTCACACCGGCGAAGGCCGGTGTCCAGCCAGTGAAAGAGACAGTGCAATGCACTGACAATAAAAGCATCAAATTAAAACCACTGGATTCCGGCCTTCGCCGGAATGACGAGGTAATAGAATGCAGGGTGGGGGTAGAAACTGTGAAGCTCAACGACTCTACCCCCATCCTACCCTTTCACCCGCAAGGAGTACGCCGCCAGACGCTCGACCTTCGGTCGGTCTTGGCGCAGCCCCTGCAAGGGGGAAGGAGTGTGCGCATCGTAAATAGGGGACTATATTTCAACCAACCCATTTTATTCAGCACACCCATCTTCGCTCACATATACTCTTCACCCATGCGCGAAGAGATGGTCGACGAACAATTGATGGAGCTCTATCGTGACGGTGATGCGGGTGCTTTTGACATCCTGTATCGCCGCCACAAAGGCGGGCTTTACCGTTACCTGCTCCGCCTGTGCAAGGACAATGGCGTGGCCGACGAACTGTTTCAGGATGTCTGGAGCAACATCATCCGCAGCCGGGAGCGCTACCAGCCCACCGCCAAATTCAGTACATTCCTGTACCAGGTCGCCCATAACCGGCTGATCGACCACGTACGCAAGACGCCGCAAATCCTGCTGTCGCTGGATGCCGAAAATGAAAATGCGGAAAGCCTGGCCGAGATCATCCCCGCCGACCCCGGAGGCCAGCCGGAAATACTGGTCGAACGCAAACGTCTGGCGGAGACTTTGATCAACAATATCGAGGCGCTTCCCGCGTTGCAACGCGAAGCCTTTTTGATGCGCGAAGAAGCGGGGCTGTCGCTGGAAGAGATCGCGCAGGCCACCGGTGTCACAGCGGAAACGGCGAAGAGCCGCCTGCGCTATGCGGTCGCCAAGTTGCGTGATGGATTGAGAGGGCTGCAATGAACCAGGATAAAGAATTGGATACCTACCTGCAGGGCAAAACCGAGCTATCGCGGCTGTACGCTGATTCGCCGCAGATCGAGCCGCCCGACCATCTGGATGCCGCCATTTTGGCGGAAGCGCATCGGGCGGTTAATGCACGTCCGGGCGCAAAGCCAAAACGCCGCTGGGCGATCCCGCTGGGAATGGTCGCCAGCCTGTTCGCGGTGGTCATGATCGGCTTGCAGTTGCCGCACATGCTGGGACAGCCCGCGCTGCAGCCAGTGCCGATGGAAGCCAAGGTTGGCGAGTCCATGGACGAAAGTGTCGCTA
Source organism: Sideroxydans sp. (assembly GCA_050287265.1). Classification (GTDB taxonomy): domain Bacteria; phylum Pseudomonadota; class Gammaproteobacteria; order Burkholderiales; family Gallionellaceae; genus Sideroxyarcus. Next base: position 1,801 of record JBNKBO010000023.1, on the reverse strand, counting down.
TCCCCGAGCCATCAGCAAAGCGGGAACGCGTCATGGACAGCGCAAAACCGGAGATCGCCGGCAACAAGCCGGCAGCGGTGCCGGAGGAAGCCTATGTCCAGCCCGCTGCGCCGATGGCGGCAGTGCCCGCGCCGGTCGCCAGACGTCTTGAAATGCGGGAGAGTGCGGAGGTTCAAAGTGCAGGTGTGCTTTCAAAAGAGAAGAAATCCGCCGATGTTGGCGGAAGCAACCTTAATGACGCTCTCGAACCGCGTGCCCCGGCAGCAGCCGGACTGGTTTCATCCCCGCCCGCCCAGCTTGAACGTGCGTTGAAAAAAGACGAGACCGACAAAGCAAGCATGAGCCCGGAAGACTGGCTCGCGCGCATCAGGAAACTGAAGCGGGAAGGCAAGCCGGAAGAAGCCAAAAAAGAACTGGCAGCGTTCAAGAAACGCTACCCGGATTATCCGGTTCCGAAAGCGCTTGAGGTGCGGTGAGGTTGAGTATGACAGCCCGTCTGCCAGAGAACCTCAAATCAAAGGTGATCGAGGTCGCATTGCTGGGTCTTGGGAAAGACACCAGTTTCGAGTTTCAAGTATCGGATTGGCTCGTCAATAACGAAGGTTCAAACAATGTCATCGCAGAAGTGCAAAGACTGAAGGGCATGAAGGTACTCTGCATCTACGGCGAAGACGAGGGCGCAGACAGCGGTTGTGCGTCATTAGGCACCAGTGATTTCAAAGTCATCAGCATGAAAGGCGGCCATCATTTTGGTGGAAACTACGAAAAGCTCGCCGAAATCATCCTTCAACATGTAAAGTGAATCTGCTATAGCATTTGTTTTTCGCACTATTGAGCTTTCCAAAATTCATGACAACGTACAAAACCTGTTACCTCGTCATTCCGGCGAAGGCCGGAATCCAGATCATCATATGACTCCGCGTAGCGGACAAAGCCATATTATTGGAGTTGTCCCACTGCGTGGAATCTTGTCAATCACCTGGATTCCGGCCTTCGCCGGAATGACGGCTGCAAAAATCGTGTGCAATGAAATATGGAAAGATCAATAGCTGATCACCAGCTCCGGATCGACTTGCGACAAAGAACGCAACAAATTTACTTTCTCAACTTTCGAGATCGCGCTTCTTCTGCTCGAATTCCTCTTTCTCGATCTCACCGCGCGCATAGCGTTCCTTGAGAATGTCCAGCGCGGATTTTTCCCGTTCGCTCTTGCCGCATGTGCCTGAACCGCTGAAGCATCTCACCAGCATCACGATGCCTGCAATCAATATCCCCCAAAACAGCAGCATGCCCAGCCCCATGCCGAAACCCATTCCTCCATTCATGTATTCCCACATTTTTAACTCCTTTCACGGCCGTACTGTGGCCTAAAGTTTCACGCGGCGCAGGCGCAGCGCGTTGGCGATCACTGACACCGAGCTGAAGCTCATGGCGGCGGCGGCGATGATGGGTGAGAGCAGCAGGCCGAAGAACGGGTACAGCACGCCCGCCGCCACCGGCACGCCCAGCATGTTGTAGATGAAGGCGAAGAACAGGTTCTGGCGGATGTTCTTCATCGTTGCGCGGCTGAGTTTCACTGCGCGCACGATGCCATTCAGGTCGCCCTTGATTAGCGTAACGCCTGCGCTTTCCATCGCCACGTCGGTGCCGGTGCCCATGGCGATGCCGACCTGTGCTTGTGCCAGTGCGGGTGCATCGTTGATGCCGTCGCCGGCCATTGCCACGATGCGGCCCTGTGCTTGCAGTTGTTTGACGATGGCAGATTTTTGTTCGGGTAACACTTCCGCCTCGACGCGGTCTA
>JBNKBO010000022.1:0-43879 GCA_050287265.1 Sideroxydans sp. | reverse complement strand
GGATCATGTCACTGCCGATGCCTGTGCTTATCATGACGAGTTATTCGGCCCGGTGGCGCTGGTGATTCGCGCTGCGAACGAGGACGATGCGTTGCGCATCGCCAACGAGACGCGCTTCGGACTGGGTTCGTCGATCTGGAGCAGGGATGCGGCGCGAGCCGAGCAACTGGCGACGCGTATTCAGGCGGGGTGCAGTTTTATCAATGGCATGGTGAAGTCGGATTCGCGCCTGCCGTTCGGCGGTATCAAGTCTTCGGGTTATGGACGCGAATTGTCAAAGCTGGGCATACACGAGTTTGTGAATGCGAAGACGGTGTGGGTTCGGTAAAAACGTTTTTCATCCACGAAAAGCACGAAAGACACAAACAACAACCTTGCATCACCACAATTGGGTTCGCGATTTTGTGGATGTCCGCCATTCGACAAAATGCTCGCTTACCCCATTTCGTGTGTTTTCGTGTATTTCGTGGACTATTGCTTTTCCCAAGCTAAAAAAGAAGAAGGCCGACATCAAGTCGGCCTTCTTTATTATTGCATTACCGTTTGTTTCTACAGCAACGGCACGATCATCAGCGCAACGATGTTGATGATCTTGATCAGCGGGTTCACGGCAGGACCAGCTGTATCCTTGTAGGGATCGCCCACGGTGTCGCCGGTTACGGCAGCCTTGTGCGCTTCCGAACCTTTACCGCCGAAGTTGCCTTCTTCAATATATTTCTTCGCGTTGTCCCATGCACCGCCGCCGGTGGTCATGGAGATGGCGACGAAGATACCGGTGATGATGGTGCCGACGAGCACGCCGCCCAGTGCCTGCGGACCGAGGATCAGACCGACCACTACGGGCACGGCAACCGGCAGCAGCGAAGGCACGATCATTTCCTTGATCGCGGCCTTGGTCAGCATGTCCACGCAAGTGCCGTATTCCGGTTTGCCGGTGCCTTCCATGATGCCGGGAATTTCCTTGAACTGGCGGCGTACTTCAACCACTACGCTGCCCGCCGCACGGCCGACCGCTTCCATGCCCATTGCTGCGAACAGGTAGGGTACCAGTCCGCCGATGAACAGGCCGATGATGACCATGTGGTTGGAGAGATCGAAGGTCAGATCATGACCGTTGGCGGTGAGTGCGTGCGTATAGTCGGCGAACAGCACCAGTGCAGCCAGACCGGCGGAGCCAATGGCGTAGCCCTTGGTCACGGCCTTGGTGGTGTTACCCACGGCGTCCAGCGCATCGGTGATGGTGCGCACGTCTTCCGGCAGATGCGACATCTCGGCAACGCCGCCGGCGTTGTCGGTGATCGGACCGTAAGCGTCCAGCGCCACGATGATGCCGGCCATCGAGAGCATCGACGTTGCGGCGATGGCGATGCCATACAGGCCAGCCAGGTAGAAGGCGCCCCAGATGGCGACACATACAACAATAACCGGAGCAGCCGTTGCTTTCATCGATACGCCCAGACCGGCAATGATGTTGGTGCCGTGACCGGTGGTGGATGCCTCAGCGATGTGGCGCACCGGGCTGAACTCGGTTGCGGTGTAGTACTCGGTGATCCAGACCAGTGCGGCCGTGAGCAACAGACCGATGACGGATGCGAGATAAAGGCTCATCTGGCTACCGGCAACACCCAGGGCATCGTCGGGGATGAACATCTTGGTGATCGGGTAGAACGCGATCAGCGCCAGCACGGCCGAGACAGCGAGGCCGCGATACAGCGCGTTCATGATCTTGCCGCCATCACGCGCCTTGACGAAGAAGGTGCCGATGATGGATGCAACGATGGAGAAACCACCCAGCACCAGCGGATAGATCACTGCATTGGCCCCTGCGTTCGTCAGCAACAGGCCGCCGAGCAGCATGGTGGCAATGATGGTGACCGCGTAGGTTTCAAACAGGTCGGCCGCCATGCCTGCACAGTCGCCCACGTTATCGCCCACATTGTCGGCAATTACGGCAGGGTTGCGCGGATCGTCTTCGGGAATGCCTGCTTCGACTTTGCCGACCAGGTCGGCGCCGACGTCAGCGCCCTTGGTGAAGATGCCGCCGCCGAGACGGGCGAAGATGGAAATCAGCGAACCGCCGAAGCCCAGACCCACCAGGGAATGCGTCGCTTCCGTCGCTGTTGACCCCATACTGGTCAGGATCAGGTAATAGCCAGCCACGCCGAGCAGACCCAGACCTACCACCAGCATGCCGGTGATGGCGCCGCCCTTGAAGGATACGTTGAGCGCTGCATTCAGGCTTTCTTTGGCTGCTTCAGCAGTGCGCACATTGGCGCGCACCGAAACGTTCATGCCGATGAAACCGGTCAAACCGGAGAGGATGGCGCCAATGGCGAAGCCGACGGCGGTCTGCCAGTCCAGTGCTATCAGGATAACGACGAACAGGGCGGCGCCAACCCAGGCGATGGCGATGTATTGGCGCTTCAAATAAGCCGATGCGCCTTCCTGAACGGCGGCGGCGATTTTTTGCATCGTCTCGCTGCCGGTTGATTTACCCAATATCCACTTGGTGGAAAGTACGCCATACAGAATTGCTGCAATCGCACAAAAAAGTGCAAAACCCAAGCCACCTGCCATGTTTTTCTCCTCTTGTGAAACCGTCCCCGATGGAGCGGCGTGTTAACAACGTTAAATTTTAAACCCAACCAACTTTTTTGCGACAGCTACATTTTTCAATTGCACATATTGCGGCAGTCCATCCCTGTAGGGTGGATAGTCTTCGCCTTTGATGAGCGGTGCGAGATAAGCCCGGCATTTTGCGGTGATGCCGTATCCGTCTTTTGTGATGAAATCACGCGGCATGAATTTCTCCACATTGGCGACTTTGGACAGCGGCGCGACGCCGACCTTCCATTTGTAGGGTTTGTCCGAGAGGCGCTGTATTGTGGGCATGACTGCGTTTTCACCCTGGAGCGCCAGGTTGACGGCTGCTTTGCCGAGTGCGTAGGCCTGTTCGACGTCCGTCTTCGAAGCGACGTGACGTGCGGCGCGTTGCAGATAGTCGGCCACGGCCCAGTGGAATTTGTAGCCGAATGCTTCCTTGACCATGTTGGCGACCACGGGGGCGGCTCCGCCCAGCTGGGCATGGCCGAATGCGTCGCGCGTGCCTTGTTCGGCGAGGAATTTGCCATCCGGATAATGGCAGCCTTCCGATACCACCACGCTGCAATAGCCGTGTTTCTTGACCATTGATTTGACCTTGGCCAGGAATTTCTGCTGATCGAATTCGATCTCGGGAAACAGGATGAGTACCGGGATACCCTGTTCTTCAACCAGACCGCCTGCTGCGGCTATCCAGCCGGCATGGCGCCCCATCACTTCCAGTACAAATACCTTGGTGGAGGTTTTTGCCATGGAACGTACGTCAAAACTGGCTTCGAGCGTGGAAACGGCAATATATTTGGCAACGGAACCGAAGCCGGGGCAGCAATCGGTAATCGGCAAATCATTGTCAACCGTTTTGGGGACATGGATGGCCTGGATCGGGTAGCCCATCTTTTTCGAAAGCTGCGAGACCTTGTAGCAGGTGTCGGCTGAGTCGCCGCCACCGTTGTAGAAGAAATAGCCGATGTTGTGCGCCTTGAATATTTCGATGAGGCGGGTATATTCACGCTGGTTCTGTTCCAGCGACTTGAGCTTGAAGCGGCAGGAGCCGAAGGCGCCGGAAGGCGTATGGCGAAGCGAAGCGATGGCTTTGGCGGATTCCTTGCTGGTGTCGATCAGGTCTTCGGTGAGGGCGCCGATGATGCCGTTGCGTCCGGCATAGACCTTGCCAATTTTGTTTTTGTGTTTGCGGGCGGTCTCGATGACGCCGCAGGCTGAGGCGTTTATCACGGCGGTGACGCCGCCGGATTGTGCATAAAACGCATTTTTTGCTGCCATACACTTGCTCCTCAATTATTCTGAGAAAGGGCCGACTTCAGGGAGGCGCTATCTTACGCTTTTCACGCCATCGTGTGTTGCGGAGAAAACCAGACCTTGTTAATCAGGCACTGTCAACATAGCAATCAAGCACTGTCAACATGGCTTAGACTCAAGTAGAATGCTATTGTATCGTTTAGTGATGTCAATCTTAATAAAGATAAGGGGAGCACCAAATGGCCATTGAATTATTCGATAACGGCACACACCAGTGTCTGATGTTTGACGACTTGGTGGATGATTCCGTTGGGGAAGCGGTACAAGCCAACCAGTTCCTGATTGTTGACCATGGCCATGGTGCTCTGATTGATCCGGGCGGCAACATGACCTACAACGGTCTGCTGATGGAGATGCATAATTATTTCCCGCCGAAGAAACTGAAATACATTCTCGCGTCGCATCCCGATCCCGACATCATTGCTTCCGTCAATAAATGGATGATTCACTCCGATTGCACAGTGATGATCTCCAAGTTGTGGGTACGTTTCGTGCCGCACTTCTGCAGTGGCGACAATTCGCTGGGACGCGTAACGGGTATCCCCGACGAAGGTGTGAACCTGCCGCTGGGTGATAGCATCATCAAGGCGATTCCCGCCCACTTCATGCATTCCGAGGGCAACTTCCAGTTTTATGATCCGGTCAGCAAGATTCTTTTCTCGGGCGATATGGGCGCCTCTCTTGTGGCCCATACCGAGGCGGATACGCCGGTGGAAAACTTCAAGGATCATATCCAGTTCATGGAAGGTTTTCACAAGCGCTACATGATTTCCAACAAGATATGCCGCTTCTGGGTCAACATGGTGCGCCAGATGGATGTCGAAGCCATCGTGCCACAGCATGGGCGCTCTTTTGTGGGCAAGAAGATGGTGAACGAATTCCTGAACTGGATCGAGGCGCTGCCGTGCGGTATCGACCTGATCACGCAGGACACCTATCGCGTCCCGGTATAATTCCTGTACATCGACAAACAACGGGCACCGGCTTTGAAAGGCCGGTGCCCGTTTTTTTATGTTGCAGTGCTGCCTGTCTGCCGGATGCAGCAATAACTACAAAGCGTCTGCGCCAGCCTGTGCGATCTGTCCGTCCTGGAAGGAACGCACGCCGCTGATACCGAGTCCGCCGACAACGACGCCTTCTCGAACCAGGGGGACACCGCCTTCTGCAGGGATCACACCGGGCAGCGCGAGGTGAATGAGCCGTCCGCCCAGAACGGCATCTTCCGAAGCTTTTGTCGGACGCTGGAAAGCGACGGCAGCATGCGCTTTGGCGATGGCGGTTTCAACGGTGCCGAATTGCGTATCGTGGCTGCGTTGCAAATGGAGCAGGTGGCCGCCGTCATCCACGATGGCGATGGTCACCTTCCACTCGTTCGCGAGCGCTTCCGCTTCGGCTGCTGCGGTTACGCACCTTGCATCTTCCAGCGTGAGTATGGACTTGTTTGCCATGATTAGTTGCCCAGCGCGCTGAATACCTGGTCGCGAATGCTCTCGACACTGCCGACACCGGGAACATGCACGACCTTGGGCGCTTTCGCATCGCCCGATTTCGACCATGCGGTGTAATAGTCGACGAGCGGTTTGGTTTGCTGGTGATACACCTCAAGACGTTTCTTGACGGTTTCTTCGGTGTCGTCCGGACGCTGTACCAGGTCTTCGCCGGTGATGTCGTCCTTGCCCTGCACTTTGGGCGGATTGAATTCGATATGGTAGGTGCGTCCGGATGCGGTGTGCACGCGGCGGCCACTCATGCGCTTGATGATTTCGCTGTCGGGCACATCCACTTCGACTACGAAGTCGATGGCGACGCCTGCGTCTTTCATGGCCTCTGCCTGCGGAATCGTGCGCGGGAAACCGTCGAACAGGAATCCGTTGGCGCAATCCGCTTCCTTGATGCGTTCCTTCACCAGGTTGATGATGATGTCGTCGGACACCAGGCCGCCCGCATCCATGATCTTTTTGGCGGCGACACCCAGGGGTGTGCCGGCTTTCACAGCCGCACGCAGCATGTCGCCGGTGGAAATCTGCGGGATGCCGTATTTATCCTTGATGTAGTTTGCCTGGGTTCCTTTACCTGCTCCGGGTGCGCCTAACAGAATCAGCTTCATTGGTATTTCCTCTTCAAGTTAAAAAAATCAGTTTATTAATCCGGAATACGAACGCCTTGCAAGCTGCAAGTCCTGTTCGGTATCTACGCCGGCGGGTGGCGCATGTTCGGTGACGGTGACGCCTATCTTGTAGCCATGATACAGCGCGCGCAATTGCTCCAGCGCTTCGGTCTGTTCGATGGGTGCAGGTGGCAGCTGGCCGAAGTCGCGCAGGAAGGCGGTGCGGTAGGCATAAATGCCGATGTGTCTGAGCACGGTGACTTGCGGCGGAAGCGGTTGTTGCGCGGCGTAGGCATCGCGCGGCCAGGGAATAGGCGCGCGGCTGAAATAGAGTGCGTTGCCCTGTTTGTCGAGCACCACTTTTACGATGTTCGGGTTGCGCATCGATACTTCGTCGTGGATGGCATGACAGGCAGTTGCAATGGCACATTCGGGATGGTCGTGCAGATGTTGTGCGACGGCGGTGATAAGTTGCGGCGGGATCAACGGTTCATCGCCCTGCACATTGACCACGATGACATCGTCCGCCCAGCCTTGTTGTGCCGCCACTTCGGCGATACGGTCGGTGCCGCTGGCATGATCGGCGCGCGTCATGCAGGCCATGAAGCCATGCGTTTCTGCAGCTGCGACGATGGGCTGGTGGTCGGTGGCGATGATGATTTGCTGTGCGCCGCTTTGTACGGCTTGCTCGGCAACACGCACGACCATGGGTTTGCCTGCAATATCCAGCAGCGGTTTGCCGGGCAGACGGGTAGAAGCGAAGCGGGCAGGGATGACAACCTTGAAATTCATGGAAACCTACTGTGCGATTCCATAGCTGCGTTGCGCGGTGCTTGCTCCTCGCCTACCCCCAAGGTATGTCTCGTTCGTTGCGCTCCGTGCGCCTTGCTCTCGAACCGCTCGTAACGGTTTCTAACGGTATTTATCAAAGCGCTTCGGCCTCTTCTGCTGAAAGCTGGCGTGCTTCGTCTGCGAGCATCACCGGGATATCGTCTTTGATCGCAAAGGCCAGTCTGTCCGCTTTGCAGATCAATTCCTGCTCTGCTTTGCGATAGATCAATGGGGATTTGCACAGCGGGCAAACCAGTATGTTAAGCAGTTTTCCATCCATTTGTAATTGCTCCTGTAAACTCATTTCGCGGGCGGATCGCGGTGTTGCGTGCTGGTTACGACATAACCTGAAGGTTGGTCTTCACCGCAACTTCCGTTGTCGCTCATTCCCCGTTTTCCCGTCATTCGCTGCGCAATGTCTGGCGTTTTATCCCGCAAAAGTGAATTTCTACGAGTGCACACTGGGCGTGACCTTTTCTATGATGAGTTTGGCAAGCGCCGGGTTAACGAGTACATCCACGCGCAACACCCAGCATTTTTCGGTGGCGAAGGCGGCACATTTTACCGCATCTTTTTCCGTCATGAGTACCGCATCCGCGTCGTCGTAGGCAATATCGGCCGCCGAGTAACGATGGTGGTCGGGAAAGGAATGCGGCTGAGCGTTCAACCCGAGTTGTTCAAGGTGTTTGAAAAAACGCCGGGGGTGGCCTATGCCGGCGATGGCATGAAGGCGTTGTCCGGCGAATTCGCCGGGGCGCAATACCGTTTCCGGATTGAGCAGATTGTAGAAAAGCGAACCATCCAGACTCATGGAAAATTCGCCGTCGCCGGCCTGACCGCCATTGATCACAACCGCATCTGCCTTGCGCAAGCGTGAAACTGGTTCGCGCAACGGTCCGGCCGGCAGCAGCAGGCCATTGCCAAAACGGCGTATGCCGTCGACGACGATGATCTCAGCGTCACGTTGCAGGCGGTAGTGCTGCAAACCGTCGTCGCTTAAAACGATGTCGCATTCTGGATGTGCCTGCAGCATGGCAAGCGCAGCTGCAGGGCGGTCGCTGCCTATCCACACGGGACATATTGCGCGTTGTGCCATCAGCAGGGGTTCGTCGCCGACCTCTGCAGCGTCATCGTCGGTGAGAACTTTGCGCGGCTTGGTGTCCTGTTTTCCATTTTTGACATAGCCGCGGCTGACAATGCCGGGATGCCAGCCGTTATCGATCAAATATTGCGTCAGCCAAAGCGTGAGCGGCGTCTTGCCCGTGCCGCCGACGCTGATGTTGCCGACCACCACGACCGGGACGGGAATCTTGACTGAAGGCAGTATCTGGCTGCGATAGAGAAAACGGCGCAGGGCCGCAAGTATGCGAAAGACCAGGCTGACGGGGAATAGCAGCAAATGAAGCGGGGAGAGACGATACCAGTGGTGTTGCAGCCGCTGCATGCCGGGGATTAGTCTTTTTGCTGGTTCTGCGTTGTGAAGGTGATGCGTCCGAAACCGGCGATGCGGGCGGCCTCCATGATGCTGATGACGGACTGGTGTGTTGCTTTTGCGTCGGCGTTGATGATGATCGTCGGATCATCCTGGCCGCCGGCGGCTTTGTGCAATATTTTTCCGAAATCGGCAACGCCCTTGAATTCCGTACGAACGCTGTTCACTGCATAGTGCTCCGAAGCATCGACAGCCACATTGATGGGTTTGTGGGAGACAGCTACGCCTTCCTCGCCGCTGGCTTGAGGCAGGTTGATCTGCAACTGGGCAAAATTCGAGTAACTGGTGGTGACCATCAAAAAGATCAGGATCACCAGCAGAACATCGATCATCGGGATCAGGTTGATTTCAGGTTCATCTCGGGTAACGCCGCGCAGAAAATTCATTTTGAATCTCCTATTTGCGCTCGCCGTGCACGATTTCAACCAGTTTGATTGCCTGTTGTTCCATTTCGATGGTCAGGTTTTCAACCTGGGCGCGAAAGTGGCGGTAGGCGATCAGGCTGGGCACGGCCACAATCAGGCCGAACGCGGTGTTGTACAGGGCAACCGAGATGCCGTGAGCCAGTTCTGCGGGAGCAGCCCCGCCTGCATTTTGCGAACCGAAAATCTCGATCATGCCGACCACGGTGCCGAACAGGCCGAGCAGCGGGCTGACGGAGGCGATGGTTCCCAGTGTGGTGAGGAAACGTTCGAGGCTGTGGGCGACGCTGCGTCCGGCTTCTTCGATGGAGTCTTTCATCACATCCGGCGAGTTCTTGATGTTTTTCAAACCGGCAGCGAAAACCTTACCCAGCGGAGAGCTGTCGCCCAGGCGCGTGAGCATCTGCTGGCTGACACCGCGTTGTTTGAGTTCCTTGACCACTTCGTCCAGCAATGACGGCGGGGCGATTTTCTTGCTGCGCAGGAAGATTGTCCGTTCGGTGATGAGTGTAACTGCGACCAATGAGGCGATAATGAGAAACCAGATGGGCCAACCGGCCGCTTCGACTATAGTGAACACGCAACGTCTCCAAAAAAATATGCTTAAATTCGCAGGCGGCACTGTAACTGGTTAGGTCATGTTTGAGCAAGGTGGACTCGCATCTGCTGAGCTAACTTATAGTTGTATAAGCGATTTGTTTTGTTATACACAAAATCTGTGGATAACTTTGTGGATGAATCTCCCGGATGCCTGGTGCAGCCCTAGTACAGTAGCCATTTTCGAACATTTGCACAAAAAATATACCGCAATAAAATACTTTAAAAACAATACAGTACTGTAAGTTGTCGTTTTTCTGTAGTAGTACCTGCGCTGCAAGCGGCGAATTTGCTGGGGTTGTGGATTGAAATGATTTGTCAATATGCCAATTGGCCTATTTTTCGAAAAAAAGCCGAGTAGTCGAGCAACATATACAGGAATTGTTGATGGAAAAAAATCGGGTACTGACCGTACGTGAACTGAATTTTGCAGCGAAACAACTAATTGAAAGCGGGCTGCCGCTGTTGTGGGTGCGTGGCGAAATTTCAAATTTCGTCAGGGCTGCTTCCGGGCACTGGTATTTTTCGCTCAAGGACGAGCAGGCTCAGGTGCGTTGTGTGATGTTCCGTCACAAAAGCCAATATCTGGAATTCAAACCCGCGAATGGCATGCAGGTGGAGGTGCTGGCACTGGCGACGTTGTACGAGGCGCGCGGCGATTTTCAGTTAACGCTGGAAAAAATGCGTCCGGCCGGGCTGGGTGCCTTGTATGAAGCGTTCGAACGTTTGAAAGAGAGGCTGGAAAGCGAAGGATTGTTTGAAGCCGGGCGCAAACGCGACTTGCCGCTGCTGCCGCGTCAGATCGGTATTGTGACTTCGCCGCAAGCCGCAGCGCTGCGCGATGTGCTGCGCACACTGGCAAAGCGCATGCCCAATATTCCCGTGCTGCTGTTTCCGACGCCGGTGCAGGGCGAGGGCGCGGCACAGAAGATCGCCCAGGCGATCAAGTCGGCAAATCAGCACGCCGAATGCGATGTGCTCATCGTGTGCCGTGGCGGAGGCAGTATCGAGGATCTGTGGGCATTTAACGAGGAAGTGGTCGCGCGCGCCATTGCGGCGAGCCGGATCCCGGTGGTGAGCGGGGTGGGGCACGAGACCGATTTCACTATTGCCGATTTTGTGGCCGACCTGCGTGCGGCCACGCCGACCGCGGCGGCACAGGCGGTAGTACCGGACAGGCAGGAATTGCGACAGCGAGTGTTGCAGTATCGCCGGCATCTGGCTCGTGCTGTGGCGCGCCGTTTTGAGCAGGACATGCAGCGAGTGGATTTCCTGCAACGGCGGCTGGTGCATCCGGCCCGGCACATCCAGTTGCAGAGAGAGCGTCTGGATGCGCTTCGGCAACGCATGCACCTCGCTCGTCCGGCTGTGGCGCGACTGCAGGAGCAGCAGACGAACCATGCACGGCGTTTACGTGCGGCAATGCAGAATATGCTGGATCGTCGTGATGCAAGGCTGGTTGCGTTACAGCAGCACTTGCAGCATCTTGACCCGCAACAGGTACTGGCACGCGGCTACAGCATGGTGCGCGATGCCCAGGGCAATATCGTCATGAGCAGCAAGCGTATCGATCCCGGCGAAAGGCTGGATATCAGGTTTGCGCAAGGCAGCGCACGCGCGGTGGTGCAGGAAAAGAGCGATTCCTGAGCCGCAAAATAACGAGATCCCGCGAAGCGCCCGCCTGTACCCCTCGCCCTCGGGGAGAGGGGGACGGGGGTGAGGGAAACGATCATCACGCAGGGAAATTCGTTATTCTGCAAGCCGGTGCGATGATCGTTGGGTTAAAATCAGCGTCTGCTTTCAAATTCCCTGAATGTTTCACTATGACGAATGAAATTTCCCGGCGCGGACTCTGGCTGATGTTGCTGGCGTTCGTTGTCATCTGGTTTGGCAATCTGGAATATCGCAAACTCATACGCCCCGATGAAGGACGCTATGCCGAAATTCCGCGCGAAATGGTGGTCAGCGGCGACTGGACGACGCCGCGTCTGAATGATCTGAAATACTTCGAAAAGCCGCCGCTGCAATACTGGGCGACTGCCGTGGCCTATGAAGTCTTCGGCGAGCATCAATGGACTTCGCGCATCTGGGCCGCGCTGACGGGATTTGCCGGTGTCTTGTTGGCATGGTTTGCCGGAATGCGCCTGTTCGGGCGCGAGGCCGGTATTTACGCGGCATTGTTGCTGGGCAGCAGCATGCTGTACGCGATGATGTCGCATATCAATACGCTGGATATGGGCGTGACCTTTTTTCTCACGCTCGGTATTTTTTCCCTGCTTCTTTCGCAACAGCAGTCGGGCAAGATTGCACGAAACTGGATGCTGCTGGCCTGGGCTGCACTGGCGCTGGCGGTGCTGAGCAAGGGGCTGATGGGGGTGGTCCTGCCGGGTGCGGCATTGTTCCTGTATTCGGTATTCAATCGCGACATCACCATATGGAAACGCATGCACTGGATCAGCGGGCTGGTGCTTTTTTTGCTGATCGCGGCTCCCTGGTTCGTGCTGGTGATCAAGGCCAATCCGGAGTTTTTCGAGCGCTTCTTCATTTACGAACATTTCCAGCGTTTCACCACCAAAATACACGGGCGTTATCAGCCCTGGTATTACTTCGTGCCGATACTGCTGGCGGGCATGCTGCCCTGGACGATGTTGATGCTGGATGCACTGTTGAATGCATGGCGCGGCAGCGTACAGAAAACGAAGACATTCAGCTCTGATCGTTTTCTGCTGGTGTGGGTGGTGTTCATCTTCGTGTTCTTTTCGATCTCCAGTTCCAAATTACCGTCGTATCTTTTGCCCATGTTTCCGCCGCTGGCGCTGCTGATGGGAAAACTGCTTGCGGAAATGAAAGCCCGCCGGTTGTTCTGGCTCACGGTTCCATCTCTGGTTGTGGTCGCAATTATTCTCGGCATCATTCCTTTCGCAGCAAAAATATCGGCGGATACGCCAGTTCAGTTGGAGATGTATAGCAACTATTCAGTATGGTTGATGGTTGCTGCGTCGACCTGGCTGATCGGTGTGAGTGCTGCATTGTGGCTGTTGCGCGGAGAGAACAAACTGGCTGCGGTGATCGTGCTGGCATTTGCTTCGCTCATGTTCGCGCAGCTTGCCACGTCCGGATACAACACGATCGCGCGCGAGCGCTCCAGTTATATTCTGGCAGAGGCCATCAAACCGCTGATCAAGCCGGATGTGCCTTTCTACTCCGTGTATTGTTACGAGCAGACTTTGCCGTTTTACCTCAAACGCACGTTCACGCTGGTGAGCTTCCAGGATGAGATGGATTTCGGTATCAAGATGGAGCCGGAACGCTGGATAGCCACAGTGGATCAACTGGCAAAACGGTGGCGCACACAGGCGGAAGCCTATGCTATCGTGCAGACACACATACTTCCTCTCCTCGAACAGCAAGGGATGAAAATGAAAGAAATCTATCGCGACGAACAATATGTAGTGGTGAGCAAATCATGAACCTGGTCAGTTTCGGTTTGATCTTTACCGGCGTGATGTTGAATGCCGCTGCGCAGATTTTGATGAAAACGGGTACCAACGCCATCGGCCATTTCGAATTCAGCATGGCGAATGTTGTGCCCATCGGCTGGAAACTGGCAACCGAGTGGCACATCATTACCGCCATGTTCTGCTACGGCATCAGTGTGGTGGTGTGGATACTGGCGCTGTCGCGCGTGCCGGTCAGCATTGCGTTTCCCATGCTGTCCATGGCCTATGTGGTGAATGCCATTGCTGCCAAATATCTGCTGGGCGAGGATTTCAATGTCACCAAACTGGTCGGCATGGGAGTCATCATCATCGGCATCATCATCCTTTCGAGAGCTTGAAAATTGCCGCCATTTCCGCGCAGGCGAGAATGACGGATTATTAATGGATAGACTGGAAATTTATGAGTGAATTTTTACCATTTACCAAACCCTACATCGACGAAGCTGCAATCGCTGCTGTCGGCGACGTGTTACGTTCGGGCTGGATCACCAGCGGTCCCAAAGTGGCGGAATTCGAGAAACAACTCTCTGCTTATTTCGGCGGGCGTCCGGTGCGTACTTTCAATTCCGGTACCTGCACCATGGAGATTGCCTTGCGCGTTGCGGGCATTGGACCGGGCGACGAAGTCATCACTACCCCGATCTCGTGGGTGGCAACCGCCAATGTCATTATCGAAACCGGTGCCACGCCCGTGTTTGCGGACATCGATCCGGTCACGCGCAACATCGACCTGGACAAAGTCGAAGCCGCCATCACGCCGCGAACCAAAGCCATTATTCCGGTCGACCTGTCCGGCCTGCCTGTAGACCGTGACAGGCTGTACGACATCGCCAGGCGTCATAAGCTGCGCGTGGTGGAGGATGCAGCGCAGGCCATCGGTTCGTTGTGGAACGGCAAACGTATTGGCTCATTCGGCGATTTCGTTTCATTCAGTTTCCAGGCCAATAAAAACCTGACGACCGCTGAAGGCGGCTGTCTGGTGCTCAACAATGAGGATGAAGCACGGCTTGCAGAAAAATACCGGCTGCAGGGCGTGACGCGCAGCGGTTTCGACGGCATGGAAGTGGACGTGCTGGGCGGCAAGTTCAACATGACCGATATTGCTGCCGCCATCGGTCTGAACCAGTTGCCGCAACTGGATGCCATCACTGCGCGCCGTCATGCGCTGGCTAAACATTACTTCACCACTTTTGGTGCGGATTTTAAAAAGCGGACCGGCGTGGAATTGCCGCTGGCGAATTTCGAAAATACAAACTGGCACATGTTCCAGATCGTGCTGCCGCAAGGCGTGGTACGCGCCGAGTTCATGGAAAAGATGAAAGCCCGCAACATCGGCTGCGGTGTGCATTACCCGTCGATTCACCTGTTCCAGATGTATCGCGCGCGCGGCTTCAGGGAAGGCATGTTCCCCATCGCCGAAAGTGTGGGACGCCGCATTGTGAGTCTGCCGATGTTTCCGAAGATGAGCGAGGCGGATGTCGAACGTGTGGTTAAAGCTGTACGTGAGGTACTCGTCTGATAGTACCCTGGACAAGAAGGATATTCAGACGCCTGATTTCGTTAACCCCTTGCTCTGCGGTAAAATGCCGCCCTTATGAATACACCCCAACTTTCCGTCGTTATTCCCGTATATAACGAAGAGCAGGGCCTGCAAGCCCTGTTTGACCGTCTTTATCCCGCGCTGGATGAGTTGGGTATCGCGTATGAGATCCTGTTCGTGAACGATGGCAGCCGTGACCGTTCCGCGGCCATCCTGCGCGAACAATTCCAGAAACGTCCGGATGTGACGCGCGTGGTGCTGTTCAACGGCAACTACGGCCAGCACATGGCGATCATGGCCGGTTTCGAACACTGCCGTGGACAACGCGTAGTGACACTGGATGCCGATCTGCAGAATCCGCCGGAAGATACCCATCTGCTGCTGGCCAAAATGGACGAGGGGCACGATTACGTCGGTTCCATTCGCCGTCAGCGTAGCGACAGCCTATGGCGGCATGTCGCTTCGCGCGCCATGAACGGCCTGCGCGAAAAAATCACGCATATCAAGATGACCGACCAGGGCTGCATGTTCCGCGCCTATGATCGCAATATTATCGATGCGATCAATAGTTGCAAGGAAGTGAATACCTTTATTCCTGCGCTGGCCTACAGCTTTGCGCATAATCCCGCCGAGGTGGTGGTGGGGCATGAAGAGCGTGCGGCGGGTGAATCCAAATATTCGATGTACAGCCTGGTCCGCCTCAACTTCGACCTGATGACCAGCTTCTCTCTCGTACCGTTGCAGATGTTCTCCATGCTGGGGATGCTGATCTCGGTGTTGTCTGCATTGTTCTTCGTATTTCTCGTGCTTCGACGCCTGATCGTTGGCCCGGAAGCCGAGGGGCTGTTTACCCTGTTTGCGCTGATGTTCTTCCTCATCGGCATTGCGTTATTCGGCATCGGTCTGTTGGGAGAATACATCGGACGCATCTATCAGCAAGTGCGCCACAGGCCGCGATATCTGGTTGAGGCGGTGCTGGAACAGTCTGAGAAGGGAGAAGGGGGAAGAGGGAAGGGTAAAACCACCGCCTCAAAGTTAGTTGAAGCCGCACCCAGGAGAATCAGGGCGAAGGCCAAGCCTGCCGGTGAGGCGGCGCACCTTTCTTCGTTCGCGGACGGTGAGGAATGAGTAGAGCCGTTGTATTTGCATATCACAATGTTGGCGTCCGCTGTCTGAATGTGTTGCTGGCGCATGGCGTAGATGTCGCATTGGTGGTCACGCATTGCGACAATCCGAAAGAAACCATCTGGTTTGAGAGCGTGCAGAAGCTGGCCGAACTGCACGGTATCCCGGTCATTACACAGGACGATCCGAACGTGCCTGAGGTAGTGGAGCGCATCCGCGCGCTACAACCGGACTTTTTCTTCTCTTTCTACTACCGCCTGATGTTGAAGAAGGAATTGCTGGATATTCCGTCGCACGGTGCGTTGAATATGCACGGTTCGTTGTTGCCAAAATATCGCGGGCGGGTGCCGGTGAATTGGGCGATAATCCGCGGCGAAACGGAAACGGGCGCAACGCTGCATTACATGACAGAGAAGCCGGACAACGGCGACATTGTGGCGCAGCAGGCGGTACCCATCCTGCCCAATGATACGGCTCACGAGGTGTTTCACAAAGTGACGGTAGCGGCCGAGATGGCGCTGAACGATGTGCTTCCCGCATTACTAGCAGGCAAAGCACCGGCAAAGAAACAGGATCTGAGCAAGGGCGCCTATTTTGGCGGACGCAAGGCGGAAGACGGAATCATCGACTGGTCGCAATCTGCGTTGGAGATACATAATCTGGTGCGCGCTGTGGCACCGCCCTATCCGGGAGCGACGACGCAACTGATGGGCAAACCCATGCGTATCCTGCAAACACTGGTGACGAAATGTACGGCAGAAGGAATAGAGCCCACGGCTTTCTATGTGAAAGAAGGCAAGGCATACGCAATCTGCGGTAGGGGTGTACTGCAAGTGGTGCGATTTGAGCTGGACGGGGTGGAAATGAGCGCGGCGGAGTTTGCTGCGAAGTACGGCACGGAAAATTTTGAATTCAATCGTTAAGGAAATAAAGAAATGAAGAAAGTCCTGATCCTGGGTGTGAACGGTTTCATCGGTCACCATTTGTCCAATCGCATTCTGGCCACCACAGACTGGGAAGTCTATGGCATGGACATGAGCAGCGATCGTATCTCCGATCTCATCGGCAAGCCGCGCTTTCACTATTTCGAAGGCGACATCACCATCAACAAGGAATGGGTCGAGTACCACGTCAAGAAATGCGACGTGATCCTGCCGCTGGTTGCCATTGCAACGCCGGCGACTTACGTGAAACAGCCGTTGCGTGTGTTCGAACTGGACTTCGAAGCCAACCTGCCCATCGTGCGCGCATGCGTGAAGTACGGCAAACATCTGGTATTCCCTTCGACGTCCGAAGTTTATGGCATGTGCCACGACGAGGAATTCGACCCTGAAAACTCCGAGCTGATCTGCGGCCCGATCAACAAGCCGCGCTGGATCTACTCCAACTCCAAGCAACTCATGGATCGCGTGATCTGGGGTTACGGCATGCAGGATAATCTGAACTTCACGCTGTTCCGTCCGTTCAACTGGATCGGCGCCGGGCTGGATTCGATCAATACCCCCAAGGAAGGCAGCTCGCGCGTCGTGACCCAGTTCCTCGGCCACATCATCCGCGGCGAAAACATCAGCCTGGTCGACGGCGGTCACCAGAAACGCGCGTTCACCTACATCGACGACGGCATCGACGCGCTGATGAAGATCATCGACAACAAGAACGGCGTCGCCACCGGCAAGATTTACAACATCGGCAATCCGACCAACAACTTTGCGATTCGCGATCTGGCCGACATGATGCTGAAGCTCGCGACGGAATATGCCGAGTACAAGGAATCCGCAAAGAAGGTGAAGATCGTTGAAACCACCTCTGCCGCCTACTACGGCAAAGGTTACCAGGACGTGCAGAATCGCGTACCCAAGATCACCAATACCTGCGAAGAACTGGGCTGGAAACCGTCCACAACCATGGCCGACACCCTGCGCAAGATATTCGATGCCTATCGCAACCAGATCGCCGAAGCGCGCGGGCTGGTCGATTAAATCCAGGAGACAGGATACGGGATTCAGCAGAACCGTTCCCGTATCCTGTCTCCCGTGTCCTGAATCCTGATATGAAAAAGATCGCCCTCAAGATCGACGTAGATACCTATCGCGGCACGCGCGAAGGGGTGCCGCGTCTGGTTGATACGCTGCAGCGTCATAATGCCCAGGCGACCTTCTTTTTTTCATTGGGGCCGGATCATACCGGTCGTGCCATCAATCGCGTGTTCCGTCCGGGCTTTCTGAACAAGGTCTCGCGCACTTCCGTGCTCAAGCATTATGGATTCATGACCCTGATGTATGGCACCCTGTTGCCCGGACCGGACATCGGGCGAAAATGCGCGGGCATCATGCGTTCGGTGAGGGATGCGGGTTTTGAGGTTGGCATCCATTGCTACGACCATATCCGCTGGCAGGACTATGTGGCCGGTCAGGATGCCCAATGGACCAAGCGCGAGATGCAGCGCGCAGTTGATCGCTTCACGGAAATTTTCGATGAAGCCCCCAGGTCTCATGCGGCGGCGGGTTGGCAGACCAATCGTTACGGATTGAGACAGACCCAGCATCTTGATTTCAACTACAGTTCCGATACGCGCGGCACGCAGCCTTTCATCCCGACGTGGGATGCCGAGATCATCGCCTGTCCGCAATTGCCCACCACCTTGCCGACACTGGACGAGCTCATCGGTCGTGATGGCATCACTACCGGGAATGTTGCGCATCATCTGCTGGATATCACCAGCACACCTTCTGCTGCCGGACACGTCTATACCCTGCATGCCGAACTGGAAGGCCAGAAGTGGATGCCAATCTTCGAGCAATTGCTTCAGGGCTGGAACGAACAGGGCTATCAGCTTGTTTCCATGCTGCAATACCTGCTGGAGTTCAAGCTCGACGATCTGCCGTTATGCGAAGTCAAGCCGGGGACCGTAGAGGGGCGCAGCGGTACGCTGGCGGTGCAGATGCCGATCGGCTAAAGATTTCTCCCTGCTTGCCGTAGTACTTCATGTATAGCGTCCATGGAGAGGGAAATGCAACAACAGAACGTGACGGGCTTGGAAGGGTGGATTGATTTTCTGACTGGGGCAGATATTCCCGTCCTCAAGCAGACGGAACGTGATCTGTCTGCATTGCATCAGGACCAGAACAAACTCAGCGCACGCGGTGTCGCCCAGACGATCACGGTCGACCCGATGATGACCGTCAAATTGTTGCGCTATCTGCAGCAACACAAGCATCGCAGCCAGACCAGCGAGGTGGCGCTCGTCGAGCAGGCGCTCATCATGCTTGGCGTCGAAGCCTTCTACAGCAAGATCCCGGCACAACCATTGGTTCAGGAAGTCCTCAAGGGGCAGATGGATGCGCTCGTCCACCTGCTGCACAGGGTGCATCGCGCGCACCGTGCTTCTGAATATGCTTTTGATTGGGCGGTGCGCCTGAGCGATCTGCACTACGAAGAAGTGCGCATTGCCGCGCTGCTGCACGACCTGGCGGAAATCCTGATGTGGTGTTTCTCACCGCGGGACATGATGAAAATATGGGCAATCCAGCATCAGGATAAGACCTTGCGCAGCCGCACAGTACAGGAAGAGGTGTTGGGATTCGCTTTGGCCGACCTGCAAATGGCGCTGGTGAAAAGGTGGGATTTGCCTGAATTGCTGTTGACGCTGATGGACGATGAAAACGCGCAAAAACTGCGTGTACGCAACGTCCTGCTGGCAGTCAATCTGGCGCGGCATTCGGCCAACGGCTGGGACGATGCAGCGCTGCCTGATGACTATAAGGAAATCGGCGAGTTATTGCGCTTGCCGGCCGAGCAGGTGATGGTGATGGTCGGTGCCGATGCCGGTATCGTATGTGATATGAATCAGCCGCATTAAAATTAAAGCAGTATTCCGAAATGCCACCGCATGCCGCGCCGGCGAAGCGTGGAATCTCAATGGCGGCGTATCTTGCCGGGTGTGCGTTATGGGTATCGGGTTCGGGCCTCTTTATTTTTTTAACGACCATCACAATGCTATCGAAGGCCTTATGGCTTATCGTATGAGGATACATCGTGAATGACTCGAACAAAGAACTTCGCAAGCAGATCGAACAGGCGCATCAGGAGTGGATAGCTGCGCTGGATGCTGTCGAAGACCCGATTTTTCTGCACGACAAGGGATTTCGCGTCGTGCGGGCCAATCGCGCCTACCAGCGGTGTGCGGGCATACCCTTCAAGGAAATCATCGGCCGTCCCTATTTCGAGATTTTCCCAAAGATGGAAGGGCCTTTACCTGTTTGCCGGCGCACGGTTGAAGAAAATGAAAAAGTGGGGAATGAAGAGGAAGTTGTCATAGGTGACAGAATCTACCGTTCGCGTGCATTTCCGGTGAGTGATGAGCAGGGGGCATTCCTGTATAGCGTACACACGCTTGAAGATATTACCGAACGCAAGCATGCCGAATCAAAAATGACGCTGTTTCGCATGTTGCTCGACAATTCCAGCGATGCCATCGAGGTGCTTGATCCGCAAACTTTGCGTTTTCTGGACATCAACGAAACAGCTTGCAGTGATTGGGGTTACAGTCGTGAAGAACTCCTGTCCATGCGCGTTCTTGATGTCGATCCCTCTGCCACCGAAGTAGGCCGTGAAGCCGTCATTGAAAAACTTCAGGCATCGGGTCATGCGCGATTCGAAGCCACGCGGCGGCGCAAGGACGGATCCACCTTTCCCGTGGAGGTCAGTCTGAAACTCATCGAACTCGACCGTCAGTACATACTGGGCATCGTACGCGACATTACCGAGCGGAAGCAGCACGAATTGGCCATGCAACGCTCAAACAGGGCACTCAGGACGATCAGTGCAGGCAACGAGGTTTTGATTCATGCCACTAGTGAAAGCCAGCTGCTGCAGGAAATGTGTCACGTTGCGGTGAGTGTCGGGGGGTACAGCATGGCATGGATAGGCTATGCGCGGGAAGATGCCGGTAAAACGATAGAACAAATGGCGCAGGCTTGTCTGCTGGAGGAGTGTCCCGCCCTGGTGTCGCTTGGCTGGGACAAGACACGGAAAGAAATATGCCCGGCCGGGCACGCTATCATCAGTGGCGAACCGAAGGTCGTGCAGGACATTTTATCCAGTGCAGAACCCAACTCCTGGCGCGAAATTTCGCAGCAATGCGGCTTTGCCTCCTGTATTGCCTTGCCATTGATGAACAGAGATCGTGCATTTGGTGTCCTGGTGCTCTTTGACAACAAGAAAGACGTATTCGATGAGGACGAGGTGAAGGTGCTGGAAGAAATGTCTGGTGACCTCGTTTTCGGTATTCTCACGTTGCGTGTCAAAGCGTCGCACCGTGAACATGAACAGCGCCTGCGGAAGAACATGCTGCAAACCGTGGAAGCCATCGCCAGTATCGTCGAGATGCGTGATCCCTATACTTCCGGCCATCAGGCGCGGGTTGCGGACATCGCAAAAGAGATCGCGCGCCAGATGGGTTTGCCCGAAGAGCAGATACATGCAATCCATCTGGCCGGGCTGGTGCATGATTTGGGCAAGATACGTATTCCGGCAGAGATATTAAGCAAACCGAGCAGGCTGAATGATATCGAGTACAGTCTGATCAAAATGCATCCGCAGGCGGGTTACGACATTCTGAAAGGGGTCGACTTTTCCTGGCCGATCGCCGAGATGGTGTTGCAACACCACGAACGCATGGACGGATCTGGCTACCCGCAGGGATTGAAGGGGGATCAATTATTGCCGGGCGCGCGTATACTGGTCGTGGCGGACGTTGTCGAAGCGATGTCTTCACACCGTCCTTATCGTCCGGGGCTGGGGAATAATGCCGCCCTGGAAGAGATCATTCGCGGACGCGGAACGCTTTATGACCCGCAAGTAGTCGATGCCTGTGTCGCACTGTTTCAGGAGCGGGGATATGCCATCAATGACTGAACAGCCACCCTGGAGACTGGAATGGAGCGATGCATTGAGTGTCGGCATTCCGGAGATTGATACTGAGCATCGGCATTTCACCCACCTTGTCAACGAATTGAATATCGCCATCATCGGGCGTATGGATGTGGATGAAATCAAGAAACGCATGCAACTCATTCTGGACGATGCAATAAATCACTTTTCCCATGAAGAAGAATTGTTCAGAGACTGGGGCTATCCGGAGGCAGATGGACACGCGATGAGGCATGCGCAACTCATGCAATCCCTGAACGAAATCATGGGTAACTTTGAACGCGGCGGTGTGGAATACGAGTGGATTGAAGCAGGCCTGAAAGTGAAAGAAGCCCTTATCGAACACATGCTGCAAGAAGACATGAAATATCGTGATTATCGTCGTTCTGCCGATGCCGGATCGAGCAAGGCTTGAACCCTGACATTAATTCCTTTCAAACGTTCGCCAGAGCGCGTTCGATCTTGCTGTCCGCCTCTGCTGCCAACGCGGTCAAATTGGCATCGCCCAACACTTTCATCATGCTGGTCGGCTTGATGAATTCGACCGATGTCTTTCCCGGCTCGATCTCGCGCAATACCGCATTGCAAGGCAGCAGGCTTGCCACATCGCTGTTCGCGGTGTACGCCTCGTAAGCCAGATTGGGATTGCAGGCGCCGAGGATGATGGTGGGGATGATCTCCTTGCCGGTCTTCTCCTTGATCTTGCTATGCATGTCGATGCGGGTGAGGATGCCGAAGCCTTCGTCGGCAAGCGCTTTCGATGCGCGTTCCACGGTGTGACTCAGGCTATCGGCGATTTCACGTTTGAAATTGATGGCGGTCATGGCGGTTCTCCGGAATGGATTGAGGGCTAATCATAGAACAAATGATCCGTCAGTCATACTGCGGCGTAATCACGTCATTGTTCGCGCTTAAGTGCAGATTCATAAAGTGCCAGGTCGCTGGCCGAGAAACAGCAGAAGATCACCTCCTGCAGCGAGCAGGGCGTGCGCAGGAAATCGCGCACCGCCGCAATCGCCACTTCACATGCCCGTCCCGGCGGATAACCGTAAACACCTGTGCTGATGCAGGGGAACGCGATACTGGCGAGCTGTTTTTCCGCGGCGATGGCAAGACTCTCGCGGTAGCAGGATGCCAGTAGTTTCGCTTCGTTCTGCCCGCCGCCATGCCACACCGGCCCCACCGTGTGGATGACGTATTTCGCAGGTAACTTGTAACCGCACGTGAGACGTGCCTGTCCGGTCGGGCAGCCGCCCAGCGTACTGCATTCCTGCAACAACTCTGGCCCCGCCGCGCGATGGATCGCACCGTCGACACCGCCGCCGCCCAGCAGTGAGGAGTTCGCTGCGTTGACGATGGCGTCTACGTTGAGCCGGGTGATGTCGCCTTGAATGGCTTGTAAAGTGGTCATGGCTTACCTCCGTGAGATGGGCGCTTGATATTTATTCACGAAGCAGGTTATTTCAAATCATCGATCTTGTTAAGCACTGTCTGCACCAGATTCGGTGCAAGGCAATCCAGTTCAATATTGTCCGGCGTGCCACGCAGCCAGGTAAGCTGGCGTTTGGCAAGCTGGCGTGTGGCGGCGGTACCTTTCTCCAGCAGTTCCGTTTCAGTGATCTTGCCATCAATATATTCCCAGGCCTGGCGGTAGCCGACGCAACGCATGGAAGTCATGTTCGGGTGCAGGTCATATTTTTTCCGCAGTCCGCGCAGTTCGTCCACCAGACCTTGTTTCAGCATTTCCGCAAAGCGTGTTGCGATGCGCTGGTGCAGCACGGAACGGTCGGAGGGGACGAGCGCGATCGGCAGGATGCGATAGGGAAATTTATCCTGCTCCTGCTGTTTGATCAGCACTGACATCGGGTGGCCGCTGAGGCGGTAGATTTCCATCGCGCGTTGGATGCGTTGCGTATCGGTCGTGTGCAACCGGGCGGCAGTCTCGGGATCGACTTCGGCCAGTCTGGCATGCAGGTGCTCAATGCCATGCTGTGCGATCTCGGCATCCAGTTCGGCGCGCAATGTGGCATCGGATTGCGGCAGTACGCTCAAGCCTTCGCGCAGCGCCTTGAAATAAAGCATGGTGCCGCCGACCAGCAGCGGAATCCTGCCACGCGCTGTGATGTCGGCCATCAGTCGCAATGCATCTTTGCGGAACGCGGCAGCGGAATATGCGCCCGTCGGGTCGATGATGTCGATCAGATGGTGCGGCGCTTTTGCAAGCGTGGCGGCATCCGGCTTGGCCGTGCCGATGTCCATGTCGCGAAACACCAGCGCGGAATCCACACTGATGAGTTCCACCGGCAGGTGCCGCACCAGCTCCACTGCCACGCCGGTCTTGCCGCTGGCGGTGGGGCCCATGAGGAAAATAACGGGGGGAAGAGAATTCATATCAGGCAAAACAACCGTCCACGAAAAACACGAAAAGCACGAAAAAAATACCTCGGCGTAATATTGCAACACTTTAAACAAAAGCTGAGGTTCAGTATTTTGTCCATTCCGCACACGGAAAAATTTAGGTTTCCCCCATTTCGTGCTTTTCGTGTTTTTCGTGGACTGATGGTTTTTGGCTTCATCCCAACTCCTGATCCCGTGTCTCATGCATCATCCACACCGCGATCACGCTGATCGCTGCCGCGACCGAGATATAGCCGCCCACCCATGCGAGTCCACCATGCAGTACCAGTTGTTGCGCGATGTAGGGTGCCAATGAGGCACCGAGAATGCCGCCGAGGTTGTAGGCGGCACCCGCACCGGTGTAGCGTACGCGGGTCGGGAACAGTTCCGGCAGCAATGCACCCATCGGTGCATAGGTCGCGCCCATGATGAACAATTCCAGTGAAAGAAACACGGTGATCACCAGGATCGAACCGCTCTGCATGGCCGGCGCGAACAGGAAGCCGGACAATAATGCAGCGATACCGGCGGCGATCAGTACCGGCCGCCGTCCGAAGCGGTCGGCCGCCTTCGCGGCCAGCGGGGTGGCGATGGCCATGAACACGATGGAGAGGCACAGCATGCCGAGGAATTGCGGCTTGGGAATGTGCAATGTGCCGACACCGTAGCTCAGCGTGAACACCGTAATCAAATAGAACAGCGCATAGCACACCACCATGGACAATGCGCCGAGGATCAATGGCCTGGAATGGTGCGCAAACAACTCCACCAGCGGCAGGCGAACCGGCTGGAATTCACTGAGCGCCTTTGCGAATACCGGTGTCTCGGCCAGCTTTAATCGCACATAGAGTCCGACGACGACCAGCAGCGCACTGGCAAGGAACGGAATGCGCCAGCCCCAGGCGCGGAACTGTGCCTCATCGAGCGCTGCCGCGATCAACAGGAAGCCGCCGACAGCAAATAAATAACCGACCGAAGGGCCGAGCTGCGGGAACATGCCGAAATAACCGCGTTTTTCCTTTGGCGCATATTCCGCTGCGAGCAGTGCCGCGCCGCCCCATTCGCCACCGAGACCGATGCCCTGGCCCAGACGCAGCAGGCACAACAGCAATGGCGCCATCCAACCCGCGGTCTCGTATGTCGGCAGCACGCCGACCAGCATGGTGGAAATTCCCATCACCAGCAGCGAAGCAACCAGCGTCGTCTTGCGGCCGATGCGGTCGCCGAAATGTCCGAACAGCAGCGAACCGAACGGTCGAGCAAGGAAAGCGAGACCGAAGGTGAGAAAGGCGTTCAGCGACTGCACAGCCGGGTCGTCATGCGGGAAGAACAGCGGCCCGATCACCATCGCCACTGCGAGACCATAGATGTAGAAATCATAGAACTCGATGGCGGTGCCGATGAAACTGGCGAAAGCGATGCGCCGGGTCGAGAATGGGGCGGCAGGGGAGTGGGTATTGGATTGTTCGTTCATCATGGGTGACGTTCAGTTTTATTTCACAAATGGTGTTGCGGCGCCATCCCTCCGGGAAGGCATGGCATTTTGTACACGAATTTTACAAAGCGGGGGAAGATGGTAGCAGCTTTTCAAAGTCTTCCGCAGACACAGGAATGGAATAAAGATACCCTTGTCCGTAATCGCATCCTGCATCCTGCAGGATGGTATTTTGCCGTTCGGTTTCCACGCCTTCTGCAATGACCTGGATGCCGAGTTTGTGGGACATCACGATAATCGCTTCGGACAGTGCGAGGTCGCTTGCGTCGCTTTCGATGTCGCGGATGAAGGACTGGTCGATCTTCAGGAAATCCATGTCGAACTTTTTCAGGTAGGACAGGGAAGAATAGCCGGTGCCGAAGTCGTCGATGGATATCTGCATACCGGCAGCTCGGTATATTGCCATTTGCGCCGAGATGAGCGGGTTGGCATTCAGGATCAGGCTTTCCGTAATTTCGATCACGATGAAGTTTCCAGGAAGCTTGATCTCTTCAAGATAGTCTACCCAGCCCTTGGCATAGGTTACGCTGTGGAACTGTACCGAAGACTTGTTGATGCTGATCTGTATGCCGTTTTTGAACTTATCGTTCCAGCGTTTTGCACACATCGCCGCTTCACGGAAGACCCAGTCCCCGATACTGGTGATAAGTCCGGATTCTTCCGCCAGTGGAATGAATTCAGCCGGACTGATAGTGCCCAGTTCGGGATGCTCCCAGCGCAGCAATGCCTCGGCTTTCACAATGCGGCGATCCGACAGGCGCACGATGGGTTGATACAACACCTTCAGTTGTCCGCCGCTGACTGCGCTCCTGAGATCATTGGTCAGCCTGCGGTTCAGCAGGGCTGTCTCCTGCATGGAGGTTTTAAAGAATTCATATCGGTTTCCTCCGGCTTTCTTGGCCGAAAACATTGCGCGGTCGGTATTCTTGATGAGTTCATCTGCATCTTGGGCATCGGAGGGGCAATAGGCGATTCCGATGCTGGAAGAAATATAGGCGATTTCTTCTTCGAGCTGGAACGGTTCTCTCATTTTTTGTGTGAGGGTTTCGGCGATGCGTTCCACGTGTTTGTCGTCCGGGAAATCCGGCAGGATGATAGAGAATTCGTCTCCGCCGGTTCGGGCGACCGTATCCGACAGGCGCACGCAGGACATGATCCTGGCGGCTGCTTCAAGCAGGAGCTTGTCGCCGTACGCGTGGCCCAGCGTGTCGTTCACCTCGTTGAACTTGTCCAAGTCAACGATGAGCAGCGCGACGCCAAGGTGGTTGCGATGTTCCTTCTTGATTTCCTGCTCCAGGCGGTCGTGGAACAATCTGCGATTTGGCAACGCGGTGAGCGAGTCGTAGTTCGCATGTTTCCATACCATTTCCTCGGCCCGTTTCTGGTCGGTTATATCCGAATAGAGCCCCACGTAGCGGAACGGCCTTTTTTGATCGTCATAAATCGTGTTGATGGTCAGCCACTTCAGGTATTCCTCTCCGTTCTTGCGCCGGTTGTATATCTCGCCCTGCCAATGGCCCTGCGAAGAAATCGCCTCCCACATCTGCTTGTGGATCGAATAATTGCTGCGGCCGGAGCCGAATTCGCTCGCGTCCCTGTCGACGATCTCGTTGCGTTCATAACCGCTCATTTTTGCAAACGCGGCATTGCAGGCGACGACGATGCCGTTTATGTCCGTGACAAGCGCCGCATCACCCAGGGCCTGATACACCATGTTGGCGAACTGTAGTTCATTGGACTGCTGGATTGATTTGCTCAGTGTATCGTTGAGGTAGTTGGCACTGCCCATGACGCCGTACAGGTAGATCAGGGAGACCAGGCCAAATATCCAGTCGAAAAGTTGTGTGGCAGAAAGGAACGAGATCAGCGCTACTGAAACGATCATGGGAGCGGCATAAATCCGGTACAGCCTGATGAGCGGGGCGAGGGTGGAGATCGCGCCTGCTGACATTGCCGCAGCCACCAGCGCCGCCAGAAAGCGCTGGTTTTGTTCCGCACCGTAGCTGAATCCCAGGATACCCATGGCCCACAGCGCACCCAGCGCCGAAACCAGTATCGTGTATTTGCGCAACCAGGCTGCCGCATCCACAGCGTGTGCCGCCTCATCGCGAAAGAAGCGACGCGCCATGCCCATCCGGACTGCCGAAACGAGCAGGAGCGCCAGCCACCAGACGATCCAGAATACAAAAGAATCGGATTGGCTTGCTGCCGCGAGCAGGATCAGGGAGGCGGATGTGGTCGCAATGAAGCCAACACCGGAATTGCGCGACACCAGGTGCAATTTCCGGATCAGCGTTTCCGATTCGATATCGGCAGGATGCGTGGTGTTTTCTTTTGCTCTCAAATCAGTCTCCTGAGAGCCATTCTGCCAGCTTTCTATTTCCCGCGCATGAACATCGCATCCAGTTCCACCAACGTCACCTGAAACCAGGTCGGCCTTCCATGGTTGCACTGGTCGGCACGTTCAGTCTGTTCCATCTCGCGCAGGATGGTGCTCGGGAATGCTGAGTTGCTGGTTGGCGCGTACGTCTTCATTTTGGCAGAGGTAGCTTTTCCAGCACTGCCGCAACGGCCTGTCCTGCTTTGATCAAGTCCACAAGCAGCCGCTCGTCTACATTCAGGTTGCCTTCGTATTCGCCGAGGTTGCGCACTTCGTGGCATTTAGCCAATACGCGCCACACTTCCGGTCCAAGTTTCAGCGTATGCGGCAGCACCTGAAAGACGATGTAGCGGTTGCTGGCGCGGTAGCCGTGCCAACGCAGGGCAGCAAGGCTCAGGGCGTGTGCGGCGTTGTAGGCGAGGTCAAAGCGACCTTCGAGGGAGAGACTGGTATTGCTTGCATCTTTCAGCCGTGCGAGGCCGGAGCGTTTCAGCCCGGCGAATTCAGCCGCGTCCGGCGGCTCCGGCGCAAGCGGTTTGTTCGGGCCGCAGAGATTATTCAGCGCCGAGCTCATCGTTGTTTCCGATCAGCCAGATTTTGGGTTGGGCCAGCACGCGTTCCACGAAGGCGTTCTGTTGTTTTACCCGTTTGGTCAGTTCTTGCCGTGTGTAGATGGTGGGGTTGATGGTGCGTCCCAGCGCGGTTGCGGCCTGTTCCAGCGCGGCATACAGGTCGGCATATTCCAGCGTGTCGCTGATAACCATGAGGTCGATGTCGCTGTGGGCGGTGTCGCTGCGTTTGGCGACCGAACCATAAACGAAGGCTGCGGTGATCTTCTTCGCGTAATGCGCAAGTGCAGCGCGTAGTGGTTCGGCCAAGCCTACAGTCTTTTGCACGATACCGCAGAGTTCGGCAAAGATGGGTGAATCCGGGTTGGCCTGGTAATGCTTGCGGTTGCCCTGCGGCATGACCGTTACCAGCCCGCTTTCTTCCAGGCGCTTCAGTTCGCGCTGAACCGCACCTGAACCGCCGCCTGCCAGTGCTATCAATTCGGTGGCAAAAAAACTGCGTTCCGGCTGGCCGAACAGGAAGGCCAGCACACGTTGCTGCGTGTTGGAGAAAAGCGCGTCAGGCAAGCCAATGAGCTTAGCAGGAGTGGTGGTCTTGGTCTTCATACCCATATTGGGTATATTACTACCCAAATTGGGTATGTGCAAGTTCGACAAGTTTTTCAATATGACTGTCATTTCCCGCGCATGAACATCGCATCCAGTTCCGCCAGCGTCACCTGAAACCAGGTCGGTCGCCCGTGATTACACTGGTCTGCACGTTCAGTCTGTTCCATCTCGCGCAGGATGGCGTTCATCTCGGGGATGCTGAGTTGCTGGTTGGCGCGCACGGCGGAATGGCAGGCGAGAGTGGCGAGCAACTCATTGCGGCGTTCGGTGAGGGCGCGCGATGCGCCGAAGTCGCGCAGTTCATGCAGCACTTCGCGCGCAGCGGTTTCGGCGTGGGATTGTTTGAGCATGGCGGGCATGACGCGTACCGCCAGTGTGCTGGTAGAGATCGGCGCGATATCGAAACCAAGGCGTTGCAGCGCTTCCTGTTCTTCTTCCGCGGTGGCGATGTCCAGCGCTTCGGCGGCAAAGGTAACGGGGATCATGAGTTGCTGTGTCGGCATTTGCTGCTGGTCGAAGGCAGTTTTCAGTTTTTCGTACACGATGCGTTCATGCGCGGCGTGCATGTCCACGATGATCAGGCCTTGCTGGTTCTGGGCGAGGATGTAGATTCCGGAGAGTTGGCCTAATGCAAAACCCAGCGGGTGTTCCTGTGAGGATTGAGGATTGAGGATTGAGGATTGAGCAGAGTCGCGGGGTGCGGCATCGCCTGCTTCTCGATCCTCGATCTCTGATCCTTGGGTCTGGAACTCCCACAGTTTGTAGGCGGTTTGAGGTTGGGCGGCGTTGAATGGAATGGAACGCTGGCCGAATCCAGAAGCGGCGTCATTCCCGCGCAAGCGGGAATCCAGAGAGTTGTTTTCAAATTGACTGGGTTCACGCTTGCGCGGGAACGACGGATTTGGTGTGGCGCTTTGAGTGTCCATCGGCGCACTCAGCGCATCCTGCAACGCATGAAACACGAATTGGTGGATGCCCTGGCTTTCGCGGAAGCGCACTTCGCTCTTGGCCGGATGCACGTTCACATCCACCTGCTCGGGCGGCAGGTCGAGGAACAGTACGAAAGCGGGATGGCGCTGGTGATGCAGGATGTCTTGATAGGCCTGGCGCACCGCGTGCATGAGCACCTTGTCGCGCACGAAGCGGCCGTTGACGAAAAAATATTGTTTGTCGCGTGTAGAGCGGGAATAGGCAGGCAGGGCGGCGATGCCGTAGAGGTGCAGGTTGGCGACTTGCCGTTCGACGCTGACAGCGTATTGGCTGAATTCGGATCCCAGGATTGTAGAAACCCTCTCCCCTAGCCCCGTGTGAACTCCCTCTCCCTCTGGGAGAGGGCATGGGGTGAGGGGCGGGAGAGGGGAATTGGCTTCCCTCTCCCGCAGGCGGGAGAGGGATTGAGGGTGAGGGCTGTTCGGTGAAGCTGCCAGTTGCCAGATAATTTTGCCATTGTGTTGCAACGAGAACGCCACGTCCGGCCGCGACAGCGCGATGCGTTTGAAGGTCTCTTCGCACCAGGCGTATTCGGTGGACTCTGACTTCAGGAATTTGCGCCGCGCCGGGGTGTTGAAATATAGCTCGCGCATTTCAACGCTGGTGCCATGCACATGCGAAGCAGGCGCGGCGGCGCTTTGTGTGCCGTCGGCGGATTCGATCTTCCAGGCATGGGTCGCGTCGGCGTTGCGGCTGGTGAGCGTGACCTGCGCCACAGCTGCCATGCTGGCCAGCGCTTCACCGCGGAAGCCCATGCTGTTTACGCGCTGCAGGTCGTCAAGCGAGGCGATCTTGCTGGTGGCGTGACGCATGAGCGCCAGCGGGAGTTGTTCCTCCGGGATGCCGCCGCCGTTGTCGCGCACTCTCAGCAATTTGATGCCGCCGCCTTCCAGTTGCACCGATATTTCAGTTGCCCCTGCGTCCAGGCTGTTTTCCAGCAGTTCCTTCAGGGCCGAAGCCGGGCGTTCGATTACCTCGCCAGCGGCGATCTGGTTGATGAGGAGGTCGGGGAGCAACTGGATGTCGGACATGGCGCGGATTATACCGGATGGCATTAGTTTGACCGGGAGGGCGGAGGCGTGCCATCGCCATGCTTTATTTCTTCCGGGTGTGACAAATTGTGGTTTCGGCATAACCTGCTACGCAGGTTAGCCTTCACCGCAATATGCCGCACCCTCTTTGAGGGTGCGGCATATTGTCACATCCCTGCAATCGTACGATTGATCTAGAATCCACAGGTTTTTAACCCACAGGAGGAAGAAGTATGCTGAAAGAAGCATTTAGGATCGTTTTATCCGTAGCATTGCTGGCAGGATTCGTCGGTGTTGCTCAGGCGAAAATGACGCGTGAGGAATTCGCCATCAAATTCCGTCGCAGCAGCTTTACGACGATGACCTGGTATCTTGGCCCGATGTCGCGTATGGCCAAAGGCGAGATGACCTATGATAAGGCGCTGTTTGCGCGTAATGCGGAATACCTGGCTTTCCTGAGCAAGCTGCCCAAGGACGGTTTTATTCCCGGTACAGGCGGTGGCGACACCAAGGCCAAGCCTGAAATCTGGACCAAGGCCGACAAATTCAAGGAAGCCAACGATCTCATGGAAAAAGAAACTGCCAGGCTGGCCGAAGTAGCCAAGGGCGGCAATTTCGACGCGATCAAGGCACAGTTCGGGAAAGTCAGAAAGACCTGCAAAGCGTGCCACGAGGATTTCAAGAAAAAAGCGGATTGATAGCAATCCTTGAAGATACGGTCTGGATGTCAGGCTAACGCGAGCAGTATCCAGACCGCTCCTGAAGCACATCCCGATATCAGCAATGCCTGCCATACGCTACGTGTGTGAAGGTCGGGTTTGCGTGTGCCCGGCGGCAGACGTTTGATGCCGGTGAGCATGGGGCGAACCAGGTTTTCTTTTTTTACCAGCAGGTAGAAAACGATTGCCGCCAGGTGTAGTGCCACCAGTGTGAGCAGGAAATTGAAACTACTTTCATGCCAGGCGGTAGCCAGATCGCTGATGCGTTCGCTGACATAGTGCGCCAGCGGACCTTCGCTGAACATGTCGTCGTTGGCGAACAATCCGGTTGTCGCGATCAGCAATGCTGTTCCCAGCAACACCATCACCATCCAGCCGCCTGCGGGGTTGTGTCCGACGTGATGAGTTGTCTCATTTTTTCGTATGCCAGCAAGGTATTCGAGCACCGCGCGCGGCGAAGCGATGAAGCTGGAAAAAAGCGCGGTCGTGCTGCCCAGCACGCCCCAAAGCAGTCGAAATAACAGCAGAGCCAGCACAGCGTAACCGCAACGCATGTGCCAATCCATGTCGCCGTTTTCGGTTGATGTCCACCAGCACGTGATGATCGAGATTACCAATGACCAGTGGAAAATGCGCGTGGGCAAATCCCACACGTTCAGTGTTTCCGGTTTTTCCTGTGGCACCATAAATATTGAGAGGGATTAGGATGCGCGCATGTTAGCAAAATTGCCACGCGGACATGAGTCTCCGCGACAATTTGCCGCACCCCCGTGCGGCAAATCGCGGTGGAGACTCATATCCTCGAAGTGGATGTGATGTCGGAACCACAATTTGCCGCACCTTCCGCGAAGGTGCGACATTTCGCCGCGCGACGATTTGTCACATTCTCAGGATTGGAATAACTAACTAGTATCTCCCCCCGCTTTATCAATAGAAAAAATCAGGGGGATGAATGAACAGAAGTCTTATTGCATTGAGTGCACTGTCGCTCGTGCTGTCCATGTCGTTAGTCAATCAGGTTTATGCGGAAGATACGCCCGATGTACCAGAGGTGGAACCGGCGGCTGTAAAAGATACTGCTCCGACTGAGTCGACTGCTGCGCCCGATCAGGGCGTATCGAATTCAGAAGCTCTCAAAGGAGGCGATACCAAGAAAATGCTGGGGGAAGTGGTCGTTACTTCCACAACGATCGACGATCGCTTCAATTCCAAACGCGGCGAACCGAGCAACGTCAGCAATATCAGCGGCCGGCGAGTGGATGAAGAACACGGCAAGAACATCATCGATGTTCTTGAGTCCGTTCCGGGCGTGACTGCCGAAGTGCAGAGCGGCGATTCGGTCAAGATCATGCTGCGCGGCGTTGAAGCACAGCGCTACATGGGTGAGAAGCCGGGCGTAGCAATCGTCATCGACGGGGTGCCGGTGCAGGAACGCACGGGACGCGTCAATATCGACCTGGACAATATCGAATCGATCAAGGTGATCAAGGGCGGTGCATCCTATCTGTTCGGCGAAGATGCGCTGTCGGGCGCGGTGATCATTACCACCAAACGCGGTGCGAAAATGGCCGGCGTGACAACCAGTGCAGAAGTGGGGAGCTTCAGATATCGCAAGGGATTGCTGCGGGTCGGTTTTGCCAGCAACGACTGGACCGGGCATATCCAGAAATCCAAGGCGATGTCGGATGATTTCTATGACCAGGGCGCATGGTCCAGGGATTATCTGGATGGTAAGTTGCAATACCTGATCGACGAAACCAGCGATGTGATACTGGGTTTTGAACACTCGAAACGTGCCAAAGACAGTCATGGGACGGTGAAAGGCGTGACCAATGCATTGCTTGATCCGCGCAGTGTGGAAGGTGGCAAGGATTACGCGCGCAAATACGATGTCGATCTCAACAAAGTAAATCTTTCCTATGCCAAGGATATCGACGCCAGCACCAACCTGCTGGTGAATACCTATCTGTTCAAGGATCACACTTACGGCTGGCAGAACCCGAATGGTTTTTTACGCAATGCCACTTGCCCTAATACCAGCGTGGCGGCCTTGCCCGGGTGTGACATGAAAAATATACGCGATGCCTATGTAAGCGGCAGAGACACCAGGCAAACGCAAACGGGCGCAAAGGCCGAATTGCGCAGCAGTGGCGAGGAGGTTGGCATGATGGCCGGTCTTGACTTGCAACGCTTCGAAGACAAGACGCATACCCAGAATCTGGTGAGCTATACCACGCGCAGTTCAGCTGTCGGGGTCAGCAATCCGATACATCCCGTCGGAGAGGTAACAGAGGACAGTGTTTCATCTTCGGACACCAGAGCAGTATATGGTGAATACAAATGGCTGCTGGCAGAACCGCTGACCGCAACCCTGAATGCGCGCTACGATAATATCGTGGCGAAGTACACCAGCAATCTTCCACTGACAGCTACCCAGATATCAGAAGGCAGGGTGACCAGCGGCGAGAAAACTTTCCGCGTCTGGTCACAGCGTGCCGGGTTGAACTATGCAGTGGATAACGATCATGAAATATATTCCAACATTTCTTCCGGATTCCGCGTGCCGACCATCAGTCAGTTGTATGGCGGGTCAATCAGGCCGACCGGGTCTGTCGCGGCGAATCCGGATCTGGTGCCGGAAAAATTGTGGAATTATGAGATCGGGATGCGTTCCAGAAGCGAATGGTTTGGTATTGCGCTGGATTCCGATGTGGCGGTTTTCCAGATCGATCGCAAGAATTTCATCCTGAGCAGTGGCGGGCAGTATCAGACAACGCCAACGGCCGAGGGTACAGACCAGTACCAGAACATCGGCGGGGTGCGCAACCGCGGGCTGGAATTGGGGATGAAGACCGATTCGAATCTGACCTGGTCAGGTGACGTGGCTTACACCTATCTGCGTGCAATTTTCACACGCAACGATACCTACTGGATGTCGATGGGCTCACGCAGTTCCCCTTTACCGTCGGTTCTGTACAACAACACCGGCAATACCGTGCCGCGCACGCCGAAACACAGGATCAACATTACTACACGCTACCGTCCTTCTTCCGCATGGACTATTACCGGGGAAATGAACGCGCAATCGGGTATTTATGCCGACGAAGTGAATATTGTCTGGGTCGGCGGGCGTTCGGTATACAACCTGATGGCCAACTACGACATCAAGCTCGGAAAGGACATGGAATTATCCCTGTTTGGCCGTATCGACAATTTATTTGATCGTTTCTACTACAGCACCATACGCGGTGGTTCAGACAGCAATGGCGATGGTGTCTACGATGCAGAAGATCCATCCATTACGGTCAAACCCGGACGTGTCTGGACGGCCGGTCTGACGCTGAGTTTTTAGGAGCTATGATCATGAGAAAGAATACGATATTGATATGCGCACTGCTGGCAGCTGTGCCGGCATTTGCCGCCCGGGAAGGCAAACCACAGACAAGCATGTATGCCGATCATGACCACACGGCGATGATGCGCGGCATGGGCAAGCAGACTGCCTGGACGCTTTATCCCACCCTGAAGGCCAGGACCAGCGGCGAGCGCCGCGAGAGCAGGAAAACGGTCATCATGCCGCAGCACATCGTGGCGAAAAACATTGATGCCTGGTCCAGCGATCTGGAGGACGCCAAGGCGCATCGCCAACTGGCGATGGAACTGGGTGGTGCCATGCTGGATAAGCCTGCCACCGGCGGTTTCAACTGGTTGTCGGCACGCGAGGAACAGGGCGATAGTGTGCGTGTTGCCTCCATGGTGCAGCCATTTCCCGGACGCGGCGGCAAGAATCCGACCGCCATGTTCATGCAGCAGAAATATGAACTGGAAATCATTCCGCAACCCTATCCGCGTGAACATTCGCGTTACCGCGCCAACGAGGACTGGAAGTTTCTTGTGAGGTACAACGGCAAACCGCTATCCGCTCAGGTGGTCTATCTGGAAACATCCAATGGCAGCATGTCCGAATTCAAATCGAACGTGAATGGCGTGGTCAAAGTTCATGTGCCGGACGATTTCAAACCGCAAAAAGAAAACAAGGCAGCAAAGGGTGGGCATAACCACGGCAGGCGCGGCGCGGATTTTGTGCTGGCGACCGAATTTACTGATGGAGGCAAGCGTTATCTGACGGCATTCAACAGCAGCTACGGCCCGAACGCATTTGATCAGCGCAGTCTGGCGATGGGGCTGGGGTTCACCCTGTTGGGCATGGTGGGTGCTGCACCCTTGTTACGCAAGCGCAAGACGGAGCAGAAGGGCGGGGAGGACAGCAATGCTTAAGACACTATTTCCGACGCTGGGCCGGATTCGCTTCACTGTACAGATATTCATGCTGTTCTTCATCGTGTATGGCGGTGCGCTGCTTGGCAGTTATACCGTGGATCGCATTTCCGGGGCCTTGCCTGCGCTGTCCTGCGCCTACGACAAATCGACCGCCGATCATTGCATCCTGATCGTCAACCAGCACCAGTTGCATCATCGTGTGGGTGAAGCACTGACGAGGGTGAAAGATCTTACGCTCAACGTGTTTATTCCGACATTAACATCGGTTGGCGTGTTTTTCATGTTCTTCTTCTTTCTCAACAAGATGTTCTGCGGCTGGATCTGTCCGCTGGGAACGGTGCAGGAACTGTTGTTCCGTATCGGCCGCCGCCTCGGGCGTCCACTCAACCGCTTCAGGCAGGAAAATGTCGGCAAGGTGCGTCCGGTGAAATGGGTGATGTTGCTCGTGCTTGTGCTGGCCCTGCCAATCATGGCGGGTATGGGTGTGGTGGCGAACGAACTCGGCGCTCCGTTCTGCCAGGTGTGTCCGTCACGCATCGCTACGACGTTGCTGACGGCGAATACCGAACAGATCGCGGTGAGTACTTCAACCGGTATCAATTTATTCCTCGGGGCAGTCGGCAATGCGATGTTCGGATTCATGATCATCGCTGCACTGGCAGCGCGCCAGCCGTTCTGCCGTATATGCCCCTTGCTGTCATGGAATGCGTTGTTCCAGAAACTGTCGCCGATGCGTCTGGTAAAAAAACAGTACGACAAATGCGAGAAATGCGGCGTGTGCGCCCAGGCCTGCCCGATGGATATTCACGAGATCGGCAGCGAACATGGCAAGAAAGCATTCCATGAGGACTGCACCCTGTGCGGCCGCTGTGCGGAATATTGTCCGGATGACGATGTGATCCAGATCAAGTTCTTTGGCATAAAACTGTTTGGTTCGTCACGCGAATACTACAAGAACCGTGTGAAGCGCGAATCGCCGGAAGGCATGCCGAAGAAACGCGTCATCAATATCCAGTTTGCCAAACCGAAGCCCGAGAATGGTTGACTTGCTGGATACCTCCCTGTTGCCGCAGCAGACCACATTGTTCACCGTATGGCTGCTTGGTGTCTCGCTCGGGTTGACCGCATGCACCGCCACTTGTCTGCCGTTCATGGGTACCTGGGTGCTGGGGCGCGGCGGCACGCAGAAACAGGCATTGCGCGATACGGCTTTGTTCGTCGGTGGGCGTATTTTTGCCTACATCCTGCTCGGCGCACTCGCCGCCGGCGCGGGCGCATGGCTGACGCAGGTGATGCGCGGCGGTTCCGGTAATTTCATCATCGGTTCTGCTTCCATTGCGGCCGGACTGTGGCTGTTGCGCCCTGCCGGAGCGCATGCGCAGTGCAATGCGGCCCGTAGCGCAGGACGCACGCCGCCGTTGTTGCTCGGCTTTTCGCTCAGCCTCACACCCTGTGCACCGCTGGCGTCATTGCTGGCGGTATGTGCGGCGGCAGGCAGCGTCAAACTGGGCATGGCGAGCGGAGCGGCATTCGGTCTGGGTGCGGCATTGACGCCATTGCTGATACTATTGCCGTTGATCAGTCTGCTGGGCAAAAACCTGCGCGAGAACCGCGAATGGTTGACGCGCTGGATACGCTGGGGCGCTGCGGCGGTGCTGATCCTGCTGGGTTTGCGCCGCATTTTTCTGGTGTTTTAAATTTTTATTCTGTGATTCCCATAATGAAACGTTTTACTGTATTTGTTTTTATCTCGTTGTTCACCTGTTCTGTCTGGGGCGAGGATATACCCTCCATGAAGGAAATTACTGTTACCGCCAAAGGTTCGGATATCGCTGAACGCCGCGACTCTGCCACGCAAAAAATCATCCTGAACCGCAAGGATATCGAGAATCTCGGTGCGATTACCATCAGCGAGGTGATGGGCAAATTGCCGGGTATTGAGTTGACAAATGGCGGCATGGGACATCGCGCCCGCGGCATGTCTCGCGATTCCGTATTGATCCTGATCGATGGCGAGCGTTCGGCCCGCGGGGGGACGATGCTGGGCGCTGTCGGTCGCATGCCACCCGGCGATCTGGAACGCATCGAGATTTTGCGTGGCTCTTCTGCGGAATTCGGCGGTGCCGCATCCGTTACGGTAAATCTGATCATGAAAAAAGCGGTGCCAAAAAAATCGACTGAAATCAGGGTCGGCCTGGGCGCGCGCGGATCGGAATCGTATCGAAAATTTGCCATTACCCAGAGCGGCGGCTCAGACGGCTTTGCATGGACGCTTCCGATCGGCCTGGTATGGAATGATTCTCCCATCTCCAGCAATGCCGAAAAAGTAGACAATACGTCGCATACCTTCGAGAGCGAACGTGGCTCTGGAAAAATGGGGCATCACACATTCACGCCGCGCCTGACCTGGAAGGAAGGCAACGATAGCCTGACCGTTTCACCGGTGTACTTTTTCAGTCCGCGAGATTCGAGCAGCGAGACGACATTTTCGGGTTCCGTCATCCCGGCAGAGAATGGCGTGCGCACGGATACCGTTCGCAGTCTGGTACGCATGACCCGTGTCCGGGTCGAGGGAGAAAAACACCTTGATGATTTCAAACTGACCAGCCGGGCTTCAGTCAGTAACAGAAAGAACACAGCGGATACCGTACGTGCCGGTCTAACAAATTCGACCGATCATACCGAGAGCCGGGAAATCGAATCCAGCTTTGCATTCCGCCTGGACAAGCCGGTAGCTGCAGAACATCTGATGGCAGTGGGGCTGGAGCATATCAATTTGCGCCTCGCGCAGGATCAGGACTATTCCGGCGGTTTTGCGTCCTACGAATCGCAGGAGCGACAGAGTATTGCCTGGGTGCAGGATGACTGGATGCTGCAACCCAAAACAACGCTGACCTACGGCTTGCGTGGTGAAAGCATCGCCTTGAAATCCACGGGCGTTTCACAACGTCGAGGGCTGGTGATGCCTTCTCTGGCCATACGCTGGGAGCCGATGGATAAATGGGTGGTACGTTCGTCGCTGGGGACCGGTTTGAAAATGCCCAGGCTGGACGAGATCAGCAATGCGGCAGTTCCCAGTGTTGGCGACAATACCCCTCTGGAGGCGGATACGCGCGGCAATCCGAGCTTGTTACCCGAACGCAGCCTGAATTACGAAGCGATCATGGAGCGTTATCTTGATGCCGAAGCGGGCGTGCTGGGTGCCAATCTGTATGTGCGATCCACCCAGGATTTCACCGAGCGGCACGTGCAACTGGAAGGCGCGCGCTGGGTGGATAGGCCATATAACGAAGGAAAAGCCCTGCATTGGGGACTCGAACTGGACGGAAAAGTGCGCACCGACGGGTTCGGCTGGAAAGGTACGACCGTGAAGTCGCATCTGACCTTGCCGCGAGCCAGGGTGAACGACGAACGTCTTGGTATTACGCGTATGGCGCGGGATACGCCCAGGTATGTCTTCTCTGCCGGTCTGGAAGGAAGCTTGCCCCGGCTGCAATCCGGTTACGGCATGTCGCTGAAACTGTCCGGACGCAGTGTGACCGACATTCCTGGCGAACAATATGGCTACACAAAAGCCGTGACGACACTCGATGCTTTCTGGCTGTACAAATTCGATGCGCGTTTCAAGTTGCGGCTCAGCGGCCGGAACCTGCTGGCAGCCGATACGGAGCGATATACGCAATATACGAACGGCGCCAACCTGTGGCAGTCGTATTCCACAGAGGGAGGCTACCGTTCCATCATGGCGACTTTGGAAGGGCGCTGGTAGCATGTCGGGCGTGATGACATTGTCGGGAACGCTGGAGATGTACTCTCAATTTCCGAATGAGCCGGAAGATTCGCCATTAAGCGAGCGCTTTATCGTTGTGGGCCTGGTTGTTTTGCTGCACTTGCTGGTGTTCGCCTCGTATTTTTTACAGCCGGAATCGCCGGCTGTGCTGGTTAACGAAATGTCGATCTCGTTCGCCAATATGCAGATGCAACAGGCGGACATTGCTCCACAACCCAAACCCAAGCCGCGCGAACCCGAACCGGAGCCAGCCGAAGAATTGGCGCCGAAAGAGGAGCCCGTGCTGCAGGATGCTGCTACGCCGGAATCGCCGGTTGTACTGGATGCCGAGCCGGATTACCGTGCCGACTATCTCAACAATCCCAAGCCGCCTTATCCCAGAGTGGCAAGCCGCATGGGTTATCACGGTAAAGTGGTGCTGGATGTCGAGGTGCTGCCCGAAGGTATTGCCGGGGATATAAAGCTGCACCAGAGCAGCGGCTACGATATTCTTGACAATGCCGCGATACAGACAGTGAAGACATGGCGTTTTTCACCTGGGCGTCTTTTCGGTCAGGTCACAACGCGACGGATTCTTGTACCCATCAGATTTTCTCTTGAGGACGGCGCAACATGAACGAAATTTTTTCTGTCAATTCCCCCATCGTTTTTGCAACGCTAATGTTGCTGATCCTGTTGTCCATTGCCACCTGGTCAATCGCCCTGTTCAAACTGTGGAAGCAATGGGAAGCGAAGAAACACGACCATGCGTTCAACGACAGTTTCTGGTCAGCGCACGAATGGAATGAAGCGGAGAAGGCGGCAGAGGGCAGCATGGGCGATATCGCGCGCCTGGCACAGGCCGGTTTTGCCGAATTGAAGACGCTGAACGATGCGCAACACGATCTTAAACACATTGGTGCGCCACGCGACATACTGGAAAGGCAGTTGCGTCAGCAATTGCA
Source organism: Sideroxydans sp. (assembly GCA_050287265.1). GTDB lineage: Bacteria > Pseudomonadota > Gammaproteobacteria > Burkholderiales > Gallionellaceae > Sideroxyarcus. Next base: position 3,211 of record JBNKBO010000022.1, on the reverse strand, counting down.
GAATATCCAGCGCTATCACGAACGCGGTCTGGCCGAACTGGCCAGCATTGGTTCCACCGCGCCTTTCATCGGCCTGTTCGGCACGGTATGGGGCATCATGCACGCGCTACAGGATATCGGAAAAAGCGGTTCGGCCTCGCTGGACGTGGTGGCCGGCCCCATCGGCGAAGCCTTGATTGCCACCGCCATCGGTATTGCGACTGCCTTGCCGGCGGTGCTGGCTTATAACTTCTTCCTGCGTCGGCTCAAGGTGCATGTGACCGATCTCGAGAATTTTGCCCACGACTTCATGCGTCTTGCGCAAAAACACAATTCCAAATTGTGAGGCAGCCATGAGCTTCGGAAATAATTCCTCGCAGGAGGACGGCATGATGAGCGAGATCAATGTCACGCCGCTGGTGGATGTGATGCTGGTACTGCTGGTGGTATTCATCATCACGGCCCCCCTGTTGGCGCCGCAATCGCTCAAGATCAATTTACCCAAGACCGAATCCGTCGTCCACGACGACAAGTTGCAGAAAGTCAGTCTGGCCATCGATGCCGAAGGCAATATTTCGCTGGATTCGGCGCCACTGACAGATGAGAGCCTTGCCGACCTGCTCAAAACCCGGGCCGTCGATCCTCAATTCCAGCTACAGATACAGGCGGATACCGCAGTCAATTACGGACGCGTGGCGCAGGTCATGGCCATTGCCCAGAAAGCCGGTGTAGGCAAACTCTCGTTTCTGACGATTACCAAATAGAAAATTTGGAGTGGTGAAGATATTGAGTTTGAATTACACTGCCCCCGTTGGTGGCATAGACCTGACCAATACTCTATCTATATAAGAAGAGCTAAATAATTCAAAAAGCAGCAAAAACGGGGTTTTCTCCATGAAGCGCAGAGGATGTTGCTCATTGCTACGGCAGTGGCAGCAGTGGTTGCTACTGGCAAAAGAAAGCGAAACTGGGTAAGGCTATCGCCCCGAGTATGGCACCTGTTCACTACTTCATTTTAGTGAATAAGCGTGTTTGACATGCATTATATGGGGTTGCGGCCATGGTGCCTGGTTGTGTAACAGGTTCATATTATTCTTTTCGCTAACTGATTTTCGCCCGGTCCTCCGGGCGTTTTGCAGCAGCGTGCTAACAGGAGAGTACTCAATAAGTACAGGCAGTATTCCTGCGGAATATACGTGCAGGTGGGCACGTGGTGCGGTATTGATGCCGCGCGACGAGTATTTTGAATAATTTTTTGAATGGAAAACTACATGCCATTAATGATAGGAATTCCCCGTGAAACGGCCGCAGGTGAGAAGCGCGTTGCCACAGTCCCGGAGGTCGTAGAGAAACTCATCAAGCTGGGTTTCAAAGTTGCGGTTGAATCCGGTGCCGGAGATGCGGCGAATTGCAGTGATGATGCATATCGCGCCGCAGGTGCAGAGATCATCGTTGGCACTCCCAAGCTGTGGGCTGCATCCGACATCGTTTTCAAGGTAGGCGTACCGACGACCGAAGAAGTCGGCTTGCTGCGCGAAGGCGGCCACTTGATCGGCTTCATCTGGCCCGCGCAGAATCCCGAGTTGATGCAACAGTTGGCAGCGAAGAAGGCCACTGTGCTCGCCATCGATGCATTGCCGCGCATGTTGAGCCGCGCCCAGAAGATGGATGCGTTGACCTCACAGGCGGGTGTTGCCGGCTACCGTGCGGTCATTGAGGCTGCCAACGCCTTCGGCCGTTTCTTCAACGGCCAGATCACGGCTGCAGGCAAGGTTCCGCCGGCCAAGGTATTCATCGCCGGCGCGGGCGTGGCCGGTTTGGCTGCCATTGGCACAGCCGCCGGTCTGGGCGCCATCGTGCGTGCCAACGACACCCGAGCCGAAGTGGCCGATCAGGTCAAATCCCTGGGCGGCGAATTCGTCAAAGTCGACTATGAGGAAGAAGGCGGCGGTGGCGGCGGTTACGCCAAGGTGATGAGCGAGGGATTCCAGCAGGCCCAGCGCGAGATGTACGCCAAGCAGGCCAAGGAAGTGGACATCATCATCACGACCGCATTGATCCCGGGCAAGCCCGCACCAAGGCTGATCACCGCCGAGATGGTGCAGAGCATGAAGCCGGGCAGCGTCATCGTGGACATGGCGGCCGAGCGCGGTGGCAATTGCGAACTGACCGAACCCGGCAAGGCAGTGGTGAAACATGGCGTGACCATCGTCGGCTACACCGATCTGAACAGTCGCCTGGCCAAGCAGTCTTCCACCCTGTACGGAACCAATCTGTTCCGCCTGGCCGAAGAGTTGTGCAAGACCAAGGACGGCATCATCAACGTCAACATGGAAGACGACGCGATTCGCGGCCTGACCGTGATCAAGGATGGCGAGATCACCTGGCCTGCTCCACCGATCAAAATGCCCGCACCCGCGCCCAAGCCAACAGCAAAACCAGCCGTGGCACCTGCCGGGCATGGCGCTGCTGACGCACCGGCATCTGCAGGCAAGATCATCGGCCTGTTCACTGCGGCGGCTTTGTTGTTCCTGCTCATCGGTGCCTACGCGCCCGCTGCCTTCCTGGGACACTTCACCGTGTTCGTGTTGGCCTGTTTCGTCGGTTACATGGTGGTGTGGAACGTCACACCGGCTTTGCATACCCCGTTGATGAGCGTCACCAATGCGATCAGCAGCATCATCGCCATCGGTGCGCTGGTGCAGATCGCGCCGCCCGACGTGGCTGGAGGCAGGGAACTGATCCTTGTGCTTGCCGTCGTTGCGCTCGCGCTCACGGCTGTCAATATGTTCGGCGGATTCGCCGTAACCCAGCGCATGCTGGCGATGTTCCGCAAATAAGGAAACGATCATGATTGTGACTGCAAGTTTAGCTACTGTCTCTTATATCGGTGCGACGATACTTTTCATTTTGAGCCTCGGTGGACTTTCCCATCCCGAGACATCTCGTCGCGGCAATCTTTACGGCATCATCGGCATGACCATTGCCGTGCTGGCGACTGTGCTGGGTCCGCGCGTCACCATGGCCGGTATCCCCTGGATCGTCGGCGCGATGGTTGTGGGTGGCGCGGTCGGACTTTTCGCCGCGCGCAAGGTGCAAATGACACAAATGCCGGAACTGGTGGCGTTGATGCACAGCCTGGTTGGTCTGGCTGCCTGTCTGGTTGGTTTTGCAAACTATTTTGACCCGGCTGCCGCGGCCAACCTGACAAGTGCCGAGAAAGCCGTCCACG
>JBNKBO010000021.1:0-44714 GCA_050287265.1 Sideroxydans sp. | reverse complement strand
GCGAGGCACCAGGTGAATTCCCCAGAACAGGAGGCTGGCGCAAGACAAGAACCCCGCAACGACGGGGATTATTGCCAGCTGTTCGACAAAGGGGGAGCACTTGTCTTATCTCACTCAAAACACCCTTCGCATAGGCCAGACAAGCTGTGGTCTGTCCCTAGTTATTCCTGAACTCGTCGAACCACATTCAAACGCCACAAGCGATGAGCTATTGCGCGGGAAGGAGAAGGTTGCGATGGTCAATCTAGAAGAAATATTGTCTTAACGGAGCATTGAATGACTAACAAGAGTAATTCTGTACCCAAACTAATAGACGATGCCCCCGCACTAAAAGATAGGCTTGGTGCTCACAAGCGCATTGCAGAGACACTCTGCACGATTATTAAGTCTAACAAAGGAGGGAAGACTATTGCTCTGGAGGGTGAATGGGGGGCCGGGAAATCTACAGTTATTAATCTAACGACGCAATTGCTAGAAAAATCCAAGGACCACAAAGTCGTACTTTATGATGCGTGGGTACATTCTGGCGATCCATTACGTAGAGCCTTCCTAAACTCGATAATTGATGCGCTTCTGAGCAATAAGTGGCTTGTAAAAGAAACACATTGGCTAAATACAAAAGAGCATCTTTCCAGAAGGAGAAAGGACTCCATTAAAACAACTACGCCGACTTTCACCACGTTTGGTCAGATACTTCTCCTCCTATTACTCTTATTACCACTGACTGGCGTTGTGTTCAGTGGCCTATATATGAGCATGGCGAAAAATGGATTTGATGCCTTCGAATTACTCTCTATCACAGGTATTGGTCTACTTGTTTCTGGCGGCATATCAATACTGCCATTTTTACTTGTTCTATTGAGAGCTCTACATGCTTGGTGTACAGGTAACAAATCGACTGACTGGGCGCTGATCCTAAATAAGTCCAGCGTCACTGAAAGCACATCAACAATAGAAACTCCAGATCCAACTACAATCGAATTCCAAAGTGTATTTCAGGAAGTTGTTACAGAAGCACTTGACGGCAACAGGAATAAATTAATTCTAGTCATCGACAATCTGGATCGCCTCCCAGAGGATGAAGCTGAATTGGTTTGGTCAATGCTACGTTCATTTATCGATAATCCTGCGTATAAGTCAGCAAAGTGGCATGAGAGATTGTGGATTGTCATACCTGTTGCATTAAATAAAAATCAAACTACTGCCGGCGAAATACCTGATGAATTCAAATTTACAAAACGAGGGAAATTTTTAGAAAAAGTATTTCAAGTAAAGTTATCACTCCCCCCACCAGTTTTAGCTGACTGGAAGAACTATCTAATAAACCTACTTTGGGAGGCGTTCCTCGAAAATGAAAAAGAACATTTTTCAAATGTGCATCGAATTTACGAGGCATATATACAAGAAACCCGTGGTACCAGCCAAACAAGTCCAACACCGCGCGAACTAGTCATTTTCACAAACGAACTTGTGACAATGAAAATCCAATGGGGTGAAAAATTCAATATTGCATACTTGGCCGCATATCTTCTGGCCGCGAGAAATAAAAATGTACTTAGCGCGCTACAAAAACGAGAAATCCCCTCATTACGAACTCGTCGACTACTTGACTCCACAGATGTCACAAAAGAGTTCGCGACTATCTACTTCAACATAGAAGATGGAAATAAAGCACAACAACTTTTATTGAGGCCAGTTATTGAAGAATCACTCATAAAAGGCAACGAAGTTCCATTGATAAATAATTTGCTTGCCGATAGCGGGGTGGAGCATGTCATTGAAAGCGTACTAGACGAATTGGTCGACGATTGGTCTAGGAGCAACCCTGATCTACTATTCAATGCATTAATTGCGTTGAATCATGTAAGCAATCCAGCTGACACAACACCCTCAAAAAGTGAAAGCGAACACCCAAATATAAAATATGTTTTCTCAAATGAATTTAGTAAATATATTGCATCACAAGGAATTAACGCCATTAATAACTGGCCTGCCCTACCCGCAAGCATCGACAATTGTGCACGAGGAGTTTGCAGCCTACTTGAACTCATCCAAGACAACCGAGTTGAAATAGCCGTTATCGACGCAATCAAGCGAATGGCAAAATTGCAAAATTCCACCAAAGAAACTCAAGACCGAACAATACCCGATGCAGAAAATATTGATTCGTGGACTTATGGGATAAAACATATAGTAAGAATCCCACGCATTAAGTCGCTTTTACCAATAAATTCAAATAACCCAATTCAACTGCCTATTTCTCCCGAATTGTGGGGTAACTTTTGTTATGAATTTGATGATAATAAACACATTCTTTCCGCATTTATTCCTGTTGCAGGACTAAATCAGATCAAGGATTACATAATCAACGAATGTATTAAGCAATTCAAATTTAGTTGGAACGACCACTATGCTATTAAGCGCGAATTGATTTTATCAAACCACGATTTTACTAATTCAATTAGTCGCGCGGTAACACCACAAGTATTTTCGCAACCAGTTTTGACCGCGGATTTCTTAGAGTCTCTCCTATTTACTGCGTTTACACTAGCAAAAGACAGTGAAACAACTTTAGCTAGCTTGCCAGATATTGTTAACAGCGGTTGGCTACATCACCACCTCCATGCGGTAGCCACTCAAAATGAGAGTGAGTGTGCAGCAATCATAATTCTAACCATCCTCAAGATAAGGCCAGACGCCACGTTACCAGCAGCTGTTGGGAATGCTAGCGCTGGCCAGGGTTTCATTCAAAAAGTAATTGCCGCCTCACCTGATGTATTGGCAATCACAGACGAGGTTGTCTCTGGGATAAGTGATTTATCTATGCATAGACTACTACTCGACTTATCAATTAAGGCTGCAGCAGCAAAACCCCTTATTTCCCATGCAACCAACATTCTCCTCGAATCCAAGGAGGACTTGGAAAATATATTCAGCTCCTTTGCATTGACCAGCGTTGACGCTTTTGCAAGCGAAGTTGATGCCTTTTCAAATGCAGCATCAAATGAAAAGCGAAACAATACAAGAATTCAAAGTGACATAATTCGTTTTAATATTCAACACAGGAACTTGCTTACCTTATATGCAAACGAAACATCACTTGAACTTAAGAACACCCAGCTACTTAATATCACTCTCACCGAGGGTGGGAAAGATGACAAAAAATTCATCCAAAAGTGCATAGGTATACTCCAAAATGTGGATGAACTTACTTGGGAAAAAAATATTGAAACTTATACTTGGATAGTAAAGACTGTCGAAGATCTATTGGGATATAGGAACAAAACAAATTTGGGCGAACCATTGCGGAATGCCCTACTGAGTCTTGCGAAGAAGACAATTAAATCAGAATCAGCAATTAAGATTGAAACCAAACACTTGGTAAATCTAGTGAATGGACTAGCAGATGTTCACAAACATAGTTTTGCAGATGACGTATTTGGAATTGTTAGTCAGCAAAATATTGATATTGCACCTCTATTTTGGGAGAAATTTGGATTTGCAGTATCGAATGCAGCTCAGCGTTTAAGCATTAAGGGGCGTACCGTCCGCACGGTAGTAAAACCAATGATTACTAGGCCCGACATTTCAGGACTAAAGTGGTTTGCGGGATTACTAGAAGATGTTGGCATCAAACGTATTGATGATGATGAAATTGCAATTAACGATTTAGTAGAAGCTGCTATTTCATACATCCATCAATCCAATGCCAATCAGGAAATGACTGAATGTTTAAAAAAAATAATCATTTTGCTAGATCATGCTGACAAGCTAAACACCAATGATGATATTCATAAGTAACAAAAGGGCCGGGTCAATTCAGGCTCGAATTTATCTCACAGGGTGATATTGGGGCAGCATCGCAATAGTTTTGACAACAAACTAAAGTGAAAAACCATGCCTATCTCAAGCCATTAACAGGTTAATACACGGAAAGGCACAGCAATATGTACGAACTCTTCATCGCCAATAAAAATTATTCCTCCTGGTCTTTGCGCCCATGGGTGCTGATGCGCGAGCTTTCCATTCCGTTCACTGAGACGCTTGTTCCCCTTGGTAAGGTGCCAGGATGGGTTTCCGTTGACGATATATCGCCGTCGGGTCGGGTTCCATGCATGAAAGACGGAGAACTGCTGGTGTGGGATTCGCTCTCCATTGTTGAATACCTGGCCGAACGGCACGAGCATGTGTGGCCTTCGGATGCGGTGGCGCGCGCATGGGCGCGCAGCGCTGCGGCGGAGATGCACTCCGGCTTTTTTGAGTTGAGGGGGCAATGCCCCATGAATTGCGGCGTCCGCGCCCGGCTGGGCGATATTGATGGGCCGCTTGCGCTTGAGCTGGAACGACTGAATGGGCTGTGGCTGGATGGGCTGGATAAATTCGGCGGGCCGTTTCTGGCCGGGCCGCGATTCACTGCGGTTGATGCTTTCTTTGCGCCGGTTGCTTTCCGCGTGCAGGCCTATGCCCTGCAATTGAGGCCGGCAGCCATGCAGTATGTTTCGCGCCTGCTGGAATTGAAGCCGATGCAGGATTGGTACTCGGCGGCATTGCAAGAGCCCTGGCGCCATGAGGAGTCCGAGGCCGCAGTGCGTAGTATTCTGGTTGAGGATCTCAGGAGCAGTTAGATCATCCCGGGGGGTGAGGATTCAACGAGTGTCCCCTCACCCTGACCCTCTCCCAGAGAGAGAGGGGAAGAATGATCAAGACCTCACTGGAAACACAGTGACAGGTGGTCTGTATTAAATTTCTTTCCACAAAAAAAGCCCGGAGTTTTATTCCGGGCTTTTTCTTTGCCTCACTGATGCGGTGTTGATCAGTCGAGATACATCTTGTTCTTGTCCAGGCTGTAGCTCCAGGGAAGGCCTGCATTCTTCCAGCCGTTCACGGTGCGCTTGCCTGTGTTGGGGCCGTTTTTGGCGACATCGCCTTCGAAGCCTTCAACCAGTGAGTAGACATTGGTGTATCCGGCCGTGGTCAGGTCGTCGGCAGCGCGCGCGCTGCGGTCGCCCGAGCGGCACATCACAATGATGGTGGAGTCTTTTTTCAGCCCCGCTTTCGATACCAGTTCGCCCACTTTGCTGATGAAGTTCGGGTTGGGTGAAAGTTTGAAGCGTGCCTTTTTGTCATCCCATGCCGAGAAATCGGCAAGCAGGTACGGGATGTTGGCATCAACCGCATCGGCTTCTCCAACGAACAGTATCTCGGCCTGGGTGCGGATATCTACCAGCAATGCTTTTTTGCCCATGCGCTGCTTGAGCGCTGCGGCTTCTTTGGCGCTCAGGTATTTCTCGGCGATGGTCTGCTTGCGATCAGGCAGGCTCGCAGGGTTGATTTCTCCGGCAACGACAACGCTTGTGCTCAGCAGGCCAGCCAATAGCGTCAGTACACTCAAGTTAATACTCTTCATGCTTTATGCCCTTTCCTTGAAGATAAAAAATGGATCTTTCCGGGTGAACAGGTCAGGCGCAAACATGCCAGAGAGCGGCATCTCCTTGCCCAACCCAACGGCGGGCAAGTTACTCCCTTTTGCCCGAAAGGTGGATAGCCCGGAAGGGTTATCTGCCAGTAGGGTTATCAGGCTGCAGACAGGTACAGGACCGGCGGACGGTCAGGAGGGGGATGGCCGATTTTCGATGAATTACCTGAAAAAGCCTGCAAGCCGCTGAATGTTTGAGGTTTGCTTGAGAGTTGCGCTTATTTACTGCGTATACCTGTAATGCCCGGTAATTGGATATTCAAACAGGACGTCTTCGAGCACCTGCCCCGCGCCCACATTGTGCACAATCATTGGGCGTTTTTTATCCCGGTTTTTTATGTGGCTCACGATACCGATATGAGGCAGTCTTTTTTGAATCATCCAGGTGACGATATCGCCCGCTTTGTAGTCTGACGGCTTTGCCGTCACTTCCAGTTTTTCTCCGTGTCTCGTAAAAAATACTTGCAGGTTTGGCACTCTGCGATGATCGATATTGGTATCGGTTTTTTTCAGGCCCCAGGTGCCGGGATATTTTGAGAAGTTGCTTGCCATGTCGACATGCACTTCTTTTTGCAGATCGATGCCGAGTTTTCGATATGCCCTGATCACCACGTCCGTGCAAACACCCCTGTCCTTTGGCACATCGCCATTCGGATACGGGATTGAAAAATAGGTGGGGTCGTAAGTCACTTCGTCTGCGGTGATTTCGACAGCGGCATTTGAAAGTCTTTTAGCAAAATCTTCTGCAACTGCCGGGGTTGCAGTCAGGATAAATATGAAAGTCAGTTTCCAGCATTTGCTTAAAAGGTTTTGAATGTTTTTCATTTGATCCAACCCTCTCCCTTGCTAAGGGAGAGGGGATGAAGTTCGGTGAGGTGCGCAAGCGCACTCTGTAACTGCTGCAATAAACAAATCAACACACAAAAAACACCGTATTGTCATTCCCGCGCAGGCGGGAATCCAGTTGTTAAACAGTTACCGCGTAGCGGACAAAGCTGTATTTACGGTGTTGTCTCACTCCGTGAGAATAATTTGACTACCTGGATTCCCGCCTTCGCGGGAATGACGGCCTGTTTAATTAGCTTGTCCGCGCAAAAGCTCGGTGAATTCCGCGACACTCATCGGGCCGCCAAACAGGAAGCCCTGCCCTTCCGTGCATCCCGCCTTGCGCAGGAATGCACGTTGCGCTTCGGTTTCGATGCCCTCGGCGATCACGTGTTTGCCGAGGTTGCGGCCAAGGTCCATGATCGCTTGCACGATCATGGCATGGTCCTGGGCATCCGGCAGGTTGCGGACGAACGAACGGTCGATCTTGAGCCGTTGCACCGGCAGGCGATGAAGGTAGGAGAGCGAGGAATAGCCGGTACCGAAATCGTCTATCGCCAGCCGGATGCCCAGGGCGTTCAGTCCGGCAAGCGCATGCATCGCCTGTTCCACGTCCTGCATGATGACGCTTTCGGTCAGTTCGATTTCCAGGCATGCCGTCGCGACCCCGGATTCCTCCATGATGCCTTGCACCAGCGACGCAAAGCCGCCCTGCCAATTGAACTGCGCGCCTGAGACGTTGACGGCCACGCTAGGCAGCGAAATACCGTCCCGGCGCCACGCCGCGAGTTGCCGGCAGGCCTGGCGCAACACCCATTCGCCGATTGCGATGATGCCGCCCGTCTCTTCCGCGAGGGGAATGAAACTGCCGGGCATCAACAAGCCGCGTTCGGGATGGCGCCAGCGGATCACGGCTTCGGCGCCTGTCACTTTGCCGCTGTCCAGTGCGACCTGGGGCTGGAAGTACAATTCGAATTCTTCGCGTTCAACTGCGCGGCGCAGGTCATATTCCAGCGCCAGACGTTCCGCGGCTGTAGCGGCCAGGTCGGACGAGAAGAATTGATATGCGTTGCGCCCAAGTTGCTTGGCACGGTACATGGCGGCGTCGGCGTTTTGCAGCAACTGGTCGGCGTCGGCAGCATCGTCCGGATAGAGCGAGATGCCAAGACTGCAGGTCGGGTAGAGATCGTATTCGCTGACGTGAAAGGGAGCGTGAAACGCCGATAGCAGCTTGGTGGCAACCACGGGCAGATTGTGCGGATCGAGTTCGCCCTCCATGAGCAGGACGAATTCGTCGCCGCCGAGCCGCCCCAGGGTGTCGCCGTCGCGCACCAGGGCGCTCAGGCGTTTCGCCACTTCTTGCAGTAAGTAGTCGCCGACCTGGTGACTCAGGCTGTCGTTGATGGCCTTGAATTGATCGAGATCGAGATACATCACTGCCACATAGTCCCCGGTGCGCTGCGCCTTGGTGATCGCATGTTGCGCGCGGTCATAGAATAGGCGCCGGTTGGGCAGTTGGGTCAGCGCGTCATGGTGGGCGAGGAAGTCCAGCTTTTGTTCAGTGCGCTTGCGTTCTTCGATCTCTGCCGTGAGCGACTGGTTGAGCGCTTGCACGCGCGCGTAGTAGCGCGAGATTTCGAGCGAGGAGATCGCCTGCGCCGTCAGCAATTGCAGTACCCGCTTGTGCGTGCGCGTGAACGCGTGCGTGGCGAGGTTGTTTTCCAGATACAGGATGCCGCCCAGACTGCCGCGGTTGATGATCGGCAGGCACAGCACCGACTTGCAGCCGCGCCGGAAGATGCTGGCGTCGGCGCCGAACAGCGCGGACTTGTGCGCGTCGTCGAGACTCACCGTTTCCATGGTGCGCGCCACGTACTGGACGATGCTGGCGGCGATATCGGGAAAATCCTCCAGCAGGCGCCATTGCAGCACTTCCCCCGCTTCGCGGTCGGGGAGTTGCTCGGCCACGACACGCCATTCGCCGTCCTGTTCCAGTAACAGGTAGCCGCATTGGGCGCCCGCGGTTTCGACAACGATCTGGATCAGTCGCGAAAGCATGCGGTCCATCACCAGTTCGCCGGCCACGGTCTGTGCGGCCTTGAGCACGGACTGGATGTCCACCGCGTGCAGCCCGCTGCTGCTGCTGCTGGAGGAATTGCCGGATTCGTGCTGTTGCAGCCGGGCCGCGCCCAGCAGCGGCAGTTGATCGCGCTGCAACTGCGCCACTTTGGCATCGGCGCCCCAGAATTCGTAGCCCAGCAATGCCCGCTGCAAATACATGCCGGCAAGATGCGGCTTGCCACGCCGTGCCCAGCAACCCGCAGCACGCTCATTGGCCAGGGCTTCGTCCAGACTGCAGCCGGCCTGCGCGGCGGCGGCAATCGCCGCGTCGTAGGCGTCGAGCAGCTGGCCGCGTCGATGGCCGTCGAGATCGGCCATTTCCGCTTCGATCAACAATTGTTTGGCGCGATAGTTCTCCGGGCTGTGCGTCGCCCATTCGGTCAGCAGCCGGCAATGCTCGGCGATCTGCGGCATGCCCTCTTCACGCGCAATCCGCTGGTCGTGGCAGGCGCTGGCCACAGCCAGCGCGCGCAGGAAGTGATGCTGGGGCACCCACGTCATGCCGCCGACGCCGCCAAGATAAACCGCTGCCTGGTCGGCGGCGGCCAGCGCTTCGGCAGGACGTTCCAGCAGCACGCAAAGCAGTGTCTGCAGCACATGGTAGAAACAGAGTACGGTCGCACTGCCGTATTTGCGCCAGACTTCCACGATCTGCCGGCCGCCGTATTCGGCGGTAATGTCCTCCAGTTCTTCGCTGGGCTTGCGCAATGCGGCGACAGTGTGGCGAAGCATGGAAAAGAACTGCTGGCCGTCCTCCTGGCGAATGACGTTGTTGATGTCGTCGAAACGTTTGAAGCTTTGTTCCAGTTCGGCCAGCGACTGGCCTGCGAACAATCCGTTGCCGTGAATGTGGTTGATGCAATAGGAGGCGAATTGCAGGTCGCCGTTTTCGATACCAACCTTCCAGGCGGCCTCGAGATGGGGCAGCGTTGCGGCAAGCGGTTCGGACCAGTGCTGGATGAGGACGGCGCTGAAGAAATGAACGCGCGCGCGCAACGCCTGCGCGTCCGGCCGTTCCGCCAGTCTGACGGCGAGACGTCCGAGGGCGCCTGCCTGCTCGAAGCGTTGCAGCTTGAAGGACAACAGCAGACTATAGGCGGAAACGGCGAACGGCGCGTAAGGCGACAAGCCTCCTGTGATCGCCCTGCGCACGAACTCGATCGCCAGCCCCGGAAATATCCCGGCGTTGGCAATATAGGCGGTCGGCACCAGGTGCGTCAGCAGGCCCATGACGGCCAATGCGTTGCGGTCGGTCATTTCCGGCCATTGGTCGATACGGTCCATGTCGCGCTCGGCCAGCAGGCGATCGATTTCGTCGGCCTCGCTGTGCAGGGCCGCATCCGAATCCAGCACGGGTATGACGACGCCCAGTTCTTTCAGCGCTTCGACACCGGTGGCCAGCGCTTCGGGCAGATTGAATTCGACGGTATTAATGCCGATCAGCAACTCATAGATGTGCGCGCGCGCTTGCGCATCGGGCGCTTCGGCCAGCAGGGCGCGCAAATTGCCGACCGCCGAAGCCACGTTGCCGGCGAGAAATTCGATCTCCGCGCGCTGCAAGCGCAATTCGAACAGGACGGCGGCCGGTGCATGGGAACAGCGGGCGAGCATCTGTTCCCCCTGCGAGAAGAAATCGCCGGCGCCGCTGTAGGCCATGGCCGATTTGGCCGTGCGTCCGGCTTCCAGGTTGAGCGTTGCCAGGCGCTGGCATTCCTCTTCCGCCTCGATCAGGGGCGCGCCGAGGTTGAGTTGCTGCACGGCGGCAAGCAATTGATCGCGGCCACCGCCGTGTGCCAGCAGGTGACGGCCGAGCGCCAGATGGATACGCTGCGCTTCCGCTGCCGAAAGTGTCTGGTACACGGCCTGCTGAATGCGGTCATGCGTAAAGCGCGCATGCCCGTTGAGCACGGCGATGAGTCCCTCTTCGACCGCCGGCGCAAGCAAGGTCCTGGCATCTTCGCTCCCGTCCGGCAAGCCGTTGTCGGCCAGATCGAACGTGAATGTATTGCCTATACAGGCGGCCACTTGCAAACCCGTGCGTGCACCGGGCGGCAGGCCGGTGATCTTGCGCAGCATCAGCTCGATGACGTTGTCGCTGATGCCGAGCGCATTGACGCGCATGTCTTCCCACTGCCAGGCATCGGCTTGCGCATCGAAATGCAACGCACCCTCTTCGGCCAGGGTCTGCAGCACCTGACGCATGAAAAAGGGATTGCCGCCGGTTTTGGCATGGATCGTCGCCGCCAGCGGCGCGGCTTTTTCCGGCGATACATCGAGCATGTCGGCGAGCATGGTTTCGCTCTGGGAGAGGGAGAGTCCGGCCAGCGACAGTTTTTCGACGTGCCCGCCCTCGTTCCGCAGACTCTCCATCAGGCCGGGCAGCGCGTGGACGGCACCGGGTTCGGCTTCGCGATAAGCGCAGACGATCAGAAAATGCCGGCACACCGAACGGCTCACGATCATGTGCAGGAGTTCCAGAGATGCGGCATCGGACCATTGCAGATCGTCGAGAAACAGCAGCAGCGGATGTTCCGCATCGGCCATGCAATGAAAGAAGCCCAGCAGGGTCATGGCAAAACGGTTGGCCGATTCCAGCGTCGGCAAGGGTTGCGGCACGGGCTGGGAGCCGATGATGGCTTCGAGTACCGGCACGAACTCGAGCAGCAGGCTGGCATTGGCACCCAGTGTCTCCAGTACGCGGCCACGGAACGCCGCCAGTTCACCCGCCGTGCCGCCGAGCAGTTGCTGGCACATCTGGGTGAACGCTTCGGCGAACCCTGCGTATGGAATCGCGCGCAAGGTCTGGTCGAACTTGCCGCTGACGAAACGGCCGCCGGTGGCAACGGTGGGGAAACGCAGTTCGTTCACCAGTGCGGTCTTGCCGGTACCGGAGAAACCGGTCACGAACAGGACGCCCGGTTTGCCGCCAACCGCGCGCGTCAGCGCCACGCGCAAAAAATCCCGTTCGCCTTCCCGTCCGTAGAGGTGCGGCGGCAAGCGCAAGCGCCCCGAGTGATCGGCCCGCCCGAGTTGAAACGGCGGCACGTCGCCGCTGTTGTGCAACGCATCCAGGCATAGCGTCAGATCGCCACACAGACCTTGCGCCGTCTGGTAACGGTCGTCGGGCACTTTGGCCAGCAGGCGCATGACGATGTCCGAGACCACTTGCGGCAACTCCGGCACCCGCCGCCGCGGCGAGTCAGGCATGCGCGCCAGGTGGGCATGAACCCAGCCCGCAGGATCTTCTGCCTGGAACGGCAGCGTGCCGGTGAGCATTTCGTAGAGTACAACGCCGAAGGAATAAAGATCGCTGCGCGCATCGACCGGCATGTCAAGCCGCCCCGTCTGCTCGGGCGAGAGATAAGGCAACTGGCCTTCTATGGAAGCAACATAGCTCGAATCGTTCCGGCCGCTGCGCGTGGCGAAGCCGAGATCGATGAAAACAGCGCGCTTGCCATCTTTCGCGACCAGCAGGTTGCTGGCGGCGATGTCCCGATGCAGCACGCCGGCGCCATGGATTTCCGCCAGGGTTGCCGCCGCGCTCCGGGCCAGGCTCAAAACCGTTTCCAGGTGACGGTGCTCGGGTATTTGAAAGTAGGATTTGAAAGTTTCGCCAGCGACGTAGTTCAGTTCGATGGCCGGGCGTTGTTTCCAGGTGGTGCGCCCGAGCACTTCGCGCACATTGGCAATCCGCAGCAATGAGCCAGCCGAGTACTCATGCTCCAGACGCGCCAGTACCGCGGGTGAGGGATTGGCAGCCGTCGGATATTTGATCACCACCTGACCGGAATCCGGTTTATCAACCAGTTCGAGCGTGAACTTGTTGCCTGCGTGAATCAATAACCCGGAATCCACCACTTCCCCTTGAGTGAGCAATGTCAATGCCTTGGCATTATGACATAAAGTCATGGCGTGACTTCGTCTTCACCCTTGTCCGGAACAGGTTTTAGCCCCGGGTCATCCGGAAAAATACGCTTTAGCGAAGAATCGGCAGCGCAGGGCTTTC
Source organism: Sideroxydans sp. (assembly GCA_050287265.1). Classification (GTDB taxonomy): domain Bacteria; phylum Pseudomonadota; class Gammaproteobacteria; order Burkholderiales; family Gallionellaceae; genus Sideroxyarcus. Next base: position 32,286 of record JBNKBO010000021.1, on the reverse strand, counting down.
TCTTTTTATCAAGACTGTTTCAGTACAGTAGTTGCCCTGTGTTTCCTCAAGTAAAGGAATGCTACGGTTTCCGGGAATTGACTGATACTTATTGATTGAGCCTGCATTCGACGTGCAAATCCGCCAGTGCCCTCTGGAACCTGTTTGAGGCGTTTTCAAAGTCCCTGGCTGCCTGGATGACATCTGATATCGGCTCAGGTGTGTCCATTTTTGTAATCAACACCGATTGGGCGGCGAGCTCGTGAAAATCTTCACAGCGCAGGCATACTGTTTTGAGCAATTTGCGATTCGCGCATTCCAGGACATTCTCGCTGTGCATCCACTGTGCAACCAGGCATTCGGGATAGCAGCTCAGCGGTATGTCAGGTATTTTCCTGGTCATGGCACACAGGAAATCCTTCAGTCTGGCGATGTGACGCAGGTGTTCCTGTATTGCCTTTAAGCCATCGAACGTTTGAATTGTCGTGCTATTGCCGCTTGCTTCCGGCTTTTGGCGCTCGCGATTCTTTCGTCTCATGTAATTTGATAAATGCTGGAAAAAATTGCAAAGACCTTACCAAGACACTTGTTATTAAATCGTTAAATATGCGTTAAATATACGTTAAAGAAATGGCTGGATTTGAAGCGACACCAGATCAGGCAGACCAAAGCGCCCAGCTTCACGATGTTTTGTCGCTGTGATCGTAGCAACTCAGCGCATTGGCATCCACGATCCATTCAAGGTCATCGCGCCAAGAAGGAACAACGCAACAAAACCGCCGATAATAAAGAAGAAGGAGTTTCCGGATATTGGCATCGCCATGCTTCAGTCTCGCAGGGGTTTCTGGAAAATGAGCCTGAATGCCGGGCATTTCGATAGTCGGATGCCAGGGAAGCACCGATTCATTCCGTTTGCCCTGAGCATTTCGAAGGGCACTCGGTCTTGCTCATTGAGCGGTTCAGTTCTCCGCTCCTGATTTCTGCCATTTCATTCCAGCTTTGCCAATACGTACATGCATATTCTATTTCAGGCGTTATACTGTTCAGGTATCTTTGCGAATTCTCATGATTTTTGATACTTAAGCAGCGCTTAAGCTTGCGCTCTTACTCTGCATTCCTCGCAAGCCAGTTGGGGGGAATGATTCATACAATTCATGAATATTGTTGCAGGATTGGCATCATTCACCGGCTTCAGCTCAATTGATCCTGCTTTTGCGCGCGGCTTATTTTCCTGAAAGATGGCTGTAAAATCAGGATGGACACCACCTTTTGATTACGCTGGTGATTCTGTCCGGAATTGTTTCCACATGCATTTGATCAATAGAAAGGAATGAAATTGCGTTCGATATTTTCAATAGCCAGCATTGTTTTTGCAGCCATGGCAATCACTTCAAAAGCCTATGGACTCTCCGGTGAAAGTATTGTCCTTGACTCGAAAACCGGCGATTACCAGGTTACATATCTCGGAGATGATCTTTCGGGAAACAAGAAAGGCAAAGTACAGCGTCAGATCGTATATGTTCCGCCAACAAAAATTGAGCCTGCTGTTTTATCGGCATTCGATTTGAAGGAAGCTGATATCGCTTACTCCTTTCATCTGAAAAACGCTTCATCCAGCAGGCAGTCTTTGGCTTCATTTTCCGTTTTCCCGGTCAGCGATATTGTTTCCGAGGCGCCGCTGAAGAAGCGTGGTCAAGGCAGGGATCTCGAGGCAATTGAGAAAATGGACGAGGTTGGCAGTGCAGCCCTTACAACTCCTCAAAGCTGGACTGGACTTGTCTGGTCGCATAATGCGGGAGGACTGCAAATTGTGTGGCGATATTATTTCGCCAACAAAGGATTGAAGCCAGGAGCAAACCAGGATGGATTTGGTTTTTCCAGCAAGGATATTCCGGGAATTGGCATCGCCCAATTTCGCGGGAGAACACCGGTATTTATACCTGTCGATAGAGGCCCGACTGGAAAAATCAAAAGTCAGCTGAGAGACCTGAAGCAAAAAAGTTTCGTATCTCGCGTTGTTGCGGTTCCCGCCATTGCCGTGCCGGAACCGTTCGATGCCGCCCAGTTGCTGGAGCGCATCCGTTCGCACGTTGGCACATGGCCCGGCAACAAGCTGCTTGATCCCGCGTTCGCTGCGAAGCTGGATCGTCACCTGATTGCTGCTGCCAATGCATACCAGCGCAACCAACCCAAGGCAGGTATGAGCAATATCGAGTCTTTGCGCAAACTACTGGAACACGAACACGGCAATCTGGAAGGCGATGTGGAGAATACCGAAGACAAGGCTGAACACAAGACCGTGACAACTATTGACCGTCTCGCAGCCCGGGTGCTGGATTTCGATCTGCGGTATGTGCTCAAGCGAATGGAGTAGGAACGCGAAGATAGCGATGGCGGGAAGGGGTGCGTAACCGGGACCGGCATCGCAATGCTTTGCTGCAGCACCCGAAATTCAGTCAGCCCCTGGCCTGGCACTACCTCATTGCGAATCTGCCTCTCCGATATTCAGCGCGATCTCGCCTACTCCTTCAATCATCCCTTTGATTCGGTCTCCGGCAATGACGGGGCCGACGCCTTCCGGCGTACCGGTGAAGATCAGGTCGCCAGGCTGCAGGCAATAGTAGCGGGACAGATGGGCAATGATGGCCGGTACGGAATGAATCATCAGGCCCAGGTCTGAAGACTGCCGAATGTCTCCGTTGACCTTAAGCTCAATTTTTCCCCTGCCAGGATGGCCGATTGCCAATGCGGGCGCCAACGCCGAGACCACGGCAGCATTTTCAAAATCTTTTGCAATATCCCAGGACAATTGCTTTTCGCGCAGCGTCGCCTGCAGGTCACGGCGGGTCATGTCGAGTCCGCAGGCATAGCCAAATACATGCGCAAGCGCTTGGTCTTCGGCTATCTGGAAGCCTGCCTTGCCCATGCCCACCACCAGTTCCATCTCGTGATGAAGATTGGCAGTGCCCGGTGCATAGGGAACAGTTACGCCTGATGGCACATAGTGAACCGCTGACTTGGTGAAATAGAAAGGTGTCTCGCGATCCACTTCATTCCCCAGTTCCCTGGCGTGCGCCTCGTAATTGCGGCCCACGCAGAAGATACGCTTTATCGGAAAATGTTCGTCACTGCCCAGGATCGGCACCGATGCAACTGCGGGGGGAGGAAACAGGTATTTCATGGTGGAAAATTGAGAAACAAATACTGATGAACAGATTTTAATCCGTAAATTAAGGGAAAAACAAAAAATCTCTTTGACAGACTCAAGTCGAATAGTGAAAGAAGGATCCGACATCAATTACCATCTGATTCCCGCTCCCCGTCAAAAACCAAGTTGAATTCCTGCCATCCGGGGTGGTAGATTACAAAGACCGGCGAGCCATCCTGCTCAGCTTCATGCCATATTTTGCGTCTCAGCACTGTCATTGCTTGTAAGGATACAAATGGAAAATACCAGCCGTGAACACCGCCCCAGGCGGATTCTGATATTTTCGGCAACTTTGTTTGCAGTGGTGCTGCTTGTCTACGCTGCATTCCTGATCGCGCCGTCCTGGCAAGATGCCGAATCCGGGCCAGCCAGCCAGTTGTCGACAATTGCGGCCCTGGACGAAAACGCGATCGATATCTATTTCACCCAGCTGAAAATCGGCATGCAGAACCTGGGCGCGGATTTGCTCGACATGCAAAGGAAACCTGATCTCGACCGCGCATTTTCGCTGGTCAGACAGTTTCAAAGTCTGCATACGGAACTGGCCAGTGTCATGCTGATCCGTAGCGATGGCCAGATATTGTTAACCGGGACAACGCCCAACCGTCCGGATATGCCTTCGCTCGCAAATGACGCAGAATTCAGGAAGATTCGCGACAAGTTGCGACGGGACTCTCCTTTCGCTATTGGCCTGCCCATCACGGGACATATCGACAAAAGCTGGTTCGTTCCTGTGCGCTATGCCGTTACCGACCGTGCTGGCAAGCTGGTCTATGTCATCAGCGCCAACCTGCCAACCGACATGTTGCAACGATTCTGGAAAGAATCGATCTCTCCCGGAATCACCGGACTGGGTCTGGTGCACGATGATGGATATCTGCTAGGCCACTACCCGGAGCCGGACGCCGACAGTCTGAATGAAATGTATGGCAAGCCAATCTGGGGAGCGATGGCTGAATATCTGCGCGCAAACAACCATCCGCAGCAGGGGCAGATCGAAATACGCAGCAGCGACGGCAAAAAGACGGCTTTGCTGGTATTGCGGCGCCTGCAGCACTATCCTGTCACGCTGTTTTTTGAAATGCCCGTGACAGAAATCAGGAATGCATGGTGGCACGATAAGCATGCACCCTATTTGCCGATGGTGCTATTGCTGGCATTTGCATTCGGCATTTACGGCCTCAGGCATCGCCGACACGTCTGGAGCATGGAAAAGCGCCGCGAGGAGCTCAGGCATCACTATGAACATGCCCTCATCAAGCGGAGTCCAAACGAAATATTCATGCTCGATACCGACACGCTGCAATTCACCTATGCTAACGATTATGCGCTGAATAATCTCGGCTATACCCTTGAGCAATTGCAGAAGAAGAACATGCTTTCCCTGCATCCGGAATCTGGCGTCGAATCCTTTGAAGCGATGATTGATCGGTTGCATCGTGGCGAGCAGGAGTCGGTCACTTACCAGACTGTCCAGGTACGCAAGGATGAAAGCGCCTACCCTGTAGAGGTCAATCTACAATTGATCACTTCAGAGGACGGTGTTGAAAGACTCCTGGCCATTATCCATGACATTACCGCGCTCAAGCAGGCCGAGGAGAATATCCGGAAATTCAACGCACCCGTTGAAAGACGCGTTGCCAGGGAAAGAAAAAATGATCGCCAGTGAAATTGCCCGGCTTTGCCGGATTTCTTCTTTTCTTAAACATGCGTAATTCAGTAGGGATAGAGAAACACGTACTTTCGAAATGTCTTTAAAAGATGCCTGCATTGGAGTAAATTAGGGCCATAAAAGCAAACCTATTGAAAAATAGGGACGCAAAGTTACCGGTCTAAGGAGCTTCGCAGCTCTAAGACAGCGGGATTGCCGGATTCCATGCAAGCATTGAATGGAATCCGTTATTTCCTGAGCAAAGTCTTGCCGATACATTTGCAGTCCCCTTTTTGCCGATAGTGAATGCGGTGCAGGAAGGAGATGGCTCAAATGCAAATCAAAATATCAAACAATGAACTTGCAATCCTGTTGATTGTTTCCCTGATGGCGCTTGCCGCCAATCTTCCCGATGGCGCACTTGGAAATGTCATCGATCAGAACATGCTGTTGGTCACGCTGGTTGCGACCGTCGTTATTTCCCTGTTCCGCTATCTCAAACTGATGCTGTTCCTCTCGGTTTCAGTTCTGGCAATTGGCGCCAACTTGCCGGATCAACTGGCCAGACAGCTGGGCATCAGCCAATCGGCACTGATTGCAGCGTCGGGCGCGCTTGTTTGTATTGCCGTGCTATACAAAATGTACTACCTGAGAATGCTCAAGGCATACAGACACGATGCACAGGAAGTACATAAGCAAAAACACGATACCATTGAATCCAGAACCGAAGTCCTCGCGGCAATACGCAACGGAGACTTTGCTTCACTTCATCAATCACTCATTTCCGGAGTGGATGTTAATTTTCGCCAAAATAGCGATATTCCGCTCTTTCTTGCCATAGAAAATGATTATGCCGATTTGGTGGTGTTGTTGCTTTCTCATGGCGCAACGCTTCACGGAAAGAACAAGGATGGAATGTCACCCCTCGAATTTGCCTTGTTGAATAAACGCATACGCATCGCGGAAATCATTCATTACGCAACCCAGCAAAACCTTACCGTTCCAACCGGCAGCGGCACCTTTCCCATTTCCAATAAAAGCAAAATGGTCATCCTGTTTGCTGATATTTGTGGCAGTACTGCGCTGTACGACAAATTGGGAAATGATTCGGCGGTGCATGTAATCGCACATACCTTGAACATCCTGGCCAAGGAGGTCGCCTCACATAAAGGCACCCTGATCAAGACCATCGGCGACGAGATCATGTGTTCTTTTCCGAGCATTGCTCAGGCGACCCTGGCGGCCAACTCCATGCATCGCACAATTGATGCACAAAAACCGGGAGGCAAGAATCCGGTCTTTATACGAATCGGCTTCCATTACGGCGATGTCATTCACAAGGGAGACGATGTATTTGGAGATGCGGTGAATATTGCTTCCCGGGTAACTGCAGTCACGAGAGCAAGGCAAATCCTGACCACACAAGCAGTTATTGATGCACTGCCAGGCGGCTTTGCCGACAGGGTGCGTCCTGTCATGCGCGCCGCATTTCGGGGCAAGCAGGATTCCCTCGCCATATTTCAGATTCTGTGGGAGCAGGATGACACGATATTCAGGCGCGTTGGCGAGGCATCATTTCGCAAAAAGGTTGAGAACAGCGGTGATTTACCCGCAAACACTCAGGTAGTACAGCACTATCTGCATAAGATCGACGAAACGATCTCCATGAAAAAATTTACACAGACAGCCCCAACCGAATAAAAGAACCTCAGCGGCATCTGAATATACGGACATCTGGCACACGAACTCATGCGAGTCGTTACGGCCTGTACTGAATCAGGTGGCTTTAAAAATCAGATACTGCTTTTCGATTTCTGTTCGATCAGCATGATAACCTTCCGGACCATCAATCTTCCAGACAACAGCGCCGCCGTGAATGAGTTTGAATGCCTTATTCAGGGCTTCATCTTTGGTTACAAATTCAAGCGGCAGGATGAATGAAAAATCCGGCATATCTCCATCAGGAAGCGGCTTGTCGGTATAAAAGACTTTGTAACTTGGCATCTGCTCCTCCATGGGTTACAGGAACACTCCTCACATCCCGGGAAGTCTACTCGCCCGGAACACTTGATCCGGCTGAATGAAACAATTACCTTGATTATTTAGTCCGGGAGCTGGAAGGACAGTTCAATGCTTCAGACAATTTGCCACAGACATGAACCCGATTCATGCAAAGTCATGATGGGTATTTCAGAAAAAAACCAGGGATCAGATCATCCGCATGCCTACCTCGCCGCAAGCACCTGCATTGCCTCTTGTGCAATTTCCCGCACTTCTTCATTGGCATCATCGAGGCAGGCCGAGACATAGGTGCGCGCAGTTGCGCTTCCGGTAAGGCCGAGCAGATGACATGCATCCGCGCGCACGCGATGGTCCGCATGAAATGTTAGCTCGGCAAGTTGCGGCAGCAGAGCCTGCAATTCCGGCATGTTGGCATAAGCTTCCAGCAGCGCGCTGACGCCGAGACGTACAGAGATGTTGGCTTCGGGATCAGCAACGATGGTGAGCAGTGGCTTGAGGCGATGCGTATCCCCTGCGATAAACGCCTTGGCCTGCATGTACCCCCCTTCCATCAGTAAATGCTCAACGTAATTCGCAGTTCCTTCTTCGCCACTTGCCCACTTTGCCCACTGTCTTAACTCGGAAATACTCTGTGCACCGGTAAGGGTAAAGGAACCCAGACGCACCCATGGGGCACCGCTCACGTCATATTCAGCAGCCTGTTCCGGGTGAGCTGCAAGATTCACCACTGTCAGTTTTCCGATCTGTGCCTGTTTGACCAGTTCGCTTAGCGACTTCAGAACAGCCGGACAATGCGCACAAACAGGCGTGATAAAAAGCAGGGCATCGGGTGGAGCAGGAGACATAATTGGTCCTTCAATTTTCGCCATGAACGGTAACTATGATACGCCGGTTGCCCCCGTGGTTCCTGTGTTCACACAAGTATATCCCCTGCCATGTCCCCAGTTTTGGCTGCCCGTCAGCAACCGGAATATTCAGGCTGTTGCCGAGCAGGCTCGATTTCAGGTGGGCAGGCAGGTCATCAGCGCCTTCATCCTCATGCCTGTAATACGGCTCATTTTCCGGGACGGCACGACTGAAAAAACCTTCAAAATCCTGGCGCACGGTCGGATCGGCATTTTCGTTGATCGTCAACGAAGCCGAGGTGTGCATGATGAATATATTCATCATGCCGATCCTGAAGTTGCGCAGTTCAGGCAATTCACGCAGCACCTCATCCGTAATCAGATGAAAGCCGCGTGGTTTTGGTTTCAGGCGTATCTCTATTTGTATCCACATTTTGTACGTAGTTTGGTCAGCATTGGTCTTGGGGTATATGATACTTTCAAAGAAGGCATCTGGTCTCGATCGAAAGATGCAAGCAACGTCTTTCTGTTCTACCATGCATCCATAGCAAGCATTTTTTGCGTCCCACCTCACAAAGGAGTCATACTTTCATGGCAGGCTGGTTCATTCCCGTACTCAAATCCCTCCTGCCGCATGTCGGTACCATCGTATCGGCGGCGGCACCGGTATTCACCAAGAAAAATTCAGACTCCGCCAATCAGGCGGCATTGCTGCAACAGCAGATCACCGAGCTTCAGGCTGCGGCGTCAGAGAACGATGCCCACATCAAATCCCTGGCCACACATATACAGAGTGCAGTTGAAGCGCTGGAAAAGGGAACGTCGCTCGCGGAAAAGAACTACCGGCGCGCGTTGACCTTTAGTGTATTGTCATTCATCATTTCCGCCGCCGCGCTGTGTCTTGTGTTGTATATGTTGCTTGCATGACGATGCTGCTTTCACTTGTATCAACGCCATACAGAATATGAGCAATTTATGAAAAGCGTATTCGAAGCATCCAGCGGCCTGGATGCACACATGGTTCTGGACCTGCTTGCACAACGCGGCATTTCGGGAAGAATCGATGGTGAATATTTACAGGGTGGTATCGGCGAATTGCAGGCAATGGGTTTTGTGCGCGTGCTTGTTGCGGAAGAAGACTATGACGAGGCACGGCAGGTCATCGACGAATGGGAAAAAGTACAGCCATCAGACGAGAACAACAAACCGGAGGCTCGCGCTGGTGGCGGTATTCAGACATTCATTGCCGGTGTTTTTTTCGGTGCGGCAGTCATGTACTGGCTCTTGAAGGTAGTTGCTGCCTGACTCAACCGCGTACAGGTGTGCTTATCTTTCATCCCGGGACTCAACCTCAACCACCCGGATCACTTCGCCCTCGAACACTTCCTCATCGCCCATTTTCTGCTCCTGCTCCGTTTCCGGCGGAGTGAAATCACGCATCTGTTTGCGCAACTCTCTGGTTTTCCACCAGAGATAAGCCCAGGCGATCGCGCCGACAACCACAATAATCGAGACCACCACCACCGAAAACATCAGCGCCAGACCAATTACTGTCGCAGTCACAATCAAGGCCGCCAGTTTGCGCAGCAAACTTGGCGGCTGGGTTGAGGTCAGGAATTCAATCTGCATAGCATTTGCCCGGGAAATGAATAAAAAATACGCGGCTGGGTAGACCATATCATACCCGCCTGCCTTTGATCAGTTCTTGTCGAACCGCATCACCCCGCCTTTGCAATCCACCTTGACGGTGTCCTTGGCGGCGAAGAGTCCCTCAAGGATATGCTTGGCCAGCGGGTTCTCCAATTGCGCCTGTATTGCGCGCTTCAACGGACGTGCGCCGTACACCGGGTCGAAGCCCGCGTTGGCGATCTCGGACAATGCAGCGTCGGTCACTTCCAGCTTCATCTCCATCGCGGCCAGGCGTTTTTCCAGACCGCGCAACTGGATACGCGCAATGCTCTTGATGTTCTTTTCGTCCAGCGCATGGAATACCACCACCTCGTCGATGCGGTTGATAAATTCGGGACGGAAGTAGTTCTTCACTTCGCCCATCACAGCCAGTTTCACAACCTGGTAGTCGTCACCTTCCATCTGCTGGATCATCTGACTGCCGAGGTTGGAGGTCATCACGATCACGGTATTCTTGAAATCCACAGTACGACCCTGTCCGTCGGTCATGCGGCCGTCGTCCAGCACCTGCAACAGCACACCAAACACGTCGGGATGCGCTTTCTCCACTTCGTCGAGCAGGATCACACTATAGGGTTTGCGGCGCACGGCTTCCGTGAGGTAACCGCCTTCTTCATAGCCGACATAGCCGGGCGGCGCACCAATCAGGCGCGCAACAGAATGCTTCTCCATGAATTCGCTCATGTCGATCCGAATAAGGTGTTCTTCCGAATCGAACAGAAAATTCGCCAGCGTTTTGCACAGTTCGGTCTTGCCCACGCCAGTCGGGCCGAGGAACAGGAAGGAACCATAGGGACGATTCGGATCAGACAGGCCGGAACGTGAACGGCGGATCGCGTCCGATACCAGACGCACAGCCTCATCCTGACCCACGACGCGCTCATGCATCTTGTCTTCCATATGCAACAGCTTGTCGCGCTCGCCCTGCATCATCTTGCTCACAGGGATACCGGTGGCACGGCTGACCACTTCGGCAATTTCCTCCGCGCCAACATGGGTACGCAACAGCTTGTTCTTTTGTCCGCCGCTTTCTGCTTCGCGCTGCGCGGCTTCCTTCAGCTTGGCCTCGAGTTGCGGCAGCTTGCCGTATTGCAATTCGGCCACTTTTTCCAGTTTGCCTTCGCGTTGCAGGGAAACCATCTCGGCACGTACATGATCAATTTCTTCCTTCACGCTGGCCGCACCCTGGGCAGCGCCTTTCTCCGCTTTCCAGATTTCTTCAAGGTCGGCGTATTCGCGTTCCAGTTTCCTGATTTCGTCCTCTATCAAATCCTTGCGCTTGCGCGAGGCTTCATCTTTTTCTTTCTTTACCGCTTCGCGCTCAATCTTCAACTGGATCAGGCGACGGTCGAGTTTGTCCATGACTTCCGGTTTGGAATCGATCTCCATCTTGATACGCGCAGCAGCCTCGTCGATCAGGTCGATGGCTTTGTCCGGCAGGAAACGGTCGGTAATGTAGCGATGCGAAAGCTCCGCTGCCGCAACGATGGCCGGATCGGTAATTTCGACGCCGTGGTGCAGTTCATATTTTTCCTGCAGACCGCGCAAGATGGCGACAGTGGATTCCACCGAGGGCTCGTCCACAAGTACTTTCTGGAAACGGCGCTCCAGCGCGGCGTCTTTTTCGATGTATTTCCGATACTCATCAAGCGTGGTCGCGCCGATGCAATGCAGTTCGCCGCGCGCCAGCGCGGGTTTAAGCATGTTGCCCGCGTCGATCGCACCTTCGGCCTTGCCGGCGCCAACCATGGTATGCAGTTCGTCGATAAAAACGATGATGCGGCCCTCTTCCTGGGCAATCTCTTTCAGTACCGTTTTCAGTCGTTCCTCGAACTCACCGCGATATTTGGCTCCGGCAAGCAGAGCGGCCATATCCAGGCTCAGCACTTTTTTCCCTTTGAGCGATTCAGGCACTTCTTCGTTGATGATGCGTTGCGCAAGACCTTCGACAATCGCGGTCTTGCCCACGCCAGGTTCGCCAATCAGCACGGGATTGTTCTTGGTGCGGCGCTGCAGCACCTGGATGGCGCGGCGGATCTCGTCGTCGCGGCCTATGACCGGGTCAAGCTTGCCCTGACGGGCGCGCTCGGTGAGATCCAGGCAATACTTTTTCAATGCTTCGCGCTGGCCCTCGGCTTCCTGCGAGCCCACCGACTCACCGCCGCGCACGGCATTAATGGCTTGTTCCAAAGGCGCACGCGACACGCCATGCTGCTTGAGCAGGCGGCCGGTTTCACCCTTGTCGTTGGTCAGGGCCAGCAGAAACATCTCACTGGCGATAAATTGATCTCCGCGTTTCTGCGCTTCTTTGTCAGTCAGGTTAAACAAGTTCCCCAGGTCGCGCCCCACCTGCACTTCGCCGCCATGACCTTCGATCTTGGGCAAACGCGCCACGGCATCATTCAACGCTGCCTTCAACGCATTGACGTTGCCCCCGGCGCGGGCCAGCAAGGAACCTGCCCCGCTGTCGGCATCGTTAAGCAAGGCCAGCAACAGGTGTTGCGGCTCAATGAGCTGGTTGTCTGCGCCAACAGCCAGGCTCTGAGCATCGGCCAGGGCTTGCTGCAGCTTGGTGGTGAATTTGTCGAAACGCATGATGCACTCCTCTGCGGAATATCTGACTGCAGGATAAATGGGGCATGCAGCAACAATTTCAACCCCCTGTTCCATCCCTTATACTACGCCCCCATTCAAGGAAATGTGCCATGTCCCACACAACGCTCGCCTACCACATCCGTACCAATGTTGCCGCCGCTCTGGCCGAAGATGGCTGCGACAACGATCTCACAGCGCAACTGATCCCGGAACAGGCACTGGCGCACGCAACCGTCACAACGCGCGAAGCGATGGTGCTGTGCGGAATACCATGGTTCGAGGGCTGTTTCCTGACCCTCGACCCGAATTGCAGGATCGACTGGAAATTGAATGAAGGCGATCCTGCCGCAGCAGGTCAGACATTGTGCGAAATAAGCGGCAATGCACGGGCACTGCTTTCTGCCGAGCGTCCGGCCCTGAATTTCCTGCAGACACTATCGGCCGTCGCCACGCAGACGCGCCATTACGTCGATGCAGCCCGCGGCACGCACGCCAGAATTATGGATACACGCAAAACCCTGCCCGGACTGCGCATGGCACAGAAACATGCAGTGAAGGTGGGCGGCGGGCATAATCAGCGTATCGGTCTGTTTGACGGCGTACTCATCAAGGAAAACCACATTGCTGCGGCTGGCGGTATCGGCAAGGTGCTGGAACACACATTCCAGATCACTCCGCCGGGTGTCGCCATACAGATTGAAGTCGAATCCATGGCAGAGCTGGATGAGGCATTGAAAGCAGGCGCGCAGTTAATCCTGCTCGACAATTTCTCGCTGGCCGATATGCGCCTTGCGGTAAACCACACAGCCAAACGCGCCGAGTTGGAAGCCTCAGGCGGCATCACACTGGAAAATGTCCAGCGCATCGCCGAGACCGGTGTGGATCGCATTTCCATCGGCGCGCTGACCAAGGATGTGAAAGCGGTCGATCTGTCGATGCGTTTGTCGCTCTCTTGAAATTCTCACGCACGCTCCATATATTAGAATCTCCTGATTTACTGAGATTGATACCATGAGCGACCCTAAACACATCGTCTGCCCGCATTGCGTTGCGGTGAACCGCGTTCCCTCGGAAAAACTGGCAGCGCAGCCCATCTGCGGCAAGTGCAGGAAAGCGCTATTCGAAGCCCATCCTGTCGAGCTTAACGAGGGCAATTTCTTGCGTCACATCAGCAACAGCGATATCCCGGTGCTGGTGGATTTCTGGGCACCCTGGTGCGGACCGTGCAAAATGATGGCACCTGCCTACGCACAAGCTGCACAACGCCTGGAACCGGAAATGCGCGTGGTCAAATTGAACACGGAAGAGGCACAACAGATCGCTGCGCAATACAATATACGCAGTATCCCGACTCTGGCATTATTCAGGAGCGGACGTGAAGTGGCACGTCAGGCCGGTGCGATGGATGCGGCCAGTATCGTGTCGTGGGCCAAATCAAAATCCTGAATGGAGATAACATGAGATACCAGCTCATTCTGTTGACTGCACTGTTGCTGGCGGCATGCGCCGATCCGTACCGGAACCTATACGACGGCATCCAGAACAACAACGATGCAAAGCGCTCGCCGAGTGAGCGCGCCATTTCTCCGACACCGAGCTACGACGAGTACAAGAAGGAAAGGGAAGGCAAGCCGACGGAATGACAGCGGAGCAAACCCGATGACTTCAGACCATTTCTCTCCGCTCGCCGAACAGTACGCCTCTTTCCGCCCCTCCTATCCGGACGAATTGTTCAATTGGCTGGCGAGTATCGCCCCGCAATGTGAGTTTGCATGGGACTGCGGCGCCGGAAGCGGACAAGCGACTGTAGCCCTCGCCTCTCGTTTCAAGCAGGTACTGGGAACGGACATCAGTGCAACACAACTGGCCGCTGCTCCTCCCCTGCCCAACGTGGAATATCGGGTGACACCCGCCGAAAACAGCGGCTTGCCGGCTCACTCGGCAGACCTCATCACCGTCGCCCAGGCTTTGCACTGGTTCGACTTGCCAGCGTTCTATGCTGAGGTCAGGCGGGTGCTGAAGCCGCAGGGCGTGATTGCCGTGTGGGGCTATAACCGCCTGGTTATTGATCATCCCGAACTGCAAAGAATCATCGACTATTTTTATGTAGAAACAGTCGGCACCTATTGGCCGGCGGAGCGCATACATGTCGAGAACGATTACCTTCATCTCCCTTTTCCGTTCACCCGCCTTTTTACCCCCCGCTTCTCTTTGCACAAGGAGTGGTCGCGCGAACACTTGCTGGGATATCTGCGCAGTTGGTCGGCAACAGGACGTTTTCAGGCGGCAAACGGTTTCGATCCGGTAGACACACTGGAAACAGAAATCAAGCAATACTGGCCGGAAGGAAAGTTGTACTGGATCGAGTGGCCGATGTTCGTGCAAGCCGGCCACATCGCCTGAGCGTCCCGGTTTCCATCCCGGAAAAAATTCCCGCCGGTATTTTCTTCGGTTCCGGACGGATACGCCGCAAAATCTGTTGCATCCCGTTTCATTATTACTCGATAGTCCGCATGCGGCTTTGCTTGCCATAACACCTTACATAAAGTACGCTGCAAATATAAAATCTACAAAAGCAATGAGTTGCCGGAGGAGAGAAAAACATGAAGTATTCGCAGGACACCGCTGAAAGCGGCGAAGTACTACGCATGATCCTACAAAAGATGGTGCTCCATCCCGCCGCTTTTACGCCGCCGAATTACGCTGTGTGGTATGAACACCTGTCAGGCATCAACCCCGCGCTCAGCAATGCAATGACTCCACTGCTGGAAAAAGACGGCAGTCTCGACGACGACCTTGTCGAAAGACTCTATGCGCAATACGTATCAGAATGCAGTTCCGATCTGCAGAAATACCTGCGCGGTGGAATAAGGCAAATGCTGAGCAGGCTGGTCGAATCGACCGCCCAAGCCAGCCGGGAGGCGATCCATTTCGGTGGTTGCCTGCAGACGCACAAGGAGACCTTGAACAACGGGCTGGATAGCGCAGCGCTGCGTTCGCTGCTGGACAACCTGGCATGCGACACCGGCCAGATGCGGGGTTCGATGCAGACGCTGGAAGTGCAACTGGAAGCCAGCAAGCAGGAAGTTGAACACCTGAACAAGGAGATCGAATCCGTTCGCGCGGAAGCACTGACCGATCCACTGAGCAATATTCTCAACCGTCGCGGTTTCGAAGCTGCAGCCCAGCTCATTTTCGATGACGACGCTTCGAACGAAAAGGAATTCTGCATGTTGATGATCGATATCGACCACTTCAAGAAGGTCAATGACACCTATGGCCACCTGTTCGGCGACAAGGTCATCCGCACGATCGCCAGCACGCTCAAGTCCAAGGTTAAGGGGCAGGATTCCGTGGCGAGAATTGGCGGCGAAGAATTTGCCGTATTGCTGCCGGACACAAATGCCAAGGGCGCTTTTGTCGTGGCGGAACAGATTCGTCTGGCCATCGAAAACGGCAAGATACGCCGGCTCGATTCCAGTGAGCAGATCGGCGGCATTTCCATTTCCATCGGCATTGCATCACACACCAGGGGCGACACCTTGCTGGAACTGCTGGATCAGGCTGACAAGGCGCTGTACATCGCAAAACAGGGTGGAAGAAACCGCAGCATAATCTTTACTGCGAATTCCGCTTGAGCACCACCATATCGATCAAAGCCGACATGCCGCTGTGGCCCACCCCTTCGCGGATGATGTCGTCATGCTCAAGCAAATGCAGAATTTCCATGTCAGCGAATTCCTTGCGTAACATCGCTTCGGTGTAAAGATTTTCGGCTTGCGACGGACCGCCGGTACCGTATTCCAGTTGGTGCGGTGTATAGCCTTGCAGCAACAACAACCCGCCCGGTTTCAGACAATGTTTGATGTGCGCAAACATCTGCTCGCGTACGCCTGGCGGGGCGAACTGGATGAAAATCGCCACCACCACATCGAATCTGTTACCACCCCAATCCCATTGAACCAGGTCAACCTGTTCAAACTTTACGGTAACGCCGCGCTGATGTGCCAGCTTGGCGGCTTTTTCCTGTGCAACGGGTGAAGAATCGACCGACAGCACATCCAGCCCCTGCTGTGCCAGCCACACGCCGTTGCGGCCCTCGCCGTCGGCCACAGCAAGGCAGCGCATACCCCGCTTGAGCAAACCCGCCTGTGAAACCAGAAAAGCATTCGGCTCGGTACCGAAGTGGTATTCATCGCCCGCGTAGCGTTCGTTCCAGATACTCATATCGTTGCTGTTACCGTGCAAGCTGAAATAGCTGTCAGTTTATTGCGGCACGTTTGCGCTGATGAACGCCTTGAGTTTCTCCACATCCGCATCCATTACCTCACAGCGTTGCGGCAAATCTTCGATGCCCACCATTGACCCAGGACGTTCCGGCTGGCGGCCCAATGCTTCCTGTATGGTTTCGGCAAACTTGGCGGGTAGCGCGGTCTCCAGACAGACCAGCGGCAGGCTGGGACGGCGCTGCTCAAGACCCACCTTCAGACCGTCAGCGGTATGTGTATCGATCATCACGCCATATTCCTCCCACACTTCGCGGATGGTGTTAAGGCGGTTCTGGTGCGTGCTCTTGCCGGAGGAAAAACAGAATTTCGGCAGTTCGTTCCAATACGAAGTATCCTTGATATCGAATGACCCACCGCTTTCCACCTTGCTCCAGAATTCACGCACTTTCGCCCCATCGCGACCGACCAGATCGAGCACGAAGCGCTCGAAGTTGCTGGCCTTGGAAATATCCATCGACGGGCTGCTGGTTTCGTAGGTATGGTCGGTGCCACGCGGACGATAGACGCCGGTGCGAAAGAATTCGTCCAGCACGTCGTTTTCGTTCGTCGCCAGTATCAACTGGCCAATGGGCAGACCCATCATGCGTGCGATATGTCCGGCGCAGATGTTGCCGAAGTTGCCGGACGGCACTGCAAACGCGACCTGTTCATCATTGGACTGCGTCGCGGCGAAGTAGCCCTTGAAGTAGTACACGATCTGCGCGGACACGCGCCCCCAGTTGATGGAGTTGACCGTGCCGATCTTGTACTTTGCCTTGAATGTATGATCGTTGGATACCGCCTTCACCATGTCCTGCGCATCGTCGAACATGCCGTTGATGGCGATGTTAAAAATATTAGGATCCTGCAGCGAATACATCTGCGCGCGCTGGAATGCGCTCATCTTGCCATTCGGCGACAGCATGAACACGCGAATGCCGCGCTTGCCGCGCATCGCGTATTCGGCCGAAGAGCCGGTATCCCCGGAAGTCGCACCGAGGATGTTCAGTTCTTCGTGTTGCTTGTCCAGCGCATACTCGAACAGGTTGCCGAGCAACTGCATCGCCATATCCTTGAACGCCAATGTCGGGCCGTTGGACAATTCCTGGATAAACACCCCGTCGCTCAGCTTGCGCAGCGGCGTGATTTGCGAAAAATCGGAATCGGCGCGGCCGTTGCCGTAAACCTCTGCGGTGTAAGTTTTATCGATGATGGCCTTGAGATCGGCTGCCGGAATATCGGTAATGAACTTCGACAGCACCGCAAAAGCCAGATCGGCGTAGGACAGCTTGCGCCAGGCATCCAGCTCAGCGCGCGTCACCTGCGGATACTGTTCCGGCAGGTACAGACCGCCGTCGGATGCCAGACCGCCCAGCAGGATTTCGGTGAAAGTCTTGGCGGGTGCATTGCCGCGGGTGGAGATGTATTTCATCGTTTACTCTCTTATCCGTCATTCCAGCGCAGGCCGGAACAACAGCTCTAAATATCTTCAACTAAAAACAGTGTGACCGTTGGTGTAAGGGAACGAGCTTTATGAGAATTTTTCGAACCTGTTGGAATATTTATCCCAGAACCTTCTGGATATTTCACTACGCGTCCACGAAAGTCGATTTCAAGTTCACCCTGAACCACAAAACCAATATGACCTTTTTCACACCATGACGGATCAACAAAATCAGACGTAAACTCAAGCAAACGAAGCTGCTGCTTTCCATTTTGAAAAAGTTTAAACCTTGCACCTTGA
Organism: Sideroxydans sp.; assembly: GCA_050287265.1. GTDB lineage: Bacteria > Pseudomonadota > Gammaproteobacteria > Burkholderiales > Gallionellaceae > Sideroxyarcus. Next base: position 14,285 of record JBNKBO010000021.1, on the reverse strand, counting down.
CCAAGGCTATTCCAATCCAAAGAATCAAACAGAATCAGATTCTGTTCCATTTTATTTCCCCAACTCTTCCATCCTCAGCCTGGTCACCTTGCCCGCCACCACACCCAACGCATCGACCTTGGCAATCGCGGCATTGATGCGTTTTTCGCGCGTCTGGTGCGTGAGCATGATGAGGTCGGTCTGGTCTTCACCCTCGTTCGGTTCTTTCTGGATCACGGCGTCGATGGAAATTTGTTCATCCGCCAGGACGTGCGTAATGTCGGCCAAAACACCTGGTTTATCGACCACACGCAGGCGCAGGTAATAACTGGAAACCACTTCATCCATTGGCAGTATCTTTATGTCAGCGATCGCGTCCGGCTGGAACGCCAGGTGCGGTACGCGATTTCCAGGATCGGCAGTATGCATGCGCGTCACATCCACCAGATCGGCGATCACTGCGCTGGCGGTCGGCTCCGCACCCGCGCCCTTGCCGTAATACAAAGTGGCGCCCACTGCATCGCCCTGTACCAGCACCGCATTCATCGCACCTTCAACGTTGGCGATCAGGCGTTTGGCCGGGATCAGTGTGGGATGCACTCGCAATTCCACGCCGCCGTTTGTGCGCTTGGTGATACCGAGCAACTTGATGCGGTAACCAAGTTGTTCCGCATATTTGATGTCGACCGCATCCAGCCCGGAGATGCCTTCGATATGCGCCTTGTCGAACTGCATCGGGATACCGAAAGCGAGCGAGGCAAGGATGGTGATCTTGTGCGCCGCATCCACGCCTTCAATGTCGAAAGTCGGATCGGCTTCGGCATAACCCAGACGCTGTGCTTCTTTCAGCACGGTATCGAAGTCCAGGCCCTTGTCGCGCATCTCGGACAGGATGAAGTTGGTGGTGCCGTTTATTATCCCTGCGATCCACTCGATACGATTGGCAGTAAGACCTTCGCGCACCGCCTTGACGATGGGGATGCCGCCCGCAACCGCCGCCTCGAACGCGACCATCACGCCCTTGTCCTGCGCAGCCTTGAATATCTCGTTGCCATGCATGGCCAGCAATGCCTTGTTGGCGGTGACGACGTGTTTGCCATTTGCGATCGCTTTCAACACCAGCTCTTTCGCCACGCCGTAGCCGCCGATGAGTTCGATGACGATGTCGATTTCAGGATCGGACACCACCGAGAACGCGTCATCAATCACACGGCAACTGCTGCCGACAACTTTCTTCGCAAGCTCGGTGTTTTTGTCGGCAACCATCGTGATGCGGATGGGACGCCCGGCGCGGCGCGTGATTTCTTCCTCATTGCGCTTTAACACGTTGAACGTGCCGCCGCCGACCGTGCCGATACCGAGAAGACCTACATTGATTGGTTTCATGAGAATGATTTCTTAAAGTTGAACGAGGTAATGACAAAACCTTCGCGAAAATAAAATTTGTGGGCTTGCGTTCGATGCGTACCTGAATCCAGCACCAGGCCGCTAGCCCCCAGTTTGCGTGCAACACCTTCGAGATGGGCAACCAGCGCATGGCCTGCCCCCCTGGAACGATGCGCTTCATCGACAACGAGGTCGTCGATGTAAAACTTCAGGTCATCGAATGTATTTTCGTGCCAGCGGTATATGGCCAGCCCGAGTACTGTCGCTTCTTCAGCAGCTAGTGCCATGCACGCCCCGCCACCGAGTACGCGGGCCATCTTCCCGGCATAGTCGCCGGGCAGGCCCGGCCGCAACTGGCGATGTATTGCTTCGGTGCGCGCCAGCCATTCCATGCCGGCAATCTGTCCGTCCTGCGCAAACACTTCGACGATGTTCATGCCCCGTGCTGCTTGCGATAGTGTTCCAGGAATCGCGCAATCCGGGCAATGGCCTCGGTCAGATCGTCTGCATTGGGCAGGAATACGATGCGCAAGTGATCCGGTTTTTTCCAGTTGAAACCGCTGCCCTGCACTACCAGTACTTTTTCCGCCTCCAGTAATTCAAGGATAAACTTCTGGTCGTCCTTGATCGGGTACATCTTGTGGTCAAGCTTGGGAAACAGGTATAGCGCGGCCTTGGGCTTGACGCAGGTCACGCCGGGTATGGCGGTGATCAGGTCGTAGGCCAGTTCGCGCTGCTTGTACAACCTGCCCCCGGGCGCGACCAGATCGTTGATGCTCTGGTAACCGCCAAGGGCGGTCTGAATCGCGTATTGCCCCGGCACGTTGGAACACAGGCGCATCGACGCCAGAATGTTCAATCCATCCAGGTAATCCTGCGCGTGTTTTTTGTCCCCGGACACCACCATCCATCCGGAGCGATAACCGCAAGCGCGATAATTCTTGGACAGGCCGTTGAGCGTGACGAACAGCACGTCGTCCGCCAGCGAAGCGATGGCGGTATGCATCACGCCGTCGTACAACATCTTGTCATATATCTCGTCGGCAAAAATGATGAGATTGTGCTCACGCGCAACCTGAATGATCTCTTTCAGGACCGCGTCGGAATACACCGCGCCCGTAGGATTGTTGGGATTGATGACAACTATCGCACGCGTGTTCGGCGTGATCTTGCTGCGTATGTCCTTGAGGTCGGGATTCCACTCGTCAGCCTCGTCGCACTGGTAGTGGCGCGGCGTACCTCCCGCCAGCGTGACCGCAGCCGTCCACAGCGGATAGTCAGGCACGGGGACCAGCACTTCATCGCCGGCATTAAGCAAGCCCTGCATGCCCATTACAATAAGTTCGGAGGCACCATTGCCAAGAAAAATATCGTCGATGGTGACACCCGGTATCTTCTTCAACTGGGTGTAATGCATGATCGCCTTGCGCGCGGCGAACAACCCCTTGGAATCGGAGTAGCCGGACGAATTCGGCAGATTAAGGATGACGTCCTGCTGCACTTCTTCCGGTGCATCGAAACCGAACGGTGCCAGATTGCCAATATTCAGCTTAATGATGCGCTGGCCTTCTTCCTCCATCTGTCTGGAACGCACCATCACCGGACCGCGAATGTCGTAGCAAACATTCGCCAGTTTGGCGGACTTCAACACTGGTTTGACAGGAACCTCTTTTTCGGATTTCACTTGAGTACATCCCAATCTGCCGTGCCGGCGCCGATGGTAGAATCCACCGCATACAGACAAGGCGTTGCAAAGGCAGCGATTCTACCGCGCCGCCGCTACCCGCCGCAAATGGAGACCCCGTTTTGACACTGCAATTGCACATCAATCCAGATCAGTATTTATTCACCGGCCACGGGAAAGGTTATGTCTCCATCAACGGCAAGCGCTACCAGCACCCCCTGGTGGTGTTGGCCGGAGAAGTACGTACCGACTGGACAGCCACCGATTTCGCCAGCCTGGACGCGACACACTTTGAGTATTTCCTTGAATTAAAGCCGGATGTACTGCTTTTTGGCACTGGCGCCAAACAGGAATTTGCCCGCCCCGAGCTTTACCGGGGACTCATCGAGGCCCGCATCGGCATTGAATTCATGGATACCCCCGCAGCCTGCCGTACCTTCAATATCCTCGTCGCCGAGGATCGTAAGGTAGTCGCGGCAGTATTGCTATAGACTAAAAACTGTCCACGAAAAGCACGAAATACACGAAAGGAAGGCGTGAACTGTTATTTTGCGACTTATGTGTATTTCGTGGACCGACCCATTTGAATTTCGACAAAGAAAGTATCGCTATGGCAAATCCGCTGCACGACGTCATCGTTCAAACCGAACAAGTCATCCTCGGCAAACCGCACCAGATCAGACTCGCACTTACCTGCCTGCTGGCACGCGGGCATCTGCTCATTGAAGACCTGCCCGGCGTGGGCAAGACCATGCTGGCGCATGCACTGGCCAAGACGCTCGGCCTGCAGTTCCAGCGCATCCAGTTCACCAGCGATATGCTGCCCGCCGATATCCTGGGGGTTTCCGTTTACCAGCGTGACAGCGGCGAATTCAGATTCATTGCCGGTCCGATTTTTTCGCAAATGATTCTGGCCGACGAAGTGAACCGCGCCACGCCCAAGACCCAGAGTGCCCTGCTGGAAGCGATGGAAGAACAACAGGTCACCAGCGAAGGCGATACGCGCCTGTTGCCAACACCGTTTTTCGTCATCGCCACGCAGAACCCCACCAACCAGATCGGCACTTTTCCACTGCCTGAATCGCAACTGGACCGCTTCCTGATGCGCATCCAGCTGGGCTATCCCGATGCCCGTGCAGAACGAGGCCTGCTGGAAGGTGTGGAACGGCGAGATATCATCGCCCGGCTCACCCCGCAAATGGAAACCGCCGAACTGATGGCGCTGCAGCAACAAGTCCGGCAAGTGTTCGTCTCACCCGCCTTGCTCGATTATGTGCAAGCCATCCTGCGCCACACGCGCGAATCGGCGCGCTATGTGCACGGCCTGTCTCCACGCGCCGGTCTCTCGTTGCTTGCCGCCGCCCGCGCCTGGGCATTGCTCGACGGCCGGAATGCAGTCATTCCTGAAGACATCCAGGCGGTATTGCAGGGCGTCGCCAGCCACCGCCTGCAAAGCGTACAGGATGTGCAGACATCCGATGGCGACAGGCTGGCTCGCGAACTGATCGAGGCCGTCGCCATCCCGTAGGCAGTCTATTCCTACTCCTCGAAATAATCCGGAACTTGTCCCAGTTTCAGAAGAGCGCTTTCCCTGCAGAATCGCGGGGTACTGAAAAACTCGATCAGGCCCGATATCCACAAAATTTCGGCAACCGCCCTGCTGTGCCTGACAAACCGAAGCGCCTTGCCCTGTGAGAGTGCGGACAGTTTTATTTCCACCATCAGCAACAACCCCTCAAAATCGATCTCGTCCACGTGCAGCAGGTCTATCTCGATTTCCATTTCATCGGCATAGGCAATGACAGGCAAGATCGCTTCTCTCAGTTCCCCCACCATGAAACTTGTTATCTTGCTCTCGATCGAAAATTGAAACAGCTCATTGCATACCCCGGCCTTGTGCGACATCGCAATCCACCTCGCTTCCCTTCGATCTTGCCGGCTGAACGGTAGCCATGCTGAACAGGCACTGCTTTTTTTCGTCCCTGATCTGCACTGTTTGCCAGACCATCCCGGCTCCTCTTTAAAAATCTACTATCAGTTACCCAATAAAGCAACTGATAGTTACTATTAGGGTGATATTTTTTTGATATGAACCTGATGAATGAGAAGGCAGCTTTTGGCAAGCGTCTGACACGCTTGCTCGGTGAAGCGGACATCGGCACTGCCAGCCCAACCAGTATCGCCAGAGAATTCAACCGGCGGCATCCGGGCAAACCGGTGACCGTGCAGGCCGTGCGCAAATGGATTGATGGCGAAGCCATCCCGGCAGGAGACAAAATCCGCACCCTTGCGAAATGGCTGAAGGTCTCCCCGCATTGGCTGCACTATGGGGAAAACGAGAAAAACGTTTCTGCGCTGAAAGTCGAGGAAGAGCACAGCATCTATGGCGAGGAAGCCAGCGCAACCCTGCTGGACGACTACGAGCGCCTCTCCGCCAAGCACAAAGCCATGGTATGCGAGTTCGTGAAGGCGTTGTTGCGCGCAGATAAAAAGTAACTCAGGCTTCACCTGATATCCAGGGCAGGTTCCCGCCTCATTGAATTCCCGCATCAGGCTACAATCTCTGCACCCCTGACCGGGCTGCGGTCCGGGCATTTCGACATTCCACCCATTCTTAAAGAGAAGCACGAATTTGCGTACCATACTCAAGCATAAATTCCGCAACTGGGCATTCCGCCGCACCGTCGAAACCGGTACGGTAATACTCAACCAGCGCCGCATTTACATCATTCCCTCCAGGCAGGGATTCGGCTTTGCATTTGTGCTGGTACTGATGCTGCTGGGCGATATCAATTACAACCTGAGCCTGGGTTATGTACTCACTTTTCTGCTCGCCACCACTGGCGGCATGACCATGCTGCACGCTTTTCGCAACATGGCACTGCTGGAGATACACGCGGGCTATGTCGAACCGGTGTTCGCCGGAGAGCTGGCAAAGTTCGTGTTTCACTTCAACAACCCGGGCAAACTGCCCCGCTATCAGATTCATCTTCAGGATGACGCGGGAAATCACATCGTGTTCGATTTGCAGGAACAGCATTCAACGCCGATAGAACTTGCAATCCCCACCGTGCAGCGCGGCTGGCAGGATAGCGGGCGCCTGACGCTGTACACCCGTTTCCCGCTTGGTCTGTTCCATGCGTGGTCGTACATCCATTTTGAAGTGCGCTGTCTGGTCTATCCCAAGCCCGCTCCGCCACAACCTCTGCCCCCCGCCTCGGCAGAGGATGGTGCAGGAAAAATGATGGCTGCTGGCGACGAGGACTTTGCAGGTCTGCGCAACTATGTGACAGGCGATGCGATGCCGCGCATTGCCTGGAAGGCACTGGCGCGTGAGCAGGGATTGCAGGTGAAGCAGTTCTCCACGCTCCAGGGGCAGGAACTCTGGCTGGACTGGTCTTTGCTGCCTGACATTGCGCCGGAACGCAAACTGGAACTGCTGACACGCTGGATACTGGATGCCGAACTGCAGGATATACGTTACGGATTAAAACTGCCCGACAGCGAATTTCAACCGGCTCATGGACAATCGCACCGGAAGGAGTGTCTGCGCGCGTTGGCTTTGTACGGACTGGTTAATTCATGAAGCTCACCGCCCCGCTCATTTACGGTCTGACTGCCTGCATTCTGCTGGTCAGTGCGCCGCATGCCGAGCACCTGCCATTATGGGTAAGCGCGATGTGCCTCGCTCTGTTGGCATGGCGAACCTATATAACCTACAGCGGCAACCCGTTGCCCGCGCGCTGGCTCCTGCTTGGCGTCACCGTTGTCTGCGTGCTGGGCATCGCGATTTCATTCCACAGGCTGTTCGGCCGCGAGGTCGGTGTCACTTTGCTGATCCTGCTCATTACGCTCAAGTTGCTGGAACTGCGTTCGATTCGCGATGCGACGGTGCTGATATATTTATCCTGCTTCATCATCATCACCAATTTCTTTTATTCACAGAGCATTCCCACCGCCCTGTACATGTTGTTCACTTTGCTGGTGATCATGGCGACCTGGGTGCATATGCAGACCGGGACACTCGCATTCAAACCGCGCCTGCGTATCGCCGGGGTGTTGCTGCTGCAAGCCATTCCGTTATCGCTCATCATTTTCGTGTTTTTTCCGCGTGTGCAGGGGCCGCTGTGGGGAATGCCGCAAGACGCTTATGCAGGAAGCGGCTTATCAGACACGATGGCGCCGGGCACGATAAGCAGGCTGTCGCTGTCCGATGCAGTGGCATTCCGCGTTGCCTTCAACGACAAGGCGCCGCCACGCGAGCAACTGTATTGGCGCGGTCCGGTGTTATGGGACTATGATGGCGCGACCTGGAAGCGTGGACACAATGCCACCAGGCAACAGCCCAAGCTGACCGATGCAAGCAACCCGGTGGATTACACGGTTACGCTGGAACCGCAAAACAAGCGCTGGCTGTTCGCGCTGGATCTGCCTGCAAAACTTTCCATTCCCGCCTACCTCGCCCCGGATTTCCAGATGCTCAACAGAACACCGGTGACTTCACGTATCCGCTATACAGCAACCTCGCTTCTTTCGTATCGCGCCAATCTCAACGAGCCCCCGCAACAACTGCAACGCGCGCTCGCCCTGCCACCTGGCTTCAACCCGCAAACCAGGAGGCTCGCTGCTGCATGGCGTGCCAACAACAGTAGCGATACTGCATTGATAAATACCGCACTCACCCATTTCAATCAGAGCGGCTTCGAATACACACTGGAACCCCCGCTACTGGGGAAAGACAGCGTAGATGAATTCTTATTCGACTCCAAAAAAGGATTCTGCGAACACTACGCCGGCAGCTTTGTGGTACTGATGCGGGCAGCCGGCATCCCGGCACGCGTCGTGACCGGATATCAGGGCGGAGAACTCAACGAACTCGGAGGCTATTACATATTGCGCCAGTATGATGCGCATGCTTGGGCGGAAGTGTGGCTGAGAAACCGGGGCTGGGTACGTATTGATCCCACTGCCGCCATCTCCCCGGCACGCATACAAAACGGCCTGAATGCGGCACTGCCGGACAATATCGCCCTGCCCTTTCTCGCGCGCACACGATCTCCATTCCTGCTCAAGCTGCGCTTCAACCTCGACTTGTTGACCAACCAGTGGAACCAGTGGGTGCTGAGCTACGACACGGAACGCCAATTCGCTTTCCTTACCCGTATGGGCATGGAAGACATTACCTGGAAAAATCTGGCGCTCAATATGCTGGCAGGTGTTGCACTTCTGACGGGCCTCTTCACCCTCATCATGCTGCGCCGTCTGGTCGTACGGCAAACCGATGCGGTACAAGCCGCATGGTTGAAAGCCTGCCGCAAGCTGGAAAAAGCCGGTCTGCCGCGGGCACCGTATGAAGGGGCCATGGATTATGCAGATCGCATCTCAGCCATTCGGCCGGACCTGGCCGAAGACATCCATGATATTGCTGCGCGCTATGCGTCGCTGCGTTACGGAGGAGAAATTGAAAAAGATGGTCTGGCCGCTTTAAAGAATGCAGTGCATGCCTTCAAGCTATAATCCACGCCTCGTTCATTTAAGCAAACGATCATGCAAATCACCCGCCGCCTGGAATTCGATGCCGGACACCGCATCCCCAACCACAACAGCCAATGCAAGCATCTGCACGGCCATCGCTATGCCATCGAGATCACGTTATCGGGCGATGTCATAGCCACCGAGGGGGTTTCGGAGCAGGGCATGGTGATGGATTTTTCGGATGTAAAGCGCATCGCCAAAGCGCACGTGGTCGATGCGTGGGATCATGCATTTCTGGTGTATCGCGGTGACAAGGCGGTGCTGGATTTCCTGAACACACTTCCGAATCACAAAACGGTAGCACTGGATGTGATTCCGACGGCAGAGAATCTGGCGAAGGTTGCGTTTGATCTGCTACTGGATGCCTACTGCGACACTTACGGCAACCATTTGCAACTGGAGCGGGTGCGTCTGTACGAAACGCCAAACAACTGGGCTGACCACACGCGCTAGATTTTCCCGTACTTCCCCACTACCACCAGATCCCGCCCGGCGGCCTTGGCCTCATACAAAGCGTAGTCTGCAGACTTCAACAGCACATCCAGCGAAAGCCCGCTGTGCGGCATGGTGGATGCAATCCCGCAGCTGATCGTAACACGCCGTGACGGAGTGGCATGGGGGATAGCGAGATCGCTCACGTGCTGGCGAACATTCTCCGCCACCCAGCGCGCACCGTCAGCATCCGTCTCGCCCAGCACCAGCACGAATTCTTCACCGCCATAACGTGCAGCCAGATCCGACGCTCGCGGCGCGGCGCGTGCCACCTGGGTTGCCACGGCACGCAGGCATTCGTCTCCGGTACCGTGTCCGTATTCATCGTTGAATAGTTTGAAATTGTCGATATCCACCATGACCAGCGCGATGGGCTTCTTCATGCGCCCGCAGCGCCGCCACTCACGGGACGACAATTCATCGAACATGCGGCGATTGGGAATACCGGTCAGCCCGTCAGTGGTGGAAAGGCGCTGCAGTTCCTTGTTGGCGGCATTCAATTGATACGTGACATCCACCAGCGAGCGCTGCATCTCTACCAAGCGTTGCATGGCGCGTATCTTGGCCTGCAACACCACCTCGCTTATCGGCTTCAGCAGATAATCATCACCGCCTGCCTGGATACCGCGCGCCAGATCCTCGTCTTTGGTCCTGCTGGTCAGAAAAATGATCGCCGTCCAATCGTTTTTTTGCTCGGATGCCCGAATCTGCCTGGCAATCTCAAAACCGTCGATATCCGGCAGTTGTGCATCCAGCAGGACAATGTCGGGGCGTTCCTTGCGATACAGCTTGATCGCGGCAGCGCCGGTTTCTGCGACCAGCGGCTGCCTGATATCCATGCGTTCGAGATAGTTACACAGGACTTTCACGGTGACTTTGCTGTCTTCCACCACCAGCACTTTTATTGCGTCTGTCTTTTTTCTCATATTTGCTTGCTCAACAATTCAGGGCATATTAGATCCAAAATACCGCGCCCCCTGTAATTTCAGTCAATTATCCGAAAATTCCAGGAATCCCTTCAGTATCCCGGCATCCCATTCCTCCTGCAATCCGGCATTGTAACAACTCACACTATATCCCCTTAATTATTCCTGGATTGATACATTGTGCGATGAGGTATCCATACCCAAACAGATCAGCACCGGTTTATCTTCGCACTGGATACGTCTGCCGTTGAGACGATAGAGGATCTTGCTTCCGTCTTTCGCCAGCAACCGCACGCCAAGCTCAGCTTCTCCCGTGTCAAATATCTGGTGAATCACGCTCTCGAAGCCGGGCATGTCTTCGCCCTCGAAAAAATCCAGCGGGTTGCCGCAAGCCAGCTCTCCCTTTTTACGCTGCAATACCTGCTCCAGGTTGCGATTCCACATCAGGAAATGCCCCTCTGCATCAATCATGAAAAAAATACCGGGCAATGACCTGATCAGTTCCTTGCGGAATGCGTTTTCCTTTCCGATCAGATCGCTATCCGACAGCTTGTCCAGCATGATATTAAACGCGCCGGTGAGTTCGCCGACCTCACCGCCCGCCTTTTCCTTCAGGCGTGTTTTCCGGTTTCCCGCCGCGATCTCGCGCGCGTAGGCAGTGATGCGCTGAAGTGGAGAAAAAGTATGATGCAGTATCAGCATGAATGCGGCACTCACCACAATCATCACCAGGATGATATCGATGATGCCCGGCAGGGGAATGCCTGAAGCCTGTTTATCCACCATTTGCGCGGGAATGAAATAAATCAGCAACAAATAGCGCGACGGATCGCTGATATCGAAAAATACCCTTTCTGCCGCCAGATACCCTTTCAACCCGCCCTTCGCAGCCTGGAAAGGCATATCGTTGCGGGTCGCCCGTTCTTCCAGCACCGGCTTCAGCGATGGAAAATCGTCGATGATCGTTCCCTTGTTCCCGAACTCAAAAGTAAATGCCTGTTTGGCATCCGGATGGGCCAGATAACGTCCGCGTTGATCGGCGATATAACCCAGCACGCCGTGCGGCAGCCCTGCCAATGAAGATGAGAATAGCGAGCGCACATCCTTGCTGATTACCACCATGCCGAACACACGGCCGCCCGCATCGAACACTGTTGTGACCGCACGCAGCACGGGACGATGCGGCTCTTCGATTTTTCCCCGTTCCTGATTGAGCTTGAATTCCGAAAGATGCACGCGTCCGACCGTCAACGTCAGACCTACCCTGAAGTAGTCCTGTTCGCCTTGTTCCTGCAGGTCTTCGCGCGGCACGGCCTCCACCCGGTCATTGCGGCTTTCGACGCGGACCAATTCCGGCCCCCTGCCAGCCGCGCTGATAAAGCTCACCTGATAATAATCCTGATGTGCGCGCAAAAATGCGGCAAAGGTTTCCTGCAGATGCTTTTCCCAGGCGGCCTGTGTATTTCTGCCACGCGGATCGACTCCGTGATTCATGCTGGCGCGCACAATACCCGAGACCGGCGGCGTGTTGGCGAGAAATATTACATCCTTGCGCAGGGTATCGATTTCGCGGCGCAGACGCAGTTGATCGACACGCAAAGCAGTCTCCAGATCCGCACTGCGCTCACTCATATAGGAATCGCGCAACCGATTATTCGCATAGTCAATCCACAACACTGCCCCGGCTACCAACAGCAACAACACCCCAAAGGTGATGCGCGTTGAGAGGTCAATGCTGTATTTCATTCAGCCATCCTCTGCACGGCGAAACACAGGTCCTGCCACGCCTTGGCTTTTTCGACCGGACTGCGCAGCAAATAGGCGGGGTGATAGGTAACGATCACGGGCGTACCCTTGAAGTCGTGCACTGTTCCGCGCAGGGAACCCAGCGTGGCATCGCGTCCAAGCAGGGAAGTCGCGGCAACCTTGCCCAGCGCGACGATGAGCTTGGGTTTGATCAGCGCAATCTGCCGCTGCAAATATGGCATGCAGGCGGCAATTTCATCCGGTGCCGGCGTACGGTTGTTGGGGGGACGGCATTTGACGATGTTGGCGATATACACATTGCTGCCGCGCTTGAGTTTGATTGCGGCCAGCATGTTATCGAGCAATTTACCCGCCTGGCCAACGAACGGCTCACCCCGCACATCTTCATCGGCACCCGGTCCTTCGCCGACGAACAGCCAGTCGGCCTGCTCGTCGCCCACGCCAAATACCGTTTGCGTACAACCCGCACGCAGTTTGCAGGCGGTGCAGTCGCGCACTACCTGTTTGAACTCTTCCCAGCCCATTGAGCCCACAGTTGAGGGCTCTTTTTCCGTTTGTACAACAGCACTAGCATCCTCCATCACAATCGGAAGGGCCTCAGCCGCGACCGGGGATTCTGCAATTTCCGCCACAGGCCTGCCGCGCCGTACCCACAGGGGATAAAGCTTGAGTTCACGCAATACATTTTCGTCTCGAATATTCACAGTTCCCGCCCCATCAAAATTGCATCTTCACGTCCATTTTGCGCCTGATAATAATCCCGGCGCAATCCAATATCGGTAAAACCGCTATTGCGATAAAGACGGACTGCCGCCATATTGGACGCACGCACTTCCAGCACCACACGCCGCATCGCATGGCGCCGCGCCAGCACCATCATTTCTTCCAGCAGCTTGCGCCCCCAGCCATGCCGCTGGTGTTGCGCAGCGATGGCAATATCGAGCAATTCAGCTTCGTCCACCGCCAACATCAGCACCGCATAACCCAGCATAATTTCATCTGACGCAATAATCTTGCATTGATACCGGCTGCGCAGTACATCACTGAAATTTCCCCGCGTCCAGGGATGTGCATGCACCTCCTGCTCGATACGCAGCACCGTATCCAGGTCTGCTTCGGTCATGTCGCGCAGGATCATCATTTCCGTTCACTGGTTTTTGATGCAACCTTGTCACGCAGATAGAGCGGCAAAGCCAACGCAGCATCCACGCCCTTGCCTTGCGCAAATTGAGCAGCCCCCAATCTGGCGATTGCCGCTGCTCGCGGAAACAGGGAACCTTCCAGACCCTCTGTCTGAAGATGGCCGTCGTATCTTGCCTGCAGGGCAGCGCCATATACGGAAAAACCGTTCCCCGCCCCATGCCAATTCCCCTCAAGCAGCGGCGCTGCTTCAGCCTTGCACAAACAGGGGGCGATCACCGTTTGCCAGCCGTCATCGCGTTTTTCGTATGCCGCCAGATACAATTCGCCCATGCGCGCATCCAGTGCGGCAATCACCTTCTCCTTGCCGCTGGCTTCGACAACGGCGTCCAGTGTGCACACGCCCACTACAGAAACACCCGCCCCCAGCGCCAGTCCCTGCGCCACGCCGCAGGCAATGCGTACGCCCGTGAACGAACCCGGCCCTTTGCCGAAGGCGATGCCATCAATCTGTTTGACCGTAACGCCCGCCTCCTTGAGCAACGCATCCAGCATCGCTATCAACACTTCGGAATGTTTCTGCCCGACCAGTTCGCAGCGTTCGCTCACCGCGCCATCCTGCCACAGCGCGACGGAACAATATTCTGTGGAAGTTTCAATTGCGAGGATGTTCATGAAAAATCGTCTGGTCCACGAAAAACACGAAAATCACGAACAAGCCGGTATAGTGCGATTGACCGCGATGGAGATTAGCTTGTACAAGGATGGAGTGCTTTTCGTGTATTTCGTGGACATAATGTTTTTTTATTTAGCAACCAGTAACAAAGCCACCGCCTGTGCCGCAATGCCTTCGCCGCGTCCGATATAGCCGAGTTGCTCGGTGGTGGTCGCTTTCACATTCACGCCTTTACGGGCGATACCGAGATCGTCGGCAATGTTGGCAATCATCTGCGGGATGTGCGGCGCCATCTTTGGTTCCTGCGCGATGATGGTGGCGTCCACGTTGCCCACGTGAAAGCCCGCCACCTCAAGCTTGCGTGCCACATCTCGCAGCAGCAGACGGCTGTCGATATCCTTGTAGTCGGCATCGGTGTCGGCAAAATGCTTGCCGATATCACCCAGCGCCGCTGCACCAAGCAGCGCATCGCAAACCGCATGCAACAGTACATCCGCATCGGAATGGCCGAGCAGTCCCTTGTTGTGCGGAATATCCACTCCACCAATGATCAGCTTGCGCCCTTCGACCAGTTGGTGAACGTCGAAACCGGAGCCTATTCTCATGCGTTTCCCTTCAATAAAAGCTCCGCCATCCTGATGTCCTGCGGATACGTGACCTTAAAATTGCTGCTGTCGCTTGCCACCAGTCTTGGACTCAG
>JBNKBO010000020.1:0-45983 GCA_050287265.1 Sideroxydans sp. | reverse complement strand
GCTTCATTGGTTTGCCGTCGAGGCAAATCTGGAAGGACAACCTGATAAACGCGTCGTACTCCCGCGAGTTAGTTTCAGGCGACACGCTGCTGATTGGGTTGTTGGTGTAGCCGAGGCGTGGGATGACGTTTCCTTGGACACTTAGCCAGCGAAGGGCACAACAGCCAACGGGCATTGCGCCGCATGGATTCAAAACAAAACCGCCGGGCTACCCCCGACGGTTTTAGCTGCCCAGTTCAATTACTTTGCCCTTCGATAGGCTTGGGACTGGCTTGTCACCTCCTTCGTAAAGGCAGCGTAAAGAGGCACATCCCGTCTTTTCATGGATTTATCGCACCATTTCGACTATCATGCGCCTCTGTCTCGGGCGCTTGCGGTATAGCCCTTAAGACACGAATTTCACGAATTGGCGGGTCTCCCCGCATTACAGCTTAGTGAACCTGGTCAGGTCCGGAAGGAAGCAGCCACAGCTGATGTCTGTAAGTGCCGGGGGTAAGGCTCGCCTCCTTAATTTTATCGAGGGTGTCACACTCGACAGGTAGTGAGGGGGATAGGGCGTATGTCAGCGACTTCAGTGCTAGCGCGCAAATGGCGCCCAAGAAACTTTGCCCAATTGGCGGGGCAGGAGCATGTCGTGCAGGCGCTGACCAATGCGCTCACGCAGAACCGTCTGCACCACGCCTATCTTTTTACCGGCACGCGCGGCGTGGGCAAAACCACCATCGCGCGCATCTTCGCCAAATCCCTGAATTGTGAATCCGGCGTTACCGCCACGCCGTGCGGCACGTGCGGTGCCTGCACCGAGATCGACAGTGGGCGTTTCGTTGACCTGATCGAGCTGGATGCGGCGTCGAACACCCAGGTCGACAATATGCGCGAGCTGCTGGAAAGCGCGCTGTATGCGCCGACCAGCGGACGGTTCAAGGTGTACATCATCGACGAAGTGCACATGCTGTCGAAGTCGGCGTTCAACGCGATGCTGAAGACGCTGGAAGAGCCACCGTCGCATGTGAAGTTCATCCTCGCTACCACCGATCCTCAGAAGATTCCCGTCACGGTGCTGTCGCGCTGCCTGCAGTTCAATCTCAAGCAACTGCCCCCGGCGATGATTGTCGAGTATCTGCAATTCGTGCTGGGCGAGGAAAAGATTCCATTCGAGCCGGGCGCGCTGAATCTGGTGGCGCGTGCCGCACAGGGCAGCATGCGCGATGCGCTGAGCCTGCTGGACCAGGCCATCGCCTATTCTTCCGGCAAGGTGGATGAGGCGCTGGTGCGCACCATGCTGGGCGCGATCGACCAGGGTTACCTGTTCAACCTGCTGCAAACCTTGCGTGCCGGCGACGGTGCCGAATTGCTGCGTATCGCCGACGACATGGCTATCCGCAGCATCGCTTTTGAAGCGGCGTTGCAGGATCTGGCGACACTGCTGCACCGCATTGCGCTGGCGCAGACGATTCCCAATGCCATTCCGGACGACGAACCGGAACGTGCGCGCTTGCTGGAACTGGCGCAGCAATTTACGCCCGAAGAAATTCAACTGAATTACCAGATCGTCATCCACGGGCGTAACGAGATTGATCTTGCACCGGATGAATATGCCGGGTTCACTATGACGTTGCTGCGCATGCTGGCCTTTGCGCCGCAAGATGCGGCGGCAGGTGCCGGTCAGGCTGCACCAAAACCCGCACCCGCAATGGCGCCCAAAACAGTGTCAAGTGCTTCAAAACACATGGCTGCCGAGCCGGGACCTGAGATGCAGTCAGCACCAATGCAGGCCGACGCTAGCGGCGCCGATCTGGACTGGAATGCCCTGTTGTCGCAACTCAATTTGCAGGGCATGGCACGGGAACTGGCCAAGAACAGTGTGCTGGCGAGCTTTTCAGGGGGGAAAGTGGTGTTGAGTCTGGCGCAGCAGCACAAGCTTCTGCAAAGTAACAAACAAGCCCACGACAAGCTGCAGGCAGCTTTGAGCGATTATTTTGCCAAACCGGTCCGTCTGGTGGTGGAGTTGGGTGCGGTGCCGGATGTTACAACCCCGGCGGCTGTCGAGCAGCATGAAAAACAGACGCGCCAGCAGCAGGCAGAAGAGGCGATCAGGCAGGATAGCTTCGTGCGCGAAGCCCAGGCACATCTGGGTGCGCAAGTGGTCGAGAGTTCGATTCGACCCGTATAACAAACGATGTAAGGAGCATGCTCCTCCATCGTTTCCCTCACCCCCGTTCCCCCTCTCCCATGGGGCGATGGGTACGGTAAGTCGCGATGCGGGATTTTGAATTTTTTGGAGGAAGTGGCAATGATGAAGGGCGGAATAGCCGGGCTGATGAAGCAGGCGCAGCAAATGCAGGCAAACATGAAAAAGGCGCAGGATGAACTGGCCTCAGTGGAGGTGGAAGGGCAGTCCGGTTCCGGCATGGTCAAAATAACCATGACCTGCGCGCACGAAGTGCGGCGCGTGAATCTGGATCAAAGCGTGCTGGATGACAAGGAGATGCTGGAAGACCTGATCGTGGCTGCTTTGAACGACGCCAACAATAAAGTTGCCGAAACATCACAGAAGCGCATGAGCGGTTTTGCGGCAGGGA
The DNA here is from genome assembly GCA_050287265.1 of Sideroxydans sp. Classification (GTDB taxonomy): domain Bacteria; phylum Pseudomonadota; class Gammaproteobacteria; order Burkholderiales; family Gallionellaceae; genus Sideroxyarcus. Next base: position 43,401 of record JBNKBO010000020.1, on the reverse strand, counting down.
TGAACCTGCCGCCGGGCATGAGCCTGCCATTTTAATTTTCGATAAATGAACACTCCTTCCAGCCTGGAAGAACTGATTACTGCCTTGCGCTGCTTACCGGGCGTAGGGCCCAAGTCGGCGCAACGCATGGCCTACCATTTGCTGCAGCGTGACAGGCCGGGCGCTTTGCATTTGGCACGTTCGCTCGAACATGCGGTGGAGAGCGTCAAACACTGCAGCAAGTGTAATAATTTTTCGGAGGAAGAGATTTGTTCCCTGTGCAGTTCTTCGCGGCGCGAGACGAACATGCTGTGCGTGGTGGAGATGCCTGCCGATCTGCTGATGATGGAGCAGGCGCAATGCTATCGGGGCATGTACTTCGTGCTGATGGGGCGTCTTTCACCGCTGGATGGCCTGGGTGCCAGGGAACTGCCGCTGGAACGCTTGCTTCAACGCGCCCTGGAATTGTCGTGCGAGGTGATTCTGGCGACCAATTTCACGGTTGAGGGTGAAGCGACGGCGCATTACATTGCCACTCTGTTGCGTGCGCAGGGCATCAAGGTGACGCGGATCGCGCGCGGCTTGCCGGTTGGCGGCGAATTGGAGCATGTGGACAGCGGGACCTTGGCGCAAGCCGTACTTGAACGAAGAACGGTGACAGAATGAGCGGACAAACTGAAACAGGCCGTCCTGGCGAACGATTGCAGAAGGTGCTGGCGCAGGCAGGCATCGGTTCGCGCCGCGAGATGGAAACCTGGATCGAAGCCGGCAGGGTGGCTGTAAATGGCGCTGTGGCAAAGTTGGGTATGCGTGTTTCTGAAGGCGATAAAGTGCTGGTAGATGGACGCCATATTCGCTTGCGGTTGCAGGCAGAACAGGTCATGCCGCGCGTTTTGCTGTACCACAAGCAGGAAGGTGAAATTGTCAGCCGCGACGATCCTGACGGGCGTGCCAGCGTTTTCGACGCTTTGCCCAAATTGCGCGGACAAAAATGGATTGCCATCGGGCGGCTGGACTTCAATACCAGTGGCCTGCTCATCTTTACGACCTCGGGGGAACTGGCCAATCGTCTGATGCACCCGCGTTTCGAGGTTGAGCGCGAATATGCGGTGCGTATACAGGGCGAAATGACACTGGATCAGATGCATCAGATGACCAAGGACGGTATTGAGCTGGAAGACGGTCTGGTGCGTTTCGAGCAGCTTAGCGATGAGGGCGGCGAAGGCTATAACCATTGGTACCGCATGGTTCTTAAGGAAGGACGCAATCGCGTGGTTCGTCGCACCTTTGAGGCCCTGGGTTTGCCAGTGAGCCGTTTGATGCGTGTGCGCTTCGGTATCATCAACCTGCCGTCGCGTATAAAACGGGGGATGATGGCTGAATTGGGTGACGGGGAAGTGAGGAAAATCCTCGAGTGGGTTGGTTTGCCAGTCGGAGTTGCCAGACAGGTGGTTGACGCTGGAAGAGGCAGTAAGCTACAACGTGCGCGCCCGCGAAAAAATTAAAACTGGCGAGAGAGGCTGTTATGTCGTTAAAATCCGACAGGTTAGAACCCGACAGACAGACCAGTAGTATAAAGACAACGGAAAAGGACGCGAAGAGCGAGCAGGAATAAATGGAAGAGCGAGGCAACAAGACAATTATCTGCAGCGTGTTTTTTTTGGATATCGTCGAATATTCAAAAAAATCCGTTGCTGCGCAGATATCGCTGAAAGAGCGTTTTAACGCCTTTTTGTCCATCGCCATTCGCGATGTGCCCGTTAACGATCGTATTATTCTCGATACGGGTGATGGTGCGGCAATCAGTTTCCTGGGCGACATCAGCGATGCTTTGCATGCTGCGCTGAGCATGCGCAGCAGCTTGTTGAACGAAGGTGTGCGGATGGAGCCGCCTTTGCTGGTGCGCATCGGTGTCAATCTCGGGCCGGTACGTCTGGTCAAGGATATCAATGGACAGCCGAATATTGTTGGCGACGGAATCAATGTTGCTCAGCGTGTCATGGGTTTCTCCGATCCCGGGCAGATTCTGGTCTCTCGTTCCTACTACGACGCGGTGTCACGCCTGTCGCAGGAATATGCAGGCATGTTCCACTATCAAGGTTCACGTACCGACAAACATGTGCGTGAACATGAGGTTTACGCGATCGGCTATCCCGGAGATTTCACCTCGACGCAACGGAGTCTGTCCAAGCAGTCCAGGTACCTCGGGGCGACAGGCTTTAATGCGGTTATGTTCAAGCTGGAAAGCTATTGGGACAAGCTTGTCCGTCATATGGCCAGATGGGAACGACGCAGTATTGAAATTTTCAACAATGCGACCCGTTGGCAGCGTGTGGCCATTATCGGAACAACATCTGTTATCCTTCTCTCATTGTTGACAGTATTGACAGTCAAATTGGTGACTCGTCCGGCAACGCAAACGACAGTATCGTCTTCTCCAGATACAAAAGCCGTAATTGACAACGGGGCGATGACATCCATGGCTGCGGACACTGAAAGCGGTGACGCAGCACAAAAAAAGCTCGCCTCCAAGAATAAAAAGGTGCAGGGTGTCAAACAGAGTTCTCGGGTTCGAACGCTTGCAGAAACAACAGGTGCCCCGGCGGTGCTGAATCTGGTGATTGTCCCGTGGGGAGAGGTCTATCTGGATGGTAGAATGCAAGGGGTCAGTCCTCCGCTACTGGAGTTGCAAGTTGTAGCGGGCAGGCATGTTTTGAAGGTTAGCAATTCGACATTCCCGGAGTTCACCAAAATTATCAAAGTGAAATCGGGCGAAAAAATTAAAATCAGGCATAGCTTCTCCAAGTAGAATTTGGTGATCGAAAGAATAGGGGCATTGGGATGTTGGCTCGCCGTGGTGCGTTACTGGGCGCGATTTTGGTATGGACGCTGACAGGTTGTCGGGTTCTGAATACTTGTGACGAGTGTTGGTGGTATAACAGGACTGCAGGCCATAAACTGACCAAGGGTGTCGAGAGCTACGAAGAAGGCAATTATTATGCATCGGTAAAGGCCTTGAACAATGTGCTGCAGACAAAACTGGCGCAAAGGGATGATAGGGTGAGTGCGTATAAATACCTGGCTTTCATTCATTGCATCTCAGGAAGAGAGAAAATGTGCTATGAGTCTTTCCAAAGTGCTTTGGCTTTGAATCCGCGTTTCGAACTGACGCCTGCGGAGGCAGGGCACCCGGTGTGGGGGCCGGTGTTTCGCAGTGCAAAAGCCAAATTTGGCAAATAACTATTCCTTGCCGGAAACATGATCAGTCATCTGGGACGTTATGAGATTGTAGGCGAACTCGGTCAGGGGGCGATGGGGGTTGTTTACAAGGCCACCGATCCGCTGATCGATCGTATTGTTGCGATCAAAACCATCACTTTGACGCTTGCGCTGGATGAGCGCGAGGAATACGAGGGGCGGTTTTATCAGGAGGCCAAGGCAGCCGGGCGTCTGAGCCATCCCAATATTGTTACCATCTTCGATGTCGGTCGTAGCGGCGATATCGCTTATATTGCAATGGAATTCCTGCAAGGCCGGGAGTTGCGCGATATCCTCGACGATGAAAAGCTGTTGCCGGTTGATCAGGTGCTGGATATCGTGGCTCAAGTCGCGCTAGGGCTGGCCTATGCGCACGAGCACGATATTATTCATCGTGACGTCAAACCTTCCAACATCATGGTGTTGCGTGATGGCCATGCAAAAATCACTGACTTCGGTATCGCGCGCATGTCATCTGCAGCAGTGCGTACGCAAACAGGCATGGTGCTTGGATCCCCGAAATACATGTCCCCCGAACAGGTGATGGGAAAGCTGACGGATCAGCGTTCTGATATCTTCTCGCTGGGTGTGATGCTGTATGAAATGTTGACCGGTAGTCCGCCATTTCTGGGGGAGAACGTCAACGCTATCATGTATCAGACACTGAATGCGATTCCGCCGCCACCGAGTTCATTGAATACGGCGGTGCCGGATATGCTCAATTTTATCGTTGCCAAGGCATTGGCAAAGGATATTGAAGACCGCTATCAAAATGCCAGAGATCTTGCGAATGACCTTCGTGCATGCCGGGGAACAGTGCCGAACAGCGCGGGTACAGTTGGAACAAAAAAGTCAGCTTCAGTTGACCCAATACGTGAGGCTGCCGGAGAAATGGATGCGGAAGATGATTCCGATCCGGCTTTTTCGATGCGGTTGTCACCCTCTTTTGATTCGGTCGGAGCGACCATGCGTTTGGCTGCGATGACGGCCAGTCAGGAAGATGTGGACGAGTTATCCAAAACCTTCAAAATGACCCGTCCCAGCCCTGATGAGATCAATCGAGCCATTCCGCAGTCTCTGGACAAACATTCTTCTGCCCATAAGGAAGTGGATTTGCAGCAGCCCCGAGGCGGATGCATTGTCTTGATGGCTGTTATCACATTGATCTTGATGGGGATAATCTACGTTTTCCTGTTTTAGCCTGTTCCAGGGCGTGGCTGGAATGCAGCTGTTTTACAAATTACGTCCATCCCCTGTTCTTGCACTGCTGTTTCTTCTGCTATGCGGGATATCGCTTGTTTCGATATGGATGCTGGCATTACCAGGTTCCTGGTTGCTTGCGCTGACAGCACTATCGTTGAATTGGGTTGGTTATTGCTTGTTGCTTTACGCAAGCTTGAGTATGGGGCATTCATGCATAGCTTTCCGGATGGAAGGTGAAACAGAAATCAGGCTGATGTTACGCAATGGCAAGCATTTGCCAGGCCGGATTTCTCAGGACAGCATTGTCACTCCCTGCCTGGTCATACTGAACGTTGTTTTGATCGAACAGCGCGGCAGACGCAGCCTGTTGGTTATGCCCGATACCATTGGAAAGGAAAGCTTTCGTCGTTTGCGTATAGCCTTGAAATGGCGGGACAAAGTCGATCAGGCTGCGACGTAGTCATGAGGTGTCAATATCGTCGGGGAGGCTTCCGGGAGCGTCTGCGGATAATCCTCGCTGAAGTGCAACCCGCGGCTCTCGTGCCGGGAAAGCGCGCTCTGCACGATCAGATCCGCTGTCAGAACCAGATTGCGCAATTCCAGTAAATCAGCGCTGACATGAAAATTGCTGTAATACTCGTTGATTTCTTCATGCAGTAATTTGATTCGGTGTTGCGCCCTCTGGAGTCGCTTGGTGGTACGCACGATACCCACATAGTCCCACATGAAACGGCGTAGTTCATCCCAGTTATGGGAGATCACCACGGCCTCATCAGCATCCGTCACGCGGCTTTCATCCCAACGCGGAAGCTCGGGAATTTTTATTGGCGCTTTACCCAGGATGTCCTGGGCGGCAGCTTCTGAGAATACCAGGCATTCCAGTAGCGAATTGCTTGCCAAACGGTTCGCGCCATGCAGCCCGGTGCATGCGGTCTCCCCAATTGCGTAAAGCTCGCTCACGTCAGAGCGTCCATGCAGATCAGTCAGGATTCCTCCACAGGTGAAATGCACTGCCGGAACGACCGGGATCGGTTGTTTTGCAATATCTATTCCCAGAGCCAAACAACGCGAGTAGATGGTCGGAAAATGTTCCTGCAGGAATTCGAGTGGTTTGTGCGATATGTCCAGATAGACGCAATCCAGGCCGCGTTTTTTCATTTCGAAGTCGATAGCTCGTGCAACAATGTCGCGGGGTGCCAGTTCGGCACGCTTGTCGTGCCTGGGCATGAAGCGTGTGCCATCAGGCAACTTCAAAATACCGCCTTCACCACGTACGGCTTCGCTGATGAGGAAGGATTTGGCATGCGGGTGGTACAGGCAAGTTGGATGGAACTGGATGAATTCCATATTGGATACGCGACAACCGGCGCGCCAGCCCATTGCAATGCCGTCGCCGGTGGCGGAGTCCGGATTGGTTGTATACAGGTACACCTTACCTGCTCCACCTGTGGCGAGTACCGTGTTATCGGCTGCAATGGTGATTACTTCGCCACTCAAGCTGTTCAGAACATAAGCGCCGTAGCAGCAATTTTCATCTTTTTGCATCTTCTTACTGGTGATAAGATCAACTGCAATGTGTTTCTCCAGCAGGGTAATATTGGGATGTGTGCGTGCTCTTTCGGCAATGGTTTTCTGCACGGCTTGTCCTGTGGCATCTGCGGCATGGATGATACGGCGGCGGCTATGCCCTCCTTCCTGGGTGAGATGGTATCCACTGTCAGAATTGGAATCGCGGGTAAATGGCACTCCCTGAGAGATCAGCCAGTCAATGACTGATGCTCCATGCTCGATTACGAAGCTGGTAGTTTTGGGGTCGCACAAGCCTGCTCCAGCGATCAGGGTGTCACGGATGTGTTCATCCTGTGAGTCATCGGGAGAAAGTACGGCAGCGATTCCTCCTTGTGCCCAGGCACTGGCGCCGTCAAGAAGCGACTTTTTGGTGATGACAGCGACTTTTTGACGGTCTCCCAGCTTGAGTGCCAGCGAAAGGCCGGCAAGTCCGCTGCCAATGATGAGAGTATCGAAACGCAACACGCCACTTGTCCAGTTGGGTTGTATCCGGCGAACTATATCAAACTTGGGAGAGGGGTATGCCGTCAGAATGAACTTATTTACAGCCCTGCTGTCAATTTGGCTGAAACTGGCAAGGCTGACGTTAGGGTATCCGTCCGGTTATACTAGCAGGCCGCTTTTCAGCGGTTCAAATCAATAGACCGGAAATCGGAATGGGTGACAGGGAGGTTGATCAGCAACTGGTAGAACGAGCGCAACGCGGCGAAAAGTATGCGTTCGAGTTGTTGGTGTCAAAATATCAGCGCCGCTTGGGCAGGTTGATTTCGCGTTTTGTGCGGAATGCGACTGAGGTCGAGGATGTGACTCAGGATGCGTTCATCAAGGCATATCGCGCACTGCCGTCGTTTCGCGGAGACAGTGCGTTCTACACTTGGCTGTACCGGATTGGTATCAATACAGCGAAGAACCATCTGGTGGCACAGGGGCGCAGGGCACCGACCAGTACTCCGTTCGATGCTGAAGATGCTGAAGATTTTGAGGATGCTGCACTGTTGCATGAAGTGGCAACTCCTGAGAATGAGTTGATGAGCAAACAGGTTGTTGAGGTGGTGAACGCTTCTTTACAGGAATTGCCGGACGATTTGCGCACCGCTCTGACGCTTCGTGAGATTGAGGGTTTGAGCTACGAAGAAATAGCAGTTGTAATGAATTGTCCGATTGGCACGGTCAGGTCAAGGATTTTCAGGGCGCGCGAGGCAATTGCTACCAATCTGCGTCCTTTGTTGGGCACAAGTGAGAATACAAGGTGGTAACTATGAAACAGGAAATTTCGGCATTGATGGATGGGGAGATGTTTGAGGATCAGGCAGAAGCCTTTATGGTTAAACTCAAACGCCATCCCGAGGCACTGCAGGATTGGGAAAACTATCATCTGGTTGGCGATATATTGCGCCAACCAGATCATGTCTGCAAAAGCATCGGAAAATCTTTTCACCAGCGACTACAGGCTGAACCCACTGTATTTGCCCCTTATAAGCATACATCCCAGCGTGTCCGTAATTTTGCGCTTTCTGCTGTTGCTTCCGTAATGGCGTTGGCCCTGGTCGCATGGATGTCACTTCAGGTCGGAAGCGAACCCGCACCTCAAGTTGCTGAGGTGCAGCTCCGGAATAATACAATCATGCCTGCTTCCGCACAGGCGAACGACTACCTGATGGCACATCAGGAATTCTCTCCAAGTGCCGAGGTGCATGTTTCTGCCCCATATATTCATGCGGTGGCAGGCAGATAGTGCAAGTCTCAATGCATCAATCAAGATTTCTGCTTTTCATGACGTTGCAACTTGGTATTGCAACTGTATTCGCCAATCCATTATTGGACGAAGAGTCGGATTGGCTGAAAACCATGGCATTTGCCGCACATCAGATTAATTATAGCGGGGTGTTCGTCTACCAGTCAGGTGGGAACATCGAGGTGTCGCGTGTCACGCATGTTACGGATAAAGATGGAGAACATGAGCTTCTGGAAGGGCTGGTCGGCGTTAAACGCGAAATCATACGTAACAACGATCAGGTCTGGTTGTATTCTGATGGGCACAAGGTACGGATCGAAAAGCGCCTGATCAAAAAAGCATTCCCGGCGTTATTGCCGGAACAGATTTCCACCTTAAAAGAGAATTATGCTGCTGTACAGGGTGAGGATGATGAAATTGCCGGGTATCACGCCCATTCCATTGTGTTTTTACCCCGGGACAATTTACGCTATGCGCGAAAGATGTGGGCGGATAGTGGTACTGGATTGTTGCTTAAGGCTGTGGTTATGGATGATCACGGCTTTCATATTGAACAATATGCCTTTATGCAGCTGAGTGTCGGTGATCACATTGAACGCAAATGGATGGTCCCGGAAAGTTCTTCGTCTACTGAGCTTGCTCAAGAGGTTAATCTCTCGTCCCCCTTGCCCAAGGTAGAGCTTCTTGATAGTTCAAGCGGATGGCAGGTGGATACTCTGCCTCCCGGCTTCAGGAAGATACTGGAAATGCGCCGTCCTTTCCGTGGAAACAAGGAGCCGGTCATTCATATGGTGTTCTCAGATGGGCTGGCCGGTATCTCGGTCTTTATCGAACAAGCGGAAGGTGCGACATATATCCATTCCGGATTGTCCGGGCAGGGCGCCGCTCATGTATATAACCGCGTTGTTGGCGATAATCTGGTGACTGTAGTCGGCGAAGTGCCGCCACTGACTGTTATTCAGGTGGGAGATTCCGTCCGTTACGCAGGAGAATGACATGTTGGAGATGCATGCAATTGTCATTCAGGTCGAAGGGGTGGAAGCATTGGTTCAACCCTTGGATACGGGCGGATGTGGACATTGTGCCAGTGAGGGAGGATGTGGCAGCAGCTCACTGTCGAAATTGTTTTGCAGCCATAAACCACGCCATTTCAAAGTCAGTAACGAAGTTCGCGCTAAGGTTGGGGACGAGGTACAGGTATCCATACCTGACGGTGTATTACTGCGTGGTGCCATGAAGTTGTATGTTTTACCTTTGATTTTGCTTCTGCTCGGCGGCATTGCGGGTGTCTCCATGGCGGGTGAGTCAGCCGGACGTGATGCCTGTGCGGCTACAGGAGCCGCCTTCGGGCTGTTACTGGGTTTTGCTTTTGCAAGGCTGTCCACCGGGGGTGCACAGGCTGTTGCCTCATCCATTATTACTTCGCGTTCTGGTTCATGATTATCGAAATATTCAGGAGGACGGGCATATCATGCTGAGGAAATTTGTATTTTTTGTATTGTTTGGATTATTTGCACAATCGGTAGCCGCCATTGTTCTGCCTGATTTTACCAAGTTGGTAGAAAAACAAGGTCCGGCGGTGGTGAACGTGAGCACGACACAACTCATTCGTGCGCCGCAGATGTTTCCGGGAATTCCTGATGTGCCTGAGAACGACCCCTTCTACGAATTCTATCACCGTTTTGCGCCGCAAGTTCCGCGCGAGCATAAATCTCAATCTCTTGGTTCAGGTTTTATTGTCAGCGCAGATGGTTATATCCTGACCAACGCACATGTTGTAGATCGTGCAGACAAGATTACTGTCCGTCTGACAGATAAACGCGAATTCAAGGCCAAAATAATTGGTGCCGACAAACGAACTGATGTTGCTTTGCTGAAGATCAACGCGACTGGGTTGCCTGCTGTTAAGCTGGGCAATCCGAATGTGGTCAAGGTAGGCGAATGGGTGCTGGCGATTGGCTCGCCTTTCGGTTTCGACAGTAGTGTGACTGCGGGTATTGTCAGTGCCAAGGGGCGTTCCTTGCCGCAAGAAAACTATGTACCTTTCATTCAAACAGATGTAGCGATTAACCCAGGCAACTCAGGTGGCCCGCTGTTTAACATGAAGGGAGAAGTGGTTGGTATCAATTCCCAGATATATAGCCGTTCCGGCGGTTATATGGGACTGTCTTTTTCCATTCCCATTGATGTGGCGATGGATGTAGTCAACCAGTTGCGTAGCACTGGAAAGGTAACGCGCGGTCGTATCGGTGTGACCATTCAGGAAGTGACGCGCGAACTAGCCGATTCCTTCGGTTTGCCCAAAGTCGGTGGTGCATTGATATCTGCGGTAGAAAAAGGGGGGCCGGCAGACAAAGCGGGTGTACGCCCCAGCGATGTAATACTCAAGTTTGATGACAAGGTGGTGAAATCATCCGCTGATTTGCCGCGTATCGTGGCGATGACCAAGCCTGGAAGCAAAGTCAAAGTGCAAGTGTGGCGCAAAGGTTACAAGAATATTTCGCTGGTGGTTGGAGAAATGCATGACGAAGGGGCAGTAGCCCAGCGTGGAGGTATTAGCGGTAGAAAATTGCCGGGATCCTCTGAAAGTGAAACCCGCCTGGGGTTAGTTGTCAGCGAGTTGAATGATCAGCAAAAAGCGGAATTGCAGGTTGAAGGTGGCTTGATTGTGGAGGATATGAAAGGTTCTGCAGCTCGCAGCCAACTGCAACGTGGTGATGTGATTCTTGCCGTGGGAAATATTGAGATACACAGCCTCAAGCAGTTTGACGAGGTGCTGAAAAAGGTACCGCATGGGCGCAACATTGCTTTGCTGGTGCGACGTAGTGAAGGCACTGTGTACGTATCGATCAAGATGGACGAAAAGTAAACGACATCCAGTAGCACAGCGTATCCCGTCAAAATCGGCTAGAATTCGCGCTTTGTGAATCCGCCGCTTTTGACGGGATAATTATATTGAGCCTCATGCAGCATATCCGTAACTTCTCCATCATCGCCCATATTGATCACGGCAAATCTACTCTGGCAGACCGCATTATCCATTTGTGTGGAGGTTTGTCTGACCGCGAGATGGAGGCGCAAGTCCTGGACTCCATGGATATTGAGCGCGAAAGGGGTATTACCATCAAAGCGCAGACTGCGGCCCTGAGCTACAAGGCGCGGGACGGACAGGTCTACAACCTTAATCTTATCGATACTCCCGGGCATGTGGACTTCTCATATGAAGTTTCGCGTTCGCTTTCCGCATGCGAAGGTGCGTTATTGGTGGTCGATGCCTCGCAGGGGGTGGAAGCGCAGACTGTGGCCAATTGCTATACAGCGCTGGATTTAGGTGTTGAAGTCGTGCCGGTCTTGAACAAGATCGACCTGCCATCAGCCAATCCTGAGAACGCCATTGCCGAGATTGAAGACGTTATCGGTATCGGTGCACAGGATGCAGTGCACTGCTCGGCCAAAACGGGAATGGGAGTGGAAGATGTGCTGGATACGCTTATTGCGAAAGTTCCTCCGCCCAAAGGTGATGCCACTGCGCCGCTGCAGGCGCTGATTATCGATTCATGGTTCGATAACTATGTCGGTGTGGTGATGCTGGTGCGCATAGTGAATGGCACGCTTAAACCCAAAGACAAGATATTGCTCATGGCTTCGAGAGCGCAGCATCTTACGGAGCATATCGGGGTATTCACACCGAAATCGCAAAAGCGTGAAACGTTATCTGCAGGCCAGGTTGGTTTTGTCATTGCGGGCATCAAGGAATTGAAAGATGCCAAAGTCGGCGATACGGTCACCTTGGCGGCAAAGCCCGCCAGTAATCCATTACCAGGATTCAAGGAGGTGCAGCCGCAGGTATTTGCCGGACTGTTTCCGGTCGAGTCCAATCAATATGAAGCGTTGCGCGACTCTTTACAGAAGCTCAAGCTGAATGATGCATCCCTCCAATATGAGCCGGAAGTATCACAGGCGCTGGGATTCGGTTTTCGCTGCGGTTTTCTAGGGTTATTGCACATGGAAATTGTGCAGGAGCGTCTGGAGCGCGAGTTTGATATGGACTTGATTACCACTGCGCCAACAGTGGTTTATGAGGTGGTGTTACGCGACGGTACGTTGCTGTTGGTGGATAATCCGTCCAAATTGCCGGATGCGTCCAAGATCGAGGAGATCCGCGAGCCTGTTGTGCTTGTCAATCTGTACATGCCGCAAGAATATGTCGGTTCGGTCATTACGCTGTGTACACAAAAACGCGGCGTGCAGACCAATATGACCTACCACGGCAAACAGGTGTTATTGCAGTACGAAATGCCCATGGCAGAGATCGTGCTCGATTTCTTTGACAGGCTGAAATCGGTATCACGCGGCTACGCATCGATGGACTACGAGTTCAAGGAATATCGCCCGGCTGACGTGGTGAAGGTGGATATGCTGATAAACGGCGAAAAAGTGGATGCCTTGTCCATTATCGTGCATCGAGCCAACAGCCAGTACCGAGGTCGCGAAGTGGCAGCCAAAATGCGCGAATTGATTCCGCGCCAGATGTTTGACGTAGCCATCCAGGCTGCCATCGGTGCCAACATTATCTCGCGCGAGAACGTGAAAGCTTTGCGCAAGAATGTGCTGGCCAAGTGTTATGGTGGCGATATCACGCGTAAGAAAAAATTGCTGGAAAAACAGAAGGCAGGGAAGAAGCGCATGAAACAGGTGGGAAGTGTGGAAATTCCGCAAGAGGCATTCCTTGCCATACTGCGGGTGGACGATAAATAACTGAACAGGAAGTTGAGATGACCTTTGCTTTGATCTTGTTTTCTTTGCTGGTTTTGACTGGCGTGATCTGGTTGCTGGATCGTTTCGTTTTGAGTGCCAGGCGTCCGGCAGATGAGAGCGAGCCTTGGTGGGTAGAATATGCCAAAAGTTTTTTTCCGGTGATTCTGATTGTTTTTCTGCTGCGCTCATTTTTGCTGGAGCCGTTCAAGATTCCGTCCGGATCCATGATTCCGACACTGCATGTCGGTGATTTTATTCTGGTCAACCGCTACACTTACGGCTTGCGGTTACCTATCATCAACAAGAAAATAATTGAAATCAACCAACCGCAGCGTGGTGACGTGATGGTGTTCCACTTTCCGGAAAATCCCTCAGTGGATTATATAAAGCGAGTAATCGGGTTGCCGGGGGACGTCCTGATCTATCGTAACAAAAGATTGTGGATAAATGACAAAGAGCAAGCGTTGCAACGTGATGGAGATTACAATTACGTCGAGAACGATTTACGTTTCATCCACACGGAGCGTTATATCGAAAATCTGGGTGGGCGAAAACACGTTGTGTTGCAGAATCCAGGGATGCCGCAGATACATCTGGGCAATGTGACAAAATTTCCGCTATTTGACCAATGCAGTTACAGTGAAGAAGAGGTCCGCTGTACCGTTCCTGCTGGTCACTACTTTATGATGGGCGACAACCGCGACAATAGTCGTGACAGCCGCTACTGGGGGTTTGTGCCGGATGAAATGATAGTCGGCAAAGCATTTCTGATCTGGATGAATTTTGGCGAGATGGAGCGTGTCGGTTTGATCGACTAGGGAAAAGGCATAGAGAAAGGATTAAAGATGAGAACATTGATAAATAGACAGCAAGGCACCAGTTTTATCGGGATGCTTTTGATCGCTATCTGCGTGATTCTTGTCGCAGTACTTGGCATGAGGGTTGTTCCCCCCTATATACATAGTGCCCAGATCGCTCGGGTTTTTAAAGAAATCACTAATGATCCAGCGATGCAGGATGCGGCGGTGAAAGACATACGAGCTTCGTATATCAAGCGCGCCGACATCAACTACATCACCGATATCAAGGCGGAGGATCTTGAAATTCTCAAGGGTAACGGCCAACTCAGCATTAGTGCCAGCTACACAGTCGAGATTCCACTTGTAGGCAATGCTACGCTGTTGCTCGAATTCAACCCGAGCAGTTCGTAATTCCCCTGATGAAGCACGCAGCACTATGTAAGCAACTAGGCTATCAGTTTGTGCAGCCGCAATTGCTGCAACGTGCATTAACCCATCGTAGTTTCTGCGCATCCCACAACGAGCGTCTGGAATTTCTTGGTGATAGTGTGCTGAACTGCGCTATCGCCAAGTATCTTTACGAGTTATATCCTGAAATGCCGGAGGGCGATTTGTCCCGTTTGCGTTCCAATCTGGTCAATCAGCAGACCCTGGCAATTTTGGCGAAACAACTGAACCTGGGTGAACAACTTTTGCTGGGTGACGGAGAGCGTAAGAGTGCCGGATTTCGCCGCCCTTCCATTCTTGCCGATAGTTTAGAGGCCTTGTTTGGTGCCGTCTTGCTGGATGCGGGTTTTGTGGCGGCAGAAAAAGTGATTTTGGATCTGTATGTGCCTTTTATTGCCCAGACCGATCTAAAAACACTGGGGAAAGATGCCAAAACATTATTACAGGAATATCTGCAAGGCCGAAAATTGGCATTGCCGCAATACAACGTGATCGAGATCAAAGGCGAAGCGCACGCTCAGATGTTTGTCGTCTCCTGTGTAATTCCGCAACTTGATCTGAGTACCCAGGGCGAAGGGGCAGGTCGACGCATTGCGGAACAAATCGCAGCGGAGCGTGCATATCAGCAACTCAAAGAAGATACATGAAAGATCCAAATAAGTTCCACACCGGTTTTATTGCCATTGTCGGCCGACCCAACGTCGGCAAGTCGACCCTGCTCAATCACCTGATCGGTCAGAAAATCAGCATTACTTCGCGCAAGGCCCAGACGACCCGCCATCGCATCACTGGCGTACTCACAGAAGGCAAGACACAATTTATTTTCGTCGACACACCGGGTTTTCAGACTCAGCATACAAATGCTTTGAATCGCGGCATGAACCGCGTGGTGACTAGTAGCCTGCGCGAAGTGAATGTTGTGCTGTTTGTGCTTGAAGCACGCCAGTTCGACAATCGCGACAGGCAGGTGATGGAAATGTTGCCGCAGGGCTGTCCGGTGATTCTGGTTATCAACAAGGCTGACTTGGTGGCCGACAAGGCGGAATTATTGCCTTTCATCGAGGAAATCTCTGTCTTGCGCCATTTCGCTGCCATCGTCCCTGTCAGTGCCAGATCAGGCAAGCAACTTGACACATTGCTTGACACTATTCGTCCCTATCTTCCAGAAGGCGAACACTTGTACGCGGAAGATGAAATCACAGATCGTAATGAACGCTTCCTCGCTGCTGAAATCCTGCGCGAAAAAATATTTCGTTTTACCGGCGAAGAGCTGCCTTATTCGGTCAGCGTAGTGATCGAACAATTCAGGCAGGAGGGAAAGCTGCGCCGCATTCATGCCGCGATCCTGGTGGATAAGGAAGCACACAAGGCCATGCTCATCGGCAGCAAGGGCGAAAAGCTCAAAGAGATTGCCACCCAGGCGCGTCTTGACATGGAAAAGCTGTTCGATGGCAAAGTTTTTCTCGAAACGTTCGTTAAGGTTCGCAGTGGCTGGGCGGACAGTGCCTACATGCTGAAGACACTGGGGTATGAGTAACGCAGCATCCAAACAACGCATCCAGGACGAGCAGGCGTTCGTATTGCATAGCTACCCGTTCCGTGAGACCAGTCTGATACTGGAAGTATTCAGTCGGCAATATGGACGCGTAGCATTGGTGGCACGCGGTGCACGGCGTCCCAGGTCGGCATTGCGCGGTCTGCTGATGGGCTTCCAGCCCTTGCAATTGAGCTGGTTCGGCAAACACGAATTGCGAACTCTACACAATGCAGAGTGGCAAGGCGGGCAGCCGCAATTGCAGGGCACAGCACTGTTATGCGGCTTTTACCTGAACGAACTGCTGCTTAACCTGATGGCGCGCGACGATCCGCATGAGAGCCTGTTTGAATACTATCAGCAGACTTTGCAACGTTTGGCGCAGGAGGACGATCATGCGTTCACCCTGCGCTGTTTCGAAAAACGCATGTTGCAAGAGCTGGGTTATGCGCTGCAGTTGGAGAAGGAGGCAGGTAGCGGGAAGCCCATTGCCTCCAACCGGGAATACCGCTATATACTTGAGCACGGTGCGATTGAAGAAACAGCAGACTCCGGGCAAGGCATGCCGGTACTAGGCAAAACCCTGTTGGATATGGCTGCCGATGATTACCGTGATGTGAACAGTGCGCGCCAGAGCAAACAATTGATGCGTATGCTGCTGGATCATCATCTTGCAGGAAAAAAGCTACACACACGAGAACTAATGAGAGATTTGCAGAAGTTATGATCAAACTCGGGCTCAACATCGACCACGTTGCCACCGTGCGACAGGCACGCGGCTCACGTTACCCCAATCTGGTGCGTGCCGCATTGATTTGCGAAGAAGCAGGGGCGGACGCCATCACCATCCATTTGCGCGAGGATCGCCGTCACATCCAGGATGCCGATGTGGACATCTTGCGCGGCATGTTGCAGACGCGCATGAACCTCGAATGTGCCGTTACAGACGAGATGATCGCCAATGCGTTACGGGTAAAACCGCATGATATTTGCCTGGTGCCGGAGAAGCGTGAAGAACTGACCACCGAGGGCGGACTCGATGTGGTCAGGCATTTCGATGCTGTGCAGCGCGCCACGCAACGTTGTGCTGAGACGGGCATCCGCGTTTCGCTGTTTATTGATGCAGAGGAGAAACAATTGGATGCGGCGAAAAAGGCAGGCGCCCCCGTGGTCGAGATACATACCGGAAAATATGCCGACGCTGACAGTGTTCCGGCACGCGAGCAGGAATTGGCACGCATTCACAGTGCAGCTTTATATGCGCATAATCTGGGACTGCAGGTGAATGCCGGACATGGACTTAACTATCACAACGTCACGCCCATCGTTGCCATTCCACACATCGCCGAACTTAACATCGGCCATGCCATTGTTGCCGAAGCCATCTTTATCGGACTGGAACAAGCCGTGAAAAACATGAAGAATCTTCTGAGGGCAGGGTTTCCGCCTTTCCGGGAATGAGCGATGATTCTTGGAATCGGTACTGACATTGTCAATGTGGCACGTATGGAAGCGGCCAGCCAGCGCCATGGAAAGGCATTCGCCGAACGCATTCTGAGTGAGTACGAATTGGCAGAATATGCTACACAAGCCCATCCTGCACGCTTCCTGAGCAAGCGTTTTGCGGCTAAAGAAGCGCTTGCCAAGGCGACCGGTCATGGATTGCGTTTTCCGGTGAGCCTGCGGCATATCACCGTCACCCACGACGAATTCGGCAAGCCGGCATTTGTTTTTGATGAAGAATTATCCGCTTTATTGGCCAAACTCGGTGTGGCTGGCCATCATCTGAGCCTGAGCGATGAGCACGATACCGCAGTGGCATTCGTGATTCTGGAAGGGAAAAGCTGATGGGCAACGGGCCGGTGATGCTGGATGTCTTGGGCAAGACGCTTACCGAGGAAGATGAAAGACGTCTGCTCCATTCACTGGTGGGGGGCGTCATCCTGTTTGCACGCAACTATGAATCGCCGAGCCAGCTTGCCGAGTTAACGGCAAATATTCATGCGCTCCGCACTCCATCATTACTCATTTCAGTCGACCATGAGGGCGGCAGGGTTCAGCGTTTTCGCGAAGGCTTTACCAGAATCCCGCCGATGCGGGAACTGGGCAAGATATGGGATATGCATCCAAAACGTGCGAAGCACCTGTCACAACAAGTGGGTTTTGTCCTGGCTTCCGAATTACGCGCCTGCGGCGTTGACTTCAGCTTTACGCCTGTGCTGGATGTCGATTACGGCGTCTGCAGCGTGATTGGTGACAGAGCGTTTCATTCGGAACCGCAAGCTATCGCCGAACTGGCGCATAGCCTCCTGTTGGGGCTTAAACAGGGCGGAGTACCAACAGTAGGCAAACATTTCCCCGGTCACGGTTTCGTTAGTGCCGATTCGCACCTGGAGATACCTGTGGACGAACGCAGCTATACCGACATTGAATTTTGCGATCTTATCCCTTTCAGGCAAATGGTTAATTTTGGTCTGACCGCCGTGATGCCCGCACATGTCATTTACCCAAAAATCGATACCCACCCTGCCGGGTTTTCAAAAGTCTGGCTGAAGGACATTCTGCGTGGGGAACTGGGTTTCGAGGGGTGCATCTTCAGCGATGACTTGAGTATGGAGGGGGCAGCAGTAGCGGGAGGCATCGTGCAACGCGCTGAGGCAGCGCTCAATGCCGGGTGCGACATGGTGCTGGTGTGCAACAAGCCGGATTCCGCGGATGAACTGCTGGCTGGGTTGAAATGGGAGATGCCGGCGCAAAGCAAGGCACGTCTGGCACAGATGCATGGCCGCCCACATCCCAGAACGATAGTGCAACTGCATGAAGATGCTGAATTTATCAAGGCATTGCATGATGTTGCAAACATCGGCATGCGCGAGGGCGAGCTACCGTTGGTCTAATAGGGTATACCGTTCATGACGACAGGGTCTATTTTCAGCTTCTCGAATCGGAAGCTTGGGACTATGATAGACAGCATCATGGCCGGATGAGGGAGAAAAGAAACATGAGAATTGTTCAGAGTCCTCACGATTTGCTGAAGACAAAGTATTCGATATTTCGTACCCGTTTCGATACTAATCACGGCGTGCTTTGGTCGATCGCCAAACAAGATGACGTGCCTTGCGTTACACCGACATTTTTGAAAGAACTCAAAGAACATCAAAGTGAAATTGCCAACAGCCAGGGCAAGTTGCTGGTAGGCGAGGAATTGCATGAAATCCGTTATTCAGTTCTGACATCCATCACTCCGGGTGTTTTTAGCCTTGGTGGTCAGTTGTCACTTTTCAGAGAGCTAATTCGAAATCGAGAGCGCGAATCATTGTTGGAATATGCGATTGCCTGCATTGATGTCGTTTTTCCGAGAACACGTCATTACGACCTCCCGTTGGCGACGATCTCCTTGCTGCAAGGGGATGCCCTTGGTGGCGGTCTGGAGGGAGCGTTGGCCAGCGATATCATTATTGCCGAGCGTAGATGTCAATTGGGCTTCCCAGAAATACTTTTTAATCTTTTTCCGGGTATGGGCGCATATAGTATGATTGCCAGAAAGGTGAGCCCGAAATTTGCAGAGAAGATGATCTTGAGCGGCAAGATGTACAGCGCTGAAGAGCTACATAGTGCAGGCCTGGTTGATATTCTTGCTGAGAACGGCAAAGGGAATGAGGCTGTTAATGACTACATCAAGAAACAGGAGCGACGTTCCAATGGTTTTCTAGCCGTTCAGAAAGCACGCCATAGATTTAACCCGCTGAACTACCAAGAGCTGATCGATATCACAACTGTGTGGGTTGATGCAGCACTCAAACTCAACGAGAAGGATTTGAAGGTGATGGATCGTTTCGTGCGCTCACAAGAGAAGCTTTTTCTGCAACCAGAAGAATCGCACACGCCGGTTTCCAACGCTGCCTGAACATTATACGGTAGCCTGAATGGTGCCATTCACGTACCGCAATAGCGATGCACGGGTGGTGGGGTAGCATTCCAGCGCTTCATCCAGCAATTTTGCAGCAGAAGCTCTCAGTTCTGAATCGTTGTGTGCCAATATCTGACTGCAAGCAGTGAATAACACTTCAGCACCGACATTTCCTGAACTTCCCTTCAAAATATGTGCCAGTTCCTTGAACGTGCCATACTCCTGTTTGTTCAGGGCAATGCGCATCGCTTCAAGCAATTTGTCCGTTTCGGACAGAAAACCATAAATCACCGTTCTCAAAAAATCCTCCTGATTGCCTCCCAGAAGCGCAAGGTGCTGTAAAGTATTTTCATTTATATATTTGGATACATACTGTTCCTCAATTTGAGGAGTGTGAGGAGATAGTTCTGGTACATCTTGCTTGGACGGAGTCAGGGTCAAGCGAGCGACAGTCTCAAGCAAGGTCAACGCGTCAACGGGCTTGGTCAAATATGCATTGATGTTGGCGCGTTCGCACTCAAGTTTGGCCTCAGGAGTGGCGTTTGCAGTCAGGATGATTACCGGAGTCTCCAGCGATTGTCTGGATAAAGCACGATGCATATTGACGACTTCCAGACCGCCTATGTGCGGCATATTCATGTCCAATATCAATAAGTCATAACTGTGTTCTTCCAGTTTATCCAATGCCTGTTCACCGTTCTCCACCAGGTCCACCTTGTGATTCCCGTGAATCAGGATTTTTTCTATGATCTGCCGGTTGGTCCCGTTGTCTTCTGCTACAAGTATCCGGACTCCGCGCTTGCTTGCTGTGCTTCGTTCGTAATGCTCCTTGAAAGAAATAACACCCTCCGAAGCGCGTGGTGCCACGATTCCGTGCAGGGCGTTAAACAATAACGTTTTGTCGAGTGGGGTGCGAAGTAAACAGGAATAACCAGCATCAAGGTAGTCCTTCTCGCTATGGTTATGCAAATCCGGATTGATCAGAATTGGAGATAGTTTATCTTTTCCTTGCAGTTCATGGATGTTGGTCACGAAGTCTGTTGCGGTCATTCCGATGTTCTGGGGCAAGCACAGGATTGCCAGACGATCTGGCCGGGCAACATCATTATTGATCAAGTAGGTGAAGAAATGCGTTAGCGATACAGCATGCTTACAACGGATTCCCCATGTGTTTGCATAACTTGTGACGGCGAGTTGTTCGTTGAGTGGCAGGCCAATGGTCAGCAAATACATTTGTTCGAGCACCGGTTTGGGTACGTTGAGAACTGTAGATGCCTGTTTAGTGAAAGGTGCTTCAAACCAGAAGATGCTGCCGATACCGGGTTCGCTTTGCACCCCCATTCTGCCACCCATCAATTCCACGAGTTGTTTGGAGATCGTCGTGCCCAGCCCGGTACCACCGTAAATTCGGGTAATACTGTGATCGGCTTGAGTGAAACTATCAAAAATCCTCGCCAGGGACTGCGATGAAATACCGATGCCCGTATCAATTACCTCAAAACGTAAAAGTGTTTGTTGATCATCCTGCTGTGAAGTGCTTATTCTGAGTTCGACTTTACCCTTGCTGGTGAATTTGATTGCATTTCCTATCAGGTTGATAATGACTTGCTGCAGGTGTAGCGGGTCGCCTTGCAACATGAAGCAAGTTTCCGGTGTAAAACGGACTGATAGACGTAACTGTTTCTTTTCCACCTGAGGCTGGAACATTTCCAATGTGCTGCTAACCAGCTTATGCAGATCGAAATCTACCTTCTCGGCGATCAGTTTCCCACTTTCGATTTTAGAGAGGTCGAGGATGTTATCGATCAACTTGAGCAGGAGGTGTGCGGACTTTTTGAGTGTGCCAACAAGATCTTTCTGTTCGTCGTCCAGACGAGTGCTGATCAACAGATCACTTGCGCCAATTACGCCATTGAGTGGGGTGCGCATCTCATGGCTCATATTGGAAAGAAAATCGCTCTTTGCTCTGTTGGCGGACTGAGCCTTTTCCAGAGCATCATTCAATTGGCCGCGTAGCTTTAGTATGTAAAGCGGAATACACAGCAGGGTAAGCCAAAGACCTACAGCAATGCGCAGATGGTCATGCCAATAGTCATTCAGTAAAAACACTGCAGAAAGCCCCAGCATGCTAGCTACATAGGCGTGGACGAGAGATTCCTTACCGTAACGGATACCATTTCCCGTGATAACCCAGAGGTAGATGCCGTAAAACAGTACGCCTGCTTCATCTGTTGCTATCATTCCAACGCTAACTTCAATGATATCTACATACATTGCCAGCCATTGTCGTTTTCTGGAGGTGTTTTGTTTGTACAAGATATATAGCACCAGTAAAACAGCGCAAGTGAAACAAACGGCAGAGAATGCGAATATTGGAGCTCCGACCGAGGTGGGAGTGACGAAATAGAATTCGACGAACAGGTAGATAAAGATCGGGAAAGTAAAGAACACTCGCAACAGCGATTGTTCATGTTCTCCTTCACGCAGTCGAACTTGCTGAATGAAATAATCGAGTTTCTCTTTCATTGGATTGCCTGAACTTTCTGCGCTGGCGAAATATCCTGCAACTGCTGTTTGATCAGGCTGATCTTGTTGAATTGCATCATGAAGGCTTCCACGCAGCTTGGATCGAAATGCACGCCCTTGTTGGACTGGATATATTCCAGCGCCTGCTGATTAGACCAGGCCTTTTTGTACGGGCGTTCAGAAGTCAGGGCGTCGTAAACATCGGCCACTGCGACGATGCGAGCGTCGAGCGGGATGGACTTGTCCTTCAGGCCGTTTGGATAGCCGCTGCCATCGTACCGTTCATGATGCGAGAGCGCGATCTCGGCGCCAAGGCTGATATATTTCGAATGGCTGCTTTTGAGGATGTGATAGCCGATCAGGGAGTGCGTCTTCATGATTGAAAACTCCTCGTGATTAAGTTTGCCCGGCTTGAGCAGGATGTTATCCGGGATGCCGATCTTGCCGATATCGTGCATGGGTGCAGCCATTTCGATCAGACTGCAGTGATTTTCATCCAGCCCCATACCTTCGGCGATCAGTCGCGAGAAACGGGACATGCGCAATACATGGTTGCCGGTATCCGAATCACGGTATTCACCCGCTTTTGCGAGCCGGAACAGCGTTTCATGTTCCCGTTCCAGAATCCTCTTGGTTGCCTCCGTGACGGCTTTCTCCAATTCCTCGGAGCGGCGCATGACATCCCGGTGGTGCATGTGCAATGAAAGAAGATTGCGGCAGCGGATCTGGCATTCGTAATGGTTGAAAGGTTTTGACAGGAATTCGGTGACGCCAACTTCCAATGCCTTGAAGCGTATTTCGCTTTCATCCGACACGGTGACCATGACGATGGGGACATGCTCCAGATGCGGTATCCGTCTGATATGTTTGACGGCTTCCAGGCCTGTCATTTCGTCCATCAGGTGATCAACCAGGATCAGATCCGGTTGATTGAGCCGTAGCCAGTCCAGCGCCCCTAAAGGGGATGCGAAGGACTGAACGGAGACCTCTTTTTGCAAACTGCGGACGATTTTGTCGAGAATGATGCGGCTGGTGAACTCATCGTCAATAATCACGATGTTCGGATGCGTGTTTGCGCCCGTATTCAGTCCGATAATTTCGAATGGCATAATGGTGGTCCCCTTTTAAACAGATCGTGAGATACTTCGCCCGTCTTTTACTGTGCTTGGGTACTGTGTGGCGTGTTCTGACCTGGGTTTATCGTAATTCCATTGGCCCTAGTAGAATCTTCCTGGCTCGTTTCGTCAACTATTACAATAGCTATAAGTGCAACCTCCCATTGACGATACAAGCACTCAAAGTATAAGGCCTGCTATTTTATGCCTGGATTTGAGATAATTCACGCGAATTTCCAACACAGAAAGCGCCCTGGTATTCAAACATGAGTGAATTTCAGCTAAGTCTGTTGACTATCGGTATTTTCGTTGTGGTGGGAGTCTATTTATATGGCTTCTGGCAGCAATGGCGATATCGCCGCAGCCATGGCAAGACGTTCAAATCGCAGTTTACTGAATCACCCGTTCAGACTGTGCCAGACAAGGCTCGCGCAATAACAACAGCCGAAGAACAAGGCGACCCGCTGCTCGGGCAGGGTAATTCAGACAGTAGTGTGGTGGATGAAATCTGCGGTCTGCTCAATGACGCCACCGATTATGTGGTCACCTTCATGCTTAAACACCCGCTTGCGCCGTATACACTGGATATATTGTGGCAGCGCCGTTTTGACTTTGGCAAAAGCGTTCATGCGTGCGGACTGAATACCGGCAGTGACCTGTGGGAACGGCTGATCCCGGATAGCGAACAGACATACCAGGCATTTCGGCTAAGTTTGCAATTGGTGGACAGAACCGGCCCCGTGAGTGAAACGCGACTCGCAGGTTTTCGCGACCTGCTCAACGAAATCGCCAAACAATTGCAGCTTGATGTGCGACTGCCCTCAGTGGAAGAAACCATGCGGCGCGCGCATGAATTGGATCGTTTCTGCGCCGATGTCGATCAAATGATCGGTATCAACCTGCTGGCTGGCGCAGGCCGGAAAATGTTTGGAACCGAGGTCTTCAGCGTTGCGGAGCGCATGGGGATGAGCCTGCAGTCCGATGGTACTTTTCATCTTGCGGATGAATTTGGCGTAACCCTGTTCAACCTGAGTGCTTCCGATGGTACTCCCTTTCAGCACCACACTCTCAGCCAGACACGCTTTGACAGCCTGACCCTGCTGCTCGATATACCCCGAGTAAGCGGGCCCCTTCGTTGCTTTGATGAGATGGTGGCGCTTGCGCAGGAATTGGCAAAGACATTGCATACCACTCTGGTGGATGACCAGCGTGTTGCATTGAGCGATGGCGCTATTGCACAGATACGCGCCCAAGTCGCTGCCACTGAAGAGCGCATGCTGGCAGGGCATATCACACCGGGCAGCGCACAAGCATTGAGACTGTTTTCCTGATGGAAGCTGCACAACGTATTGCGCACCTGCGCGCCGAAATCGAACGTCACAACCATGCCTACTATGTGCAGGACGCGCCGACAATCCCGGACGCGGAATACGACAGACTATTTCGTGAGTTGCAGGAACTGGAAGCGCAACATCCCGGATTGTTGACGCCGGACTCGCCCACGCAGCGCGTAGGCGGAAAGGTACTGGAGGGATTCAAGCCAGTGCGCCATGCGGTTCCCATGCTTTCCATCCGTACCGAAACCGATACCGAATCCAGCGGTGCTGCAAACTTCGATACCCGTGTGCGCAACACGCTGGGAAATGGTGGAAATATCGAATATAACTGCGAGCTCAAGTTCGATGGTCTTGCCATCAACCTGCGTTACGAACGCGGCATATTGGTACAGGCAGCAACGCGCGGCGACGGCGAGACCGGCGAGGACGTCACGCAAAATGTACGCACCATCCATTGCATTCCGCTGCACCTCAAAGGTTGTGATGCGGAAGTTCTTGAAGTGCGAGGCGAAGTATATATGTCGCGCAAGGACTTTAATCGTTACAACGAAAAGCAACGCACGCAGGGCTTGCCCACATTAGTCAATCCGCGAAATGGTGCGGCGGGCAGCATTCGTCAACTCGATCCTTCATTGGCTGCAAGGCGGCCGTTATCGTTCTTCGCATATGGTCTGGGTGAGATACAGGGGTGGACGTTGCCTGATACACACAGTGCCATCCTGGATGTCTTACAGTCTTTCGGACTGCCGGTATGCGACGAGCGCGCTGTAGTGAAGGGGGCGCAGGCACTGGCCGGTTTTCATCAAGACATTGCTGTCAAGCGTGACGTATTGCCATTCGACATCGACGGTGTGGTATATAAGGTCAACAGCCTCAAGCTGCAAGCAGAACTCGGCTTTGTTTCGCGCGAACCGCGCTGGGCGGTGGCACACAAATTCCCGGCTGAAGAACAACTCACCGTCGTGCGCGACATCGAAGTGCAAGTCGGACGCACCGGCAAACTCACGCCTGTTGCCAAACTGGAGCCGGTGTTCGTCGGCGGCACCACGGTGAGCAATGCCACCCTGCACAACGAAGACGAAATCCGGCGCAAGGACGTGCATATCGGCGATACCGTGATCGTACGCCGTGCGGGTGACGTAATTCCGGAAGTGGTCGGGGTGTTGCAAGAGCGCCGGCCTGCTGGAGCCAGGCCTTTTGTCATGCCGGCAATCTGTCCGGTGTGCGGCAGCAAAGTGGTGCGCGAGGAGGGCGAGGCGGCCGCGCGCTGCACAGGTGGTTTATTCTGCGCTGCTCAGCGCAAACAGGCCATCCTGCATTTTGCAGGACGCCGTGCGATGGATGTCGAAGGCTTGGGTGACAAACTGGTGGATCAGCTAATTGATGAGAACATCATCCACTCGCTGCCCGATCTGTATCGTCTGGATGTGACAACCCTGGCAGCCCTAGAGCGCATGGCCGAAAAGAGTGCGCAGAACATTGTTGATGCACTGGAAAAAAGCAAAAATACCACGCTCAACCGTTTTTTGTTTGCACTCGGGATACGTAACGTCGGGGAAAGCACAGCCAAGGATCTGGCGCGACATTTCGGCAAACTGGATGCCATTATGCAAGCCGATGCCGAGCAATTACTGGTCGTGCCGGACGTGGGACCGATTGTGGCGCAGAGCATCGTTGATTTTTTCAGCGAAGCGCACAATATTGAGGTCGTGCAGCAACTGCGTGAGCGCGGCGTGCATTGGAAAGAACATGATGGTATCAGCAATCGAGCAATGCCGTTATCGGGCAAGACCTTCGTTCTTACCGGAACACTCGCCAGTATGGGGCGCGATGAGGCAAAATCACGTCTTGAAGCGCTGGGTGCGAAAGTTGCGGGTTCGGTATCGAAGAAGACAGACTATGTCGTGGCGGGCGAGGAGGCAGGCAGTAAACTGATTAGAGCGCAGGAATTGAATGTGCCGGTTTGGAACGAAACGGAATTAATTCAACAATTGAAAGAGTGCGAAAAATCATGAATAAAATTACCAAAGCAGTGTTTCCGGTGGCAGGTTTGGGCAGCCGTTTCTTGCCTGCCACCAAGGCCACAGCCAAGGAAATGTTACCCGTTGTCGACAAGCCGTTGATCCAGTATGCGGTGGAAGAAGCCGTGGCGGCGGGCATTACCGACATGGTGTTCATCACCGGGCGCAACAAGCGCGCGATCGAAGATCATTTCGATAAAGCCTACGAACTGGAAGCAACCCTGGAAGCGAGCGGCAAACTGAAACTGCTGAGTTACGTGCAGGAAGTTGTTCCCAAAAACGTCAATTGCATCTACATTCGCCAGGCCGAGCCATTAGGATTGGGGCATGCCGTATTGTGTGCCAAACCGGTTGTTCAGGGCGAGCCATTTGCAGTGATCCTCGCGGACGACCTGATCGATGGTGAGCCGCCAATTGTTCACCAGATGGTGGATGTGTTTGCAAAACATCAATGCTCCATCCTGGGCGTGCAGGATGTGCCGCGTGCGAATACCAAGCAATATGGCATTGTCAGCAGCACCAATCTTGAAAAGGATATCGAGCGCGTGAATGGTATTGTCGAGAAACCAAAACCTGAGGATGCGCCTTCGACGCTGGCAGTGGTCGGGCGATATATTCTCACGTCGCGCATATTTCATCATCTGGAAAACATCCAGCCAGGTGCCGGTGGTGAGATTCAGCTTACTGACGGGATTGCCGCGCTAATGACAGAAGAGCAATTGCTGGCGTATCGTTTTAAAGGTACGCGCTACGATTGCGGTTCCAAGCTCGGCTATCTTAAAGCGCAAGTTGCTTTTGGACTTATGCACGAAGAGTTGCGTACCGATTTTGCCGCTTATCTGAAAACAGTTGTTTGATGCTAAGCAACCTGCAAGCTCGCTCCCTGCTTGAAGAGGCAGAGCTCATCCGCTCTGCAGACGAGGTGCAAGCCGCCGTCCGTCGCGTGGCTGACGCGATCAATGCAACGCTGGCGGATCAACATCCGCTGGTGTTGTCGGTGATGGGTGGCGCGGTTGTATTTACCGGTCAATTATTGCCAATGCTCGAATTTCCACTGGACTTCGACTACCTGCATGTTTCCCGTTACGGGAATGAAAAGCAGGGTGGAGCGTTGCACTGGAAGGTTGCGCCGCGTGAGAATGTACGAGGTAAAGTTGTGCTGGTATTGGACGATATCCTGGATGAAGGTGCAACCATGCATGCCATTAAACATCGTGTGATGGAGCTGGGCGCAACGAAGTTCTATTGTGCTGTATTTGCCGACAAGGAAAAAGGCAAGGATAAGCCTGTCTGTGCCGATTTTGTCGGTATGGAGTTGCCGAATCGCTTTGTATTCGGTTTTGGGATGGACATACATGGTGCGTGGCGAAATCTGCCCGCGATCTACGCATTAAAGGAAAGCTAATATGCTGGCAATTATCGGCGGTACCGGTTTAACCCAACTGACCAACCTCAGGATCACTCACAGGCAAGTAATGCGTACGCCCTACGGCGAGCCTTCCGGTCCAGTGACATTCGGCATAATTAACCAGCACGAAGTCATGTTCCTCGCACGCCACGGTTACGGACACACCATTCCGCCTCACGAGGTGAACTATCGTGCCAACCTGTGGGCGCTACGAGACCAGGGGGCAAAGCGCGTTATTGCAGTGACCTCGGTTGGCGGCATTCGCTCCGATTTGACGCCAGGTGCGTTGGTCGTGCCGGATCAGATTATCGACTACACGTTTGGACGCTTGTTCACCTATTTTGACGGTAAAGACAAAACAGTCACGCACATTGACTTTACCAAGCCATACAACGAAAAGTTGCGCCAGCAGATATTGGCTGCGGCGAAGCGTGCGGATGAAACATGCGTGGTTGGCGGTGTGCATGCCGTCACTCAGGGACCCAGGCTGGAAACGGCGGCCGAGATCAACCGCCTTGAGCGCGACGGCGCCGATATGGTCGGTATGACAGGCATGCCGGAAGCCGCGCTGGCTAAAGAACTGGATCTGGCCTATGCCACTATAGCCGTGGTCGTGAACCATGCTGCCGGACGCGGAAGCAGTAGTGAAAGTATCCCCTTGGAAACGATAGGCGCCGTGATTAGTCCGGCGATGGAGCGCGTCAAGTCTATCCTCGAATTTGCGGTGTCCGGCGATGGCGAATAACCTGATCATCGTACAGCGATACGTTTGCCTCCTCGCCCGCATGCGGGATAACCAGCGACTTGCTGGCGTTGTTTGCCAGCTTGGTCGAATGGCTGGTTGTTTTACCCGGAGAATTGAGGTGAGGGGGCGGACATGGCCCGTAACGCTTTCATGTGGGACGACTTGCCATGTCCGTTAGAGAAGTCCTGCACATGGGCGATCCGCGCCTTTTGCAACGTGCCGTTGAAGTGCGTCAGTTCGATACCAGGGAACTGCATGCTTTGCTGGCTGATATGCGCGATACCATGTACGCACTGAATGGTGTCGGTCTGGCAGCACCGCAGATCGGCGTGAGCCTGCGTGTTGTTATCTTCGAGGTGGCGGGTAATCCGCGTTATCCCGATGCCGAAGCAGTACCGCAGACTGTGCTGATCAATCCGGTGCTAACGCCGCTCTCGGACGCAATCGAAGAGGGCTGGGAAGGCTGCCTCAGCGTACCCGGCATGTGCGGCCTGGTGCCGCGCTATACTCAACTTCGCTACCAGGGATGCGATGAATCCGGAGCGATCATCGACCGGACGGTAAGCGGTTTTCATGCACGCGTGGTTCAGCACGAATGCGACCATCTTGACGGTATCCTCTATCCCATGCGCATTCGAGATATGAAGAATTTCGGCTTTAACGATGCCATGTTTCCAGGCGAGGAAGTACGGGACGAATAATCCGGTCGAATGTATCGATTCCGAAACCGGTCCACACAGGGGAAAAGTCGCAAAAAATCAAATCAGTGTCATGAGAATGTTGTCGTGATAAGGTGTAGTATCTCAATGCAGTATTGAGGGGGTGCTGTGGAACGAACTTTGTTACTGGTCGATGATGAGAAAGATGTTGGCACCGCTCTGGAACGCCTGCTCCGGTATGACGGCTACAATATTCTGCGCGCAAACAGCGGTCAGGATGGCCTGAAAATACTGGCGCAGCACGATGTTGGTGTTGTCATCTCAGATGAGAACATGCCCGGGATGTCCGGGGTGGAGTTTTTGACCCAGGTAAAAGAACTGTACCCGGATACGATACGCATCGTACTGAGCGGGGTTGGTGATTTTGAAACAGTGACTGCAGCGATTAATCAGGGGGCAATTTACAAGTATTTCAGCAAGCCGTGGGATAACGAAGCATTGCGCGTTGATGTGATGGAAGCATTCTGGCATCAGGAACTGGTGCGGGAGAAGAGGCAACTGTTACAGCAAATCCAATCGGCAAACGAACTGCTGGCGCAAGTCAATCTGGATCTAGCTGCCGCGATGGAACTCAAAGACAGTCAGATCGACCGCGCAGTCCACTATGATGCGTTGACCAATCTTCCCAACCGTTTGCTTTTCCTTGATCGGCTCGATCAGGAAATAACCCGGGCGCAACGCGATAACAGCATGATGGCAGTATTATCGATTGATCTGGATCGTTTCAAGCAGGTTAACGATTCATTCGGTCATCCTGTTGGGGATCAATTGCTGCAGGCTGTGGCGGAAAGACTGGTCAGCCTGGTTCGCGCGTGCGATACCGTGGCGCGCATAGCCGACGACGAATTTTGTATTGTCCTGACCGGCGTAAACAACACACACGCTGCTGGTGAGGTTTCGCAGAAGCTGCTTGACTCATTCATGCGCAATTCCATATCCATCAACGACAACGTAATATTCATTACGCTCAGTATCGGGATAAGCGTCTTTCCGGTCGACGGTCTGAATACCATGACATTGTTAAAAAATGCGGACGCGGCCATGTATCAGGCTAAGAAGGAAGGCCGAAATAATTTTCAGTACTACGCAGAACGAATGAATGCCACTGCATGGCAGCGATTGAAGCTGGAAACCGAGTTGCGTCAGGCGCTGGAAAACGAAGAATTTGTGCTTTATTACCAGCCCAAGGTGGATATGGACAGCGGAAAGATCATTGGTGCGGAAGCCTTGCTGCGCTGGCAAAGCCCTGAACGCGGTTTGGTTGCGCCCGGTGAATTTATTCCGCTACTGGAAGACACCGGTCTTATCCTGCCGGTAGGGGAATGGGTGCTGCGAGCAGCCTGCAAACAGGCGCGCGCCTGGCAAGCAGTTGGTATTCAGGACGTGCATATTGCAGTTAATCTATCGACGCTGCAATTCAAACAACCTGATTTTGCCGGTCTGGTGCTGGGTATCCTGAAGGAAAACGGGTTGGATCCGGCGCTGGGAACAATTGAACTGGAACTGACGGAAAGTCTGCTGATGAGCAATGCGGAAGGCGCGGTCGAAACGCTGGTCAGATTGCATGAGGCGGGAATACAGTTTTCTATCGACGATTTTGGTACCGGCTATTCAAGCCTGAGCTATTTGAAACGTTTTCCGATCAGTCGTCTCAAGATCGACCAATCCTTCGTACGCGACCTTTCACGTGACAAGGAAGATGAAGCGATTGTGGCGGCGATCGTTGCGTTGGGTCACAGTCTTGGACTAAAGGTCATTGCCGAGGGGGTGGAGACGGCGGCACAACATGACCAGTTGCTCAAAAAAGGCTGCAACGAAATGCAGGGATTTCTGTTCAGCCGTCCAGTCCCTGTGGAAGAAATGACGTATTTGCTGCAAAACGGAGAAAGGCTGCAACTACCTCTGGAGGCATGATGGAGCGCACACTGTTGCTGGTTGACGACGAGGAAAACATTACTTCCGCACTCATGCGGTTGTTGCGTCGTGACGGTTACCGCATCTTGCGTGCCAACAGTGGCGAAGCCGGCTTGGCGTTACTTGCGCAAAATGAAGTCGGCGTAATCATTTCCGACCAGCGTATGCCGGAAATGAGCGGAGTGGAGTTTCTGAGCAAGGTTAGAGAGGCATATCCGGATACCGTACGTATCGTTCTGAGCGGTTATACCGAACTTAATTCGGTGACCGATGCCATCAACCGCGGTGCGGTCTACAAATTCCTTACCAAACCGTGGGAAGATGATCTGCTGCGTGCCAATGTGGAAGAGGCCTTTCAGCGTTATGAAATGAGACTGGAAAATGCGCGGCTGGGCCGGGAGCTCGAGGATGCCAATGAAGAGTTGCAGCAAATAAACCGCGAGCTTGAACAGCGTGTGGAAGAAAAGACCAGTGAAGTGATGCGCAATCTGAACATTCTTCAAATATCCCAGGAAGTGCTGGAACATTTGCCGGTGGCGGTCATCGGGATCGGCGATGATGGAATTATTGCCATTGCCAACCGTAATGCACATAGCCTGTTTGTGGCAGACGGGACAAGGCCATTGCTGGGTGAGATGGCTTCCGACGTTATCCCGGCCGAATTGAAGGCTTGTATGAATAAAGACACAATCTGCAAGCCTGAAGCACAACATACATTCCGGCTCGCCGATGGAAGGCAAGCCGGTTGCTGGTGCTGTCCCATGGGCGAGATTTCGTCGTCAAAAGGCGTGGTACTCGTCATTGTTCCTGATCGGGAATGACAAATAATATCGGCCGCCATGGATAAGAAAACAATTCTGGACAAACTGCATCAGCTTCCTGCAATGCCACAGGTCGTGCAGGAAGTGATGGCCAGCTTCAGGGACCCCAATGTCGGCAGTGCCATTCTTGCGCACAAGATCGAACTTGATCAGGGCTTGAGTTCCAGGGTGTTGCGGGTGGCGAATTCCTCTTTTTACGGTTTGGCGCGCGAGGTTGGTTCGATACAGGATGCGGTAACGGTGTTGGGATTTGATACAGTCCGTTCACTGGTGGTGTCGGCAGGGTTCATGCACACTTTCTTCGAATCTGGTTCGGATGATTTGTTTGACCGCCATGCTTACTGGATGCGCAATTTCCGGGTGGCGACCTATACGGAGGCGCTTGCCCAATGTCTGGGCGGCATGCGGCAATTGTCGTTTACTTCAGGCTTGTTTCATGATGTGGGCCAACTCGTGATGAGTATTTGCGTTCCGGAAAAATTTGCAGAGATACTGGTACAGCAGAAAACCTCCGGATTGAGCCTGGTCGAGGTCGAAAGGTCAGTCCTTGGCTTCGACCATTCCGTGATCGGCGCTGAAATGGCCAGGCGCTGGAACTTCCCGCCAAAAATTGAGCATGCCATACACTACTGGCGCACGCCGGAGAGCGTGTCGTTCGAGCCGATTACCGGCATGGTGTATGTGGCTGTGCTGATGGAGGAGGGCGTGGTGGGCGATGATTTGATGAACCGTCTGCCAAAAACTCTGTGCGACCGCTTGCAGTTCAACTGGGAACGCGTCGAACCTTGTATCCCGCAGCGCGATGAACTCGATGCGGCGGCCAATCTGATGTTGACAGCTTAGGAAGCGCGCGATGAATCATATCGGTGGAAATACATATGGATGAAAAACGAGTGATACCGGCATCGCAGCCAGACGCAGAGGTAAATGCGACACTGTTGTTCGTGGATGACGAGGCGAATGTCCTGTCGTCGCTGAAACGCCTGTTTCGTCCGTTTGGTTACCGCATATTCACGGCGGAAGGCGGAGCGCAGGCGCTGGAAATTATGGCGCACGAGACTATTGATCTGGTGATTTCAGACATGCGCATGCCGGAAATGAACGGGGCGGAATTCCTGCAGAAGGTCAACGAACAGTGGCCGGAGACGGTACGCATTTTGCTGACGGGCCATTCCGAGATCGGCGCAACCATCGATGCCATCAACAAGGGGCATATCTACCGCTACATAGCCAAGCCCTGGGAAGACAACGATATTGTCCTCGCGATCAAGCAGGCCTTGCGCCAGAAGCAACTGGAAAAAGCCAATCAGGGGCTGGAAGAATTGACGCGCAGGCAGAATGAAGAACTCAAGGATCTGAATGCCAACCTCGAAGAAAAGGTCAAGGCGCGTACCGAAGAAGTGCGCCAGACCATGGGTTTTCTCGAAGTTGCGCACGAAAAACTCAAAAAGGGGTTTATTACTTCAATCCGGGTTTTCTCCAACCTGATCGAGATGCGCGAAGGCGCCATGGCGGGACACTCGCATCGTGTTGCCGACCTGTCCAGAAGTATTGCCCAGCAGATGGGGATGAAAGATGCGGAAGTGCAGGACATATTTCTTGCGGCGCTGTTGCACGATGTCGGCAAGATCGGGCTTCCTGACTATCTGCTGGAAAAACCGTTTGCGAATTTGACCGCCGCAGAACGGCTTGAGGTAAGCAAACACCCGGTCAAGGGACAAACGGCGCTGATGGCGCTGGAACAGCTCAATAATGCGGCAAAACTGATACGCAGCCATCATGAACGTTTCGACGGACAGGGATATCCGGAAAAGTTGCATGGGCTGGAAATTCCGCTGGGGGCGCGGATCATTGCGCTAGCCAACGAGTATGACGCAGTGCAAATTGGCACGCTGTTAAGCAAGCGCCTGAAACAATCCGATTCGGTATTATTCATTCAGGAAGGAAGCGGCCTGCGCTACGACCCGGCCGTGGTGGAAGCCTTTATGGCGGTGATGAAGGCGGGCGGTAAGGTTGCCCAGCCTGTTGTGGAACAGGCGCTGCGTCTGGAACAGGTCAGGTCTGGCATGGTGCTTTCCCGCGATTTGATGAGTAAGAGAGGCGATTTGCTGTTATCGAAAGAGCATCGCCTGGATGCTTCCCTGATCGAACAGATCAAGAGTTTCGAAAAACTCGGGGATAAACTGACCATATATGTCTATGACAAGAATTAGTATCGTGGTGCAGCGAATCTGCATAACCTCCGGATATTATTCCAGCCTAAACAGGTCAACCCATCATGAAAATAGAACAGCAATATTGGACTGCCGGTGAGGATTGGCAGATGGAGTCGAGTGCGGCACTGGATGGCAATGCATCCTTGGTGCTGGTCTTTGGAGCGACCCCTTTATTGGGTAACGTTGACCGAATGGATGAGGTGCGTTCGCGTTATCCCGGTGCGCATCTGATTGGCTGCTCCACATCGGGCGAAATTTGCGGTACCCGCGTGCGTGACGATTCGCTTGTAGCAACGGCTGTGCGTTTCGAGCACACCGGCCTCAAACTGGCTCATGCCGTCATCGGTGAGGAAGGTGACAGTCTGGCGGCCGGCAAACGATTGGCACAGGCACTTCCGCAACAGCAATTAGTGCATGTGTTGGTACTTTCCGACGGGCTGCAAGTTAATGGCAGCGAGTTGGCGCGCGGTTTGCGCGAAAACCTGCCGCAGGGGGTGGCCGTCACCGGTGGGCTGGCGGGAGACGGCACCGCTTTTCAACATACGCTGGTGTGTGCGGATAGCGCACCGTGCGAAGGCGTAATTGGTGCACTGGGTTTTTATGGAGAGCGTCTCAAGGTAGGCTATGGTTCGCTGGGCGGATGGGATTCATTCGGCGCGGAACGTCTGATCACGCGCTCCAAGGGCAATGTTCTTTATGAGCTGGATGGTCATTCAGCGCTCGAACTCTACAAAAAATATCTGGGTGAAAACAACGCCGGACCGGCTGAAGCGTTGCTGTTTCCGCTGGCGTTGCGTACCGGCAAGGAGGGCTTCGGGCTGGTGCGCTCGGTAATGTCGGTGAACGAAGAAGATCAAAGCATGACTTTTGCCGGCGACATGCCGGAGGGCGGCTATGCCCGGCTGATGAAAGCAAATTTCAATCGTCTTATCGATGGTGCTGAAGGTGCAGCTCAGGCGAGCTACGAAATGCTCGGTTCTGTCGAGCCTGAGCTGGCATTGCTGATCAGCTGTGTCGGACGCAAACTGGTATTGAAGCAGCGCATCGAGGAGGAAATCGAGGGGGTTCGCGAAGTGTTGGGTAAAAACACGGTGCTGACCGGTTTTTATTCGTACGGTGAAATCTGTCCATACGGAGCTATTACCGGGTGCGAGCTGCACAATCAGACCATGACGATCACCACTTTCTCAGAGCGATGAACTGTGCATAAGCTGCTCGAACGCCAGGTCAAGCGATATCTTGGGGATGCTGCCGAAGCGTCGCCGGAGATGGCCAGGTTCATCTCTGCGGTAGACGAGGCCTATGCCAGCGCCGATGCAGACCGTTTGCTGATCGAGCGGTCACTTGACTTGATGTCAAAGGAATTGACCGAAGCCAATGCCGGATTGCGCAACGAGTTGTCGGAACGCCAGCGCACAGAATTGGCCTTGCTGAAGGAAAAAGATGAGCAGCGAATCCTGATCAGGAAACTGGAAGGAATACACAGTCAGTTGCTGCAATCCGAAAAGATGGCGTCGATAGGCCAGTTGGCGGCAGGCATTGCACACGAGATCAATAATCCGATAGGTTATGTGTATTCCAATCTGGGAACACTGGAAAAATATGTGCAGGATACCTTTCACATGATTGAGCGCTATGAACAGGCAGAAGCCGGAATCAGCGACCCGCAAATACTGAGCCAGCTTCAGGCGGACAAGAAGAAATTGGATCTTGAATTTCTTAAAGCAGATTTGCGTGCGTTGATGGGTGAATCGAAGGAAGGCATCGTCCGCGTCAAGGCAATCGTACAGAACCTGAAAGATTTCTCGCACGCGGGCACTACGGACGAATGGCATTATGCTGATTTGCACGCCGGGCTGGACAGTACGTTGCTCATCGTCCATAACGAAATCAAGTACAAAGCTGAAGTTGTCAAGACATACGGCGCAATTCCCGACGTGGAATGCCTCCTGTCCCAACTTAACCAGGTATTCATGAATCTGCTGGTGAATGCAGCGCACGCTATCCAGGAACGCGGCATTATCACTGTCCGAACCGGGCGCAAGGAAGAAGAGGTCTGGGTGGAAATCACCGATACCGGGCAAGGTATCCCGCCAGAAAACCTGCAGAAAATCTTCGATCCGTTCTTCACCACAAAGCCGGTCGGCAAAGGAACAGGACTCGGCCTGTCGGTGTCGTATGGCATTGTGCAGAAACATCATGGACGTATGGAAGTGCAAAGTGAAGTTGGCAAGGGCAGCGCTTTCAGGGTATGGCTGCCGGTGAAACAACCCCAATAATTCAGTGAAATATCTCTAGTCGAAGAAATCCAATTATTTTGCGACTTCGGTCTTAATGTTGGCAAATTCAAGCCGATAACAGGAATGGTGGTGCTCAATAGAATAAAGCTGGGCAGCAATCTGAGTGCAGAAATTGGAAAGGTGAAAACGATGCTAACTGCGACTGAAGAGAAGATCGAAGCTTTCGTTTGGGATGACAGATTCAATACCGGTGTCGATGTGGTGGATGAACAGCACCGTAAACTCGTGGAACTGGTCAACAGCCTGGGCTCCATCAGCGCACATCTCACCAGCACCGAAGCGTTGGGTCCCATTCTGACCGAGCTGGCGAATTACACGGTATACCACTTCAACACCGAAGAAGACCTGATGAAGCAGTACGATGTCGATGCCGGCCATCAGGACATACATATCAAAGCGCACAAGCATTTTACCGACCAGGTTACGGTCGCCGCGAAGATACTGATGGGCAGCACGGATGTAAACAGCCAACTCGTGGCGCCATTGCTGAAATACCTGACCAACTGGCTGGTTCAGCATATTCTGGGCTCGGATGCACGTATGGGGAAGGAAATCCTGGCGTTGCAGGCGGGAGACAGTCACGAAGATGCTGTCCGGAAAGCGAATGATTTCATGACCCATTCGGCAAATGTGTTGATGGAAGCATTGAACGAAATGTACGGCAAGCTCGGCGACAGGACGCTGGAAGTGATGCAGAAAAACCAGGAATTGGAAGCGGAGCAGGAAGCGTTACGCGTATTGAACGAGGAATTGGAACAGCGGGTCAAGGAGCGTACCTCAGACCTGGAACAGGCCAATCAGCATTTGCAAGCCAACAACGTTGAGCTGAAACAACTGAATGAAAGACTGGAATCAGCCCAGACCCAGTTGCTGCAATCTGAAAAAATGGCTTCCATCGGTCAACTTGCCGCAGGCGTCGCGCATGAAATCAACAATCCCGTCGGTTTTGTGAATTCCAACCTGGGCACATTGGGCAAATACATTACCAGCATGTTTTCAGTAATTGACGCTTATGAGGCAGCAGAAACCAAGAACGATGCCAGCAGCAAACAGGAGGTGGCGCAGGTCAAGAAGAAGGTGGATTTTCCCTATCTTGTTGAAGACATTCCCAGTTTATTGAAAGAGTCGCAGGAAGGGCTGTCGCGGGTCACGCGTATTGTTCAGGATCTCAAAGACTTTTCCCATGTGGATGAAAGCAACTGGCAGCATGCCAATCTTGAGCAAGGGATAGACAGCACGCTCAATGTTGTCGCGAACGAGATCAAATACAAAGCCGAGGTGGTCAAGGAATATGCCGGATTGCAGGATGTGGAATGCATGCCGTCCCAGCTCAACCAGGTATTCATGAACATGCTGATGAATGCGGCTCAGGCAATTGATCAAAAGGGAACCATCACTGTTCGTACCGGTAACGGCGGGGATGAAGTCTGGGTGGAAGTGGAAGACACCGGCAAGGGGATCGCGCCTGAAAATCTCAATCGTATCTTTGACCCGTTTTTTACCACCAAGGCAATCGGCAAGGGTACCGGTCTCGGGTTGTCGTTGTCATACGGCATTGTTCAAAAACACCACGGGCGTTTCGAAGTGAAAAGCGAAGTGGGCAAGGGCACCACGTTCAGGGTCTGGCTGCCGGTGCAACAGCAGCATGAAGAAACCGTCTGAAAAAATCAGCGCCTGATTGCGGACTTACAACGGTGCGCAGATAGTGTGAATATTGGCGCACCGAGGCTGCACAACCAGCATATTTCCGGAAACGATGAACAAAAACCCCGGGCATCGCTTTGCCACAAGATCAAGCGAGCGTTTTTGCACTGCCCGGTTTTGATGAGTACATCCTGGGCTGTAAAGACCGCAATGCCGTGCTGGATACTGCTCACGCTGAAAAAATATGTCCCGGCGGCAACGGCATGTTCGCCTCCACCATTGTGATCAACGGACGCGTAGTGGGGACGTGGAAGCGCAGTATAAAAAATCAACCATCAACGTTACTGCAATACCTTTCAAAATCCTGAGCAAAGCCGAACGACGCACGTTCGGTGAGGCTGCCGAATGTTACGCAGCCTTTATATCCATGCATTTAGTATTGTTATAAGGAACGAAAGCAGTCGAGACGTTGTCTGCCATGATGGTGTAAAGTCTGCCAGATTTCACATGCGAGAGGTCGTTATGAGCAAACCCGTAGTCAACATTGCCGATATCGAATTGAAGCCGCGCCCCGCAGGCTTTGCGCCTACAGGTGCGGCGGCCGAACGTTACGAGGCGCGCATGGGTACGGTAGGCAATGTGATTGGAGCGAAGAAACTGGGTTACAACATCACCGCCGTTCCTCCCGGGAAAAGAGCGTTTCCGCCGCATAATCACCAGATCAACGAAGAGATGTTTCTTGTGCTGGAAGGTACCGGCGAAGTGTGTATCGGAAAAACCACCTATCCGATCCGTCCAGGAGACATTGTCGCGTGCCTGGCAGGAGGTAAAGAACTGGCGCATGTCGTGACCAACACGGGGAGCGTCGAACTGAAATATCTGGCGATCAGCACGAAAATCTCGCCCGAAATCTGTGAATACCCCGGCACCGGAAAATACACCGTCTATTCTGAGCCAGAAGCGGACAGAGACGGAAAGCAGGGTGTTTTTCGGGCGATTGGCCGCGAAGGTGAGGACGTTGACTACTGGGAAGGGCAATAGCGAGACTTGTTGCTGACATGATGCTGTCAGCAGGTACGGGATAATATTGGTTTCCGTACAGACGAAAAGGTGCTCATGGACAATCCCGTCAACCAATTCATCGAGATCGCGCCGGACTCCCCTACGCAGAAGTCCATCGTGCCGCAGGAAAGGAACGGCAAGCCTACCATCGCTACCATCGAGTACGAACTCCTGCATGGCAAGCCGTACCACTACGCTTTGCCGGAGCTGAAGTTCGCCACCCATGTGAAACACAAACAGATACCTGCTGCCGAAGTGAAGGCGCATCGTAAACAGTTATGGGACGAGTACTTTGCCAGGCCATATGCCTGCATGCGCGCCTCGCCGCTGACCAAACAGTTTGGTTGGGGCGCGCATTACGACGAAAAAGGCCGAATCGCCATCTATCCCGCTGAAAGCAAGGAATACCAGCGCTTTGTCAAAGACACCAGTATCAGGAAATACGCTGCGATGCGTAGCAGCAAGAAAGCATGAAGACATACATCGCACTATTTCGCGGCATCAACGTTGGAGGCAACAACAAGCTGCCGATGAAGGAACTGGTGACCGTGCTGGAAGGATTGGGACTGCAAAACATCCGCACCTACATCCAGAGCGGCAACGTTGTGTTCGAAGGCAAGGGAAATGTTGTTGAACTTGCCGCGAAGATGGGAACCGCCATCAGGAAGAGCCACGGCTTCGAACCCAGGGTACTGCTGCTCGATGCGGCCAAACTGGAAAACGCGATAAAAGCCAACCCGTTCCCGGAAGGCGAGGCAGAAGGCAATACCCTGCATTTCAATTTTCTCGAGTGTGTTCCCCCCAATCCCGACCTGGCTGGCCTGGAAAAGATCAGGGCCGCCACTGAAAGATTCCAGTTGAAGGGTGAAGTGTGCTACCTGCATGCGCCTGATGGCATAGGCCGCTCCAAACTTGCGGTCGGCATGGAGCGCCTGCTCGGTGTGCCCATGACCGGCCGCAACTGGAATACCGTCAAAAAGCTGCGGGAGATGGTCGCTGGATAGACTGCTGCCACTACGCTGGCAACAGCAGGCGGCATAATGCGCACATCATCATCCGGAACAGAAAGATTGCGAGCATGAGCAAGCCTGTCACCAGCATCGCCGATCTGCCCAACTTCGGTCCAAAATCACAACAGATGCTGGAACAGGCCGGCATCAAAACCATTGAGCAACTGCGCAGACTGGGTGCGATCCGGGCTTATCTAAAAGTAAAACATAGCGGCGGTAATGCCAGCCTCAACCTGCTGTGGGCAATGGAAGGCGCGCTCACGGGACAACATTGGCAGGAAGTGGCGAAGCATGAGCGGCTGCGCCTGCTGCTGGAACTGGAAGATGTCGAGAAGGCGCTCAGGAAATAGTCATTCCTGACATCACGCTGTCAGCAGCAGGTGGGTAGCATTCTCCTTGCCGGATGTCCCGGCGCGACAACAAGGAGAAAAACATGTCCGACACGATAGAACTGGTACGTTTCCGCCTGAAAAAAGACAAGACCGCAGCCGATTGGCTCAAGGCCAACGAAAAGATCAACGACTGGATCAAGGTTCAGCCCGGCTTCCGTTTTCGCAGCCTGTCAGAGACCGAAGATGGCGAATGGATAGACATGGTGTACTGGGAAAGCCTGGAGGCCGCGAAAGCATCCGGTGCGAAGTTCGGCGAGGAAATGGGATCGAGTTGCGAACCGCTGGTCGACATGGGCAGCGTCATAGTGAGCCACAGCAAGGCGCACGTGATGCAGCGGAACTGAGCAATGATCAAGATCAACATCCTCTATCCCAACCCGGGCAGGTTCGACATGGACTATTACCTGTATACCCACATGCCACGCTCCATCGAGTTGCTAAGCAAGGGCAAAGGCTACCGCGGCGTGTCAGTGGAGCGCGGGTTGGGGGGTGTTTCGCCCGGTTCGCCGCCTGCCCATGTTGCCATGTGCCATTACCTGTTCGATACTGACGATGATTTCATGGCGGCTTTCATGCCGCACGCCGCAGAGTTGCAGGGAGACATACCGAACTACACCGACATCGAACCGGTGATACAGGTGAATGAGGTTGTCATCGACAAACCATAGAGGAACAGGAGAAGCATCATGGGTCAGCGCTATACCGAACTTTCAGACAAACACATCGAATTTATTGCGCGGCAGAAAATCTTTTTTGTCGGCACTGCAACGGCAGACAGCCGTGTGAATGTCTCGCCCAAGGGCATGGATTCGTTTCGTGTGCTGGGGAAGAACCGCGTAGCCTGGCTCAATATTACCGGCAGCGGTAACGAGACCGCGGCACATGTGCAGCTAGCACCGCGCATGACCCTCATGTTCTGCGCTTTCGAAGGCGATCCGCTGATCCTGCGGCTGTACGGTACGGCGAAAGCGGTCCATCGCGGCGATGCGGAATGGGATGATTTGTATTCGCAGTTTGCACCCTTGCCGGGTGCACGCCAGATCTTTGATGTGACGGTGGATCTGGTGCAGTCCTCCTGCGGGTTTGCTGTGCCGCTGTACGACTTTGTTGGCGAACGCGAAATGTTGCTGGACTGGGTGAAAAAGAAAGGCGAGGTGGGTATCCGCCGCTATTGGGAAGAAAATAACCGGTTCAGCCTGGATGGCATTCCCACCCATATCGTCGAAAAGGGAAACTGAGCCGGTGGCCACTTCGAACGACACCATCGCTTTCCTGCTTGACCAGCTTTCCGGGCTGGGCGAGGCATCGGCGAAGAAAATGTTCGGCGAATACTGTCTCTACCTTTCCGGAAAACCCGTCGGCTTGGTGTGCGACGACCAGCTTTACCTCAAACCGACTCAGGCAGGGCAGGCCATACTCGACAGCGTGGTGGAAGGTTCGCCTTATCCGGGTGCGAAACTGCACCTGCTGATCACGCCGGATCAGTGGGAAGATAGCGAATGGTTGTGTGGTCTCGTGCGTGCCACGGCACGCGAGTTGCCGATACCGAAACCCAGGAAATGCAAAGCCAGATCATGAACGACATCGCGCGCCAGCGTCTTATCAACCAGCAGATCATTCACAGCCGCTGCACGACAGCGGAAGAAGTGATGCGTACGCTGGGCGCGATACAGGCGCAGGAGTATGCCTCTGCGCTATGGGCCATCGGTGCACGCCTGCCGGGCAGTACGCAGAGTGACATCGAACGCGCCATCGCGGAGCAGCGCATCGTGCGTACCTGGGCGATGCGCGGCACCATCCACTTCCTTGCGGCGGAAGATGTGCACTGGATGCTGCAACTGCTTGCACCGCGTGTCTTGAGCGGCTCGGCAAGCCGCGATCGTCAGCTTGGCCTCGATACGGCCACCTA
This sequence comes from Sideroxydans sp., assembly GCA_050287265.1. GTDB lineage: Bacteria > Pseudomonadota > Gammaproteobacteria > Burkholderiales > Gallionellaceae > Sideroxyarcus. The sequence continues at coordinate 1,069 of JBNKBO010000020.1, read as the reverse complement.
TACAAAAAGCCGCAAACTGCTGGAAAAAGCGTTGAGTGGCGGCAAGCAATTGCCACGCGATGAAGTGTATGCCGTGCTGGAACGCAGCAGGATATCCACCGAAGGGCAGCGCGGCTATCACATCCTGTGGCACCTCGGATTGCAGGGAGTCATCTGCTTCGGGCAGCACGCAGGCAAACAGCCGACCTTTGCCTTGCTGGAAGAACGGGTGACCAAGCCACGCAAGCTGGAGCGGGAAGCGGCACTGGCCGAACTGGCCCTGCGCTATTTCGGCAGCCGCGGCCCGGCCACGGCGCAGGATTTCGCGTCTTGGAGCAAACTGTCGCTGACCGAGGCGCGTGCCGCAGTGTCATCCATCGCCGGGCAATTGCAGCAGATCACCCATCAGGGCGAAAGCCACTGGATGCCCTCATCATCGCCGGATGTTGCCGACACGCCTCCTGCCTTGCTGTTGCCTGCGTTCGACGAATACCTGCTCGGCTACAAGGATCGCAGCGCAGTGCTTGCAGCGGAACACGCGAACAAGGTCGTGCCCGGCGGCAACGGCATGTTCCTGCCCATGATGGTGTTGCGAGGGCAGGTCGTCGGCACCTGGAAGCGTGCGCTCAAAAAGAAAACCGTGAGCATCGAATACGTGCCTTTCGGCAAACTGAAGAAGACCGATCTCGCTGCTTTTGATCAAGCAGCGCAACGTTACGGCGAATTCCTCGGCCTGATGGTTGAACCTGGAAACGGCAGTTGACCGCTCCTACTGGTACGCAAACAAATGAATGCGAAAAATATCTTCTGTTGTTTCCACGCTCATCCATTGGGTGAGTCGCTACAAAGTGTATTGCACGTCCCTCGCAACGTATGGCGGCGTTGCTTCTCCTCGGAATGGAACAACCATTCCTCGTCGTCGCGCCTTGCCCTACGCCGCGATGAACGCACTCTACACTCCGTTCAACTGTCGTTTCCAGGTTGAATAGCACCATGCGAAAATCCGAACGCCTCTTCCAACTGGTGACCCTGCTGCAAGGCCGCCGCACTGCGATGACCGGCCAGGCATTGGCAGAAGAACTCGGTGTGG
>JBNKBO010000019.1:0-46773 GCA_050287265.1 Sideroxydans sp. | reverse complement strand
ATCATGCGATCAACACTGCCAGGCCAAAAGCTGTCGTGTTGCTGGCGGGTAAAGGGCATGAGGACTATCAGGAGATCAACGGTGTGCGTTATCCGTTCTTGGATAGCGAAATCGCCCAGCGTGCATTAAGCATGTGGACGCATGAGGAGCGCACACAATGATGAACCTGTCCGAGGTTGCCGATGTTTTGCGGGCGCGCATGGAAGGTGCGGATGTGAATTTTGACGGGGTTTCCACCGATACGCGCACGATCAAACAGGGCGATCTGTTCATCGCGCTCAAGGGTGAAAATTTCGACGGTGCCAGGTTCGTGCCTGCAGCAGCGAAGGCGGGCGCAGTAGCCGCAATGGTGAATCAGGATGCAGGGCTCGAAATGCTGGATTCGCGCGTGCCGCTTTTGCTTGTTGAGGATACCCGTCTCGCTCTGGGCAAACTGGCCGCGTACTGGCGTGCGCAGTTCGATATTCCGCTGGTTGCCATCACCGGCAGCAACGGCAAAACCACGGTGAAGGAAATGCTGGCGGAAATCCTGCGTATTCATGCAGGTGGTGAAGGCAATGTTCTCGCGACAAAGGGCAACTTCAATAACGATATCGGGTTGCCGCTGACATTGCTCAAGCTGCGGGCAGCGCATCGCTATGCGGTGATTGAGATGGGCATGAATCATCCGAACGAGATCGACTATCTGACGCGTATTGCCAAGCCGGATGTGGCGCTGGTTAACAACGCAACGGGTGCGCACCTGCAGGGTTTGGGATCGATAGAAGGTGTCGCCAAAGCCAAGGGCGAAATATTTGCAGGAATGACAGGTGACGGAACTGCCGTCATCAATGCTGACGATGCCTATGCGGGGCTGTGGCGTACGTTGGCAGGAAACCATCGCGTGATCGAGTTTGGTCTGCAACATTCCGCTTCAGTGAAAGGCAAATGGAAAGCCAGAGGGTATGGCGGTGTGCTGGATGCACGTACCCCGGCGGGTGAATTGCATGTGGAATTGCAAGTGCCGGGCGAACATAACGCGTGCAATGCGCTGGCTGCAACGGCAGCAGCAATGGTTCTGCAAGTGCAGCTGACCACTATTGCAACCGCACTGGAAAACTTCGGCGGTGTAGCTGGACGTTTACAGCGCAAGCAAGGGTTGCATGGCTCAACGCTTATCGACGACACCTATAACGCCAATCCGGCTTCAGTGCATGCAGCGCTGGAAGTGCTGGCGCAAGCAACCGGCAAACGCATCCTGGTGCTGGGCGATATGGGTGAATTGGGTGAGGCTGCGGTGCAGTTTCATCGCGAGATCGGCATCGCTGCGCGCGAGCTGGGTATTGAGAAGTTGTTTGCTTCAGGCACGCTAAGCAAGGAAGCAGTGAACGAGTTCGGCCGCGGCGGGGAATATTTTTCCGAAATCGAAAAAATGGAAATTGCAATTGACAAAGAGCTGGATGCGCAGACCACCGCACTGATAAAGGGGTCGCGCTTTATGAAAATGGAGCGAGTGGTGCAGTTTTGCTCGCTCCAAAAGGAGGATACATGCTACTTGCATTAACCCAATGGCTTGCCCAGGACGTGCGAACGTTCAGCGTGTTCAATTACATCACGCTGCGCACGGTGATGTCGGCAATGACAGCACTGATCATCTCATTCATGCTGGGCCCCTGGATGATTCGCAGGCTGACTGCATTGAAGATCGGCCAGTCGGTGCGAACCAACGGCCCGCAAACGCACTTGATCAAGGCGGGAACGCCGACCATGGGCGGCGCGCTGATACTGGTGTCGGTTGCCATCACAACACTGCTGTGGGGTGATTTGCGTAATGCGTATATATGGGTCGTTCTGCTCACTACCCTGGGCGTCGGCGCGATCGGCTGGGTGGATGACTACCGCAAAGTGGTGCATCGCAATCCGGATGGATTGTCGGCCCGGGCAAAGATGTTCTGGCAATCGATCATTGCACTCTCTGTTGGTGCTTTTCTGTGGTCGCACGCCACCTTGCCTGCACAAACCGAACTTATCGTGCCTTTCTTCAAGCACCTGGTGCTGCCACTCGGTGTGGTCGGATTCATCGTGCTGGTGTATCTGGTCATCGTCGGCAGCAGTAATGCGGTGAATTTGACCGACGGCCTGGATGGTCTGGCCATCATGCCGACGGTGATGGTCGCGGGCGCGCTGGCGATTTTTGCCTACGTCGCGGGGCATGCCGAATTTTCAAAATATCTGGGTGAACCCTCGATTCCCGGCGCAGGTGAGCTGGCCATATTCTGTGCAGCCATCTCCGGTGCGGGCCTGGCATTTCTGTGGTTCAACGCCTACCCGGCAGAAGTGTTCATGGGCGATGTCGGCGCGCTGGCACTGGGTGCGGCATTGGGCGCGGTGGCGGTCATCATCCGGCAGGAACTGGTGCTGTTCATCATGGGCGGGGTGTTTGTGGTGGAAGCGGTGTCGGTGATGCTGCAGGTTTCCTATTTCAAATATACCAAGTGGAAATTCGGCACGGGTAAACGCATCCTGTTGATGGCGCCGTTGCATCATCACTTCGAACATAAAGGGTGGAAAGAGACCCAGGTCGTGGTGCGTTTCTGGATTATTACCATGCTGCTGGTTTTGGTTGGATTGGCTACGTTAAAACTCAGGTAAAGGATGAATCAATTACGCGGACAATCTGTGCTGGTGCTTGGTCTCGGTGAGACAGGGCTATCGCTTGCGCGTTATCTCGATACGCAGGGCGCGCGTTTGCGCGTTGCCGACAGCCGAAATGCTCCGTCCGGTATGGCAATCCTGCGCAGGGAATTGCCTCAGGCCGAAGTGCATTGCGGCGCATTCAAGGATGAATTGCTGCAGGGCATCGATCGCATTGCCATCAGTCCCGGCATTCCGCTGGCCGAGCCGTTCGTACAGCATGCCATTGCGCGTGGCATTCCGGTCGAGGGTGATATCGAATTGCTGGCCCAGCAGCTGGAAAGCGGCAATTACAGACATACGAGCAAAGTCATCGCGATTACCGGTGCGAACGGCAAGACGACAGTGACCAGCATGGTCGGCGCGATGTGTGCAGGAGCCGGACTGGATTCGCAAATGGCAGGCAATATTTCACCCGCAGTGCTGGATGCATTGCGCGAGCGCGAGCAGCAACCGCAAGTCTGGGTGCTGGAACTTTCCAGCTTCCAGCTGGAAACCACCTTCACGCTGGATGCCGATGCTGCCGTCGTACTCAACGTGACCGAAGATCATCTTGATCGCTATGACGACATGGACAGTTATGCCGCTGCCAAGGCGCGCATTTTCCGCGGTAACGGAGTGCAAGTGCTTAACCGTGATGATGTGCGTAGCGCAGCGATGAAGATCGCCGGGCGCAGGCAAACGAGTTTCGGGTTGAATCCTCCTGCGGGTCCGAATGACTGGGGCATTACAAGAGAAGGTGCTGTCACCTGGCTGATGCAGGGTGTGCAGAAGATCATGCGCGCGGACGAATTGCAGGTGAGTGGTCTGCACAACGTGGCGAATGCACTCGCTGCACTGGCTTTGTGTCGTGCGCTAAACCTGCCCCTGGCACCGTTGGTGCAGGCGCTGCGCACTTATAAGGGGCTGGCGCATCGTGTGGGAAAAATTGCGGAAGTCGCCGGTATTACCTATTACGACGATTCCAAGGGAACCAATGTGGGGGCGACAGAAGCGGCCCTGAAAGGTTTGGGCAAGCCCGCTGTTGTCATACTCGGCGGCGACGGCAAGGGACAGGATTTTTCTCCGCTGAAGGATGCTGTCGCGCAACATGCCCGTGCCGCAGTATTGATCGGGCGCGACGCACCGCTGATCGAAAAAGCATTGCAAGGTTGCGGCAAGCCGATCCTCAAGGCGCGCGACATGAAAGAGGCGGTACTGATTGCCACACAGAACGCGCAAACGGGGGATGCGGTGTTGATGTCACCCGCTTGTGCCAGCTTCGATATGTATAAAAATTATCTGCATCGTGCCGAGGAATATATTTCGGCGGTGAAAAAACTGGAAACGGAGGCGGCATGTACAGTACGACACTAAATATGCGCCGCCGCCGCGTTATTGCAGACTACGATGCAGTGCTGACCTGGATCGTCACTGCACTGCTCGCCATCGGGTTGGTGATGGTCTATTCCGCCTCGATTGCAACCGCCGAAGCCGCCAGGTATACCCAATTCCAGCCGGCCTATTATCTGGTGCGTCATGGCATATTCATTCTGACGGGCAGCGTAGTTGGCGTGCTCGTATTCCAGATACCGACGCAAGTGTGGCAGAAGTATGCGCCATATCTGTTCCTGATTGGTGTTGTTTTGTTGATAGTCGTGCTGATTCCAGGTCTCGGCAAGGCAGTCAACGGCAGCCGTCGCTGGATATCTCTGTTCATCGTCAATCTGCAGCCGTCGGAGCTGATGAAACTGTTTGCAGTGCTGTATGCCGCCGATTATGCCGTGCGCAAGGGCGCGGTGAAAGATCACTTGCTGCAGCCCTTTTTGCCGATGTTCGGAGTGATGGCGCTGGTTGGCGCATTGTTGCTGTTGGAGCCAGACATGGGCGCGTTCGGTGTGATCTGCATGATTGCGATGGGCACGTTGTGGCTGGGTGGTTTCAATCTGAAGATATTCGGCGGGCTCATGTTGTTGTTGCCGCTGGCGTTCGCCGCGCTGATTTTCTCTTCCGACTATCGCATGCAGCGCGTCGTCGGCTTCATGGATCCGTGGTCTGATCCCTTTGGCAAAGGCTATCAGCTCAGTCACGCGCTGATCGCCTTCGGCCGCGGGGAATGGCTGGGCGTTGGTCTCGGTGGCAGTGTGGAAAAACTGTTTTACCTGCCGGAAGCGCATACCGACTTTTTACTTGCAGTGATCGCGGAAGAACTGGGCCTGTTCGGTGTGAGCACGGTCATCCTGCTCTTCGGCTGGCTCATCGTGCGTATCTTCGCCATCGGCCGCCAGGCCGCGATGTCGGAACGCCTGTTTGCCGCACTGGTGGCGCAGGGCATCGCGGTGTGGTTGGGCGTACAGGCGCTCATCAACATGGGTGTGAACATGGGTGTGCTGCCGACCAAGGGACTGACACTGCCGTTCCTGAGTTTCGGCGGCAGTGGCCTGGTGGTGAACCTGATCGCGATCGCTGTGGTGCTGCGGATTGATTATGAGAATAGAAGGGTGGCAAGGGGATTGCCGATATGAACCGCACCATACTCATCATGGCAGGCGGTACCGGCGGACATATTTATCCCGGACTGGCTGTGGCCGATGCTTTGCGTGCGCAGGGCTGGAATGTCGTATGGCTGGGTGTGCCAAACAGCATGGAGGCGGAATTGGTGCCCAAGCATGGTTATGAACTGGCATGGGTGAATTTCGCGGGTGTGCGCGGCAAGGGAATGCTGCGCCTGCTGATGTTGCCATTTTCGTTGTTGCGGGCGTTGTGGCAAAGCGCGGTCGCAATTTTTCGCCACCGTCCTGATGTGGTGCTGGGCATGGGCGGGTACATCACCTTGCCGGGCGGGCTGATGGCGGCTTTTCTGCGCCGCCCGTTGGTTATCCATGAGCAGAATTCCATCGCGGGATTGAGCAATAAGGTGTTGTCGAAGCTGGCGTCGCGCGTGCTTAGCGGATTTCCCGGAGTGTTGAAACGAACCGAATGGAGCGGCAATCCGGTGCGCGTCGATATTGCTGCATTGCCCGAGCCGCAGGAGCGGTATGCAAAGCGAAGCGGGAAATTGAACGTATTGGTTGTGGGTGGCAGCCTGGGTGCGCAGGCACTCAACGAGGCAATGCCCGGGGCGTTGGCGATATTAAGCGAGCAGGAACGTCCGCATGTGCTGCACCAGACCGGCAAAAAACATTTTGAAGCGGTGCGGCAACGTTATGCAGACGCTGGTGTGACGGCGGATATCCGCCCTTTCATCAACGATATGGCGAGTCAGTACGCGGATGCCGATCTCGTGATCTGCCGCGCGGGTGCGCTGACCATTGCCGAACTGGCGGCTGCAGGCGTGGCGAGTGTGCTTATCCCGTTTCCGTTCGCGGTGGATGATCACCAGACGCACAATGCGCGTTTTCTATCGGAGCATGGTGCGGCAGAGCTGCTGCCGCAAACGGAACTGAACGGACAAAGGCTTGCTGGTTTGCTGCGCGAAATGACGCGCGAGAAACTACAGGCGATGGCGCAGGCTGCGCGAAAACTGGCAAAACCGGATGCGACACGGCAGGTGGTGCAGGTATGTATGGAGTTGGCGGGGGTGACAGCATGAACAGTGAACAGGGCTCCTGCTTGCGGAATGTGAGCGTCCGCGACTGCGTGCGGAAGGAAATGAGGCGATAGAAATGAAACACAAGATCAAGCACATTCATTTCGTTGGTATCGGTGGTTCTGGCATGAACGGCATCGCCGAGGTGCTGCTCAATCTTGGTTTCGGGGTGAGCGGTTCCGACCTTGCGGACAACGCAGTCACGCAGCGTCTGAAATCATTGGGCGCAACAGTGTATCAAGGTCACAGTAAAAAGCACCTGCGCAACGCCGATGCGGTGGTGACCTCGACCGCAGTGAAGGAAGACAATCCGGAGGTGGTGGCGGCACGCGAACAACATATTCCGATCGTTCCGCGCGCGGTGATGCTGGCTGAATTGATGCGACTGCGTCAGGGCATTGCAGTGGCCGGAACCCATGGCAAAACTACAACCACATCTCTGGTGGCCAGCATATTGGCGAAAGGTGGCTACGATCCGACTTTCGTCATTGGCGGCCGCCTCAACAGCAGCGGGGCGAATGCACGGCTGGGGACGGGCGAGTTCATCGTCGCCGAGGCGGATGAGTCCGATGCGTCGTTTTTGTATCTCACTCCTATTCTCGCTGTGGTCACCAATATCGACGCCGACCACATGGAAACCTATGGTCACGACTTCAACAAGCTGAAACAGGCGTTCGTGGATTTCGTCGAGCGTTTGCCGTTTTATGGCAGGGCAATGATGTGCGTGGATGATGCCAATGTGCGCGAGATATTGCCGCGCATCAGCAAGCCGGTTACCACCTACGGTTTGGGCGAGGAAGCGCAAATACGTGCCGTGAACGTCCGGCATAAGAACGGACAGATGCGCTTTACTGCAGAGTGTCGCCATGATGAAAAGTGCCTGTATGAAGGCAAACCGCTGAATCTGGATGTCACGCTTAATCTGGCAGGCGAACACAACGTGCTTAATGCATTGGCAGCAATTGCGATCGGTCTGGAAATCGGCGTTGCACCAGATGCCATTGTTGCAGCGTTGACCGAGTTCGAAGGAGTGGGACGTCGCATGCAGCGCTATGGCGAGATTCCACTGGCGTCCGGCGGTTCATTCACCCTGATAGATGACTATGGACATCACCCGGTTGAAATGAAGGCTACGCTTGCTGCCGTGCGCGGTGCCTTTCCTGAGAAACGTTTGCTGCTTGCATTCCAGCCGCATCGCTTCACGCGTACACGCGACTTGTTCGAAGATTTCGTCAAAGTGCTGTCCGGCGTGGATGCTTTGGTGCTGGGCGATATCTACGCAGCAGGCGAAGCACCTATCGTTGCTGCAGACGCGCGTGCCTTGATGCATGCCTTACGTGTGGCAGGGCAGAGCGAAGTGGTATTTGTCGAACAGATCGCCGATATGCCACGGACAATATTGCAGATGGCGCGTGATGGCGATGTGGTGCTGACCATGGGCGCGGGTTCCATCGGTACGGTGGCAGGTTTTGTGAAACAGATGGCACAAAAATGAATATGAGCGAACCGACACAGTTCAATAGCCCTCTCCCCGGCCCTCTCCCGCAAGCGGGCGAGGGGGACAAGGTTTCGCTACGCGAATACAACGATGCTGGGTTGCGTGGAGAGATGCTGTACAACGAACCCATGAGTCGCCATGTCAGCTGGCGTGCGGGTGGTGTTGCGCAGCGCATGTACTTGCCTGCCGAACTCGCCGACCTGCAGCGCTTTTTGCAGCAAGTACCGGCGGAGGAACCTTTAATTGCAGTCGGTCTTGGCAGCAACCTGTTGGTACGCGACGGTGGTTTGCGCGGCACAGTGATACAGATGGTGGGGACATTGGCCGAGTTGCATATGGATGGCGCATATATCTATGCGCAAGCCGGTGTGCCAGGCGCGAAGCTGGCCCGCTTTGCAGCCAGCAACAATTTATGCGGAGCGGAATTTTTTGCCGGTATTCCGGGCACCCTGGGCGGCATGCTGGCAATGAACGCAGGCTGTTACGGCAGCGAGACCTGGCAAAAAGTGCAACGCGTGCAGGTGTTGACGCGTCGCGGAGAGTTGCTGGAACGGATGCCGCAAGAATATGAGATTGGCTATCGGCATGTGGCACTACACACCGCGAGCGAAGAATTCTTCGTCGGCGCATGGCTGAAACTGGAAACAGGCGATGTGGAAAAGGCGCGGCAGGAGATCAGGGAATTGATGGAAAAGCGAAGTGCCAGTCAGCCGTTGCAGCTGCCGAATGCAGGTTCGGTGTTCCGTAATCCGCCGGGCGGCCATGCAGCCAAGTTGATTGAGGGCTGTGGTCTGAAGGGTAAACGTATCGGTGGTGCGCAGGTATCGGAAAAACATGCCAACTTTATCGTTAATGTGGAAGGTGCGACCGCGGCGGATATTGAAAACCTGATAAACAAAGTGAGAGCGACGGTACGGGAACAGACAGGGGTCGATTTGCACCCTGAAGTCAGAATTGTTGGTGAAAAAGAATGAACACGACGACCGGTCAATCCATGACTCATGATCCTAAATCCTTCGGCAAGGTTGCAGTGTTGTTCGGCGGCCGTTCGGCCGAGCGAGAAGTGTCACTGAAAAGTGGCAGCGCCGTGCTGGCCGCATTGCAGAAAAGTGGTGTGGATGCGCACGCCTTCGATCCGGCGCAGCGCGATTTGTCCGAACTCAAGAAGGAGAAGTTCGATTGTGCGTTCATTATTCTGCATGGGCGCTACGGTGAGGATGGAACGGTACAGGGTGCGCTGGAACTGATGGATATTCCTTACACGGGCAGCGGCGTGATGGCCTCTGCCATTGCGATGGATAAGTGGCGTACCAAGATGATCTGGCAAGCAGCGGGATTGCCGATTCCGAAGTTTGAACTGTTGAAGTCGGACAGCGACTGGAATGGTGTGGTGCAGCGTCTGGGTTTACCTTTGTTTGTAAAGCCCGCCAACGAGGGGTCCAGTGTTGGTATCTGCAAGGTGAAGAAGACGGATGAACTGAAGGCGGCTTATGAATTAGCGGCAAAGTACGACAGCCTGGTGCTGGTGGAAAGTTTTATTGACGGACAGGAAGTGCAATTCCCCATTTTGGGCGACAAAGTGCTGCCGTCGATACGCATCGAAACTCCGCATGAATTTTATGACTACGACGCGAAATATCTTGCTGACGATACGCGCTATACCTGTCCGGGGTTGCCTGAGGATGAGGAGCAGCGTCTTGCCGATATGATTTTGCAATCGTTTCATGTGCTGGGTTGTAGCGGATGGGCGCGCGTCGATCTCATCATAGACAAGAGTGGTCAGCCGTACTTTCTGGAAATGAATACTTTGCCCGGCATGACCGATCACAGTCTGGTGCCGATGGGTGCACGTCAGGCGGGAATCAGTTTCGAACAACTGGTGGTAAAGATTCTGGAGGGGGCGCATGTGGGATGACGCACCGCTGCTGCGCAGTATTGCCAACATGCTGTTCGTTCTCAGCCTGGTGTTGGTGTTGTATGGCGTGGTGCGTTATGTGTTGCGCTTGCCCGTGTTTCCGCTGCGTACGGTGGAATTGAAGGCTGTGCCGCAGCACGTATCGGCCGAACAATTGGAGAAAGTGGTGCATAGAAAAGTCAGTGGAAATTTTTTCAGCGTAGATCTGGAACAGACCCGGCAGGCATTCGAGGAGTTGTCGTGGGTTCGCAAGGTGGGTGTGCGGCGCAAGTTTCCATGGAGTCTGGAAATTGAAATGGAAGAACAGATTCCATTGGCAACATGGAACGGGAAGAAGTTGGTGAACACATACGGTGAGGTGTTTGATGGCATTGTGGATCAACCGTTGCCTGCTTTTATCGGACAAGCGGATACCTCTGTGCAAGTGGCGCAGATGTACGGTGAGTTGAATGCAGTGCTGCAACCGATCCGGCATTGGATCGTACAAATCAGTTTGACGCCGCGCTATGCGTGGCAAGTAAAACTGGATAACGGCATGGTATTGAAGTTGGGAAGGGAAGAAATGCAGCAACGGTTGGCGCGCTTTGTTGCCGTGTACCCGTACAGCCTGGCAGCGATGGCGCGACCAGTGAAAAACGTGGATTTGCGATATCGCAACGGGTTTGCGGCATATGTGCCAGGCGGCAAAGTGTGAAGTGGTGGCAAGGGGACAGCGATGAGCAAAAGCAGAGAGAGTAAAAACTTGATCGTAGGACTGGATATCGGCACGTCGAAAATCGCGTGCATCGTCTCCGAGATCAGACCGGAAGGTACGCTGGAGGTGATCGGCGCGGGCCTGCATCAGTCTTCGGGCATGAAAAAAGGCATGGTGGTGAATATCGACGCCACTGTGTCTGCCATCCAGCGTGCGCTGGAAGAAGCGGAGTTGATGGCGGATTGCAAGATACGCGAGGTCTACACCGGTATTGCGGGCAGTCATATCAAAAGTTCCAACGCCAACGGCATGATCAAGATCAAGGATAAGGAAGTAGCGCACATCGACGTCGTGCGGGCAGTGGAGACGGCCAGTTCTATCAGCTTGCCGGGAGATCAGCAGATTCTGCACATCCTTGAACAGGAATTCAGTATCGACGGGCAGGGTGGCATCAAGAAGCCGCAAGGCATGAGCGGCATGCGGCTGGAGGTGGAGATACATATCGTCACCGGCGCGGTGTCTGCAGTGCAGAACATTCTGAAGTGCATTCACCGCTGCGGCCTGGAGGTGAATGAGATGATCCTGCAGCCACTGGCATCAAGCAAAGCGGTGCTGGGTGAGGACGAGAAAGAGCTGGGTGTGTGTCTGGTGGATATCGGCGGCGGCACAACCGATGTGGCGGTGTTTACCAACGGTGCGATCCGTCATACGGCAGTGATTCCGATTGCGGGAGACCAGATTACCAACGATATCGCAATGGCTTTACGCACGCCCACCAAGGATGCTGAGGACATCAAGATCAAATACGGCTGTGCACTGCGACAGTTGGCCAACGATGCGCCGATTGAAGTGCCCGGCGTGGGTGAACGCAGTGCGCGCATGTTGTCGCGACAGACGCTGGCGGAAGTGATCGAGCCGCGCGTGGAAGAGCTGTATTTGCTGGTGCAGCAAGAGGTGCGCCGCAGTGGTTTCGAAGACCTGCTCTCGTCCGGCATCGTGCTGACCGGCGGCAGCAGCGCCATGCAGGGCATGGTGGAACTGGGTGAGGAGATATTTCATATGCCGGTACGCATGGGCGTGCCGCGCAATATCGGCGGTTTATCGGAAGTGGTGAAAACGCCGCGCTATGCCACTGGCGTGGGCCTGTTGTTGTACGGGCTGGATCAGCACAAGCGCGACGAAGTGGCACGCGTGAATTCCGGATCATTCAGTGATGTGCTGGAAAATATGAAAACATGGTTTCAACGTAATTTCTAGTGTGTGGGTACGGGTCGGCTTGTAATTTTGAAAAAGGAGGTAAATCATGTTTGAACTAATGGATACACAGCCGCAAGGCGCAGTGATTAAAGTAGTAGGTGTGGGCGGTTGCGGCGGAAACGCTGTCGACCACATGATTGAACAGGGTGTGCAGGGAGTCGAGTTCATCACCATCAATACTGATGCGCAGGCATTGCGTCGCAGCAAAGCACGTGTGCAATTGCAAATTGGTGCGAGTCTGACCAAGGGGCTGGGTGCGGGCGCCAAGCCGGAGATCGGCCAGGCCGCAGCCATGGAAGACCGTGAGCGCATTGCCGAGATCATCACTGGAGCAAATATGGTGTTCATCACAGCCGGCATGGGCGGCGGTACCGGCACGGGGGCGGCTCCCATCGTGGCGCAGGTTGCCAAGGAAATGGGTATTCTCACTGTGGCGGTAGTCACCAAACCGTTCGTGTTCGAAGGCAAGCGCATGTCGCTGGCACATATCGGAATTGAAGAGTTGGGGACATATGTCGATTCTCTGATCATTGTGCCGAATGCCAAGCTGATGGAAGTCTTGGGCGGCAAGACCACGCTGGCAGAGGCGTTCGTGGCGGCAAACGGTGTGCTGCAGGGCGCAGTGGCAGGGATCGCAGAGGTGATCAATGTTCCTGGTATGGTGAACGTGGACTTTGCCGATGTGTGTACGCTGATGTCCGAAAACGGCATGGCCATGATGGGTGCCGCGACTTCATCCGGCGAAGGGCGTGCACAACGGGCGGCCGAGCAAGCCATCGCCAGTCCATTGCTGGAGGACGTGGATCTGTCCGGTGCACGCGGCGTACTGGTTAACATTACTTCCAGCAGCAGTCTGACTTTGCAGGAATTGCATGATGTCATGAACTGTTTCCAGTTTGCCGCATCTGAAGCAACAGTGATCGTCGGTTCGGTATTCGATGAGGGCATGGGTGAAGAACTGCGCGTGACCATTGTCGCGACCGGGCTGGGTACCCCCATGGCACGTAAGCAACCGAAACCGGTGCTGGCATACGAAAAGCAGCAGCGTACCGGAACGAACGACGCGCCATTGGTGGATTACAATGAACTGGATATGCCGGCAGTGATCCGCACCGGACGCCATCGCGAAGCCGTGGAAGCAATGAAGCAATCCGGGGTCGATCCACTCGATATTCCGTCATTTTTGCGCAAGCAGGCGGATTGAAGGCAGGAATTCGGATTGTGGATTCAGGATTTTCAGGTGCATTCGTGCAAAACCCCAATTCCCGGTTCCCGAATCCTGCCTTAGGGCTATGTTAAACTTCGTATCTGTGTTGTCAGGTAAGTAGAAAATGGTAAAGCAACGTACATTGAAAACGATGGTGCAGGCGACGGGCGTCGGACTGCATACCGGCGAAAAGGTCTATCTGACCCTGCGGCCGGCTGCTATCGACAGCGGTATTGTGTTTCGTCGCGTTGATTTGCCGGACGCCAGGGATATTCCTGCCGAAGCGCATGTGGTGAACGACACGCGTCTCTCCACTTGTCTGCAAGCGTATGGAGTGCGTGTTGCCACAGTAGAACATCTGATGTCGGCGCTGGCCGGACTGGGTGTCGACAATGTGATTGTCGAACTGACCAGTTCAGAACTGCCCATTATGGACGGTAGTGCGGGAACCTTTATTTTTCTGCTGCAATCGGCGGGAATCGTCGAGCAGGCAGCGGCCAAGAAATTCATTCGTATCAAGAAAATTGTAGAGGTAAAGGACGGGGACAAATGGGTGCGCTTCGAGCCGTATAACGGATATAAATTGAACTTCACCATCAATTTTGCCCATCCGGTGTTTGCCAACACCAGGCAGGAAGTGACGGTGGACCTGGGGTCGCAGTCCTATATTAAAGAAGTGAGTCGTGCCAGAACTTTTGGGTTTATGCAGGAAGTTGAATATATGCGTTCGCAAGGTCTGGCGCTGGGCGGCAGTCTGGATAACGCCATCGTGATGGACGAATACCGTGTTATCAATCCTGACGGTCTGCGTTTCGAGGATGAGTTCGTAAAACACAAGGTACTGGATGCCATCGGCGACTTGTACCTGCTCGGTCACCCGCTGATCGGTGCTTTTTCCGGCCATAAATCCGGCCATACCCTGAATAACGCGCTTTGTCGTGCTTTGTTGGCTGACGAAACTGCTTGGGAGTACACCACATTCGAGAAGCAGGAAGAGGCGCCAGACTTCCTGCGTTTGCAATTACAGGCTGCCTGACCGGGCATTTGCGATGCTTGTCCGCTTCGCTCTGCTGATCTCCATACTGCTGATTTCCGCATCTGCTGTCATGTTTCTGCTTACCCGGGATACGCGATATTCGCGCTTTGCCTGGCAGGTGGTGCGATTTATGGTCTATGTAATGCTGGTGTTCGCGTTGCTGTATTTGTTGGAGCGCTTCGGTCTGGCCGCCTGGTTGGTGTAATATTCGGGGTGTCATGGGCGCCTGCTCAAGCGCCTCAAAGCGAATTTGAGCGGGGAATCCGGTAGATTTTCGTCAAGTTTATTCAGTGCTTCCCGCGCCGCTTTTCCCAGGATAAGCGGTTTGGGCGGGGCGACAGGCGGAGGGGCGTAGACTTGCACCTTGATTTGAATTCCAGTAATCTCGCATCCCCTTGCTTGGAAAAGGGAAATCAGTTCAGTTGTCATTTGGCGAAGTTTGGCAGCTACAGCGCTGTTGTTAGCGGCAATGATTACCGTTTGCTGATCCAGTTTTAAGACATGGCTGCTATGTGCGAGGCCGGGCGGGGAGACGGATTCATAGTACTGTTGCAGGGTCGTGAGTTGCTCAGCTTTGCTCGAAAGCTGCCGTAGCTCAGTGTTAGAGGCCAGAAAAGCTTTTAGAAGATGCGGCACGGTGGGTTCGGGAATGCGTCATTTTAGGGGGTTGTATGAATGTTATTCTAGTTTCCAATCGGTTTGCAAAGGCTCGTAGTATTACGCTGACCGGTGTACATCTGGCTTTGCTGGTATTGTTGGCTGCAGTGTTGTTCGTTGGAGCCGTAGTCGCGGCACAATACGCCATAGTACGTTTTCAGCCGGGGTTGATGAGCGACGAGATGCGTGCCTGGATGGCCAGCGCACAACAGGACGAACAGCAAAAACAGCAGGCTTACCTGCGTAAAAGCCTGGATACGCTGGCAATTCACCTGGGGCGGATGCAGGCGCAAGTATTGCGACTGGATGGGTTGGGTACACGTCTGGCCAAGCTGACCGGCATGAACCCGAAGGAGTTTTCATTTGATAAGCCGCCGGCGCAAGGCGGTCCCTACATGCCCTCTGCATTGCGTCAGGAAATTTCGCTGGCAAGCATGGAACAGCAAATGACGGAATTGAACGCGCTGCTGAGCGATCGCAGCGATAAGCTGGTAGCACTGGAAACCATGCTGATGCAGGACAAGATGAGCAAGAAGCTGTTGCCTTCTGTCGCGCCCATCAAAAATGCCTGGTATTCCTCCAACTTTGGCTGGCGCATTGATCCGTTTACCGGAAGGAATGCGATGCACGAAGGTGTGGATTACATGGTTCCGACGGGGACATCAATCCATGCCTCGGCTGGCGGTATGGTGGTGTATGCGGATAACCATCCTCAATATGGTAATATGGTTGAGATAGATCATGGCAATCGGGTAATTACGCGCTATGCGCATGCCTCCAAGCTAATGGTCAAGGTGGGTCAGATGGTGCGGCGGGGGCAGGAAATTGCCATATCTGGCAGTACAGGCCGTTCTACCGGTCCACACCTGCACTTTGAAGTGAGGTATCAGGGCATCGCCCAGAACCCGGTTCGCTTCCTGGAAGACGCCAGGAGTTGACCAAAAAGGTTTTGCAAAAGGGTGAGGTAAGTGCCTCACCCTTTTTTATTTGTTCGTAACAGTTGCAGAAGAAAATACAGCATGATTTCCAAATTATTAAAGTCCGTATTCGGCAGTCGTAACGACCGCTTGCTCAAACAGTATCGTCAAACCGTTGCACGCGTTAATAGGCTTGAAGCGCAGATAGCGGCATTGTCGGACGATGAATTGCGCGCTAAAACGGCAGTATTCAAACAGCGTGTGCAACAGGGCGAGTCGCTGGATGCGTTGTTGCCTGAGGCGTTTGCCGTGGTGCGCGAAGGCAGCAAGCGCGCTTTGCAGATGCGCCATTTCGATGTGCAACTGATCGGCGGCATGGTGCTGCATTACGGCAAGATTGCCGAGATGCGCACGGGTGAAGGCAAGACCCTGATGGCAACCCTTGCGGCTTATCTGAATGCGCTGTCTGGCAAGGGTGTGCATGTGGTGACCGTGAACGACTATCTGGCGGCGCGTGATGCCGAATGGATGGGAAAACTGTACAAATTTCTCGGGCTGACCGTCGGCGTCATCCTGACAAACATGGAACATGCGGACAAACAGGCAGCCTACGGGGCGGATATTACCTACGGTACCAACAACGAATTCGGCTTCGACTACCTGCGCGATAACATGGCGGCGAACGTCGAGGATAGATTTCAGCGCGGTCTGAACTTTGCCATCGTCGATGAGGTGGATTCCATCCTGATTGATGAGGCGCGTACGCCGCTCATCATCTCCGGTCAGGCCGAAGACAATCTCGATATATATAAGGCTATGGACAAACTGGCGCCCAGACTGACGCGCCAGGCCGACGAGAATGCGCCGGGCGATTACCATGTCGATGAAAAAAACCATCAGATATTGTTGAGCGAATCCGGGCATGAAAATGCCGAACGCTTGCTGGCACAGGCGGGGTTGTTGCCGGTCGGCGGCAGTCTGTACGATCCGTCCAATATTACGCTGATCCACCATTTGTACGCAGCTTTACGCGCGCATAATCTGTTTCTACGCGACCAGCACTATGTTGTACAGAACGGTGAAGTGGTTATTGTAGACGAGTTCACCGGACGCTTGATGTCGGGGCGGCGTTGGTCTGACGGATTGCATCAGGCGGTAGAAGCCAAAGAAGGTGTGGATGTCCAGAAAGAAAACCAGACGCTGGCTTCGATCACCTTTCAAAATTATTTCCGCATGTACAACAAGTTGTCCGGCATGACCGGTACGGCGGACACCGAAGCTTATGAATTCCAGACCATCTACAGTCTGGAAACGGTCATTATTCCCCCGCATCGCCCCATGATACGCAACGACATGATGGACAAGGTGTTTCTCAGCGCTCGTGAAAAATATTCGGCAGTCATTGCCGATATCCACGATTGCTACGAGCGCGGGCAACCCGTGCTGGTGGGTACAACTTCCATTGAGACATCCGAATTGCTGTCCGGGATGCTGGACAAGGAAAAACTGCCGCATCAGGTGTTGAATGCCAAGCAGCATGAGCGTGAAGCAGAGATCGTGGCGCAGGCTGGTCGTCCCAGAATGGTGACGATTGCCACCAATATGGCGGGCCGCGGTACCGACATCGTGCTGGGCGGCAACGTCGAGAAGCCCATAGAGCTGGTGCGTATGGACGACAGTCTGGATGCCGCAAGCAAAGAACAGCGTATCGCAGAACTGCGCGCAGAATGGCAGCCGGTTCATGAGCAAGTTATTGCCAGCGGCGGTCTGCACATCATCGGTACCGAACGCCACGAATCACGGCGTGTGGATAATCAATTGCGTGGACGATCCGGCCGCCAGGGCGACCCCGGCTCCAGCCGTTTCTACCTGTCGCTGGAAGATCCGCTGCTGCGTATTTTTGCTTCTGACCGTGTGGCGGCGATTATGAACAAGTTCAAGCTGCCAGAAGGCGAGGCTATAGAACACACCTGGGTGACACGCGCAATTGAGAATGCGCAGCGCAAGGTGGAGGCGCGCAATTTCGACATGCGTAAGCAGATTCTGGAATATGACGATGTCGCCAACGACCAGCGCAAAGTGATCTATCAGCAACGTGCGGAACTGCTGGAAAGTACCGATATTTCTGAAACTATCAGCGCCATGCGAGAGAGCGTACTGGCAGATACGATTGCCGAACATATTCCTCCGGGCAGCATGGAAGAGCTGTGGAATGCGCCCAGTCTGGAAAAAGCGCTGGCTAACGAATTCCAGCTGCATCTGCCCGTGGTGCAATGGCTGGAGCAGGAAAAACAGCTGGATGAAAACGGATTGCAGGTACGTATCATGGAAGCAGCGCAACAGCAATATCAGGGCAAAATTGACCAGGTAGGTGCTGAGGTGATGCATGGCTATGAGCGCATTATTATGCTGCAAAGCCTGGATCAACAATGGCGCGAACATCTGGCGTCACTGGATCATTTGCGTCAGGGCATCCATTTGCGGGGCTATGCGCAAAAGAATCCAAAACAGGAATACAAACGCGAGGCTTTCGAGCTGTTCTCTTCCATGCTGGAGGCGATCAAGCGTGATGTAACGCAAATTCTGATGAATGTGCAAATCCGTAGTGAGGCAGATGTGGCTGCGGCGGAAGGGCCACACGCACCGGAAAATGTGCAGTATCATCACGCCGATTATGATGACGCGCTGGGCTCAGCCGATAAGCAAGAAGCCGGGCACAAACCCTTTGTGCGAAGTGGTGAAAAGGTCGGCCGCAACGATCCTTGCCCATGCGGTTCAGGAAAGAAGTACAAGCAATGCCATGGAAAACTGAATTGAGCATAACAAGAAAAAAGGAGAATTTAAGATGCCGACAGACAGCTTGATTTTACAAACCTTGAATAACTCCAGTCTGACCGAGGAGTTGCGCGATGCAGAGATCGAAATTCTGACGCGATTATTCGAGGTTAGAGAGTTTAAAAAGGGGGCCAACCTGTTATGCCCCGGCGAAGAACAATTGAAAAATTCCCTGATTGTCCTGGCCAGCGGCGAAGTGGAAGCGACGGCGACTCTGGGCGGGGAACAGGCGACATTGCATTTGCTGGAACCGGGTGACTTGGCCGGAATTATTACTTTTGCAGGAGGAAATGTTTCCCAGATCAGTGCCACTGTGGTCGCCAAGACTGATTGCAAAGTACTGCTGCTGGAGCGATCTAAATTTGAATCATTGCTGAGTTCGCAGCCAGCTATTGTGTATTACGTGATGCGCGGCATTGTGCGTCATACGCATGGTATTGTCCGTCGTATGAATACGCAGTCGGTTGAGATGAGTAACTACATATATAAAACTCAAGGTCGCTTCTAAAGGAAGTTAAATGCCTGTGAATTTGTCTACGCCCGCCTCGGCACAGCTCTTGCCCGTTGCGGGCGTTTCTCTGGGTGTCGCGGAAGCGGGCATCAGGTATGCCGGTCGCAAGGATCTGCTGGTTATCAAACTGGATGAAGGCGCAACTGTTGCGGGTGTGTTCACCACCAACCGCTTCTGTGCCGCTCCAGTTGCCGTGGCGCGCGAACATCTTTCTGTCGCCAAAGGCATTCGCGCATTAATCGTGAATACCGGCAATGCGAATGCAGGTACCGGCGAGTTGGGCATGAGCGCAGCGCGTACCACTTGTGTGGAACTGGCGAAACTGCTGGGGTGCACAGCGGAACAAGTATTGCCGTATTCCACCGGGGTTATCATGGAGCCGCTGCCGGTCGAGAAAATTGTCGCCGGTATGCCGCAAGCTATCGCCAATCTCAAAACAGACAACTGGTTCGATGCTGCCCACGCCATCATGACCACCGACATCGTCGCCAAGGCCGTGTCGAAACAAGTGCAGATCAATGGTAATACCGTCACCGTCACTGGCATGTCCAAAGGCTCCGGCATGATTCGCCCCAATATGGCCACCATGCTGGGCTACATCGCTACCGATGCCGGCATCGAACAACCGTCGTTGCAACAAATGGTGAACGAAGCGGCAGATAATTCATTCAACTGCATTACCGTAGATGGAGATACCTCCACCAATGATGCGTTGATGCTCATTGCTACCGGTAAAAGCGGTGTAGTGATTGATGTCGCGAACCGTGCTGCCATGCAGGAAGCCATCACTGAAGTGGCTGTTCTTCTCGCTCAAGCCATCGTGCGTGACGGCGAAGGGGCAACCAAGTTCATCACCATCAGGGTCGAGGGTGGACGGGACGAAGCCGAGTGCAAAAAGATCGGCTATGCCATCGCGCATTCTCCTTTGGTCAAGACAGCATTTTTTGCTTCCGATCCGAACCTTGGACGTATCCTTGCTGCGATTGGCTATGCGGGTGTTACAGACCTCAATGTCGATGTGCTCAAGCTGTATCTTGACGATGTGCTGGTGGCGGAGAATGGCGGACATGCCGTGAGCTATCAGGAAGAAGACGGTCAGCGCGTGATGAAACAGAGTGACATTGTGATTCGGGTGGTATTGAATCGTGGCGCAGTGAATACGACGTTGTGGACGTGCGATTTTTCGTATGATTATGTGAAGATTAATGCGAGTTATAGAAGTTAGCATGTAGAGAAAATCAACTTCGCCGGGGGCTGCCCGGCAGCAGGTTACTTTCTTTTGCTTCGCCAAAAGAAAGTAACCAAAGAAAAGGCGACCCCGGTTTGCCGCCCTTCGGGTTCCCTCGATAATTCGCCAACAAGCGGGGCTGCGCAACTCGCCCTGGCGGGGCACACAAACCGTGCCCCACTGCGGAGCTCGAACAGTGCTCGCCTAAATCTCCGCTTGTTGGCGAATTATCGAGGCGGCGCACAGGGGCAAACGGTGGCTACGCAGAAAAAGGTTACTTAATGGACAATCTTGATCGTTTCCTTAACCGTGCCGAAGGCCTGCTCTCCCGTCTGGAAAACATCCTGCCCGGTGCTCAACCGCAAGCACCCGACTGGCAAGCTGCTGCCGCGTTTCGCTGGGACCACCAGCAACGCACGTTGCATCCCGTTCCGAATTTTCAGCGTATTGCGCTTTCCGATCTGCTCAGCATTGATGATCAGAAACAGCGTATCCGGCAAAACACGCTGCAATTCGTACGCGGAGGCACGGCGAACAATGTGCTGCTGTCCGGCGCGCGTGGAACAGGCAAGTCGTCGCTGGTGAAAGCCTTGCTGAATGAGTACGCTGGCCAGGGACTGCGCGTGATCCAGATCGACAAGCAGGGTTTGATTGATCTGTCACATATCGTCGGTCTTGTGCAGGGACGTGCCGAGCGCTTCATCCTGTTTTGCGACGATCTTTCCTTCAATGTTGATGAACCCGGTTATCAATCACTCAAAGCTGCGCTGGACGGGGATCTGGTGGCTTTTTCCGATAATCTGCTGATCTACGCGACATCCAACCGTCGTCACTTGATACCGCAATCCATGCAGGACAACCTTGCCACTCAATACGTCGGCGACGAGGTGCATCCCGCAGAAAGTGTGGAGGAGAGGGTGTCGATGTCTGAACGCTTCGGATTGTGGATTTCATTTTATCCGTTCACCCAGGATGAATATCTGGGTGTGGCAGGTCATTGGCTTGCGTATCATGGCTGGAAACAGGGGATGACAGAAGAGGTTCGGTCAGCAGCGTTGCAATGGTCGTTGATGAGAGGTTCTCGCAGTGGGCGTGTGGCGGGGCAGTTCGCCCGGGACTGGTGCGGTCAACATGCCTGAAGAAGAACTCGTTGAGGTTTCGGCCGCTGTACTGCAGCGTCCCGATGGAACCTTTCTGTTGGCTCGACGTCCATCCGGCAAAATATGGGCAGGGTACTGGGAATTTCCCGGCGGCAAAATCGAGCCGTGTGAGACGCCATATCATGCGTTGGTGCGCGAGCTGCACGAGGAGCTTGGTATTACTGTGCAAGCTGCCTATCCATGGCTTACCCGCATTTTTACCTATCCGCATGCCACCGTGCGCCTCAATTTCTTTCGTGTGACAGAATGGGTAGGTGAATTGCATCCCCATGAAGGTCAGCAATTCTCCTGGCAGCATCCGGAAAGGGTGATCGTCGACCCTGTTCTTCCCGCCAATACCCCTATTCTGCGCGCGCTGGAGTTGCCAGTTTTGTACGCAATCAGCAATGCTGCCGAACTTGGAGTTGGGATGTTCCTGAAACGGCTGGAAGCAAGGCTAAACGAGGGGCTGAGGCTAATTCAATTGCGTGAAAAAGACCTGCCACGCAACGAATTGCACGAGTTGGCGCAGCAAGTAGTCGCGGTGGCTCATGCGCATGGAGCGCAGGTGCTGCTGAATAGCGATGTGACAATGGCTCAAGAGGTGGGAGCAGATGGCGTGCAATTGACTTCGGTACAACTTGCGGAGTTGCAGGAACGTCCTGCAATCGACTGGTGCGGAGCTTCGTGTCACAGCGCGAAGGAACTGCGTAAGGCTGAGTTATTGGGCTGTGATTTCGCATTGCTCTCACCGGTATTGCCGACACTATCTCATCCTGGCGCGCAGCATCTGGGTTGGGACAACTTCGCGTCCATTGTGGCAGGATCGTCTATTCCGGTATATGCCCTGGGCGGATTGACCCGGAAGGATATGAAAATCGCCTGGCAGCATGGTGCCCACGGTATTGCCTTGTTGCGTCAGGCCTGGGTTTCCTGATCGCCTGAATCCCGTTCGCGCTGTTCGACGCGATATTCCTCGTTCGCCCATTTCCCCAGGTCGATGAGTTTGCAGCGCTCGCTGCAAAACGGGCGAAAACGGTTGTTGCTGTCCCACACATGTACTTTGCCGCAAGTCGGGCAATTGACGACGGGTGGTTTGCTCATTGCAGTGAACAGAAGGTCAGGTCGAAAGCAACGTCCTGATCGTAGAGGGTGGATTTGGCGGTGTACTTTGCTTCGACAAAGCGGATATTGAGCGCGTATTTGTTGGCGCTGATTTCGGGGATGCAGGGTTGTTCGACTTTGAGAGAAATTCGCAACATTTGTGCTACGCGACCGCCCTGCATTTGCTGAAAGCTGCCGTGGAAGGCGGTGAAATGATGAACTTTGCCGCTTTCGCGCAGCAGCTTTAGCAGGATGGTGATGCACTCGCGCAATGGTAACATGGGGTCGAGCCATGCATTCAGGCTCTGGCGACGATGCTCCGCACTCTGGTGTTGCCAGTAGTGATAGGAGGGGAGATCGAATTCACATACGCCACCGGGAATGCACGCGCGCTGCTTGATGGCCATCAGCCATTCGTCATCGCGCAAATGCTGGCCGATCTTGCCGCTCATTTGTTTCAAGCCGACGCAGGCCTTGTTGATTTCACCGAGCAGGGTATCCAGCGCTTCTTCCAGGATTTCCGGGTTGTTATGCAGCGCGTCCAGCGCTTTTCTCTGCCGTTCCAGTTCCAGAAGGAGGTCGGCCTTCAGGTCGGCGCGACAGGCTACCTCGAGTATCTCGAACAGCACACCCAGTGCGGCGTGATGGTCCGGACTCTCATCACTGTCGATGAAGCGGCTGATGCGAAGGAAGAGATCTTCCAGCCGCAGCATGGTCCGTACACGTTCATTGAGGGGAAACTCGTAGCTGATCACTTTCGCCTGGCAAGGAGTGAGTTGACAGACAACGAAAGATATAGGCAGCACCGCTTATCGTCAAATGCTTTCCACCGCCAAAGCGGATAAACGGCGATGCATGCCGACGACCTGAGCATTCAGGTCATCCAGGCTGCCATTGTTGTTGATTATGTCGTCAGACAGGTTCAGACGTGCTTCCCGGCTGATTTGCTGCGCCATGATGGCGCGTACAGCGGCTTCATCCAGCTTGCTGCGCTGCATGGTGCGCCTGAGCTGGTCATCTTCCGGACAGTCTACGGTAATAACCCTATGCAGCCAGTCGGAATAGCGGTTATTTTCAAACAACAGGGGAACGACGATCAGGGTGTAAGGCGCGTTGGTGGGGCTGGCAGCCTGTTGTCTGGCCTGAGCAAGAATGAGCGGGTGCAGAATGGCTTCCAGCCGTTTCCTTTCTTCTGGATGAGCGAAGATGAGCTCGCGCATTTTGCCGCGATCCAGCGCACCCTGGGAATTAATGATGTGAGCGCCGAATGTTTCGCGTAGTGCCGGGATGGCTATACCGTTGGGTTGGGTCAGTTGATGCGAAATGAGGTCGGTGTCGACGATGCGTGCCCCTAGCGCGGAAAACATATCCGCTACAGTGCTTTTCCCGCTGCCGATGCCGCCTGTCAGTCCGACCAGATAGTTCACGGTGCTAATAGCTGCAGATAGTTTTGTGTCAGCGTCTGCCCCCAGAACAACGCGATCAGTCCGCCACCCGCCAGGTAGGGGCCGAAGGGGATGGGGATATTGCGGCCATGTTTGGCGGACAGGATAAGTGCGATACCGACTGAGGCACCGACCACCGAAGACAGCATGATGACCAGCGGCAACATCGTCCAGCCCAGCCAGGCGCCGATGGCGGCGAGCAGTTTGAAATCACCAAAGCCCATGCCTTCCTTGCCGGTGGCGAGCTTGAACGCCCAATACACACTCCATAGCACGAGATAGCCAACTACCGCGCCGATGACGGCATTCGGCAATGAAGTGAATGTGCCATTCAGATTGAACAGCAACCCCAGCCACAGCAAAGGCAATGTGATGTCGTCGGGCAGGAGTTGGGTATCAAAGTCAATGAAAGTCAGCGCGATGAGTGCCCATACGAATACAATGGCAGCGAACCCAGGCAATCCGAAACCGAAATGCCAGGCGGCATAGGCACACAGTATTCCGCTGAGCATCTCGACGACAGGATAGCGCGGCGAGATGGCGGTACCGCAGCCTTTACATTTCCCGTGCAGGATCAGGTAACTCAGCACGGGGATGTTTTCAACAGCACTGATGGTGTGACTGCAATGCGGACATGCTGAGCGCGGTACCAGCAGGTTGTAGCGGGGGACTTCCTCTGCCGTCTGGCCGGTTAATTCTGCGCACTGTGTTTGCCAATTACGTTCCATCATTTTCGGCAGACGATGAATGATGACGTTGAGAAAACTGCCGACAACGAGCCCCAACACTAAACAGGCAATAGCAAATACGAGCGGTTCTGCTTTAAAAAGATCGAGTAATTCAGTCATGGAGTGGTTCCGGTGAAAATATGCCAAATGCTTTATTTGTCAGCGTCAAGCCTGTCAATAAACAGATTAAACTTGTTGGCACCGATGGCGAAAATTATCAAAGTGTTTTGCTGCAAGCAATATCAAATCAACGTGCTGATAAAAAAAGGCGCGGACATTGCCGCGCCTTGATAGCTGGAGGTTGCCTAAACCGCCGAACCCAACTTGAAGATTGGCAGATACATCGCTACCACCATGCCGCCGATGAGTGTACCCAACACCACCATGATGACGGGTTCCATCAGACTGGAAATCGCGGCAACTGCATCGTCCACCTCGCCCTCAAAGAAGTCAGCCACTTTGGACAGCATGCTGTCCAGTGCACCTGACTCCTCGCCGATGGCAACCATTTGCAAAACCATGCTGGGGAACTGATCGGTATTCTGCATTGCAACCGTGAGGCTGCTGCCTGAAGTGACTTCACGTTGAATCGCCTTGGTGGCATCGTAATAAACTGCGTTGCCCGCAGCACCTGCTACCGAGTCAAACGCTTCGACCAACGGGACGCCTGCAGCAAACATTGTAGACAGCGTGCGCGACCAGCGCGCAATCGAAGCTTTACGTACCAATGGGCCGAAGACCGGAATCTTGAGCATCAGCTGATCCATGCGTCGTTGCATGGTTTTGTTGCGCTTCCATGCATAGAAGAAACCGTAAACTGCTCCGGCAACACCGCCAAATATCGCCCACCACCACTCTACGAAGAAATCAGAGATGCTCATTACGATCAATGTGGGGGTCGGCAAGTCAGCGCCGAAGTTGGAAAACAACTCTTTGAACGCAGGAATCACAAAAATCATGATGACGGCGGTAATGACAAAAGCAACGACGATGATAGAGACAGGGTAGAACAGCGCAGATTTGATCTTGCTCTTGATGGCAAGGATTTTTTCCTTGTAGGTTGCCAGACGATCCAGCAATGTATCCAGAATACCGGCTGCCTCGCCTGCACCGAGCAGGTTGCAATACAGATCGTCGAAATACAGGGGAAATTTGCGGAACGCCTGTTGCAGGCTGCTACCGGTTTCCACGTCGGTCTTGAGACTGAATAGCAAGCGCGAGACAGCGGGATTATCGTGCCCCTTGCCGACGATATCGAAGGCTTGCAGCAGCGGCACACCGGATTTCAGCATGGTGGCGAGCTGGCGCGTGAACAATGTGATGTCTTTTTCGGAAACTTTGCCGCCACTTGTGGCGACTTTCTTGATCTTGGTGACGGTGACACCCTGGCGACGCAAGTGCGCGGACACGCTGGCTTCACCTGCGCCGCGCATTTCGCCCTTCATGACTTTGCCGGTTTTGTCCTTGCCTACCCAGCTGTACTGAAATTCCTTGATTTTGTCCGGTCTTGCTCTAGTAGCCATCCTGTGACCTCAATTCAGATACGGTCATGGCGAACTTCTCGCCAATCGTTAATAGATTTGCAGATGCAACAGATTATAAAAGGCTTTTGCATGATGCATGGCTTTATTCTCTTTGTAAAGGTTGCCGAGATTGTGCCGGAAACAATCGCGCAATTTTAACAGCGCGATCCTGTGTCTGGATGATTTCAATGGGGTAATTGCCGATCTTCAGGCTGGTTCCTGCTTCCGGGATATCCTGCAGATGTTCGAGAATCAGTCCATTGAGCGTCTTTGCTTCCCCCAGCGGCAAATGCAACCCCAATTTGCGGTTCAGGTCACGCAGGCTGCTGCTGCCCTCAAGTAGCAGGCTGCCGTCGTCCTGGGGCAGGAATTTTCCGGTTTGCGTCGGCGATTGCGTGGTGAAATCACCAACGATCTCTTCCAGAATGTTTTCCAGCGTTACCAATCCAAGCAACTCGCCGTATTCATCCACAACCAGTCCCATGCGGGCTTGACGTTCCTGGAACCGCTGTAATTGCATGAGCAGCGATGTGTCGGAGGGAATGAAATAGGCGTTCTGAAGAATCTCGCGAAAATCCGGGATATCCAGCGCATCCTCCAGAAGCAGGGGTAATACACGTTTGATATGCAGGATGCCGATGACATTGCTGGGCGTTGAAGCATAGACAGGTAGCAGCATGTGATGACAGGTAATGATCTGCTGGCGCAGTTCGGCAGGGTCGGCATCGATGTTCAGTGCTTCAATCTGGTTGCGTGGGATCATCACATCATTGACTGTGATGCGTTCCAGGTCAACGAGATTGAGCAACATTTTCTGGTGCTTGCGTGGCAGGAAATGCTCGGCATCCAGCACCATGCCGCGCAATTCCTCCAGCGTCATTTTCTGTTTGCTCTGATCGGTCTGGATGCGGATGCGTACCAGCCATAGCAGCCCTTTTACCAGTGCGCTTGCAACTGAAACGACCGGATGAAACAGCCTGATCAGCGGTGTAAGTACGTAGCTCGCGGGCAAAGCAACACGTTCGGGATAACTGGAAGCAATGATCTTGGGCATGATCTCGCTGAAGACCAGCAATGCGAAAGTAACTGCCAGCGTACCCAGCAATATTGCCATATCACTTTGACCGAACAGTCGCAATATGATGATGTTGGTTACAGCGGCAGCGGCGACATTGAGCAAGGTGTTGCCCAGCAGAATGGAGCCGAGCAGCTTGTCGACCTTGCCGAGCAGGCGGCTGGTCAATTTGGCGCTTTTGTTGCCCTTGCGCACCAAACCGCTCAACCGGTTGCGATTGATCGCCATCATGCTGGTTTCCGACCCGGAAAAGAATGCGCTGCATAACAGAAGCGCAATCAGAATACCGAACAGAGTTCCTATGGAGAGGTTGTCCAAGTGACTGTCTTGAGGGATACGATGGGTAGAGTATCGGGGAGGGGGTTGGATGGTGTCAACCGCCCGGTTTGTCACCATTTTCTGAATGTATGCTCATGCCGATAGAGGATCGCTGGTTGAATTTGCGCAAGCTAAAATATTCTAGGCCGGGAAATTTCAGGTCGTGGCTGGTTTTTACTGGGCGACTCGACGATGCGCCCAGATCATCATTGCAATTCCTGCCAGCACCATCGGCAAACTCAGCCACTGTCCCATGCTGACGCCGAAAGTCATCAACCCGAAAATGCCGTCATCCGGACTGCGTGTGAATTCGCCGATGAAGCGGAAACTGCCGTAACCGATGAGGAACAGTCCTGAAGTCGCACCCACTGGACGCGTCTTGCGCGAATACCACCAGAGCAATGCAAACAGTGCCGCGCCTTCCAGCGCGAACTCATACAACTGCGAAGGATGGCGCGGGATATTGTCCGCCTGCGGAAATATCATTGCCCAGGGCACATCGGTCGGACGTCCCCACAATTCGCCGTTGATGAAATTGCCGAGCCGCCCGAAGGCCAGACCTGGCGGCACCAGTGGCGCGATAAAATCCATCAGCGCCAGCCACTGTATTTTGCGGCTGCGCGCGAACAAGAGCATCGCAGCCAGCACGCCGAGAAAACCGCCGTGAAACGACATGCCGCCTTTCCACACTGCCAATATTTTCAGCGGATGCGAGAAATAATAGCCGGGGTTGTAGAACAACACTTCGCCCAGTCGTCCGCCCAGCACCACGCCGAGTACGCCGTAGAACAACAGGTCATCGAGAAATTTATCGTTCCAGCCGGGTTGATTCAGCGTGCGCAGGCGTTTCCTGCCCAGCCAGATGAAAACAACGAAACCGAGCAGGTACATCAGTCCGTACCAGTGGATACCTACAGGGCCGAGATGAATGGCGACAGGGTCGAATTGCGGGTGAACGAGCATAGGTCGAAGGAGTCGAATCGGTTAGAATTGGTGGCCTGATTATACGTGCTTCGTTTTTATATTTGAGGACATCATGGCGCAATATCGTTCCCGTACCTCCACCCACGGCCGCAACATGGCCGGTGCGCGCTCCCTGTGGCGTGCCACTGGCATGACCGAAGGCGATTTCGGCAAGCCCATCATCGCCATCGCCAATTCCTTCACCCAGTTCGTGCCCGGCCATGTCCACCTCAAGGACATGGGGCAACTGGTCGCGCGCGAGATTGAGAAAGCAGGCGGTATCGCCAAGGAATTCAACACCATCGCCATCGACGACGGCATCGCCATGGGCCACGACGGCATGCTGTATTCGCTGCCTTCGCGCGATTTGATCTCCGACTCGGTGGAATACATGGTCAACGCGCATTGTGCCGATGCACTGGTGTGCATTTCCAACTGCGACAAGATCACACCCGGCATGCTGATGGCCGCGATGCGCCTGAATATTCCGGTGGTTTTCGTTTCCGGCGGGCCGATGGAAGCGGGCAAGGTTAACTGGCAGGGCAAAGTCAAAGGGCTGGATCTCGTGGATGCGATGGTTGCCGCTGCCGACAGCCGCGTGAGCGATGCCGAGGTGGATGCCATCGAGCGTTCCGCCTGCCCGACTTGCGGTTCCTGCTCGGGCATGTTTACCGCCAATTCGATGAACTGCCTGACGGAAGCATTGGGATTTTCTTTACCCGGCAACGGCTCGCTGGTGGCGACGCATGCAGAACGCAAACAATTATTCCTGCGCGCCGGACGCCTGATCGTCGATCTTGCCAAACGCTATTACGAGCAGGATGACACATCAGTGCTGCCGCGCAGTATTGCCACATTTGAAGCGTTCGAGAACGCCATGACGCTGGACATTGCCATGGGCGGATCGACCAATACCGTCTTGCATTTGCTCGCCATTGCACGCGAAGCGGAAGTGAATTTCACCATGAAGGACATGGATCGCCTGTCGCGCCATGTGCCGACCTTGTGCAAGGTCGCACCTTCCTCCGAATACCACCTGGAAGATGTGCACCGTGCGGGGGGAGTCGTGGCGATTCTGGGCGAGCTGGACAGGGCGGGTTTGCTGCACGGCGAAGCCGGCTCGGTACACAGCAAAACTTTGCGTGACGGCCTCAAGCAATGGGACATCGCCAAAACTCAAAGCGAAGATGTAAAGAAATTTTTCCGTGCAGCACCCGGCGGTATCGTCACCACCATTGCCTTTTCTCAGTCCATGCTTTATCCGGAACTGGATACAGATCGCACTTCCGGCTGTATCCGCGACATGGCACACGCCTATTCCAAAGACGGCGGATTGGCGGTATTGCACGGCAACATCGCGCCGGATGGTTGCATCGTGAAGACGGCGGGTGTGGACGAGAGCATCCTGAAATTCAGCGGACGTGCGCGAGTGTTTGAAAGTCAGGATGCTGCATCGGCAGGCATTCTTGCAGACCAGATTGTTGCGGGTGACGTGGTGGTGATTCGCTACGAAGGTCCGCGTGGCGGCCCCGGCATGCAGGAAATGTTGTACCCGACTTCGTACCTGAAATCGAAGGGTCTGGGCAAAGCCTGTGCGTTATTGACCGATGGCCGTTTTTCCGGCGGCACTTCGGGTTTGAGCATCGGCCATGTTTCGCCGGAAGCGGCCAGTGGTGGTGCGATCGGGCTGGTGCAGGAAGGCGACCGCATAGACATCGACATCCCGAATCGCAGTATCAATCTGGCAATTTCTGACGCGGAACTGGCTAAGAGGCGTGCAGCAATGCAAGCGAAGGGCAAGCAGGCATGGAAGCCTGCTGCAGAGCGCTCGCGCAGGGTGTCGCCTGCGTTGCGTGCCTACGCTGCCATGGTGACTTCGGCCGACAAAGGTGCGGTACGAGACGTTTCTCTGGTGGAGAAATAACCAGCGTAGCAAATCGTAGGGGGCAAGTTGCATGAAAGCCATACTGATTGCGAATCCAAAAGGTGGCAGCGGCAAAACCACGCTGTCCACCAACATTGCGGGCTACCTGGCCTCGCGCGGGCAACGTGTGGCGATACTGGACCTCGATCGGCAGAAATCGGCGTCGCAATGGTTGGCGAATCGTCCTGTAACGCTTTCCAGTATTGAGCTGTTGCAGTCCGCGGGCGAAAAAAATGCACCTGTGGACTGGCTGGTGATCGATTCTCCTGCAGGCTTGCGCGGCAAGAATCTTGAGCATGCACTGAAACTGGTACACCGGGTGATCGTGCCGATTGCGCCATCTGCCTTCGATATCCAGGCCAGCCGTGAGTTTCTGGAGGTATTGCATCACGAAAAGGCCGTACGTAAAGGCAGGATATTTGTCGGCGTGGTGGGCATGCGCATGGATCCACGTACGCGTGCGGCACTTACACTCGAGCAATTCCTGAAAGGACTGGATTTGCCAATTCTGGCCTACCTGCGCGAAGCCCAGGTTTATGTCAATGCGGCATTCGAAGGCAAGTCACTGTTCGATCTGGCGCCGTCACAGGCGCAGCGGGAACTTGAACAGTGGGCCTATATGCTCAATTGGTTGGAACTGTCCGACTGAGGATCTTCAACGAAAAGGGGATGACATGACGAGGATACACATTACAGCATTGCTGACTTCAACAATGATTGTGCTGCTATGCGGCTGCCAGCCGGATACGCCGCCAAAACAGGCCGAATCTTTGCCCGCGTCCGCCAATGCTGAATCGCCCGCGGCCAGCGAGGTGAAAGCCGTGCCTCAACCTGCTGCGCAGCCAGCCACGGTGGCGAAACCGGAGCCCAGTTCCGCAGTTACGTCAGCCGGGGTCGATGGGCGCGCCTTAGCGCAAAAAAGCGGCTGTTTCACCTGCCATACGATAACAAAGAAACTTGTCGGACCTGCCTGGAACGATATCGCAGCAAAATATCGTGGGCAGAAAGATGCGGAGGCCAAACTGATCGACAAGGTGGCCAAAGGTGGTAAAGGTGTGTGGGGCAAGCTACCTATGCCACCGAACTCTCCAAAAATAAACGATAGTGACATCAAAACGTTAGTGCGTTTTATCCTGTCCCTGGAATAAGCTGGCAAAGCGAAGTCAACGCCGGGGCAGGCGACGGCGTTATTGTCAGGCGGATTCGCGGTTTGCAAATCAGTCCGGGTTGTTTAGAATGCGGGCGGGGTCAATGCTCCGCTCGTTACAAATACCAGTAGTCAAACACATAAAAATGGAGAGAAAATGAAATCAATTGTTATAAGCATGATTGCAGCAGCTGGCCTGATGGTTGCTGGTTCCGCCATGGCGACCGAAATGAACCCGCTGGCACTCAAACACAAATGCAATGTTTGTCATAATGTCGACAAGAAGCTGGTTGGCCCGGCATACAAAGAAGTTGCCAAGAAGTACAAGGGTGATGCTGGCGCGGAAGCCAATCTGATTGCCAAAGTATCCAAGGGTGGTAAAGGTGTGTGGGGCAAGATGCCCATGCCGCCTAACTCTCCCAAAGTGCCTGATGCTGACATCAAAGAACTGGTTAAGTGGGTTTTGAGCCTGTAATACCGAGTTTTTCGACAATTAAAGAAGCCGGCGTAAGCCGGCTTTTTTTATTCCGGAATCTCAGGCAAGGGCATCAAGACTTGAGTCTGCGCCGCGTTCGGGTTCTAATCGGTACAGTAATCGACCGGGGGAAACCGAATGAAAGGCCTGCAAATTGTATTTTTGATGTTGCTGTCAGTGATGCCGACGCTGGCCCTGGCGGGCGAGTCCAGTCTGGATGCGGTGTTCGGCTCGGTCAATGGCGTTCTGGCACAAGTCATCTTCTTCGATATCTTTCCTGGTGAACCGTCCATGCCCCTGATCGTTGCATGGTTGATCGTGGCCGCTGTATTCCTGACGGTTCGTTTCAGCTTCGTCAATTTGCGCATGATGCGTCATGCCTTTCATGTGGTACGCGGCAAGTACCGGACAGCGGACGATCAAGGCGAAGTCTCGTCATTTCAGGCGCTTTCCACAGCGCTTTCCGCAACGGTAGGATTGGGCAACATTGCGGGTGTGGCCATCGCCATCTCCATCGGTGGCCCCGGCGCGACATTCTGGATGATCGTGGCCGGCTTCCTTGGCATGAGCACCAAGTTCACCGAAGCCAGTCTGGCGCAGATGTACCGCGAGGTGCGTCCGGACGGGCGTCTGATGGGTGGTGCGATGGAATATCTTTCCAGGGGATTGGCGGAAAAAGGCAAGCCGCGTATCGGCAGGATTCTGGCCGTAATGTTCGCCATATTTACCATTCTGGGATCCTTTGGCGCCGGGAGTGCTTTTCAGGTCAGTCAGTCCCTGGGGGCAGTGCAGACCCAGATTGATTTCTTTCAGCAATATCCGATTGCCTACGGGGTCGTGATGGCGGTCGCCATCGGATTGGTGATCATCGGTGGCCTGCGCCGGATCGCGCATGTGGCGGAGGCGGTGGTGCCGACCATGGTCGTTATTTACGTGGGTACCTGTCTGTGGATCATCGGCTCGAATGCGGACCTGGTGCCGGCAGCACTGAGCAAAATCGTTTCGGGGGCTTTCTCGCCAGTAGCAGTCGCCGGCGGTATGGTGGGCGCGATCGTGCAGGGATTCAAGCGAGCAGCATTTTCCTCCGAGGCCGGGCTGGGTTCGGCGGCCATCGCGCACTCAGCGGCTTCGGTGAAGTACCCGGTGCGGCAAGGACTGGTCGCACTGTATGAGCCGTTCATCGACACTGTGGTGATCTGTACCATGACTGCACTGGTGATCGTTATCACGGGTGTCTATAACGCACCCGAGTATGAAGCGATCCGGGCTGCCAGCCAGGGGGCAACACTGACTTCCATGGCATTTGCTTCAGTTTCGGACTGGTTTCCTTCAATACTGGCCCTGTCTGTCGTGTTGTTTGCCTATAGCACGGCAATTTCCTGGTCATATTACGGAGAACGCTGCTGGGTGTATGTGTTCGGCGAGCGTTTCTCCATTTTGTATAAAGGGATATTTATCGGCTTTGTCCTCATCGCCTCGGTGGCAAGCGCTTCCAATCTGCTTGATTTCACCGATCTGCTGGTGCTTTCCATGGCATTTCCCAACCTGTTCGGCCTGTATGTGTTGAGCGGCAAGGTCAAGACAGCACTGGCCGACTACGAAGCCAAACTGTCCAGCGGCGAACTGGACCGTGAGGTGAAATCCTGACCCGGCTTGCGCTTTTGCCAAATCGTCAAGAGCAGGCAAACGCCATCTTTTCCCATGACTAGTCATCAGGAATGACAAAACTCAAACTGCATTGGCAAATCCTCATCGCGCTGCTGCTGGCTGTCGTGGCCGGCACGCTGGCGGGAACGGATGCGACGCTGTTCGGCGTGCGTTTCTTCGCGATGTTCGATTTCATCGGTACACTGTTCCTGAATGCGCTGAAGATGCTGATCGTGCCACTGGTGGTGTCGTCCATCATCGTCGGCATTGCCGGGATCGGCTCGGGCGGCGCATTCGGCAGGCTGGGCATGAAGACGCTGGCGTATTACGTGACGACCAGCCTGTTTGCCATTCTGGTGGGGCTCGTCATCGTGAATCTGCTGCAGCCGGGCATGGTGGACGGCGCACCCGCGAAAGAGCTGGTGGGCCTGTCTGCGAATGCGGGAGACGTGGCGGCGAAAGTGGCTGGCAAGGGCAGCGGCGATCTGGTGGGGATATTCCTGCGCATGGTGCCGACCAATGTGGTCGCGGCGGCGGCGAACGGGCAAATGCTTGGCCTGATTTTCTTCAGCCTGCTGTTTGCTTTCTTCATGACCAGGATAGAAGAAGCTTACGCGGAAAGCCTGTACAACTTCTGGCAGGGAACATTCCAGGTGATGATGCTGATCACCGACTGGGTGATGAAGTTTGCACCGATCGGCGTGTTCGGCCTCGTGGCCAAGGTGGTGGCAGGCACGGGTTATGCAGCTTTTGTGCCGTTGCTGTGGTTTTTCCTGTGCGTGCTGTTGGCGCTGGCAGTGCACTTTCTGGTGGTGCTGCCGTTGCTGCTGTTTTTTGTCGGGCGGGTCAATCCGCTGCGCCACTTCCGCGCCATGGCGCCCGCACTGTTGACCGCGTTCTCCACCAGTTCCTCCGCCGCCACGCTGCCACTCACCATGGAATGCGTGGAGAAAAACGCAGGTGTTTCCAACCGCACCACCAGCTTCGTGCTCCCGCTGGGCGCAACAGTTAACATGGACGGAACGGCATTGTACGAATGCGTGGCCGCGATCTTCATCGCGCAGGCCTATGGCATCGAGCTGAGTTTCGTGCAGCAGTTCACCATCGTGCTGATGGCCCTGGTCACCTCAATCGGCGTGGCCGCCATCCCCTCAGCCAGCCTGGTCGCCATCGCCATCATCCTGACCGCCGTCGGTCTGCCGGTGGAAGCCATCGGTCTGATCCTGGCCGTCGACCGCGTGCTGGACATGTGCCGCACCTCGGTCAACGTGTTCAGCGATTCCTGCGGGGCGGTGATCATTGCGCGGCGGAGCGGAGAGGAGAATGTGCTTGCGAATCCTGCTGACGCGTGAGTGAAGCGTATGGCAGGAAATTACTGCCAGTTGATTTCCTGCGCGGTCAAACTTCCGATGAGCACGTTGTTCAGACTTTCCGGAATTGTTGCTTCGCTTTGTGAAACGGGTATGCGTCCTGCCATGATTTCGGCGAAGCGTTGCGGCACGAGAGGTTGCTGGTCGGGATTGGCGTAGCCATCGGGATAGACGGGTTGGTTGGTGGCCGGGTCGTATTTGTCGGTCGCGCCCAACGTGTGCAGGAATTCGTGGGTAATGATCACATTGTTCTGTTTTGCCATGGCGTATGAGGCAAAGGCATTGACCCGCCCGATCAGCCCATTCTGCAAGCCGGTGGAATGTTCCAGCCGACTGGTTTGTGCCGGATCAAAGTACACCAGGAACATTTTCACCTGCGGACCCGGGCCGGTCGTGTCGGCGTTGCGGAAAGCCCACCAGCGCATTTTCAGGCTCCATGCGATCGCCTCCAGGGCGTTGCCATTGCGCGGCGGTGCGGGAGGTATTGCGTCGATGATTTCGCCCAGCCGGATTTCGATGGAGGCGCTGGATGCGAGCTCGTAACGCTTGGCTTCTTCGCGCATGAATAGTTTGATCGGCTTGAAATCATTTGCTGTCAGGGTGCGCAAGTACTGTTTTACATTTTCGCTGCCATCACCGTTGACAGGATATATATTGACCGGGAGATCGTATTTCCATTCCACCGAACGTGTTTTGGCGCGCCATGTGCCAAGCGCAACACCGGCAAGGATCAACAGCAGAATCAGAACGCGGAATGCCTTAAACATGGCAACAGACTGG
Organism: Sideroxydans sp.; assembly: GCA_050287265.1. Taxonomy (GTDB): domain Bacteria; phylum Pseudomonadota; class Gammaproteobacteria; order Burkholderiales; family Gallionellaceae; genus Sideroxyarcus. Next base: position 11,139 of record JBNKBO010000019.1, on the reverse strand, counting down.
AAAGGATGTCGTGAGGAAGTGCTGAAAGTATGCTTTGCTCATGGTTTTCGGTTACGGCGGCAAGTTGCAGATTGTTCTGTAGAAAAATAAATATCCGTATCCATCGCCAGGTTTATATTCAGGCCAGGGACAAACGAAAGCCGCGTTTATGAAAACAGAAAACTAGGAAAGTTTCAGTTGAGACTTTGATTTTCTGCCCGGTGCGGCTGGCGGAATATAGCCGGCCACACGGCATTTGATACCCTCGATTTTCTTGCCTTTTTCGTACCTGATCGAAAGACAGGACATTATTTCGCCTTTGGCCGCGAGGTCCGCCAACTGGGTTCGAACATTCGCCAACGAAACGCCAACGGCCGCCGCGATCTCGGTATCTGCCTGTTCGCCATGGGTTTTTAAGTATTTCAAGATTGCATTCATCGTCTTTTACCACACCCTGAATGGTGTCTAAGGTACTAACTGTACAGGTATGGTCGGCATAGGACAAATGTTAATGTAAATCTGCAACCGGCCATCAAGGCCTGTTTATGCCGATTTTCGCAGCACAATCCCGCGAAACCAGCCATTTGCCAGCATCGGAACATTGCTGACAACTTCCAGTTCCGGCGTTGCGTGCAGCACTTCTTCGAATACGACATCCATGCGTGTGGCAAAACGGCGGGTGAAAACATTGAACAGGCGGCGTATTGGTGCCAATTGTTGCGGCTGCAAAAATTTGTCGAAAAGGATGACCGTGCCGCCGGGTTTAAGTACACGCGCTGCCTCGCTCAGGCAACGTTGCGGCTCAGGCACCACGGCGACGATCAGATGCAACACGACATGATCGAACTGGGCGTTGGCAAATGGCAACTCCATGCTGTCACCCAGCAGGAACGCTACATCCAGTCCAGCACCTCGCGGTTTGGCGTGCGCCAGCATGGCCGGGTTGAAGTCGAGCGCAGTGTATCGGTGCAATGTCGGCAGCAAAGGCAAATCCAGCCCGGTTCCTGCGCCGCTGATCAGGACATGTTTGCCTGCACTTGTCGGCAATTCGGCAAGCGACTTTTGGCGCGCCGCACGCATCGAACCCTCGATAAAAATATCGTAAACCGGTGCGATGAGGCTGTAGCTCAGGCGCAGCAGCGGGTTCTGGCGGTAGGGTTGGCTGTGCATGATCAAGGCAGATGCTTTATGCCCACTATCCTGGCCTGCGCGACCGCATGTGCCAGTGCCTCGATGGCCTGGGTGCGTGCAAAACGCTTGCGCCAGGCCAGCGCGATACGGCGCGAGGGGACAGGCTTGGCGAACGGGATTACTTTCAGCAGGCGACTGCGATAGCGCGCACTATTGGCCGAGGCGGGTAACACGGTGATGCCGTGACCGGAGGCGACCATGTTGCGGATGGTTTCCAGCGAAGTTCCTTGCTGGATGTCCGCCCCTTTGCTGTTCAGATCAGGACAGGCTTCTGCCACCTGGTTGCTGAAACAGTGTCCCGAATTCAAGAGCAATACATGCTCTTCCGCCAGCTCCTGTGCTTTGATACTGCGCCTGTCCGCCCAGCGATGATCGGCATTGACCGCCACCTCGAACGGTTCGTCATACAGCGGCTGGGTGAGAATGCTTGCGTCACCGAACGGCAGCGCGATGACGATGACATCCAGCTTGCCGTTGCGTAGCAGCAACTCCAGATTTGCGGTGATGTTTTCCTCCACTTGCAGCGGCATCTGTGGAGCGATCTTCTTCAGCGCGGGGATGAGGTCGGGCAGCAGATAGGGGCCGACACTGTGGATGATGCCGATACGCAAGGGTGACGCAAGCTGGTTTTTGCCTTGCGCGGCGATCTCACGGATGCGCTCCGCTTCCTCCAGTACGCGTTGCGCCTGCTCCACGATGGCTGTGCCTGCGGGGGTGATTGCGATCCTGTTTTTGCCGCGCTCGAATATCTTCAAACCCAGTTCTTCTTCCAGCTTCTGTATCGCCAGGGATAGCGCAGGCTGGCTGATAAAGGATTTTTCGGCAGCACGGCGGAAGTTGCGTTCCTGTGCCACGGCGACGATGAAACGTAGTTCGTTGAGGGTCATGACTGTCTCCGGTAAGTCGTTTTTCAGGTGCAGGCCGGAATGGCGAATGAACAAAGGCGGCTGTCACTGGTGATTTGTATAATAAATCACATAGTATTAAACAATCAATTGGATTGATGTGGTGTGAAAACCTATATTGCAGCCATGGATAGCTGTGGAAATCGGCAGCTACCGGGTATAGAGTTGCATTAATCCCATATCAGCAAGGAGGACATCATGAAAGCTCAACCTATCAACATCGGTATTGATGACAAGGATCGCAAGGAAATTGCCGGCGGCCTCGGGCGTGTGCTGGCGGATACCTATACGCTTTACCTCAAAACACACAATTTCCACTGGAACGTCACCGGCCCCATGTTCCAGACGCTGCACCTGATGTTCATGACGCAATATACCGAGACATGGAATGCAGTGGATCTGGTGGCCGAACGCATCCGTGCGCTGGGCTATCCTGCACCAGGCAGTTATAAGGAATTTGCTGCACTTACCAGCATCGAAGACAGCAGTGGCAACGTCAGCGCGACGGAAATGATCCGGCAGCTTGTCGCTGGGCAGGAAGCCGTGGTGCGCACGGCGCGGGAAGTATTGCCTGTTGCCGAAAAGGCAGGTGATCAGCCTACCGTCGATCTGCTCTCGGCGCGCATGGAAGTACATGAAAAAAACGCGTGGATGCTTCGTAGCTTGTTAGAAGAGTAAGCTGCTCGAATGAGCATCGAAACTCTCACGCGTTTTTTCGGTGAAGACTCATGCGCGTAGCGCGTGATGTCGGAACCAAAAGAACGCCTTTGCAATGTTGGTAGTCTTGGCGTTTTTTCGGTGCAGGCTAATGTGGCGCTTGCGCCACGTTATGCCGGAGCCAAAAAAATGCCTGGATACTTCAAGGTCTGCTGGAAGAATGAACTGCTAAGTCGATTATCATGAATTCGATACTCCTGCCTCTACACGTGGCCTTTGCGGGCATCTGGTTGGGATGCGTCCTCACCGAAGCGTTGTTTGAACGGGCGCTTCTCGGCAAGGGCCGCGAGCAGGAGCTTATTCTTGTCGCGCTTCATAAACGCGTAGATCTTATTATCGAAATTCCTGCATTCGTTGTCGTTTGCATTACCGGTACTTTCATGTTCTTCGCCGCAGATACAAGCTCGTTGCTCATCGTCAAGATGGCGTTTGGCCTGCTTGCCGTTGCGGCAAACATCTATTGTGTCTGGCTCGTTTTCCAGCGCGCAACGGCGGCAAGTGCAGGCCGTTGGGATAAATTCGCGCACCTTGATCATTTACAGCACAAATTCGGCGCAGTCGTTCTGTTTGCAATTGTCGTAGCGTTGGTAATCGGTATTTACCGCTTTGCCAGTACATAATCAACCGGAGGAAATATCATGATCTCAAACGAAATGATCCGAGCGCTTGTGGTAGTTGTTGCAATCGGTGGGGTTTCTTTTTCAACGGCAGTGCGATCAGAGGAATTGCCGGCCCGCGGCCCGCTTCCTTTTAGTGCATACGATCAGAACGGGGATGGTTCCGTCAGCCAGGACGAATTTAATGCTGTAAGGGAAAAACGCAAGGCTGAAGGCATGCCGATGCGCAATGCGCCACAATTTTCCGATCTGGATACGAATCAGGATGGGAAGTTGTCAGTGGAAGAATTTGCCGCACGGCGTAATGCGCGAATGGGCAATTCACCCGGCGCAGGCCGTGGTCCAGGGATGCGGGGGATGATGCCCTCCTTTACTGAATTCGACCTGAACAAGGATGGAAAAATTACCGAAGCGGAATTTACCGATGCCCGTGCCGCGAGAATCAGCAAGCGCCTTGAAGAAGGCTATCAGATGAGAGGACTTGCCAATGCGCCCACGTTCGAGAATATTGACGCAAATCATGACGGCTCAATATCTCCGGAAGAGTTTTCGGCGCATCAGATGACGCACCGCCGGCAAATGCGGCCCTGACAAGTTGTAAAGGGGGCTGTTGTCGACGGCCCCCTTTGTCTCACAAATAATCCAGCACCAATCCTGTAAATACCGCTGCCCCGAACCAGTTGTTGTGCAGGAAAGCCTTGAAGCAGGGTTCGCGCTCACGATCCTTGATGAGTGTGTAGTGATAACGCGCGACACCTGCTGCGGCCAGCAGGCCAAGGAAAAAGAACGCTCCCAATCCCGCTAATGCACCTGCCAGCGCCAGCAACCCCAGCGTGATGACGTAGCATGTCATCACTGCCGCGACATCGAACATGCCAAACAACAGTGCCGAGGAGTGAATGCCGAGGTCGATGTCGTCGTCACGATCCACCATCGCATATTCGGTGTCATAGGCAATGGCCCAGAATACGTTGGCGGACATCAGTATCCATGCCACTGGCGGCACATGACCCAGCGTGGCGGCGAAGGCCATGGGGATGCCGAAGCCGAAGGAAATACCAAGGTAGGCTTGCGGGATGGCGAAAAAGCGTTTGGTGAACGGGTAGCTGGCGGCAAGAAAGAGGGCGGGGAACGACATCACCCAGGTGAGCGGATTCAGCGGCAGGATGAGCGCAAAGGAAATGAGCGCAAGCACGACGGCAACCCACAGCGCTTCACGTTCGCTGATCTTGCCGGTGGTAAGCGGGCGATCCTTGGTGCGTTTCACATATTTGTCGATATGGCGGTCGGCGTAATCGTTCATGGCGCAGCCGGCAGAACGCATCAGCACAGTACCGAGCGTGAAAATAAGCATGATGATCCAGGAAGGATGGCCGTTCCCAGCGATCCACACGCCCCATAGTGTCGGCCACAGCAGCAATAAAATGCCAATAGGGCGGTTCAGGCGTGTTAATTGAATGTAGAGATGCAGACGTTCTGATATAGGCATTGTTAATCGAACCCCAGGTCTTTTATGAAGCGGCTGTCTCGCCGGATGTCCTCAGGCGATATTTTAAATTCAGAAACGATATGTTCCTTGATGCGGTTGTATGTATGCTGTTCTGAAAGTGCCTTGAATCCGTCCCTGGCAGTCAGCTTCTGGTGAATATAAGCCGAAAACATGCCTACAGTAAAGATAGTTTCGGCGTCTTTGTCCGGAATTTCAACCTGAAATTCCTTTTCAGCCCACAAAACAAATTCGACTGCATCAAGTCCCATGTTGTGTTTCCAGAAAAGCTTAATTCTTATGTCCGCAGGTAATCCGGCTTGTTTGCCATCCAGCGCTGCAGATGCGCCTGAGCCGTCTCGGGGAAATCGTGCAGCATCTCCTCGGCAATATTGCGTGCATGATCCAGCAGTTTATCGTCTGTGCCCAAGTCGGCAAAGCGCAACATGGGTGCGCCGCTCTGACGCGCACCGAGCAACTCGCCGGGGCCGCGCAGACGCAAGTCGTGCCGGGCGATTTCGAAGCCATCGCTGTTTTCGTAGATGATTTTCAACCGGGCGCGCGCAAGTTCGGACATGGGTTGCTGGAACAACAGTACGCACATGCTTTCTGCCGCGCCACGTCCCACGCGGCCACGCAACTGGTGCAGTTGCGCAAGTCCCATGCGCTCGGCGTGGTCGATCACCATCAGGCTGGCGTTGGGTACGTCCACACCGACTTCTATGACGGTGGTGGCAACCAGCAGTTGCAATTCGCCTGCCTTGAACGCGGCCATGGTCTCGGCCTTTTCGGCGCTGTTCAGTTTGCCGTGGGCAAGGCCGATGCGCAGTTCGGGGAATATCTGGGTGAGGGTGGCATAGGTCTCCAATGCAGTTTTCAGTTGCAGTGCTTCGGACTCATCGATCAATGGACATACCCAGTAAGCCTGCCTGCCTTCCAAACAGGCGGCACGCACGCGTTCGAACACTTCCTCGCGCCGTGCGTCGCTGACCAGTTTGGTGACGATGGGCGTGCGTCCGGGTGGCAGTTCGTCGATCACCGACACATCGAGGTCGGCGAAGTAGCTCATTGCCAGTGTGCGCGGAATCGGGGTGGCGCTCATCATCAATTGATGTGATTCGGTTCCTTTATCCCGCAATGCAAGCCGCTGTTGTACGCCGAACTTGTGCTGTTCGTCCACGATGATCAGGCCCAGCTTCGCAAATTCGACCTCTTTCTGGAATAGCGCGTGGGTGCCGATGGCGAGTCTGGTTTCACCCGAGGCGATGCGTTCTGCAACGGCTGTCTTTTCCTTCTTTTTCATGCTGCCGGAGAGCCATACCGGTTCGATGCCGAGTGGTGCCAGCCAATCGCGCAGTTTGAGGTAATGCTGTTCAGCCAATATTTCGGTCGGCGCCATGAACGCAGCCTGGTAGCCGTTCTCAATGGCCTGCAGCGCGGCAAGCGCGGCGACGATGGTTTTGCCGCTGCCGACATCGCCTTGCAGCAGGCGTTGCATCGGATGCGGACGGGCGATATCGCTGCTGATCTCGTGCCATGCTTTTTTTTGCGCGCCCGTGAGGGCGAACGGCAGGTCCTCCAGCAGTGCGCTGGTGAGCTTGTTGTGAGCGGCGAGTCTGGGTGCGATGCGCCGGCTGCGTTCGCGGTGGTGCACGCGCATCGAAAGTTGCTGTGCCAGAAGTTCGTCGAATTTGATACGCATCCAAGCGGGATGTGCCCGGGCGAGCAATGCGTCTTCGTCTACGTTGGGGGGCGGCTGGTGCAGTAACCGCACGCTGGCAGCAAATTCCGGCAGGCGCAGGCGTTGCAATATTTCCTGCGGCAGCGTGTCGTCGAGTGGCAATTCGTTCAGTGCGGCATGGATATGTTTGGTCAAGGTGGCTTGCGGCAAACCGGCAGTGGTCGGGTAGATGGGCGTGAGCGCCTGTTTGAGCGGCGTGGACTCACCTGCGCTGCGGCATTTTGGGTGAACCATCTCATCACCGAAAAATCCCATGCGCGGCTCGCCCAGCGCGCGAATGCGCTTGCCGACGGCAAGCTGTTTTTGCTGGCTGGGATAGAAGTTGAGGAAGCGCAGGTACAGAATCCCGCTATCGTCCTGCAACTGGCACACCAGACTGCGGCGCGGGCGATACATTACTTCACTGTGGATGATTTCACCTTCGACCTGTGCTGTCTCGCCGGGCTTGAGGTCTGCGATGCGCACGATCTGCGTTTCGTCCTCGTAGCGCAGCGGCAAATGCAGTATCAGATCAAACGGGGTGCGGATGCCAAGTTTGGCGAATTTGCTCTGGGTGGCGGAGGGAATGTTCAACGACACTTATTCAGAAGTTCCGGAGGAGGCAAAGTTCGTCATCAATTGTGTTCCTCCGACATTTTGGCAACCCGGTCGTCTGCGATACGCAGCCGGTCGGCCAGCGTGTACAGGAAGGCCTGAAGAAAATGCAGTTGGCAGCGGTCGGAGAGTTTGTCGAGTTGGTCGGGAAATATCTTCATGACAGTGATATCGGTATTGGCGGAGATGGTGGCGGAACGCGGCTTTTTTTTGCGGCTGACATAGGCCATCTCGCCAAGACAATCACCGACGCTTAACGTATTAAGCAGGCGATTGTTGCGCGTTACATTGACGCCGCCTTCGACCAGGATATAGAACGCGTCTCCAATATCGTTTTCGCGCATCAGTACGGTTTTAGCCGGCTGCTTTTGCCATTCGCCTATACGCAGCAACTCCCACAATTCGAGGTCGGCGAAGTCCTCAAACATTTTCAGATTGCGCAGTGCAATGAATTTTTCACTCTCGTTGATTTCCAGGTCGCTTTTTTCAAAGTGGCCGAGTTCGGCCAACTCGTTGCCGAAATCGCGCCAGGTGACAAAACGATCCGCAGGCTTTTTTTGCATGGCGCGCATGACAATGCGTACCAGCTCCGGCGGCAAGTCGTTGCGAAGTTGTGTCGGCGAGCGCGGCTCTTCGTGCAATATCTGCTGGTATAAATGCGCCAGGTTTTTCGGGGTGTACGGGGAATGTCCGGTGAGTAAACGAAACATTACGACCCCCAGCGAATAAATGTCGGTCTGGTGTGAAACCTCGTCACCGTGCACCTGCTCGGGTGACATGTAGTTGGGCGAGCCGACGCTGCCCTGCGTTTGCTCGAGATCCAGGCGGATGGCCGCCCCTAGATCGCTGATCTTGATTTCGTTCGGTCTGTCCAGCAGCAGGTTGGCGGGTTTGATGTCGCGATGAATGACGCCCTTGAACTGGGCATAATTGAGCGCGCGGCAGCACTTGAACATATATTCCACCACGCGATCCAGCGGCAACAGATTTTCCGGATGGATGTATTTTTCCAGCGTACCGCCGGAAACGTATTCCATCACGATGTAGTTTGCCTCGTCGCTGAGAACCGCCTCAAAGGTTTTTACGATGTTCGGATGGATGAGTTTGCCTGCCAGCGCAGCTTCGTTTTCCAGCTGTTGGCGGTTTTGCCTGCCGAGCCGCGGATCGTCGAGAAACTCATCTTTAATAACCTTGATGGCGACTTCAGTGTCCTTAAATGGATCATAGGCAAGATAGACCTTGCTGGTTCCGCCCTGCCCCAGTTCTTTGATCAGGCGAAAGGTGCCGAGATAAGTTTTATCGCTCATCGAAAATCATCCTCAGTGGTCGTGCTCAGTCCTGCAAAAACAGCACGCCATCGGCTTCCATTAATGCATCGCGCGGCAGAGCGGCGACACCCACTGCGGCACGCGCAGGATAGGGCTGGTGAAAATAGGTCGCCATGATTTCGTTCACTTTGGCGAAATGGGCGAGGTCGGTGAGATAGATGTTCAGCTTTACCATATCATCCAGGCTGCTGCCAGCCGCGGCAGCGACCGCGCGCAGGTTCTGGAATACGCGATGAATCTGCGCTTCAATGCCGTCGACCATCTGCATGGTATTGGGGTCGAGGCCAATCTGGCCGGAAAGATAGACGGTGTGATCCACGCGCACTGCTTGCGAATAGGTGCCGATGGCGGCAGGGGCGTCCGGGGTCTGGATCACGAATTTGTTTGACATGATGTTCTCCTTGTTTATTCTGTTTAACTGCAATTCCAGCCACGGAGATCACAGAGAGCAAGAAGTCGATTTTACTCTTTGCTGGTTTATTTCAAGGATGAGTCGGTATAGCGACTCATCCGATTGGGACTCCTCTGTGGTCTGTGTAGCTAAATGCATTTAATTGGCGAGCTTGGCGAAGCGGTCATCCGCCATTCTGAGCCGATCTGCCATGACGCGCAAAAATGCCTGGTTGAAATGCAGCTGACAGTGGTCCGACAGTTTGCCAAGTTGCGCGGGTAATATTTTCAACATGACGACTTCCGTTCCGGCGGTGACCGTGGCCGAGCGCGCGACGACGCGTCCGCTGATATAAGCCATCTCGCCGAAGCAGTCATCGCTGCGGATCACGTTGAGCAGACGCCCGTTCTTGGTCACGCTGACACTGCCGGCAATGATGACGTAAAAGGCATCGCCCATCTCGTCTTCGCGCATCAGCACGGTTTGTGCAGGTTGCTTCAGCCATTCACCCACATGCAGTATTTCCCATAATTCGGTATCGGTGAAGTCCCTGAACAGGGACATCTCACGCAACGTGGTGAATTTCACAGTCTGGTTGACATCGATCGTGCTGTGTTCGAATCGCCCGAGTGCGGCCAGGTCGCGGCCGAAATCTTTCCAGTTCTGATAACGTTCCCGCTTATCCTTGTGCATGGCGAGCAGCACGACCCTTTCCAGTTCGGCGGGTATGTCTTTGCGCAATGAACGCAAAGTCGGCGGTGATGTATTCAGGATCTGCTGGCACAGCGCGGCCAGATTCAGCGCATGAAAGGGAGCGTGCCCGGTCAGCAGGCGGTACATCACCACGCCCAGGGAATAGATGTCGGTCTGGTGCGTAAGCACCTCGCCACGCAATTGTTCCGGCGACATGTAGCCGGGTGATCCGATATTGCCGACTTGTGTCTGCTCGATGTCCAGCAGCAGCGCCGCGCCCATGTCGGATATCTTGATATCGCCGCTTTCGGTGAGCAGCATGTTGGCGGGCTTGATATCGCGATGGATGACGCCATTGAATTGTGCGTAGTTGAGTGCGCGGCAGCACTTGAACATGTATTCCACTACGCGGTCGACGGGTAGCAGATTATCCGGCTCGGCATGTTTATCCAGCGTGCCGCCGCAGACATATTCCATGACGATGTAGCTGGTTTCGTTGCCGATCACCGCATCATAGATCGACACGATGTGCGGATGCGACAGTTTGCCCGCGAGCGAGGCCTCGTTGTCCAGTTGCCGCTGGTACAACTTGCCCATTTTGTGGTCGTTCAATATCTCCTGTTTCAATACCTTGATCGCCACGTCCCGTTTGGCGAACGGGTCGTAACCGAGATAGACGGTACTGGTGGCGCCTTGCCCGAGTTTTTTGGTGAGCAAGTATTTGCCGATTGTTTCGGGAAGCTTCATGTGCCTTACCAGGGTAATAGCCGAATGGAACCTGGGCGAATTTACACCAACAATCGGGGGGAGAACAGCGACAAAAGGAAATTGGAGTCAATATTCGGAAATATTTCAATCATTCTCTGCCTGGCGCTGTTTCCGGTTGCACAAAGGTGCTTAAGAACCAATTGATGCTGCGTTGATTTCCCTGGGCGTAACGACGAACTGAATTGCGGCGAGGGGGAGAGCACTTTCTCACCGCTTTTTCTGCCAGCCATGTTGCCAGGGTGATGGCTGCAACTGCTGGTGTTTTATCCCATTTAGTCACCGGCTTACCGCCTGCCGGTTCACCACCCGGACGCGGATGTGGACGCGTCTCGGGTTGTTCAAAGCCCTGCTTTGGCCGATAATGCGCGGCCTTGCCAGAGTCCAAACCCCACTACCGGATACGCTTCCTTGAACATTAAATTTCAACGTGCAGTCGATCATTGGGCCGGGATGCCGATTTGCTGGGTATTTTCGCTTTATGAGCGGGTTCGGCGCATATTTCCCGGCCAAACTGCCGTCGCGCAGCCCAGACACATCCTCATCGTCCTGCTCTCGGAAATGGGCAGCCTGGTGCTGGCGCAGCCGATGTTTGCCGATTTGCGCAAACGCTATCCCGAGGCTTCCCTGCATATCCTGATGTTTGCCAAGAACCGCGAAGTGCTCGATTTGCTGCGGGTGATGCCGCCGGAAAACGTGATTACCATCCGCGACAGGTCGCTGGGCGGTTTT
>JBNKBO010000018.1:11664-47045 GCA_050287265.1 Sideroxydans sp. | reverse complement strand
CCGACTTCGAATGTTCGCGCAAACCCAGCCATCATCCGGGCGTGCTTTCCCTGTTGCCGGAGCAGTTCGCGTTGCGCGATGTACAGCCGGTCGGCCGCCTTGATCACGACACCACGGGGTTGTTGCTGATGTCGGACGACGGTTCGTTCATCCACGCACAATCGTCACCCAGGCGCCACATCCGGAAAGTCTATGCAGCCACCACGCACGATCCGGTGACGCCGCAACTTGTCTCGCAACTATTGAATGGTGTGAAGCTGAACGACGAGCCCGCACCGCTGGCCGCCGTCATCTGCAACATGCTGGATACGCACCGGCTTGAGATCGTGCTGGAGCAGGGAAAATACCATCAGGTCAAACGCATGCTGGCCGCTGCCGGCAACCACTGCGTCGCACTGCGCCGCACCGAGATCGGCAGGCTGAAACTGGATGCGCTGGATTTGCCGGAAGGCGAGTGGTGCTATCTGGACGAAGCACAGCGCGCACTACTGGCGGAATCCTGAATCCCCATCAAACGCAGCCGGTAGGCTTGGGCATGCCGCCGTATTTGGTGATCGGCTTCATCGGACCGGTCATCCAGAGTTCGAATACGTCTTTCTGATCTTCCTTGATGTACTTGGCAAACTTGCGTATCGGCGGCACCGAGTTGAACTGCTCGTAGTACTCGCGCGCCTTCATGATCTGTTCCCACTTCTTGTCGTCCAGCTCGTAGCCGTCCGCCTCGGCCATCGCACGACCGATCTCCTGCGTCCACTCGCTCATGTCGACCAAATAGCCATCACCATCACGCTTTGGGATTTCCATGTTCCATTCCTTTCAGATTAAGGAGGTGTAGAGGCATTAGACAATACCAGACCGCTGCGGTCTAGTACTGAAAAGATTATGGCAAATGCCGTATTAATGCGCAGTGAACAACAATCCAGCCAATCACGCTTTGACTTTTGTATTATTTTGTTTTTTTACTGAATTTACCAGCCAGCCAAAGCACCGATTTCAACGTCACAAACCGGCAATCAACCCGCCCAGTTCCGTAGCCCTGGCATGGAATGTCTGCTGCAGATCGGATGAGATCGCTGTCGGCGCGACCAGACAAGCTGGTTACTTTGATGGAATACAGTTATTTGATTGGATGAAAGCGTGCGGAAGCGGCTAAACTTGGCTGATCGGCATGATGAACCAAGTCGCGCTGTTACTCAACCCATCTGGCAAAGCAGGAATCGGAATATTTCATGGCCATCAAAGCAACCATCTTCAAAGCCAATCTGCAAATCGCGGATATGGAACGTCACTACTATCAGGACCACGCGCTAACGCTTGCACGGCATCCATCGGAAACGGACGAGCGCATGATGGTGCGTTTGCTGGCGTTTGCCCTGAACGCGCACGAGCATCTGGAATTCGGTCAAGGTATGACGAACGATGAAGAAGCGGACTTGTGGCGCAAGGATCTGACCGGATCGATTGATTTATGGATAGACGTCGGTATTCCCGATGAAAAGCTGATCCGCAAAGCGTGCGGGCGTGCCAGTCAGGTGCTGGTGTACTGCTACGGCGGACGTGTGGCCGACATGTGGTTTGCACAAAACAGCGCGCAGTTCGAACGCCAGAAGAACCTCACCATCATCAACCTGCCGCCGGAAAGCACCAGGGAACTTGCCAGGCTTGCTCAACGCAAAATGGATCTGCAATGCACCATTCAGGATGGACAAGTGTGGCTAGGTGATAGCGATGCCAGCGTGCAGGTGGAACGGATGATGTTGAAAGCGAACTGAGCATTGCAACAGTCGCCTTTGCCGCCCCACCTTTATGCAATGCGCAAATTAATTGCCAGGAAACTGACGGGATACAGGTATCCTTTTTTGCGAGCTGCAACCACACGCCGAACGATGTGGAGTGATTTTCATTTAGCCATGCGGATTATTTACCCGCTTGACTCCGGGCGGCCAGTCGGTGTCCCCTATTAATTATTCACTTCATGTCTATCCGCATGAGAGAGTGTGCCGGGATTGTCACGGTAAACGGCGATCCGAAACTGCCTGAAGTCTGCACAATAGATACATTGACTGCCGATTCATTGTTTGCCGCTATATCAGCATTGTTATAGGTATAGATATCCGCGTTACCGCTCACCCCCGTGCCGAAAGTAAGCGTAACCGTCTTATCAGATGAATAAGACCTGTTCAAGAGCAGTATCCTGGCTTTTCCGGTGGACACATCTTTTGCCGCGATTGCCGAAACAAGCGGATAACTCAAACCCGACGGAATATTCCCGGAACCGGTAGCGATGGTCATTGTCTCGGTATCGCTGCTGCTGACGGTAATTTTTTCACCCCCTGCCAGCGGTGACATCATTTTGAGCGCCAGACCAGCCGGACGCAGTCTTCCCGTGTCTGTATTCTGAACGGCCCCGAAATAAGCGTGTGCGAAGCTGTAAAGTTGCGCCCCCTCAGCGTCGAGATTGATCGCTGCAAACAGGATATCCGCTATACCGAGTCCCGACTGGAAATCATGAAGGTATTGCACCTGCGCAACTTTCGTGTCTTTATCTTCAGGGAAAAGATGATATTCAGTAAGCATGAGCGGCGTCGTGGACAACGGCAGTATCTTGTCAACCATGGTTTTTTCAAGCGTTGCGCCCGAAGCCATTACTCTTTCAAAAGTCTGCTGCGCAGTCATCGCAGAATCGGATTCACGGAATCCGTAAAAGTGCCCGTCAAGAAAATCTGCTTCAGACGCGAGCCCCCCGCTTCCGAGCACTTCAGTGTTCCAGTAATAGAGCGCATGAACAACCGCTACTGCCGGATCAGGATCAGTCGCATAAAAATCAGCAGCGGCCTCGGTAAACCAGTCAGCAAGCTGGTATGACGGATCAATGATGGCGCTTACTTTGATGCTCTTGCCCAGGGATACGGCTTTGTTTTTCACCGCGGTAATAACCGGTCCGGCGAGCGTTATATAACCAAGATGAGTATTGGCTGCCGTTTCGACCCCCTTGTAGGAAAGGGCCGGTTCATTCCCTATCTCGAAATACCTGACATTCCATGGAGCAGTGCGTCCGTTTGACGCGCGGATGCCCCCCTGCGGTGTTGAGGATGAGCCGAGAATATACTCGACCAGCTCCTCCGCTTCCGTAGCGCCATTCAGGAAATTGACCTGGATGACAGGCTCTATACCCAACTCTTCACAGAGATCGAGAAACTCATGCAGCCCGAATGCCGGCGTCTGGTAATCAGCCGCGGCCCTTACTTCACCTCTCGATATATTGGTTCCGATTGACGATTTCCAATCAAAGAAATCGACAAGTGTTCCGCCTGGCCAGCGGATGGACTTTACGCCCATGTCTGCCAGCGCGTTCTTGACTGAGGTTTTCACGGCAGGAGAAGCGCCCGATTTCGACAATCTCATCTCATCAAGATAAACGGTGCGGGTCGTTGAATCGGTATTCGGATGATAGAGCACGATTAACAATCCTGCGGATTGTGCATCTGCGTTTGCTGTTAATGTCACTGTCTGACGCAGCCACGAATTGTTTCCTGATGAAACAATAGGAGCATTGCTGATTGGAGCTCCCGGACTAGCCACATTAAAAAGATACATTTGCACAAATTCAGCCTGTAAGACGCCAAAACTCGAAAATGTAAATTCAAATGAATCGCCGTTTTGTATTCCATCAAGAAGCCGTTGCGACACACCGGTAAACTTCGCGACAGAACTGGAATCTCCAGCACGTGAAATTATCGAATAGCCGTTATAACTGGCCTCTCCTGACGGGGTATCCCCTCCCGTTGAACTGTATGAAACCGTTCCGCCAGTAGCTGTATAGCCCACCCACAAAGGAGCCTGTGGATTACCGGACATATCGTAAAAGGTTGTTTGATTCATCCTGAAGGAACGGTCGCGGAGCAGTTCTCCCCCGGTAACGCTGTTATAGCCAAGACTTTCCCATTCCATGTTTATTCCAAACATCTGTGATGGGATGGTGCTGGCAGAAGCAGAGACAGAATTGTTATCTGAATTGCCACCTCCGCATGACGCGAGAGCCAGGGATAATGCAACCAAAAGTGAAATTTGCAGTTTCATCAAATTTGACCTCTATCAGATTATTAATCCAAAGTCTGGAGCACGATCTTTTCTTGCTGACAGAACATCCCGCCGCAAAATTGCCTTCCACATAGCCGCTGTTCGCGGCTTGCGCTGCTTGGCCGACAACGGGAGTACTCATGGCATTTCGCTGTTAGTTTTCCGCCAGGTTCTTGTAGATAAAGTTATGCACCAGCGTGCGTTCATAGCCTTCCGGCTGGTGAAATTCCAGACCGCTCAATACCATTTTTTCCTCATCGACATTGTCAGCGACGCTGCCTTCATTGCGAATGATCGCAGGCAAAATGAATAACTGCTCCTCGCCATCGACGGGCAGACGGAAACTCACTTCGACTTCGTCACCCACGCGCCCCAACCCTGTTTTTGAATGAATGCGCGCGCCGGAAACACTCATATCCTCGATCGTTCCCGGCGTCGCCTCCTCGATATTCTTCGATTTGACTGAACATGCGAGCCTGATTTTGGCGCGCAACGCACTGCGCATGTTGATGGTGCTGATCTTCGGAGGGAATGAAAGATGCAAGTATGGGAATGGCGTAAGACAGACATTGATCACATCCGCAGTGAATTCGTAGGTCTTTGTTCCGGAAAAACCGCGTACCAGGAAACTTTCGCCTTTTTTTACGAAGAGCAGTTTTTCATCCCGCATCGGATGGGTAACCAGCACGCTTTTTTTGTTCAGGTAGCCGATAAGCTTGACGTAATGGTATTGCTTGGAAGACGCAAAATCCTGCAATTGAATGATGTCGCCGATACCGATCTTCACCGAGAACAAATCACTCTGTTCTGCTTGCTTGCCGGATGGCATGCCTTTGCCCATTATTCTTCTCCTGGATCAATCCCAAATGATTCCCGAGCAGGGAAAACGTGCTCTGACAAATTATACGTGCCCGCCATTATGCCAAAGCGCGCTCAATGAGTTATTTCAATTCGCTTCTCTCTTAACCAGTCCTGATATGCCATCAAAAAGTAGTTACCGGTTTCTTTGGCAATTGGGTATTCTGAGGTTGTTGCGGGTAGTCTGGTTTTTTATAGCCCGCAGCAACTGCCTTCAGTATCTTCTCCCTGTACGCAGTATCCAGCTCAAGGCGTTTTTCGGCAAACTGTCCATAACTGATCTTCCCCTTCTGGAATTCCAGCATCAGCACGAGTTGGTCGCTATCCAGCGCGGCAGACAAAAGAGCAACATCATGGGGTTCGTAGGCATAGGCTTTGGACTTGATCTTGTAGCAACGCTCAAGCTTCAAAGCCCATTTCTTGATGGCAACCCGCTCTTTCACGGTGGGCATATCTTTAATACTCAGCAAATCAAAATACTCATCACGATCATAGACAGTAGCCAGCGTTACCTTGTCGGCGATTGCGTCCAGTTCCGCCGCATTTTCCAGATCCGCCAGACATTGTCTGTATTCGCGCTTGTATACACCCCACAGGTCTTTGGGGGGCTTTTCAAACAAACTGGAGCAACCCGCAATAAACAGCATCCCCAGCAACAGAATTAGCCTGGATACCATCTTTTCTCGATTCAAAACCAATACTATCCTTCTCAAACCGAACACCTCGAAAACCTCCGTCTGTCTGGGCAAATGCAACATCAACCAAGCCGCCCCTCTATTCCGGTGTATCCGCAACAAGCGTGACTCTGACCGTTGCGGTAATGTATTAATGTCCAGTTGCGCTTCACAATACTCATCAGATTCCGCTGCATGGAGTCTGTCCCACCGCACAATTGTACATTTTCCGGTTTGAGGATGGACTCAAAACCGGGCATTCCCCAGCTACACAGTGTATAACCAGAAATTAATCATAAACGGCGGTCATCAGAATTCTGACCATGCCTTGTCAAAATTGTGTTTAACTTGAAATTGAACACCTGCCGGTCTCCCCGGAACCGGTATCCAGACATCCGCCGGAAGCTGATTTCGGGCGTATCCGCATCTGCGAAAGCAAATTTCTCGTTTCAAGAATCGCAGTTTTGTCCATTTGGTGCGTCAGGTTAATTGTGTACAATCACACAGGACATGAAATGACCGCGTTATTTCGGGGTACGGATGGTCACCCGAATAGCTAACCTCAACAAATATTTAATAGAATAAACAAGTTAGGAGCAAATGATGGCAAAGTGCACGCTGACAGTGAGTTCGGTAATGATGGCAGCCATGATTGCCGTATTGTCTGGTTGCGACGAAAAATCAACCCCTGCCCCACCTGCCCCCCCTCCTCTTCCGCTCACTGTTGGTGGTTCAGTCACCGGGCTTGCCAGTAGCGCACTGATACTGCAACTTAACAAAGGAAACGACCTGACCGTCACTGCCGAAGGTAAATTCAAATTTCCCAAGCCCTTGATGAAAGGCAGCAACTACGCTGTCACCATCAAAACGCAGCCCGCCTTGCCAGTCAGACAGACATGTTCCGTCAGCCAGGGCAGTGGCAAGATCACAGCAGCCGTCAGCAATGTTTTTGTCGTCTGCACTACCGATAGCTTTGCCGTCGGTGGTACTGTCTCCGGACTTGCCCGCAAAAGCAAAGGACTGGTACTTGAGCTAAATGGTGGCAGTGAGGTCGAAATCACCAAGAACGGCAATTTTGTCTTTCCCAACATCCGACTGCCCGATGGTAGCGACTACAAGGTCACCATCAAATCGACACCGGCCAGACATAATTGCGGGGTCAAAGCGGTCGCCACCGCCACCGACAGCGACACGATCAACATCGTCACCGTCACCTGCTTCAGAACGTAAAGCCGCTGATAATCGAAAACAGCATAAGCCTCTGATTATTCTCCCGCAAAGGGATTGATCAGAGGCTTTATTGTTTTCTGCCTTGGGCTCAGCTGATGCTGAAAGGGGCATGAGACCGGAAGTTCATAATTCTGCCATTTCAAACATGGCAGTCAGCCTCAGGGATGCATCAATTTAAGCTGCTTGGAAATAATGTCATGATTCAGCCACAACACGGGGCCTGCCGGATTGGATGATTCATGGAAAATCAACGGCCCGGTGCCTTCCAGCACCAGCCCGCTCAACACATCGGTGACCAGCACATCCCGGCTTTTGTGCATCTTTGTGATTTCCTCCGACGTACCGATCATCACATCGGCCAGCTCGGCCGTGTTCGGCATCGGCCAGGCTTCAAAATCACGGAATTTCGCCATCACGTCGCTGTTGTTGTAGTCATCGATCTTCTGCAACAGGCCTTCCAGCGTCTGCCCTTCCTGCAACACATCCCGGCAAGCTTGCCACTGCGCTTCCGCCCATGCGCCGCCTTGTTCTTTCTTCAAGGCCTTGAGCAACGGGAACAGCGAAAGCTCCACGCCGACGAAGATGTCGGAAGAATTGGTGCGTATCTCCGGGCAGTTGTAAACCGTGGCTTTGATGCCCTGCGCCCACGCGGTTTCGGCCACGTGTTCCAGACGCATCTTGGCCTTGCCTTGCGTATAGCTGGTGTAGGTCTGCCACTGGTAGTGGCCATCGACCATTATCTCGGTACCGTGATAGCCGTAAGCGCTATACCGCACTTGCCCGCCGGTTTTTTCCAGGCGGGTGCGGATCGCCGCACTGCCGTCAATGAGGTGCTGAAATGTATTCGCGGTAACCTCGTCGAAATTCATCAGAATCAGTTTGCCCAGATCGCTGTTGAGCAAGGCGCTGGAAGACAGGAAACGTTCGCCGCGTCCTTTATAGATACGGTTGGCGATGGCCAGAAACACCTTCACCTTGGGGATGCCCCCTGCCATGGTATGGGCGAAAAAAGCGTTGCTGCCATCCGGGATCATGCCGTCCAGTTCTGACATCACCTTGGCCACCGAATCCTTGAAGCGCTTGATCCCAACCTCGCGGCATTTTTCAATATGCGCCCAATCCAGTTTGTCTTCCTGCCAGCTCTTCAGCGTCATGTCTGCCAGCAGGTCGGTCGGGGTCGGCGTACCTGGGGGAGCATCCAGATCGAAACCTGCCATCAGCGGTACATTGATAATGTGCCCCCCCAGGTTCGCTTCGGCGGTGGCCAGTTCCTCGGCGGTCAGCGCACGCAAAGCATTGTTCTCATCCCGGCGGCCCACCGTGATACCAACGATGGTCATGCCCGCCTTGCGAGCCTCGTTGATCAAGCCATTCGCATAGCCGCGCCCGAACAATTCGCCGAACAGTACAAAAACGTCTCCCTTGCGAAAGATATTGGATTGTGGAATGTCGCGTAAAGAAATGGGTGCTTTCAAAATAATTGGCTCCAGTTAAATTGAATGGTGCAAAACAACAATATCCGGTCGATCCTCAACAAGAGTTGCAATTGTACAGAAGGAAATCGGAGAAATTTATTCATTTGGCAAAACAACTGGAATGTTGGCCCGTGCATGCGCCTGCAAGGCACTGAATAAACCCAGTGATCCTGCCCGCAATAACTTGTTGGCTGCCCGGTCAAAGGCTCCGCGGCCATCCCCGGCAGCTATTCAGGCAGCAACGAGTCTCAAAAAACATCCCCGTGATTTTCCATAAGATCAAATAGTTACGCACATCCTCCTCCGCTGCGAACGCTCCCTCAGTTGATCCTATTCACAAATAACGTCTGTGACGGGTAGGCAAACTCGATTTTATCTCTTTCAAATGCCTCAAAAATCTCCAGATTGATCGATTGCTGGATATCCATGTATTTGGTGTAATCGGCCCCTGTCACCATATAGACGAACTCAAAATCCAGACTGAAATCGCCATAGGAAGCGAAATGCCCCCGGTCAAAAGTGGCACCCTCCTGGGCAGCAATGATGCCTTTCACGATTTGCGGAATCGCTTTCAGTTTTGCGGCAGGGGTCTGGTAAGTCACGCCCAGCTTGAACACCACGCGCCGCTTCTCCATTTTTTTATAATTGTGTACACGCGAATTCGTCAGATCGGTATTCGAAAATACCAGTTGTTCGCCGCCCAGTGCCCGGATTCTTGTCGTCTTGATACCGATGTATTCGACGACGCCCATCTTGTCGCCGACGACGATGAAATCCCCGACCACAAACGGCTTGTCGAAAAAAATAACGAAATAGCTGAACAGGTCCCCCAGTACAGCCTGCGCAGCCAGCGCGACCGCAATACCCCCGATACCCAGTCCGGCCACCACAGCAGAGATTTTGACGCCCAGATTATCCAGGATAAAGATAAGCGCCATTGCCCAGATGATGAAATTGGCCAGGTTGCCAATACCCTTGATCTGTTTTTCCCCGCCGGAAGATTGATATGCCCGGGAAGAGTAGGAATTAAGCCCGAACCTTACCGCCGTGGTAACCGAGCGGACAACCAGCAACGTAAGCAGAATGATCGCAGCAGAATTGATGGCACGTTCAATATTGTCCGAAATGGTCAGCGTACGTAGCGCAACATACAGTGAACCCAGATATAAAGCCGGCACCAGTGTCTTGCGGATGGCTTGAACAAGCAGATCGTCAATCGTTGTCGCCGTCGAATCAGCCCACTTCTTCAGGCGTAAAAGTATATATTGCTTGAACACATGGGCACCCGCCATCCCGCCGATCAATATACCAAGCGATATCAGGTAGCTGTAGATCGTGTTGCCAAACAGGGAATAGTCGAGCATTGACTGCATATTGTTCCTTACAACTTTCTTTACATCATGACGTTGACTACAACTAGCATACTCTGTTGCACAACCAAATGTGCTATTAAACTCTTTAAGGTTCTACCTATTACTAAAAAGTTCAACTTTGCACACACTCGTCTTCCAGATGGTTCACTTTTTTGTACAACCATCCACCCAAATACAGGCTGCCCCCCAGCACTAGCAAGCTAGCAATACGGATCAGCGGCGAAGCCGTAGCGATGTCATAGAGAAACACCTTGAGTACGGACGCGCCGAATACCAGCAAGGAAGACTGCCCCAGCAATTTGAGGCGATTCTTCAAAGCCAGAAGCAGGCATCCCAGCGCCAACGCACCCCAAACCATCGAAACGATCAGGCGGCTGTCGAATACCTGTACCGCCCACGCCATGATGGCGATATGTCCCGCATATAGCGCAACCATAGCGATATCATTAAGCATGCCGTTCTTGCGCAGAAGGTAGTAGCCTGTATATAACTCCGCTGCATAACACAGTCCAAGCAACTCATGCGCCGGCACATGATTCGCGGGATGAGAAAATGTATTTCCGGAAATGATATGCAGGAAATTCGCCACGAAGATCAGAACCGCCACACCCCATAGCGGCATGCCGGGCGACTTGATATCACCACGCAAGGAAGCGTACAGAGCTACCAGCGGCACTACTGCCAGACCGGCCCACGGCGCCCACTGCATGGGAACCGATTCGATATAACCCGCATGCACCAGCACCAGCGCGACATATCCACTCAACAAGGTGCGCCCCCCTTCCAGCTTCTGACCGAGCACCTGCTGTACAGCAAAATAACTCGCCAGCAGGATCGCTGCGCTGGCAAGTGCGATCCACGGAGCGAGGCCAGGCAAATGTTTATCCAGAATGTGGTATTGCACAAAATAGAACAACACCAGAACCGGGATATGTTTAATGGCGATCTCCTGCGACATCGGCGCAATGCGAATACTAAACACCGAGCCTGCAGCTACAAAGATCAGGAAATGTACAGTCTGAAAGATCAAAGCTTCCATCCAGGCATCCTGCATCCCCTCATGCCACTTCAGGTCGAAAATCACCAGTGCCAGATACATCGCCAACATATATATGTTGCGCTTGCCAACCCAGACAGAAAAAACCGAGAACACCACACTCCAGCAGGCGAAATAGACAATCAGATCAACAATGGTGTAACTGGTTCCACCCAGTAAAACCGGCGCAGAGTACGAACCCACCACCGCGAACAGCGCATACAACTCGCTCATAAACACGCGATTCAACCAAAGCGAAATGAGACAGATCCCGATGATGCCTGTGGTTGCGAAGGTCGTATCAATCATATGATAGTAATTGTGCGCACCGTACAACGACATGAACATGATCACGATACCTGCAGCCGGCAGCAGGCTCGCATAATGCATATCCTTCTCACGCAACAATATACCGATACCGATACACATCACACCGCCCAGCATGGACAGCAAGACCTGACGCACCGGCGTCAGCCAGCCTGCATCGATGGCAAGCACCACCAGATAAACCGATGCCAGCACCAGCGCCGTCGCTCCCGCCCAGCCGAGAATATTCGTAACGGAGAAACCATCCCTCCCGGAATCATTGGGTTTATTGACAAGCGGACGCGAAAAAGCTGCCGGGGAAGCCTGCGTAACATCCGCAACCACGGGAGGTACAGTCGCAACATGCGGGGGCGTATTCATCGAAGTTGGCTGCGGTGCAGACAATCTGATGAAGCGCTCTATTGCAGATAAACGAGACTCAATCTGTGCCAAACGGTCTTCTGTAGTCATGTTCACCTCTTTATGAATTTGTCTGCAATGCAATTCATCGTTCGTATCAATCCTTTGCCAACCGTCATTGCTTCACATTTTCGACAATGCCTGCAACACCCCCTTGAGCAACTGCCAGCAGCGTGCAACCGATTCTATCTCAACACGTTCGCCGGGTGCATGCGCACCGCGAATATCGGGGCCGAAGGAAATCATATCCAGATGCGGATGACTGGCAGCGAGCAAGCCGCATTCCAGTCCGGCATGGATCACTTGCAGACCGGCGGGTTGGCCGAATTGCGCGGAATATACCTGTTGACACAATGCGAGCAGCTTGGACGACGGATTCGGCGTCCAGCCCGGATACGCGCCGTCCTTCCACGCGGACAGACCATAACTGGCCGCATGGGAAACCATCTTGTCGGCCAGCGCATCCGCCCGGGCGTCATGCAGCGAACGCACCTTGAAAGTCGCGCGGAACACTCCTTGCGCGAGGCTCACCACGCCGAGATTATCCGACGTATCCACCACACCGGAAAAATCGTCACTCATGCGCGAGACGCCATTCGCGACAATATCGAGAAACGCGAACAAGCGATCGCGCTCGACTTGATGAACCGCTTTTCCTACCGGCATCTCGTCCAACTCATACTTGAAGGAAACATTCGCATCCACTTCTGCAAAGCGTTGCCGCCACGCCGCCAGCCGATGTTCCGCCCATTCATCAATCCCCGCTACTGCAACACTGGGCAGAGCACACACGGCAAACGCCTCGCGCGGTATCGCATTGCGTACCGAGCCGCCATTCATTTCGATCAGGCGTATATCGGTATGCGCGCCCAGATCGCGCAGCGCTTCCGCCAGCAGCTTGATCGCATTGCCGCGTCCGAGATGAATGTCGATGCCGGAGTGTCCCCCGCGCAGTCCGGATACATCGAATCGCAGGATGGCAAAGTCCGGCGGCAGCGCCTCCCGTTCACATTCGTGGCGCACCTCCACATCCACGCCGCCCGCGCAACCCAGGTAAAAATGTCCCCACTCTTCGGTATCCAGGTTGATCAGCATCTTGCCGTGCAAGGTGCCGGACGCCAGCCCGCGGGCGCCGTCCATACCGGACTCTTCGTTGACGGTGAGCAACACTTCCAGCGATGGATGAACCAGCCCCTGTTCTTCCAGCGCAGCCAGTGCGAGTGCCACGCCGATACCGTTATCCGCGCCCAGCGTGGTGTTCTCCGCGACCACCCAGCCGTCACGCACTACGCAACGGATCGGATCGTGTTCGAAATCATGCCGTGTTCCGGAATTGGCCTGGCACACCATATCCAGATGTCCTTGCAGGATCACGCCGGGCATGGTCTCACAGCCGGGGCTGGCGGCTTTTTTCAGAATCAGGTTGCCCGCGCCATCCACTTCGAATGCGATGCCACGAACCTGAGCCCATTCGACCAGATGCTCACGCAACGCTGCCTCATGCAGCGAGGAATGCGGAATCGCACACAACGTTGCGAAGTGTGCCCAGACAATATGTGGATCCAGGTCTTTCAGATCGTTATTTGCCACCAACACCAAACTCCGTTCTTATGGTTTTTTCAGGCAAGAATCGCAATTACGCCCGCTGCACCAGGTAACTTGATCGCATCTTTGATGGCCAAGCGCCTAAACGGCCTGACGCAATTCCTTCAACTCGGCCAGGCACAAGTGGATGAACGCCAGCGCGACATAAACGGGAGAAAACAGGTTAAGTACCGGCACAAATTGCAACAATCCAACGGCCGTCCCCAGCAGATAAAGTTTTACAGTGCAACGTTCGATGACCAGTGCAAATTCTTCCTTGCTCGCATGCTCGGCCAGCGCGTCGTAGCGAAACAGGCGCTGATTCAGATAAGCCATCAGCAGCAGCGGCAACAGCAATGCGAAGGGGGAAAACAGCCACAATGGCAAACTGATGATCCAGCCCACGCAATAGATGGCAATGGCAACTGTCGAGTTCGCGATACTGCCGGCATTGCTGCCGCCCCGTTTGCGTTCCAGCGCCGGATAGTATTTTTGGGCGACGTGATTAACCATCATCGGCATTGCAAAAACCGCCGTGAGCAACAGCGCGGTCACATAGATCGCCGGCAGCAACAGCAGCACCAGGATGATGGAAATCAGGTAATGCGATACAACGGCAAAAAATCCCTGTGCCATCCATTGTTCCAGCGGTGTCGCCTGTACTACGCCGGTCATGCTTTCAACCCAGCTACCCCAGAAGAACATGGCCGCGCCCACCCACAACACCATTGCCACCAGCATGGGCCAGATCACCAGAGACAGCATCTTCGGATGAAAGAGGGTCTTGAGGGCATCAACGAGTGCGGAAATAACGTTGTTCATGTGATATCGAATCCGGGCAAAGTGTCCCGGAGAATTGTGTCATAAATACTGCCTGTCATGCAGGCATCGCCTGAACAGGAAGCAGAAAACAGAATGGAAACTCGTTCAATGCTTCTTTCAGCTTTATCTCGAGCGTCGGCATTCCTGTGGTAAATAGCTATCCTGTATTTCCTCGCTCATGCAGGACCAGCTCAGCTGGTTGCCTGCATCCAGTGCAGGAACGAACAAGAGTTTTTTTCCTTCAATCGTAGGATATCCATTCATCGTGATCGAGACCACACCAGTCTGGCTGTCGATGCTGACCTCCTTGATGGGCGGCGGCAAAGACGATGCAAAACTTGTTGCCTCCAGGCTGCGGGGGATCGAGCTGTACTGCCTGTAGTAGTTATCGACAAATTTTTTCGCTGA
The DNA here is from genome assembly GCA_050287265.1 of Sideroxydans sp. GTDB lineage: Bacteria > Pseudomonadota > Gammaproteobacteria > Burkholderiales > Gallionellaceae > Sideroxyarcus. Next base: position 32,779 of record JBNKBO010000018.1, on the reverse strand, counting down.
TTTGCCGATGTCCATCGCCTGAGACAAGTGTTCCCTGCTCGTGTAATCCTGGTATACAGGAATGGCAATAGAGGCCATCATTCCGATAAAACCTGTAAAAAACAATATCAATATGACAATGATCACGACATGGCTCGTCCCGCCTTTCCCGGACAGTTCCTCCAGTTGCACCTGTGTGTAATGCGACGACGCCCGAACCTCTGCAATGAGCTTGTTGCAGTGTATGTAGTAAAGCGCGTTTGCGTACATCGGAATGAGAATAAAAGCGGCGGCTGCATACAGAAAATATCCCAGGCTGATCACCCCAGCGCCCTTCACAGCGCCAAGAATCCCAATCGGGATCATGATAATCAAGGGAAGAAAGAAATAGACCAAAGCGTAAAACCACATCTTGCGATACAGCAACCAGTAGAACGTCACCAGGAATGCCGGCCACTGCCATGCAGGTGTTATCTTTCCTTCGTCAACGAACCGCGCAAACTGATTCAGGTAATAATCCTGGTTTTTTGGCCCCAGGACAGCTTTGTAATACTCTATATCGCTCGCAGGTACATCGACTCGCGCGTGAGCTTTTGGCGTACCCTGACCGGGAGGGGGAAACACATTACCGCAATTAACGCAGACTGTTGCATCGTCGTCGTTTGAGGTTGCGCATTTAGAGCAAAGCATTCGTTTCTCCCCAAGTTGCAATCAAAAACAGACCGGCATGACTCTCTCCGATTTTTTTAGCTTGTATCGTGGCAGAGGGCACCGGTTAAAAAGAACGTATCCCGCCCCGGTTCTGCCGATTACTCAATATCTGCAGCGCGTTCGAATGCCTGTTCCGCACCTGCCGGGTCGCCCTGCGCTACGCGGGCATTGCCGATCACTTTCCAGTTCAGTGCCTGTAAACGTGGTTCACGGCCGCCAAAGCTGTTCGATTTCTGGGCGAGCGTGATCGCCTGCACGTACTGGCCCTGGGTCAGGCGTAATTGCGCCAGTTCATTCCACAACCAGGCATTGCGCGGCTGGATACGCAATGCGCGCTCCAGCGATGCGCCTGCCGCTTCACGTCGTCCGGCAGCAGTATCGGACCGCGCACGGCCCAGCAGCGCGACAACGGCCGGATTGCGCGAGATGACCGACGGCAGTGCCGGTTCAATAGAGATGGGTTCACCCGGTTGCCGGACTATCGTTTCAGGCTGTGTAGGCACGCCGGCACAACCGGCCAGCAACAACAGCCATACTGAAACTGCAAATATGGAAAATCGATTTATCAATTGAATATCCTTTGTAACCAGTTTTTCTTTTCTTGTTTTATCCCGGGTTCAGCACCTGTCTTCTGAGTGTCTGCAGATGTAAATGCGCAGGCCGAAATTTCGGTAGGCTCTGATCCCTTGATGAATGGCAATAATACGCCCGCTTGACAGTTATCGTTATATCGCAGGCCGCTGACCGGGTCTACATTGACCATTTCGATGTCTTCTGGCACAACAGGCTGCAACGGTTCGGGTTGGATGTTCTTCATCATCTCGCCCCATACGGTCAAGGCGCCCGAGGAACCGGTCAACCCGGAAGGCTGGTTATCATCACGGCCGACCCACACCACCGCCACGCGATCACCGGTATATCCGGCAAACCAGCTGTCGCGCAGATCATCGGTGGTACCGGTCTTGCCGGCCACATTCAATTCGGCAGGCAACCAGTATTTCAGGGATTGTGCAGTTCCCTCGCGCACCACGCCCTGCAGGGCCGTAGTCAGCAGATAGACCGACGCAGCAGGCGCAACAGGTTCGACGGAAAGCGGGTAACGTTGCAGCGGCTGACCGTCTACCGTGAGTATCTCGCGAATGGCGCGCAACGGGGTGCGAAAACCGCCGTCCGCAAAGGTCTGGTATAGCTGCGTCACTTCGATCGGAGAAAGTTCAAAGGCACCAATCAGCGACGAGGCAAAAGGCGGCGGCTGACGCTCGATGCCATAGAGAGGAAGTTTGCTGAGGATACCTTCTACACCGAGATCAATACCAAGGCGGGCGGTGGCCACATTATAGGAATGCGCCAGTGCAGTACGAAGCTGAACCTGGTCGTGGAACTTGTGATCGTAGTTCTGCGGCTCCCAGTCGGTCGTACCGGGCTGGCTCCACACCAGCGGGCTGTCATCCAGCGGCGTGATAAGCGTATAACGGCCCGGGTCTTCAAGTGCAGTCAGATACACGATCGGTTTGGCCAGCGAGCCGATCGGGCGCTGAGCATCGACGGCACGGTTAAATCCGGCATAGCGCGCTTCGCGTCCGCCCACCAGAGCGAGTATCTCGCCTTGCTGGGTGCTGCTGACCACCACCGCCCCTTCCAGCGTATTGGCAGTCATTTTGCGTGTCTTTTCGATTGCCGCCAGACGCTGCGACAAAGCCTTTTCTGCCTCATGCTGGATGCGCGGGTCTAGCGTGGTAAAAATCCGCAAGCCTTCGCTGCGCAGATCCTCTTCGCGATAGTCACGCTGTAACTGGCGGTGTACAAGCTGTAAAAAAGCCGGATATGGCGAGGTACCGGTGGGCGGACGCAGAACCACGCCGAGCGGTCTATTGCGGGCAGTCAGAAACTGCGCCTGCGTAATGACATTCAGACTCACCATTTCCTGCAACACAATATTCCGGCGCTTGAGTGCTCGTTCCGGATGTATGCGCGGATCATAAAAACCCGGCCCTTTAACCATGCCAACCAAAGTGGCGATCTCTTGCAGTTCCAGCCTGTCTAGCGGGCGATCAAAATAATAATAACTGGCAAGGCCAAAACCGTGAATGGCGCGGCTACCGTCCTGACCCAGGAAAACTTCATTGAAATAGGTCTCGAGAATTTCATCCTTGCCGTAGTGCATTTCAAGCAGCAGAGCCATCAGTACTTCGGTACCCTTGCGCGTCAAAGTGCGCTCGGAAGTCAGGAAAAAATTCTTCACGAGTTGCTGGGTAAGCGTACTGCCCCCTTCGATGCGCTGCCCGCTGAGTATCTTGTACAGGGCGCGCGCAATACCCCTCGGATCAATTCCCCAGTGCGAATAAAACTTCCGGTCTTCGATCGAAACCAGAGCATCAATAAGTTGCTTTGGTACCTGGCTGAGTTTCAATAACGCCCGGTCTTCGTTATGACCAGGATAGATACCGCCGATGAGCGGGGGCTCGAGGCGCAATATGGGCAAATCGGTGTCAGTGTCGCCACGTTCCTGCAGCAGCGACACCATGCCGTCGGAGAATTCGATGCGCAAATGCTGTGCTGCCAGCAGGCCATCCCCGAAAACAAAGTCCCTGGTTGTAAACTCCAGCCCGTTCAAAGTGAATTTATAGGTTGCTGCTTCGTCCGGTTCGGGGCTTTCGTGATAACCGAGCGCCTTCAGTTCCTCCGACAGTTGCCCGGCTGTCAGCTTCAGCCCCGGATACACCTCGAGCGCGCGGCCATATACACGGGCCGGCAAAGCAAATTTGCGCCCTTCAAAAGCCTCACGAATAGTAATATCAAGATAGAGTATGTAACCGGACAACCCCAGCATCAGAAGCAGTATGGTCAGACGAAATGCCCTGGCATGCAACCGGAAGAAATTGAAATTAAGGGGAAATTTGCTCCACTGAAAAGAAGGCAAAGAGGGTAACTTCATTGGTTTATTACCTGCATATTGGCTATTATTGGTTCATTGTATCTGGGCTTCAGGCAAAACGTCGAGACACATATTTCAGACAGCATATTTTTATGGTCTAACATTCCCGAATCCGTCTGCTTTCTGCAAAGCTGCTTCTTTAAATTCAGATTAAGGCCCCGTTACGAGTCCATCAGATCAACAATAGTTCAACTGCCCGATCAAATTCCGGATTGGCCCCCAGAAACGCGTATATTTCCGCCTTGCATCATGTGAGAATTATAATAAGAGTACTCAAGTAAGGGATAAAAGCATGGACAACCTCATCGAAGTCAACGACCTGCATTTTTCATATGGTTCGCTCAAGGTACTCAAGGGCATCAACCTCACTGTCCCGCAAGGGAAGGTCGTCGGCATCATGGGCCCCAGCGGATGCGGAAAATCCACGTTGTTGCGCCACTTCGGCGGTCAGTTACGTCCGCTGCATGGCAGCGTAAAATTCATGGGACAGGTTGTCCACCAGCTCAGCAACGACGAGTTGTACGAAATGCGCCTGAAGATGGGCATGATGTTCCAGATCAGCGGCCTGTTCACCGACTTGTCGGTTTTCGAAAACCTGGCCTTCCCCTTGCGTGAAAACACCGATCTGCCGGAAGAGATCATCCATGACCTGGTACTGATGAAACTGCATGCAGTCGGATTGCGCAATGCCAGAGACCTGATGCCGGGCGATCTGTCGGGCGGCATGGAACGCCGCGTGGCGCTGGCGAGGGCCATCGCCACCGACCCGCCGCTGATCATTTACGACGAGCCTTTTGCGGGGCTGGACCCGATCTCGCTCAATACCATCGCCAACCTGATACGCACGCTGAACAAGGCGCTCGGCACCACCTCCATCGTCGTAACCTATGATCTGATGGCCTCACTCAAGGTTGTCGATTATCTGTATTTCATCCACAACGGCGTCGTGGCTGCGCAAGGTACCGTTGAGGAAATGCGCAACTCGCAAGACCCCTTCGTCCACCAGTTCCTGAATGCGGAGCCGGATGGCCCGATCGCCTTCCAGTTCCCGAGCAAACCCTATGCGGAAGACCTGAATATCAGCGCCTGACCTGCTTCCGTTACGCGTTTAGCTTGAGGACTGAATCCGGCAATCACAACCGGAACAAACGAATATACATATACTGACCAATTCAGATCAGCTCAAAAAATGGCATCATTCTGATTGTGGTTTTGCAGATATAATCGACTCTGTCGTCAGACTGCGTGAGGAGAAACAAGATGCGATTCTTGACTTCACTGGGTGTTGCTTCAATGGCGATTCTTCTGTTGGCCAGTTGCGGCGGCGGCCCACCTGCCAACCCTGCTCCAACCACCGTTGCCGCCGCCGGTTCCTGGGAAGCAGAATTCACCCAGCCCCAACAAGATGCGAACGGCTGGTCGATATTGACGCCCTCGGCGGATTCCCGCCTGATCTATGTATCCAGCAGCGGCAACGACAACACGGCGCGAACATATCTGCCATCCGACACGGAAATCGGCAGCGATCCTTTCAATCCCGTCGGCAGCATCCTGCCCTATGCCACCATCACAGCCGCGCTGGCGCAGATGCGCAACAACTACCCGGACTATGTGTTGTTGAACCGGGGAGATACCTGGGAGGCGAGTGCCACCATTTTCCCCAAGGCGGGGCGTTCCGTTGCCGAGCGGTCCGTGCTGGGATACTACGGTTCGAATGTTGCACGACCTGTCGTCAAGTTCTACGGCGTGGATCTGAGCCGGGCCAGTTATTCAGCCGTGATCGGCATTCAGTTCGTCGCCTCGCAACGCAATCCTGCATCGCCCGACTTCACCGGTTTCAACACCAGCGTCAGCGGGCTGAATGCCCTGGGCGGATATAACAATAGTGTCGTCGGCGGCCTGTTGGTCGAAGACTGCTGGTTCGACTGGTTCAGCGGCAATGTGTTGCAATCGCCTGAGAGCGGCGGCGGCCCGGTACTTGCGGATGTCATCGTGCGCCGCAATATCTTCACCAACAACTATTCATCCAACAGCCATTCGCAAGGCTTGTATTCAAGCCGGGCTTCCATTCTGCTGGAAGAAAATATCTTCGACCATAACGGCTGGTATCAGCAGGGACTGAACAACGTCCAGACCGACGGTATGGCCACCATGTTCAATCACAACACCTATTTTGCCGAAACCCGTGACACGATCTTCCGCAAAAACCTGTTCTTGCGGGCAGCGAGCATCGGCAGCAAATTCACCTCGAATACGCCTTCAGGCGTCAACCAGATCAAAACCTGGAACCTGCAGGTCGACAACAACCTGTATCTCGAAGGCGAGATCGGCATCAGCCTGGGCGGCAACGACGACCAGAACAATGGCCCGCGCTGGCGCAACATCTACGTCACCAACAACGTCATGATGCATATCGGGCGCACCCAACCCACCAGCAGGACACTGGGCTGGGGACTGGACGTACAGGATTGGCAGGGCGGCCTGGTGCAAGATAACATCTTCACTGCCTGGGGCGACAGCGTTGTGAACAACACTTTTGCATTACACTCGGTCGGTGATACATCCAGTGTGGAATACAGCTACAACATCTTTTACAACATCGTGGGCGGCAATCCACAGATTGCTTTCCTTAATCCCGGCACCCAGACTGGTGTCAGGTTCTTCGGCAATGAAATACAGATTACCGGAACTATCATGCTCAACGATCTTACCGAGCAAGGCATTTTCCACGACAACTACTATTCGTCCACGCTGGATCAGTCCCGCTGGTTCGCAGTGACCGGAAATTCCCGCGTCAGCCTGGCCGACTACCGCACGAGCACCGGCGACACCACCTCCATCGCCAACACCCGAACCTATGTCGATCCCAACCGCACTATCGAAACCTACCTGGCCGGCCAGGGGTTTGCCACGAACATGGACAGCTTTGCCGCCGAACTGGTGCAGCAATCAAAATTCAACTGGCGCCCGGCACTGACCGTCGATGCCATCAACAACTATATACGTGCTGGCTTCTGCATATCCGGCAATGCCGGTTGCAGATAAAACAGGCAGTGTCGCCAATTTTTAGATACCGGATCAATTCACCCCTTTGATATTCTTTCATCGGCTATTCCGGACAACGCCTCATGCGCATACCAGAGATAGGCGACAGCAAACATGATGCGCTGGATAAGCCCCGGAATGGACGGCAACATGATCCCCATCGGCGTCGATATTGTCGCAACAGCAAGGGCGGCGATATCGAATAATTTATTCAGCCGTTCACCGTTTTTACGTTGCAGGAAACGAAACAGGACGCCAAAGGAAAATGCAAAGCCCATACCGGTAGCGGTGAGCGAATGCAGAAAGTCCTCGAAGGCATCAAAAGGAACACCCTCAATCCATGGTTTATGCGAAAAAGCGGCGGTGCCGATCATGGAAAGCGCAAACACCATGTGCATCCAGTACACGCTGCGCGCCCAGACGGATCTCAGGAAAACCGCAAGCCAGAGAACAGCACATCCGTAGAGCAGAAAACTGAAGCGTGCGATCCAGGCAGCTTCCATCCCCTGCGCGGCCGACTCGCTGATCGAGTGCTTCAGCCAGACGTAGCCCTCCGGCATGGCTATCGTGCCCGCAATGACACAGACGGCAGAAACCAGCAGCAACAGAATGATGGCGTATGCAGTAAAGCGCGGATGCGGTCTTCCCGGTGGATCGAGCAATTTATGAAAAAAATTCATGGTTATCCCCTCAATCAGAAATTCGTCCGGTATTCGATACTGAGCGAATTCGCGTACAGGCCAAATTCGCTCTGAATCACTGCCCCCTGCGGCCTGGCGCCCGTTGCATGCGTAACGTTGACTGCGAACTCGGATTCGTCCGAAAGCGAATAGCGCGTATAGAGCGCGACCAGTGACGACCGATCGACCCAGTTATGGATCACGGCCGCATCGCCGGTGAGCAGCGGTGTGAATTCATAACTGGCGCCTGCAGCGCTGTAGCGTCTGGCCAGATATCCTCCATTACTGGTAGCGGCAAGATCATAGGCCGCCACGGAAGTTGCGCCGTTACCGTGATAGAACTGTTCGAACCTGATGACCAGGGTGTTTTCAAAACGATGATCCAGACCCAGCGCAATCTCCGTCGTGGCGCTCAACGCTGGAGAATCGGGCCACACCCTATGACCTTCACAACTTACGCCCAGCCATTCGAACAGTTCCCCCTGAAGATCGCCACCGAACACTTTGTCTTTCCTCACCGTCCCAGACAGCAGGGCATATTCAAAATCGCCCGCGACCGTCGAGCCGCGCGCAAGATAAGCGTTTCTGGCACTGTCCGGAGTATTGCTCCAGCCGTTATCGCTCTGTGCGCTGCTGCTATAGCCCAGCACCGCAAGCAGTGTCACCTGGGACAAACCGGTCGATTGAATGTCGGCGCGAAACGCATCAACACCCGGCTTGAAGGTACGAAAAAAAGTTTGGGCTGCAAATGGGGCAAAGAAATCATTGGGTGTGAAATAAGAAGTTGCTGCAAGATTGACCGGCTGGCGCCCCATTTTTACGTTCAGGCGTTCTGTTGACAGCTGAACATTCAACCTGTCGAGAATCAGGTGCGACCGTTTATTGTCGAAACTCCAGTCCAGCAGGTCACTGCGCTCCACCCCGGCCAATGTGGCAAAACGCGCACCGCCAGTCTGCAATTCAAGCGGCACATAAGTTTGCTCCGCATGAACCTCAAAGGAAAGCCCATCACTGGAAGCATCCAGCATCAGCCTGCCGGACAACGCCGCAGCTGAGATATCTTTGCGATCATAGAACTGATTGTTATCGGGATTGCGCAACGCCACCGCCATGCCCCGAAAAAAGCCGCGCAATTCCATGGCGCGCCCTTCTTCCTGCAATGTATAGAATGCACAGGCCGGCTGCGCAACAACCAGCAGCGACAATGGCAGCAGTTGCAGAAACTTACTGGCGCCTTTCATCCGCTTCGATTTTGCCGTCATGCACCCGGATAATGCGCCTGCCCCGGTCTATCACATGCTGATCGTGGCTGGAAAAGAGGAAGGTGATGCCTTTCTCCTGATTCAACTGCTGCATCAGATCAAGCAGCGACTTTGCCGTATGCGAATCGACGTTGGCGGTTGGCTCATCGGCCAGCACGATCGCAGGATTGGTAACAATCGCCCGTGCAATAGCCACGCGCTGCTGCTGACCACCAGACATCTCGTCCGGCCGGCGATGTTCCAGCCCTTCAAGCCCGACCGCCTTCAGTATCTGCATGACACGCTCATGACACTCCTTCTCTTTCACGCCCTGCAGATTCAGGACAAACTCTGCGTTTTCATAAGCCGTCATCACGGGGATCAGGTTGTAAGCCTGGAACACGAAGCCGATCCGGTTTTTGCGAACTTGAGACAATTCGGTATTGCTCAGTGTCGACAGGTCGATGCCGTCCACCCACAGCTTGCCGGAGGTCGGCACATCCAGCCCGCCGATCATGTTGAGGATACTGGTCTTGCCGGAACCGGATGGCCCGCAAAGCACGGCAAAATCGCCACTCTCGATTTCCAGCGAGACATCGTTGACCGCATGCACATCCACTTTGCCCTGCCGGTAGGTTTTGACGACATTGCGCATGCGGACAATTTGTTTCACCTCACTTGACGAATTTCCGCTCATCTCCAACCTCATATCGTTTTCAGACTTTCTACAGGAGGAACCCGGCCGGCCTGCCATGCCGGATACATGCCGGCCAACAGTGCCAGCAGGAACACGCTGCCCAGAATCGCTTCGATACTCTCCTTGAACAATCGCGCCTTGAACACCGGATCGACCAGTACGCCACCGTAACTGAAATCGTTACCATAAGCGCCGGATAAATCGATGCCCGTGTGATACAAAAAATAATACCACGGTGCCGTGATGACGACGCCCAGCAACAGACCGACAATGGCCAGCCAGAACGACTCCACCATGACCAGTTTAAACAGCGTTCCGGGTGACATGCCGACAGCCATCATCACGCCGAACTCGCGCTTGCGCTCCAGCACGCTCATCAACATGGTATTGAGTATGCCCACCGCGATCAGCAAGCCGACAAGAAACTGACTGATGTAATTTCCTGCTTTATCGAAAGCGATTACACCGGCCAGATCGGGCTGTGACTGTTTCCAGGTCAGGACAGCAACATTTTTTGCCTCAGGCAAGGCAGCAATCTCGTCGCGCATCGTTTCGGCGTGACGCTGGTCCTTGATCACCACGGCGATCAGGGTGGCTTCGTCCGGCGCATAACTCAATGTCTTCTGCACACTGCCCATCGGCAGCAGCGCCATGAGCCCATCGACCATATCGATACCGGTGCTGAAAATGCCAGTGATCCGGGCAATATCGCTGACGATCTCGCCGTGGGCATCGGTCGTGGTATAGACGATCTTTTTACCGATTTCCACATGCAGTTTCTCGGCAAGCTTGCTGCCGATGACAATTCCCCGCCCCGACTTGTCCGTGAAAAGCGATCCCGCCACGAGCGAGCGAAGCAGCAGATTGTTGTCCGGCGTCTCGAAAGCCGGATCGACCGCAATGAATGCACCACCAACGCTTTTGCGCGCACTGGCAAACATCGCCTGCCCGGTGATGCGTACCGTCGCTCCTGAAACACCCGGCAATGCCGCGATCCGCTGGCGCAGTTTTTCTGTTCCTGTCAGCCGTTTATCCAGCGTCGGTTTGAGATGGTAGCCGACCGGTTCCATCGTGACATGGCCCATGCCCATGCTCGCCCCCATGTCGATCATATTCGTATAGGTGTAATCGCCCGAGCCGGTGAAGGTCACAGCCAGCATGACACCGAATCCGATGGAAAAAGCGGTGATCAGCGTGCGCCGTTTTCTGCGCCAGATATTTCGCCATGCCAATCTGTTCAGATTCATAAGTGACTCACACTCATCGGAAATAAATCGCTTTGACCGGACTCAGCAGTGCTGCTTTAGCCGCCGGATAGATCACGGCGATCAACGCAATAAGCAGCAGGAAAACCACCGGATAGATCAATGCATCGGAAGTGACAAAGCTGTACCAGACAGGATCAAAAGCGATGCCGCCATAAGTGATGGAGCCTGCCAGGGCAGACATGTCGATACCGTGGTGATGATAGTAGTCGGATATCCACCAGCCGCTGGCCAGGCCAACAATGGCAGCCAGCAAGGCCATCACAAAGGTCTCGGCAAACACCAGCCCCACCAGTTGCCAGGGCGAAACACCCAGCGCCTTCATGATGCCCAATTCGTGGATGCGCTCGAACACATTCATCAGCATCGCATTCAGCACGACCGTCGCCACGGCAATATAGAAAATCACCAGCATGACCAGGATTTGCGCATCGGCGGTTTCTATCATGCGGGCAACCACCGGCATCAACTGTTTCCAGTTCTTCACCTCCAGTCCCGGCGCCAGGGCTGCGACCTTTGCTGTTTCAACTTCAAGGTCTGTTGTCCGGTCTGTACGAAGGACAACGATCTCATGCGCCCCTTCCGGAATATCCATCAGGTCTCTGAGCGTCTGCATCGGCATGAACACCCCCATTCTGTCGATACCGTCCGATACCGATTTGAGGATACCGCGCACCCTGAACAACTCATCCGCCATGTAACCATCCGCACTTTGGCCGACAAACACCAGCTCATCGCCAATCTCTACGCCGAGTGTGCCTGCCAGTTTTTTTCCCAGCACCACGCCATTGGTTTCATTTTCATCCAGCCATTGTCCGCTGCTCACATGTTTATAGAGTTGGGTAACCTGCATCTCCTTCTTGAGATCGATGCCGCGCAACTGCACCCCGCTTGAAGCCAGATTGGCCGCCAGCAGCCCGTAAGCATAAACACGGCGCGCTGCCCTGAATCCCTGTTTCTCGATTTCGGTAATCAGTTGCGGAGCATTTTCGATACGGGTGTAAAGATCGGGATCATCCCGATAGCCGGGCGCATGAATCTGGATGTCGCCCATGTTCATGGCGACCACGCTGCGCTCGCTGCCCTGTACCATTCCCTCCATCAGCGAGGCAAAGAAAATCATGATGAAACAGGCAAAAGCCATTGCCAGCATCGTTGCCAGCGAACGATTCCAGTTCCTGCGCACGTTTCTCGATGCCAGCGTAAGAATTTTCATCTGCGGCGTTTCAGGCTTGATTTGGAAAACATGGCGTCGCTGACCGGAATATTCAATTCAAGCTGTTCATAGATGAATTCGGTAAATTCGCCGGGTTTGTCGGCAGGTACGACACGGAATACCGACGGGCGTTTGCGCCCCGCCAGTTGCTTCATATCGCTGAAGGTGAACGTGCGCGCCAGTTTCATATCTTCATCGTAATAGCGCTCCAGCAACGGCGTGTAATCATCGGCCATGATGGTCAGCAGCAGCTTGCCCCACACCACGGGCGCCTCCGGCTTGGGTATCAGCGTAAATTCGATGATGTTGCGACCGTCCCGCATTCCCTCAAAACTGATCCTGGCATTGTAGTCATCTTCCAACCGTGCTTCTTTCACCAGATCGTCGTTGGTGAGATGGCTTCCCATCCATGAACCCATCATCATGCCGCTGCTCAGGCGGATCGTCCGGTCCGTTCTGGGCAGATAGGTATAAATATGGTTGCCTGATTTCAGCGTCATCGTGCCCTTTTCGCGCAACGGCTCCAGCACGCGAAACAGCGTCTTCTCCTTGCCTTTGGACCATCCCTCCATACGCATCGTGCGGGTATAGTGTTCGGTCTTCACTCGCATGGTAACCACGGCATAGGAAGATGAACCACGCCACAAATCATCGACTGTATTCAGGATATGCGAAGTGCGAGCCTTGATATCAGACGTTTCCGCCATTGCAGAAAAACCAACCAGCAACAATGCCAACAGAAAAGATAATGTTTTCATGTTCTAAAGTGTATACAGGGATTGAAAGCAATCGCGCAGAAGCTCTCGATATTCACAAGCCCGACGGTGTGGATACTATATTCCTGTCGAACAAATAACTCAAATCACCGCGCATAATCTGATTTCGCGCAGATAGTGCTATTCCTTCACACAATTCCGTCCGCTCTCCTTGGCCCTGTACAGTGCCTGATCGACCCGAAGCAGCCAGTCGTCGATGGACTCGTTGCTCCTGATCTGTGCAACGCCGAATGATGCAGTGACAAACAACTCCACGGGCTGCTTGAGAAGAGGAGTGGACGTCAACTCGCTTCGGATGCGCTGTGCGACCTGTACTGCCGCAGGAAGATAAGTCATCGGCAAGACCAGCAGAAATTCTTCGCCGCCATAACGTCCAATATAATCTCCTTTTCGCAACATCCCTTCCACTATACGACTGAAAGCAATAAGGACGTCATCCCCTACTGCATGTCCGTACCCGTCATTGACCTGCTTAAAGAAATCGATATCGACCAGAATAATGCTGCATACACTGCCATATCGCTGGAACGACCTGAACTGCAGATCCAGTTGATCGACGATGAAGTGCCGGTTGTACAAACCGGTCAACTTGTCATGTATCGCCATACTACTGAGTTCCTGGTTCAGTACATCCAGTTGCTGGTTGCGTTGCTCAAGCTGTTTTGAAATTTTCTGGATCAGCAAAAACCTGCGCGCTCCCTCGACAAACTCCCGATTGGAAACCCACCCGAATATCAGCAAAGCCGTCAATAGCGTGAGAATACTGACGATGTAAATCATATTCTGTGAATCATCCTGCCAGAAGTAATGAACGACCGGAAAAAACAACGTGCAGCTAATGAAGACGACAAACGTCTGAAACGAAGGAGCCAGATTGATGATACTGATGCAGGTCACGGCGATGATCACCATCAATATCACCATATCGTTGAACAGGCCGGTCTCTCCATGGGAATTGAAAAAGAATGTTGCCGCACCCCATGACACTCCCTGCAAACCGGCAACAACAAGCTGCCATTTATACCAGAAGCGTAACTTCTCACTGGATGGCGGATGCCGCAATAGTCGCCCCGTATTCCAGAACGTGAATGCATAAGGCAAGGAATTCAGAGCAGCCCATCCGATAAGCAGGGGCAGGCTCACAGAATTCATTTCATACCAGACCAGAAACAGCATTCCCAGCGGCGACACCAATGCCGCAAAATGCTGACGCTCAAATAAAGTCTGCACGCAAAGCGCATCAATTTCAGACTGATCATCCTCTGTCGCGGATTGAATCTCTGTCATCTCGGCCATGATTGCCTCAAGCTATAGCAGGTAAGTTCAATCTAAAGCTGCCCCCGGCATTTGGCAAGTGAAAACTGCCGGCTTGAGGCAAATTTCTGCCATGCCATTAGGGACTTAGCGCCATGCAAACTGCCGGTGAATTGACACTGGTGCCTGCAAAACGCATCGCAAAGCAATCGCCCGGAAGGCGAACCGTGATTAAAAATGAAACTGGAAAAACCGCAACTCGCTACCGCGGATAACAATCGGCAAACACGAAACCGTCGCGCGCCACGATTTCGCCCATCTCGATTTTGAGGGGGTGGGCAAACATCGGCCCATCAAACACAAAAGTGTGGAACTCACCATTCTCGCCACAGGGATCGATGCCGGGCGGCATATCTTCCAGCAATGAGACCGTCAATTCGCGCCCGGCAAATTCTTCAGGCAACACCCGTGGATCAACACAAGTAAGACATGCCCGCAGTCCCTTCGCCAGCATCTCTTCCAGCAACGCCCGCGTCGGTTTCTCCCATAACGGAAACACCGGCTCGATACCTGTGCCTCGCATGCGCTCCTCGCGATAGCGGCGCACATCCTGCAGATACAGATCGCCAAATGCCATGCATTGCACGCCTTCCTCGCGGGCGTGCACAATAAAGTCCGACATCGCGGCAGCATATTGCTCGTCGGAACATGGATAGGGGATCTCGATCAGATACAAGGACAAACCAACCGCCTGCGCCTGTTGTTGCAACAACTCGACACGCACCGCATGCATGGCGACGCGGTCAAATGTGGCGTTAACGGTCGTAAACAACCCGGTCACTTCATATTCGCCGGACTGCCGCAATACGTGCAGCGCCCACGCGCTGTCTTTCCCGCTGCTCCAGCTGAGCCATGTCTTTTTATGCATGTAAAATTCTGCAGGCTGCTAACGCGTTTTCTTCACGCGCTCGCCTGTATAGTTCAGGCATTTTTCGATTTCGGATTTGTCGATCTTCTCTCCGCGCCTGGACTTGAGGTGCAACCGGATCCCTTCTTCATTCTGCTCGACTTCAAGTGAATCCAGTTTTTTATATTCTTCCGTCGGGCAAGCGCAGCGTCCCTCCTGGCATTCCCGGAATGCTTCCAGCAATTCATTTTTCCTGTCTTTCACGTCTGTGACAGAAATACCGATGCCGTTCTCTTTTTCATCAATTTTATATTTCATGATGTGCTGTAAGCAGATACTGTTGCTGACACGATAAATTCATTACCCGATCTATCGGAAATCATTCAAGAATATGGACTCATGCTACCAGTTTTTCCTGTTGTTGCGTAATGAGCCGCTCGTCTATACTCGCCCTCTGGCGGCCGCCCATCCCGTCTCATCGAAATCATCCAGAATCATCATTCCACCGGATGGACTCAAGAAACTTTTCGCGGCTGCGCTGCAAACAAAAAATACCGGGAGAGCATGATGCAAATACAGGAACAATTCCGCTGGTGGCAAAAAGGCGATCTGGATGGATTCTTCGGCCTGTTCGTGGATAACCTCATCCAGCTCATCCTCATTGTCGTGTTGTGCGGTGTGATACTGCATATGCCGGGAGAGATGATTTACGGACGCATCCTGCCGGGTGTGGCAGTAAGCCTGCTGCTGGGCAATATCTTCTATGCTTTCCAGGCGCGCGAACTGTGCCGCCGTTCCGGACAGCAACAGGTCACGGCACTGCCCTATGGCGTCAACACGGTTTCGCTGTTTGCCTACATTCTGTTCGTCATGAAACCGGTGCTCGATCAGACCCACGACGTCGAACTGGCCTGGCAAGTCGGACTGGCCGCCTGCCTGGGTTCCGGCCTGATCGAACTCGGCGGCGCGTTTGTCGCCGACCGCGTGAAAAAAATCACGCCGCGCGCCGCCTTGCTGGCCACACTGGCGGGCATCGCCATTACCTTCATCTCCATGGATTTCTGCTTCCGCATCTTTGCCGATCCGCTGGTTGGTTTCATCCCGCTCGCCTTCATCCTGATCCAGTATATCGGCCGCATCATATTGCCTGCAGGTATCCCTGCGGGACTGGTAGCCGTCGTCAGCGGCAGTGCGCTGGCCTGGGGCATGGGCAGGATGGACCCTGCCGCACTTGCGCATGCAATGCAACTCCAGGTGCAAATACCCCACCTGTTCATCACCGACCTGCTGGGCGCGACCTTCTCCACCTACATGATCACCTTCCTGCCGGTAATCATACCCATGGGCCTGTTCAATCTGCTCGGTTCCATGCAGAACCTGGAAAGCGCGGAAGCGGCAGGCGACGTGTACCCGGTGAAAAGTTCACTCGCCGTCAACGGTGCCGGCACCATGGTGGCGGCCTGTTTCGGCAGCGTATTCCCAACCACCATTTATATCGGACATCCGGGCTGGAAAAAAATGGGCGCCGGTGCGGGATACTCCATTGCCAACGGCATCGCCATCACGTTGCTGTGCCTGCTGGGTTTGGTCGGTTTCGTTTCCACCTTGATCCCGGTGGAAGCCGGGGCAGCGATCCTGCTGTGGATAGGCGTCACCATCGCCTCGCAGGCATTCCAGGCCACGCCGCGCAATCACGCGCCCGCCGTGGTGATCGGCTTCTTCCCTGCCTTGGCTGCCTGGGGTCTGCTGATGCTGGAAAGCGCCTTGCGCGCGGCGGGCACCAATGTTGAAGCAGTGGGCATGCAGACACTATCCATGCAACTGCCCATCGCCGGGATGATCTCGCTGGAACGCGGCTTCATCTTCACCTCCATGATCCTAGCCGCGATGACAGTGTGCCTGATCGAAAGAAAATTTCGCGCGGCAGCAGCATGGGCCGCAGTCGCGGCCGCAGTCAGCGCGACAGGATTGATGCACGGCTACAAAATTGCCAACGGCGCGATCATCAATGCCTACGGCCCCTCTCACACATGGCCATTCGTGCTGGGATACGGCGGCATCGCTGTCGTGTTTATCGTGCTTGGATTGCGGGAAGACGGAACTGCGCGCCGGTCAGCGGCGCAGGCGTAATGTTAAGCAATACTGGAATTTCCTGGCTCCGTCTGGTTTCGATTACATCCGGGCATCTGCCCTGCGCAAGCGATCAGCGATCACCTGCATGACATGCTGTGCAAATCCGGGGGTATGCAGAACATGGTGATCGAATAGACGGCGGTCGACCGGAAAAAACTTGCATTCGCTCTTCGCCGTCACTGTCGCCGAACGAATGCCTTCATCGACCATTCCCATCTCGCCAACGATCGTGCCTGCGCCTGCATACTCCACCACCTTGCCATTTACGCGTATCTCGGCAGTACCTTCCATGAGGACATACATCAAATAGCCCGGCTCCCCCTCCCTGAACAAAGCCTGGCCTGCAGCAATTGTCTTCAGATTGGTTTCATTACTAAACAGCGCCATCAAGTTCATACCATATTCCTCATGATTTTCCGGCAACGTGCACCGATTGATCTCTATTTTTACTTTCCGGCAACAGCAATCGGTTGCGCCCGGCCCAATGCTTCAATCATCGTGCCAGCCACCTCTGGCGCACCCAGACCGCACTGGGTTGCAGCGGCAGTCATTTCTCCATTTTTCGATTCGGCGGCAATCGCCTGTGTCAGCGCATCAAGCATCAGCTTAAAGCCAGCCCCGCGGCAACTACGGCAGACAGCAGCAGCGAGAATACCAACCAGGTAAGGCCACGATCAAGCAACAGGCGGCGCAGCAAACCGGGCATCCTGGGCGCGCGCGCCAGGCGTTTCAGATCACTCGGACTGGGAGATTGCAGGCGGCTCAGCGCTTCAGTTGAATCGAAGCGGCGTGACAGGGGCATGCGGTTGCTGGTATCCACATCTGTAGCAATGCGGCGCATGGTGGATGCACCGTCGAATTGCGGTTTGAGTGCCAACGTTTTATCACTTACCTCTGGCTCATCCTTCTTCGTGGCAGTTCTGGCACCGCCATGGTTTGCGAGTGCAGTTGCAGATATCTCCTGCAGGCAATTGCGCAAGTCGCCCACCATCTCCCATGCACTGCTGTAGCGATCCTTGGGCTTCTTTGCAAGGGCGCGCATCACCACCAGATCAAGCAGGGGAGATATCTCGGGTTTGATCCGGCTTGGTGGCGGCGGCGTGAATGTCGCCACGCTATGAAACACCTGGGTCAGAGTTTCGCCGTGAAACAGCCTGCCACCGGTCAGCATTTCATACAGCACGATGCCGAGCGAAAAAATATCGGTGCGATGATCCATGGTACCGCCGCTGCTTTGCTCAGGCGACATATACTTTGGCGTACCCAGGCGCGTGCCGAGCTGGGTTTTCAGTTCGGAAACCTTCAGCCGCGCAATGCCAAAATCCATGATCTTCACCCGTCCGTGGGGCAGCAGCGTAATGTTGCCCGGCTTGATATCACGGTGGATCACGCCGTTATCATGCGCAAACGCCAGACCTTCTGCCACCTGCTCGGCAATCGAAACGGCCATCTGCAGCGGAATCGGCCCTTTCGTCATGCGTTCGGAAAGCTCAATGCCGTCAAGCAACTCCATCGCCATGTAAGCCAGAGATCCCTCTTCACCAAAATCATAAATGGTGATCAGCGCCGGATGGTTCAGGCGCCCGGCGGCTTTGGCTTCCTGGAAAAAGCGCGAATGAAATTCTTCACGCTCCTGCACGTCTTCACCCAGCATAATGGTTTTGAGCGCCACCGTGCGATCTAGCACAGGATCATGCGCCTTGTACACCACGCCCATCGCGCCGCGGCCGAGTTCGCTGATAATGCGATAGCGCCCCAATTTTTTGAGCTTAGGGCTTGCCATGAAAATACCTCGTAAAGCGTTCAACAACGGGCGCAAATCTTTCAAACTCGGCTGCCAAAGGCCGTGGCCGATCCGGCACCCACAAACGAAGCGACATGGCAATGGCCAGCATCACCCCAGCCGTGATGACTGCGATCAACACGAAACTGCGCCGGCGCCGACGCATTGCCGTTTGGTCCAGGCCATACGTCTCATAAGTACGCAGCCCGGCATCGCTCAGACTGACAGCCGGCACCAGCGCACCTTCCGCACCGGGTGCCATATATGCCAGTGCAGTCCGAAAATTCTGCGTGGCCAGCAAACCGGTCTCCGTGGCAGAGGCAGACAGCACCGATGCCGTCGCCATACCGTCGCCGGCAATATCTTCGCCCGTTTCGCCACTCAACAACTCGACTGGCCCATGATCGATGCCGATGCACAAACCAAGGCCGGCATCATGGGCACTTAACGCACGTTCGGCAAAAACCAGCGCAGCGTGAGCATTGTCCAGCACCGCCACCGCCGCACTGCCATTGCAGGCCAGCACCAGGCGCGAGCGTGCCGGAATATCCGGCAACAAAAGCGCCAGGACAGTATCCAGTTGCGCGCTCAGGCGCGCCTGCTCTGCCACAGGACGGCGCGCGTAATCGCATATGCGCAACAGCACTACGCTGCATTGGACTGGAAAACCTTCGACTTCGGTCATATTGGAGGGGGTTGGAACATGAGGATTATGTAAATTATTATCGGCGCAAATTTTAGATGCTTATGGCTGGAATTAAAAGTTGAATATTGCAGTTATTGATAATCTCGTTCATTACGATTGACATCAAAACACAGTTTGCATGGCCAGCCCCGATAATCTCAGGCGGCTAGTGATATGAGATAATTCCACAATTCGGACGTAAACTACGTCAAGCACAGTCCAACACAGATGTATTAACGACATTGAGAGGATAAAATGAATAGTGCAGACCAAACAAATACCGGCATCCCGAATCCGAAAGAACAGGTCATCCCGTCCGGAGCCAACCTGTTCAAATCATTCTTCCTGGTATTCATGTTGCTGGGTACATTCTATGCGACCCAACAAATTGCCGGGCAGATGGATAACCTCTGGCTCAAATGGCCTTTTATTGCACTGGTCTCGATCTGGAATGCCATGCTGCTGATCGGCATGGGCGTCCTGTCGCACGATGCCGTACACAAGGTACTGTTCCGCTCCCGCTTCTGGAATGAACTCTGGGGCGGGCTGCTGGCCGGGTTGGTACTCATCCCGCTGGAAGCGAACCGGCAATTTCACATGGAGCATCATCGCTATTCCCATCAACCCGGCCTTGATCCGGAAAACCCGATGCATCAAACCTCATTCCTGTTCGCCGTGGTGCTGGGGCCGTTCATCGCGCTCTTCGCCCAATATCAGGTTCTGGTTGGCATGTTGATGCGCGGCGACCTGCTGCGGGTGCTGAAAGACATCTTCTTCGTCGGCGTTGCGCTATGCATCTATCTCCTGTTGCTGCCAGCGCTCGGTGTGTCGCTGGCACTCACATGGGGCCCCACCTGGCTGGCACTGCCCTTCGTATTCAGCGTGCGTGCACTGGCAGACCACTATGGCATCCCGCCCGTGGTACCCGCTGGCAATGCGAAGGAAGAATCCGAAGAAGAAGTTGAAAAAGGAACACAAGCGCGTCAGCAAGTCAGTGGCTGGGTCGTGCTCACCCCGCAATGGCTGCAGTGGCTTTGGAGCCACGTCAACTACCACGAAGTGCATCACAAGTATCCCTACCTTTCGCACAAATACCTGCCGCAGGCTTTCGAAGCCTCGCGCCATCAGTACCCTTACCTCGTCGTGGATGGATACTGGAAGTCGCTATTCAATGTGATGAAGCGTAATTACTATGCCACTCAGGAAGATGTGCGGCCGTTCATGGTGATGCAGAAATCCTGATAACCAAAAACAACCGCTATTGAAGGTACAGTAGTTATTGAAACGCCGCGTCTTTTTCTGCCAGGCCATGCGACCTGACCTGAAAAAAACGCGGCGTTCTTTATTATTTGCGTACTACTGATTACATTGCCGGTTTTGCCGCAGGGTCAGTTGATTCCACTGCTGGCTCAGCTGGCTTCATGGCAGATTCAGCCGGTTTCATGGCTGCAGGTTCCATCGCTGCCATAGCCGCCTGGCAATCCCATCCCCAGCCGCGTTGCTTCTCTGCGAATTCATCAGCCTTCTGTTCGCAGTAGCCCTCGGCATTTTGCGCATTCCACAGATTCTGAACGGAGCCATCTTCCTTCGTGTAAACGACCTGACAAGGCACGGTAGCCCCCTCAACGTCATAAGAGATACTGATTTGCCTTTCCTGATCGCCATATTTGCAAACATAATCCTTTGCCTGCAAGGGGAAGGATATGAACAGGGCTGACAATACCACCAACGGTGCTGCTTTCTTTATCGAAATCATAGTACCTCCATAAAGTTAGACCAATGAACTGAATACATCATGCGATGCAGCC
>JBNKBO010000018.1:0-11655 GCA_050287265.1 Sideroxydans sp. | reverse complement strand
GGTGCTGCTTTCTTTATCGAAATCATAGTACCTCCATAAAGTTAGACCAATGAACTGAATACATCATGCGATGCAGCCAGCCCTTTCCGACAGCACAAACCGGGGCTGGTTCCATCTGCTCCAACCATCAATATTCAGCGGCGTGACTATATATCAAATCGACCAGGCGCGTGGGTTCATGCTGGCTCCGTTGGTTTTAATACAACTCGGCTCTGCTGACTTTTTGCGGTTTTACTTACGCTTATGCTTCAAAACCGAATGAACGAACTTCCCAAAAGCCCTGTCTTTTTTCCGTTTATCCACATAAGACATTTCGTTGAATTCGGACTCTGCCTTGAGCTTCAGGTAACTCTGGTAATGCCCCGGGTTCAGTGAGCCATCCTCGATGGCCGTGCGAATCGCACAGCCCGGCTCCTTGTTATGACTGCAATCTGCAAAACGGCATCCGGATGCAAGTTCCAGGATATCGGCAAAACTGTCGTCTATCCCTTCGCCTGCACTCAGGATGCCCAGTTCGCGCATCCCCGGCATATCAATCAACAGCCCCCCATTCGCCAGCACAATCAGATGCCGACGCGTAGTGGTGTGCCTGCCCTCGCCCGTACCGCTGACCGCCTGCGTCTCCAGTTCCGGCTTGCCGGTCAACCGGTTGATCAGCGTAGTCTTGCCGACACCCGAAGACCCAAGCAGACAATAAGTCTTGCCCGGCTCCATCACCGCCCTCACCTGCTCGACGCCCTCCCC
This sequence comes from Sideroxydans sp., assembly GCA_050287265.1. Taxonomy (GTDB): domain Bacteria; phylum Pseudomonadota; class Gammaproteobacteria; order Burkholderiales; family Gallionellaceae; genus Sideroxyarcus. Next base: position 10,911 of record JBNKBO010000018.1, on the reverse strand, counting down.
GCTCACGTTACTGAGAGTGAGCACCCTGGCGGTTATGCCCGCATCGTGTATCTTCGCGCGCATGCCCTCCAAGGCCTCTGCACTGACCAGGTCCGTCTTGGTCAACAGCAGCACCGGCTCGATATGTCCTTCCCTGACCATCACCAGATAGCGCTCCAGTCGCCGCACATTGAAATCGAAATGGCATGACTGCACGATAAACGCCACATCAATGTTCGCTGCGATCATCTGGAAATCGATATTCCTGCCGGGAGCTTTGCGCCGCAAAAAAGACCTTCTGGGCACGACATCATGAATGCTCGCAGAGGTATCCGCATCGTGATACTGCACACACACCCAATCGCCCACACACGGCAAATCCACCGTCGATGCGGCAGCATAAGAAAACCTGCCTGTCAGCTCGGCAGGCACCTCGCCGCGCTCATCGCGAACCACATACCGCCCGCGATCGACAGCAGACACGCGGGCCAGGTGTTGGTCCGATCCACACAACTTGCTTGCCTGTTCCTGAAGCTGGCTGTCCAACCCGAGTTCGGTCAACCCCATGGTGCACTTTCCCTTGATTCAATAAAACATCGCCCTTTCGGGCGATGAGTTAAAAATATTGCGATGCCGGTCCGTCAGCTTTTTCTGGCTGCCGGTTTCTTCCTGGCCGCAGCCTTTTTCCTGGCTGCGGGTTTACTCTTGGCTGTTCCTGATATATGAATTCCCGCTTTTTCGGCCGCCTCCATTATCTTGGCGCTTGCCTTCCTGGCCGCCTCCTCGAACGAGGCTCCGGTTCTTTTCGCGACAGCCTCCATCTGCTTCTCAGCCTTCAGGGCTGCCGGTTTTACCTTGGCTGCTTCCATTTTGGTTGCCGACATGATTTCGGCCCCTGCTTTCTTCGCGACCGGCTTGATCTCTGCGCTGGCCTTTTTGACTGCTTTCATAATCTCGGCTACCGCGTGCTTCGCCGCTTTCATGATATCGGCGCCCGCTTTATGGGTTGCCGGTTTCCTGACTGCTGCTTTTTTGGCTGCGGGCTTCCTGGTAGCCGTTTTCTTGGCCGCCGGTTTTTTGGCAGTTGATTTTTTGGCTGTCGTCATAATTATCTCCTCATATCTAATGGTGAAGTCGATGGAAAAACCAGAATTAATGAATCGCCGCACAGGCGCGTAATACATAATGCCACTTTCCGGAACAAATTGCAGCAGACCTCACATTTCTTTCGTTGCTCTAATTCCTTCGACTCCGTACCTTCCGGAAATTGTTTACCTGGCGATTCACAAACAGGCAGCAAACGCTTCACCCTGTTGCGTGATGATACGGCGCATCTCCGCATCGTCTTTCGCCATACGGAAATCGCTGAAATCGAAACCCGGCCCGACATAACACCCCAGCAACGCGTATTCCCCCATGGGACGCGCTGCCTGCCACACGCCAGCCGGGACAACATGGATGGGCGCGGCACCGCCGGCGGAAAAACGGCCAAGCGCGATCATGCTGGCTTGGAAACAGATCGCATCGAAACACATCAACTCCAATGCATCGCCTTCCAGATGGCTCCATATCTCATCCGAAAGCACCTGATGCCAGCCGCTATACTGCCCCGCCACCAGCAGAAAATAGATCGCCGTCAACGCACTGCGTTCGGCGCGGTGATCTCCCGGCAGCACCCGGCTTTCTGAACGGAATATCTCCCGATAGTAGCCGCCCTCGGGATGCGGCTGCAGATCAAGGTCGGCGATCAGGGATCGGGCTCTGGGATTCATGGATATCTCCGGCATATATACATATATATAAGTTACTCATCGAGCGGAATGAATAACCGGAAGGGTTCGAAAGAAACAGAGGCGAACTCCGGTGATATTCGATCAACGTACCGCCAGCACGCATTGCTGCCTCATGCGCTTCTTCGAACCAGGACTCATACAACGCCGCTGCAGCCATCGGCAAGACATGGCCGTACCGTTCTGCAGGCAGTTTATCAAATCAGCGAAACCAGAAAAAAGGGGCAGCTTGTTTACAGCCGCCCCTTTCCAAAACCATTGCGATACTGCTACTTCAACTCAATGGCACCTGACTATTTCCCTGCCGGCACCGGCTTGGGTTGTGGTTTCTTTCCCTTTGATTCCTTTTTCTTGTCCTTACTTCCCATGATGATTTCTCCCATGTTATTGATCGATTGTCATTCACTGCAAACAATTCGACTCTGGCAACCTCCGTATTCGAACCACATACAGACAATAGAACGGGTCAAGCCTGAAGAAGATTACTCCTCGTCAGCTTTTGCTGGAACCGCCTCTGAAGCGGCAGCCGGGGCTTGCTCAGTAGCTGGAACAGAAGTGACCGTCGGAACTTGAGTAGTCTCGACATCCTTTTGTTCACAAGCAGCAATAGAGAGAGTCAACAGAACTGCAATCAAAGCAGAACGATTCATGATATTCCTTCAAAAAGAATAATTGGCAGAGGCCTTGGTTATTACCTGTTCGCGGCGCCCCTCATGCTGCGAACGGCGCGCATTCTATCCCTTTCCAAACAAAAATCCAGTGATTTCGAAGCGGTTCAAACGGACACCTTACTGCATTGAGGCGACGCGACAATTATAATCAACAACAATGAGTTATTGTGCTTTGCAATTCCCGCCAGAGCACGGCATAAATCTCTTTTACGTGAATATGATCACATTTCAAAACATATTGGCCCTGAACTGACCCGGGGCAGTCTGGGTACACAAAGAAACAATGTGATGCCGAGTCAACCGCTTCAGTTTTCGGAAATGAATTACCAATACAGCTCGGAACTGGCCAAGGGAAAAACACCCGCAGTCACCCCACCAGCAATCAGCAATTTGCCATTGGATAAAAGGGTTGCAGTGTGACTGGCGCGTGCGGCTGTCATGTTCGCTGCGGCAGTCCAGCTTCCTGCAAGCGGGTCATAAAGCTCGGAACTGGAATATATCGAAGTCCACCCTGCGACGGTTCCTCCCGCCGCTATTACCTTACCGGTGGGCAACAGCGTGAGTGTATGTTCAAAGCGTGTGCTTGACATGCTACCCGTGGCCGTCCACGCACCTGTGGACGGATCAAATAATTCGGCGCTGGAGAGCCCTGCAGAACCGGCGAACCCTCCCGCCACCAGCACCTTGCCATTGGGTAACAATACCGATTCATGGTCATAGCGTGCAGAAATCATGCTGCCTGTTGCCGACCAGACTCTGGTTGCCGGATTGTACAACTCGGCACTGGCAGCGTCGGCGGACCCGGTTCCACCGCTTACCAGCACCTTGCCATTCGGCAACAGATTGGCGATATGGCGGCCACGTACAGACCCCATACTGCCTGTAGCCGTCCAGACACCCGTACTTGGATTATAAAGTTCACTGCTGGACAAATATGCAGATCCATTGAAACCGCCTGAGACAAGCACCTTGCCGTCAGGCAGCAAGGTTGCGGTATGACGAGAACGCGCAGATGTCATGTCGCCCGTCGCCGTCCAGATTCCCGTCATGGGATCATATAGTTCAGCACTGGCAAAAGTCGTCGCCCCGGTGAGACCGCCCGCCACCAGCACCTTGCCGTTAGGCAGCAATGTGGCCGTGAATGCCAGGTTACGGGCTGTCGTCATGTTGCCCGCCCCGGTCCAGGTCCCTGCCGGGTCAAACAATTCAGCGCTGGATAAATATGTAATGCCATCGGAACCACCCGTCACCAGCACCTTGCCATCGGACAGCAAGACAGCCTTATGAACTGAGCGGGCGCCTGCCATATCCCCGGTGGCCGAGAAAGCACCAACTGAAGCCGGGCCGCAGATTACATCGACGTTGGTAACATTTGAACCAGATACCGTGCTGGCGCCATAGGTCAGCGTACAGGGCTGATTGATCGGAAAAGTCTTCAGGGTGACGTTATAGCTGTCCCCATTACGCAACGACCTTGAAAAACTGAATGCACCGTTTGCGGACACCGTGAGATCGTTGGCGCCATTGTTCTGAAGTACCAGACTTTTTCCGGATTCCAGACCGCTGACCTTGCCGCCAACAGTGTACTTCGCACTGCCGCTACCACATGCAACAAGAAACGCTGCAACAAGAATACAGACGAAACCAGTCTTCAATGCACGCATTTCCCCTCCCCCCTTTTTGTACCAATGGACTTGCCCCCTCCGCGCCCCGTTCAGAAGACTGGGCTGGCAAATCGTTGGGCAAGACTAACGTATTTTTCTGCCAACTTCCAAGTTTCTAATTCAAGGAATGTATTCTTTCATCCGCCACGCTCATTTTATAGGATGATTCTTGAAAAAACCCCACATAATTTCGTTTGCCGGGCATGGAGATTTGCTTCAAAAAGCTGCCCTGAATTGACGACCCACTACAGCCTTGGATAGCGGCGGAGCTAAAGTGAGTTTGGGAACTTGCTCCAACTACAGGAGGCCGGCATGAAGGATAGCGAAGATCAATGTGAGACCCCACCACTCGGCCCTTCTTGAAGATAAAGAGAAAACATCCGGCGCAATATTGATGTGCCCTGCCGCGTTATTTGAGACTCCGCGCATAAAGCGCATCCCAGGCCGCCAGCGATGGTTTGTCCACAAAATCATTGCCCGAGAGTTCCATGAGTCCCAGGGTAGCGAACAGAGAGAGATTAGCCGGGTAGGGAGGCGGGATGCTGCTGAGTTCGAGGTCGGTGAAAAGCGTTTGCGCCATGGCCCGGGCCTGAATGCTGTCGAGCAGGTCGGCATGCCGGGTGATGTACCGCGCCTGAATCTGGGGCGATGAAACAATGCCCCCCACGCTGGCGCTGGGCCAGCCGCCTTCGGCCACCAAGGTGCCGAGGGTTCGGCCGTTGAGCAGCCGGGTGTAGTAGTTGTCCGGAATGTCCTCGGGCTGCGCATAATCGAAATACGGATAGGAGGACAGACCGAGCATGTCCATGAAGGGAAAATCCGTGAAATCCTGCTCGATGCCAACATAAGCGCCAGCCCCTCCCAGGCCGCCCCACGCCGTCTGCACCTGCACGCTGATCAGCAACGGAGTGGTCACACCAAGGGTAGTCAGATCGTTGGCGGCATCATTGGCCGCCTGAACCATCGCGGCGTAGACCGTTGCCGGTGCCGCCCGGCGCACAAGATTGGTTTCGGCGGTGAGGCCGATGTAGTCGGGCTGGAAGCGCTGGACAAAGCCCGCCACGTAATCGCGGTAGCGCTGCTGAACTGCGGTTTCCGTGATGCTACGGCTCATCGCGCGCAACTTGGGCGGCTCTTCTCCCCTGGATAAACCGTCGGTTAGATCGGCCATAAAGAACAGCTTCAATCCTTTGGTACGGAAATAGCTGATCAGCACAGCATGCGCATCGAGGATGGTGCTCAGCGGGGTGCTCCCGTCAAGCAGCAGATCCCACGGCAACTCCTCGTGAATCACGACCAACTCCGCTCGCTGGCTGAACAAGTCGATGTTTTGCACGGCGGCCGGAACGTCGCCATACCTGGGGGCCACTTGATAAAACCCCATCTGCCACGTTCGAGTGAGCTGTTCAGGCGGAGGGGATGGCGAAGCGCCACCGCCGCAGCCGGACACCATCATCATCAAGAAGACGGCGATTGGCGCTGCAAAATGGCGCAAACGTCTGAAATCCGGTAACAGAATTTTCATTTCACTAAACGATCCTGGCTAAGCATGAAATACTTACTTTTCCCCCTTGTCGCTAGCAGGTTGGTGCATTCTCACGCCCTTTGGTTTACTCCACGAATAAAGAGAAACAGGGGGCTTTCATTGTCAGCCCCTCAATGGGGCCAAAAACACCAAAAAATACCGGAGTTGATTTTTTCTATTCCGGCCACACGCCGAAACAACTCGACTCTGGAATAACCACTGTTCTATTTGACCGGTGGTGGATATTGTCTGGTTTGAGAATCGGTTAAAGTAATCATGTTGAAGTGTTGCCAATTTTTGGACAACAACTTGAATCGACCCTTCCCGGCTCCTGGCGCCGCTTGTCCTCGCGGCAATTTGCTATCCAGGCCTTCCCATAAGTCGCAGCCCATGTTTAACAGGAGACGAGCTTGATCGCGGTCATCTGGCCGCTTCGAATCATCTGCAACAAGCCTGGCTTCAATGGTCGTAAATATCCCCATAGCATCATGTGGGTCAAACGGCGCTCTTTGCGGAGTAAAAAAATGAAAATTGTAACCCTTGTCAACCATCACCGAAATGCCGCCACCCTCTTTTTCTTCTCTTATATCCGCAGGTTTGTTGATTTCCATAAAAAAGTCCTCGCGCCAGCTAGCACCAACCACAGTTGGATATGACTGTGCCAGGTGCCACTTCTTGTCTCTCTTGCTCAAAACATAAGCCTTGATATTCCGAATCTGCACGCGTGTATTCTTTGCCGGATTTCCCTTTGCAGTCGCATATACCTGCCCCCATGCATCCAGCGCGTGAAACTTGTTGAGGAGAGAAGGATCAACTTCTTCAAAATGATGGCTGGATGGGCCACGACTCCATTCGTAAGAATCAGGCACTCCGTGCGGTTTCGATTCATGAGGAAGCTTCATGTCGTTAATGACAGTTTCAACGGAATTCACAGCACCAACTTGATGATCAGCTTCACCTGCAAAGGAAAGCGAACCTCCACTTAAAATAGTGAACAATCCAATTGCCAGATATCCAATGATCTTAGATATTTCCATTGCCTGTAATTATCTCCAGGGATTAAAGGGACCGACTAATGGGTAGTCCCATTAGTTTTGGCTGCTGAGGTCAATTGACAAATCAAATTGCCACTTCCGGTAAGCAAGGTATGACGAACAGGCAACCCATTTAAAAATGCAACCAACCCCAAATTGCATTTGGCATTCACGCGTGAATCGCTTCCTTTCATCTCCAGCAATTCCACCTCGTTAACCCAGCGCTTGCTGGGAAATATCGACCAGTTGCGGTGTGTATCCTTGCCTGTCTGCTGTTTGGCTGTTTCTTCCAAAAATTTGGATTGTTTGGCGTCCGGTTGGTTGCTCAATGCTGAACTGGTCAATTGATAGCATTGCAATTCACGGCCCTGCTGTTTGAAGTATGCGTTGGCGGTAAAAGAATAATGAACATCACCAGAAAGGAATACGCAGCGCCTGATACCCATGCGCATGGATAAGGTGGTCATAAACGCAATGAAACCTTCACGGTTCGAACTCCAGGACTCAGCATCCAGTTTTTTCACCATCCACCCGGTAAGTATGCCCTCAATGTCGAATATTTTTTCCACAAATTGAACCCAGGAATAATTCTCAACTGCTTCGGCCAGCCACAGGAAAAAGAGCTGGATGTTTTCGACAACGGAATAGCCCATAACCGGCGTGGCGGCAATCAAGACCGGGCAAGTGTCGTTATTAAATTTCTGCCGAGTCTTTAATTTCGCCCACTCTATCCGAAGCCAGTCCTGCGCATATCGGTCCAGTAGTTGCGCCGGGTAATACCGATTCTCATATTGCCGTTGGGTGCGGGAATCGATAGCGATAATGGGGGGCTCGGTAGGAATTGAAAATCCCCATCCTCGGCTTTTCCAGGTATGAAGCTCATAGCGTTCTGCTGTATTGGCATCATTCTCCGAATCGTTAAGGTGTTGGGTGATGCTCCGAAGCAGATCATTGTCGAAATTGTCCGGATTATTGCCCCAAGCCTGAAAGGCCCAACAAGCCGCCAGCGCATTCGCGACAATCCGCCGTCCCAAGGGCGATTCTCGCACACCGTCATACCAGTCCCTGGTAATGTTCCAGTCGTCGGTCACATCATGGTCGTCGAACGACATATACGTGGGAATGTTCGCCATCAGCCTGCGTATATCGGACAGCGTATTGTCGAAAAAACTCAAGGGTCTGAGTTGATTTTTCCAAGCCTTATCTGCACCCTCCGACACGTTCATGTCTGCCAATTGCTGCCAATCCCACACAGGCTCCCATGCGGGGAAATTACCGAATGCATAAATATACATGGCGGCAAACTCACCGAAGGTAAACAAATGATTTTCAGACTCATCGGAACTGAAACCGGAATTCTTGCCCGACACGTTATTCTTGTCGTCGAGTGTGAGCTTGCGCCCATGCAGTGGTATAGACAATGGATTCAGGCGCATTGAGCCATCGTCGCTCAGGGGCAGCATTTCCTGTCTGCCGGTGAGTATGAGCGACTTCTCCTGCAGCGTGGCCATCAGGGAAATTGCCACATCGTCCGCATAAATCTGGTCACCCGTCAGTAATAAAATAGCCGGGCGAAGCGAAAGATCGTCGCATGTCCCTTCCAGCAAGGTATGCCCATGACTCAGTGCATCCGGCAGATGCGCCTGATTTTCGGAATCAAAACCGCCATGGGGTTTTCGGCAGCTGCCATGCAACAAATGCTCAAGTTTGGCAGGTATAAAAAAACTGGGATACGGGTGCGCCCCATAAACCAGTTTCTTGAGTTCATCGTCCGAAAACAGTGGAGAGCGAGAACTGTCTACCGCGTCAACCATGTCGATGCGGTAGTAAAGTAGCGTATCGGAAGGAAAGCCTGACTTATCGTTCGCCAATGCCTGCAGGAGAAAAATATAAAGATTATTGCCAAGTTGTACATACTGCTCATTCAGATTCGCCAGCCTGCTCTGCCCCAGCTGATTCTTATCCACATCCATTATCGTCAGTTGTATCGACATTGGTTCAGAACTGGCTAACCACACGCAGACCCTGTTTTTTGTTGTGCGCCGAAGGATGGGACCCGCCAACAGTTTCGTATCCATAAAGCTCTCCCTAAAGGAAACCACTGACAAAATGCAACTCATAACAGAAATCTGAGCCGCTACCTATTCAAGGAATTACGCTAGTACAACAAAAACAAAGGCACATCATCAAACCAAAAAGGATCAGCTTCGGTTTTGTTTTCAATTAATACACATCTCGAAGACTATTGCGATGCTGCCGGCCCCATTAGCTAAATACCTTTTACCATGCCTATTCCGGCACCCCCTGCCAGAGCATGTCGTAACCCAGCTCCTTGCTTTCGACGCACAGCGCGGCCAGGGCAGCGAATTTATCCTTGAAGGCCTTGTCCGCGTGCGACCGTTCGTGCTCCTCGAAAGACTTCCAGTAAGTCACGATCGCGATATGCTTCTCTGCCGCCCGCGAATCGCTCAGCGAACCTTCGTCCGAGACGAAACCGGAGAAGGCAAAGACCTGACCGGCTATAAAACCGCCCTTGTCGCCGCCGTAAGTATCTTTCACCACATTGCACATCTCGGCCAGCGCCAACTCGACATCTTCGAAAGCCACACCGGGTTTGATCGTAGCCGTATTGAAAAGCATCTTTACCCCGAAAGGGATAGTGACAGATGAATACATGACAAGCCTCCTGTTGAAAGGAATCCGGTTGAAAGGAACCACCCAAACCAACCACACGCATTACACTTTGTACCTTCGTCGACCTGACTTCAAGCCTTTTGCGATCAGAGCTTCTTCATTGCCAAGTCTCAAGGCAGGCTCCCGACATGAATTCAAATGGGCAACTCCAGTTTTGCCTTGGTTTGCCATAACCCGCGAAAACAATTCAAGCCTGAATTGCCCCCTTATTCTTTTGCCTTAAAAAAGAACATCGCCCTTGCGGAAGATAAAATCTTATCAGGTAGTAGCCGATGGTGCGGAAGTGTCCTGCTTGCGGCTCGCCAGCACCTTGTCCACGCGTCTGCCGTCGAGGTCCACCACCTCCAGCCTCCAGCCCTCCCACTCCACCACGTCGCCGGTATGTGGCAGACGCTCCAGCAGCCACATCAGCATACCGCTCAGCGTGTGGAAGCGGCCTCGTCCTTCCTCAGGTACCGTCTTCAGTTCGAGCCTGTCCTTCAGCTCTGGCAGTGGGATCATGCCATCCAGCAACCATGAGCCATCCTTGCGCTGCACGGCCCACTCCTCCTCGCTGCGGCTGGGTTTGAACTCACCGGTGATGGCTTCCAGCACATCGCGCAGGGTGACCATGCCCTGCGCCTCACCGTATTCATCAACCACGATCATTAATTGTGATTCGGCCGCGCGAAACGCCTTCAGCAGTTCCAGACCGGTGACTGATTCCGGTACAAAAGTACAAGGTAGCAGATCGACATCCAGACGCAGCGGATGTTGCTGACGCTGGCGCTGAAACAACTGATTGGCGGAGATCACGCCCAGGATGTTCTGCAAGCCGCCCCTGCAGACCGGGAAACGCGAATGTTCGGAAGCGGACACACGCGCCAGATTGGTCTCCAGAGAATCTTCCAGATCAAGATAGACAATGTCCGAACGCGGCACCATCAACGAGCCGATCAGCCGTTCATCAAGGCGAAACACATTGCGCATCATGGCGTGCTCCTGTTGCTCAATGATTCCCGCCTGCGAGCCTTCCATCAGCATGGCCTGAATGTCTTCTTCAGTGACACTCCCCTCCGACGCCTGCTGCTTTCCCGTGAGCCGCAGCAGCATGTCAGTCGAAGCCGACAGCAACCAGACAAAGGGACGCGACAGCATGGCTAGTCCCCGGATCGGTCGCGCGACCATGCGCGCGATGCCTTCCGGGTTGATCTGCGCCAAGCGCTTTGGCAGCAGCTCGCCGATGACAATGGTGAAATAGGTAACGATCACAACCACCAGCGCCGTCGCGATCAATTCACTCAGCCGCACCTCGATGAAGAACCCTTGCAGCCACAGCGCAAAGGGAGCGGCCAGCACCGACTCGCCGACGATGCCGTTGAGGATGCCGATGGCGGTGATGCCGATTTGGATAGTGGAAAGAAAGCGCGTCGGCTCCTCACGCAGGCGAATCGCAACCGCCGAAGCCGCATCGCCACCATCCGCCAGACGCGCCAGCCGACTGCGGCGTGCAGTGACCAGCGCGATCTCGGACATGGCGAAAGCGCCATTAAGCAAAATCAATATGACCAGAAT
>JBNKBO010000017.1:0-48617 GCA_050287265.1 Sideroxydans sp. | reverse complement strand
TCAGCCGCCACGATTTCACCGCGTTTGCGTGGTACCGCATTGCATTCGGCCTGATCGTGCTGGCGACCAATTTCAGTGGTTTGGTGAACTGGTCGGCTGCCTGATTTATTGAATAAGTATGAAGTCGCTGGAAGCCCCTCTCCCGCAGGCGGGAGAGGGGATGGGGTGAGGGACGACAAGTTAAAACCCAGTTTGGAAGGTACGCACCGACCCTCATCCCCAGCCCTTACACCCGCAAGAGGTACGCCGGTAGGTCCCCGCTGCTTCGCAGCGACCTTCTGCAGCCCCGCCTGCGGGGGAAGGGAGTTTGCCCGTTTGATTTGATCAGAATAGAAATCTTGATCGTGCGGGATTAGTAGCTCCCATAAAAAACAAGCCCACCGTTTTGCGGCGGGCTTTTTTGACTGGCTAGCAATTTCATCGGACCCTCTCCCCAGCCCTCTCCCATAAATGGGAGAGGGAGTAGTGGTCAGCTCTGTTCCCAGGGCAGTCCTTTCAGGCGCCAGCCATTCATCGTGTTGCGCTGGTTGCCCGGGTTTCTGTCGCCCTCGAATCCTTCCAGCACGTTGTAGCAATCGGTATATCCGGCTTGCGTCGCCAGTGTCGCGGCATGGTGCGAGCGGTGCGCGCTGCGGCACAGAAACATGACCAGCGCTTCCTTGTCGACCTGTTGTTGCAGCGCGGCCATGAAATCCGGATTCTGTTTCATACCGGGATAGGTCAGCCATTCTATTTCCACCGCGCCGGGAACTCGCCCGACCCAGTCGATCTCGGCGCGGGTGCGCACGTCCACGATCTTTGCACCGGGAGCAGACTTCATCAATTCGTATGCTTCTTCCGGTTTCAGGGCGCCCTTGTAGGGCAGGTTCAATTCTTTTGCGCGTTGTTGCGCGGTGTTCAGTATTTCGGTGATTTTTCCCATTTTCTTTACCTGTGTTTAACCTTTAACATGCTGGTGCTATCCTGCCCGGCACAGCAGCATACTATACCGATCAACTAATGAAAAATCATACTCACTCGCATTCGCACGGTAAGTCAGCCTCATTCGAGCCGGCGCACCCGGTGCGCTTTGCCGCTGCGCGCAAAAGCACCTGGGTGAGTATTGTCATCAATTTGCTGCTGACCGTGATGCAGGTACTGGCAGGCTTTTTCGGCAAGTCGCAATCGCTGATGGCGGACGGTATGCATTCGCTGGCTGACTTGCTGTCCGATGTACTGGTCTTGTTCGCCAACCGGCATGGCAACAAGCATGCCGATGCGGAACATCCCTATGGGCACGCGCGTATCGAAACGGCGGCTTCCCTGATTCTGGGTGCCAGTCTCGCAGCGCTGGGCATCGGTTTGCTCGTTGCCTCAGGCATGCGTTTGCAACATCCGGAACAGGTTCATGCAGTGCATCCATTCACACTCTGGGTTGCCATTGTCGCGCTCGCAGCCAAGGAAGGCATGTTCCGTTACATGCTTGCGGTCGCCCGGCGCGTGCGCTCGCAGATGCTGGTGGCTAATGCCTGGCATGCACGTTCGGATGCGGCCTCGTCGCTGGTCGTCATTGTCGGCATCGTCGGCAATCTGCTGGGCTACACTTTTCTTGACCTGGTTGCTGCTGCGGTTGTGGGGGTGATGATCGCTTATATGGGCTTTGAGTTCGCCCGGGATGCCCTGTTTGAACTGGTAGACACCGGACTGGATGAAAAAGAGGTTCGCGCCATCCGCAATACGCTCAAGGCAGTACCCGGTGTGATTGGTTTGCACGAACTGCGCACGCGCAAAATGGCCGACAATGCGCTGGTTGATGCCCATATCATCGTTGAGCCCAGGATCAGTGTGTCGGAAGGGCATTACATTGCCGAGGCTGCGCGTATCGCCGTGCTCAAAAGCCATCATGTAATGGATGTCTTGGTGCATATCGATTCTGAAGACGATGCCCGGACCAAAGCCAACATTCATCTGCCGCAGCGGCATTTGTTGCTGGCGCATCTGACAGATCGTCTGGGTACCAACCTGCCTCCTTCCACGCGTGTTGTGCTGCATTATCTGGGCGGCAAGGTCGATGCCGAGATTTTGTTTGAACTGCCGTCCGGTTTCGCCGAACTGGAAAAAAAATGTGCTGCCATTACGGCGGATGATCCCTATTTTCGGAGTATTTTGCTCTACCAAAATCGCGCACCATAATAGTGCGCCATGTATCGATTTCGCCCTATTCAAGGGCGTGCGTTGCATGCCCACCTCCTGCGCAAATATGGCACAATGTGCGTCTTAACGTTTTTTTGCGTTTTTTTTGTTGGCACGGTTTCTGCTGTTCCACATTCCGTTGTACAGGCCATTTTTTTCACCATAAAGAGCATCGTCTTAAAATTTTTTCTTGGGAGATTCGAGTATGTCTAAAACAGCCGCTGACGTTCTGAAGCTAGTCAAAGAACAAGGCATCAAATTTGTGGATTTTCGTTTCACTGACACCCGCGGTAAGGAGCAACACGTCTCAGTGCCGGTCAAGGCATTCGGCGCGGATAAATTCGAAGAAGGCCATGCTTTCGACGGATCTTCCATCGCGGGCTGGAAAGGCATTCAGGCTTCCGACATGTTGCTGATGCCGGATCCCGCTACGGCTTTTGTCGATCCGTTCATGGATGAAGCCACACTGGTTGTTTCCTGCGACGTGGTCGAACCTTCCGACGGAAAAGGCTATGACCGTGATCCGCGCTCTCTCGCCAAGCGCGCCGATGCTTACCTGAAATCTTCCGGCCTTGGCGACACCGCCTACTTCGGTCCCGAGCCCGAATTCTTCATTTTTGATTCCGTGAACTGGCAAGTCGACATGTCCGGCAGCTTCTGTAAAGTACATTCCGAAGAAGCTGCCTGGGCATCCGCAGAAAAAATAGAAGGCGGCAATATCGGCCACCGTCCGAAAGTAAAGGGCGGCTATTTCCCGGTTCCTCCGGTGGATTCGCTGCAGGACATCCGCTCCGCCATTTGCCTGGCGCTGGAAGCCATGGGCGTGGAAGTGGAAGTGCATCACCACGAAGTCGGAACCGCCGGCCAGGGCGAAATCGGTACCAAATTCGCCCCGCTGGTACAGCGCGCCGACTGGACGCAGATACTGAAATACGCCGTTCACAACGTTGCGCATCAATATGGCAAGACAGCCACTTTCATGCCCAAGCCCATCGTCGGCGATAACGGCTCCGGCATGCACGTTCACCAGTCGATCTGGAAAGGCGGCAAGAACCTGTTTGCAGGCAACGGCTACGCAGGCCTGTCCGAGTTCGCGCTGTATTACATTGGCGGCATCATCAAGCACGCCCGTGCACTGAACGCGCTGACCAACCCGCTGACCAATTCCTACAAGCGCCTGGTGCCCGGCTTCGAAGCGCCGGTGATGCTGGCCTACTCGGCGCGCAACCGCTCCGCCTCGATCCGCGTTCCCTATGTGCAGTCCGACAAGGCCCGCCGCGTCGAGGTGCGTTTCCCGGATCCGGGTGCAAACCCCTACCTCGCCTTCTCGGCCATGATGATGGCAGGCCTGGACGGTGTGCAAAACAAGATTCACCCCGGCGATCCTGCCGACAAGGACCTGTACGACCTGCCACCGGAAGAGGGAGCCAAGATCCCGACCGTATGTGCCAGCCTTGAGCAGGCGCTGGAATACCTGGACAAGGATCGCGAGTTCCTGACCCGTGGCGGCGTGTTCTCCAACGAAATGATCGATGCCTACATCGGCCTGAAGATGGATGAAGTGACGCGTTTCCGCATGACAACCCATCCGGTTGAATTCGATATGTACTACAGTATCTAGGCAGTCCTGACAGCAAAAAAAGAACGGAGCCTTTACGGCTCCGTTCTTTTTTAACGGTCTTCTCAGCGCCTGCCCATTGACCTATACTGCGCTAATCTTAACCATGGATTCAACAATGAAACTGCGTTTTCTGTTTGTTTTATGTTGTTCTGCGGCTTTTGCCCTCAACGCAAATGCCGCGATATACAAACGCGTAGATGACGATGGTCATGTTACCTATTCAAGCAAACCGATCAAAGGTGGCAAAAAGCTTCATCTCGAGCCGTTGCCAACCATGTCTCCACCACCGATGCGCAACAATGCATCCGAAAATTTCCCCAGCGTAAATTCAGAGACCCAGAGCCGGCGTGACACTAAGCGTCGAAGAATACTGGAGGATGAGCTCGCTTCCGAAATGCAGGCCCTTGAGGCAGCGCGCACCAGTCTGAAGGAAGGCCAGGACAACCCGGAGGTGTACAAAGGCCAGAACGGCCAGACATTCCGCAATGTTCCAAAATATGAAGCGAAAGTGAAGGCGCTGCAGCAAGCAGTCGAAATGCACGAAAAAAACGTTGAAGCGCTTAAAACAGAACTTTCCGGCCTCAAGTAGTAGTTTTACATGGCATGTTTTCTGCTACTTGAACTGACATGCCGCCCGATTCGCTCCCTTTATTTGAACACCTGACCACTGCCGTCATCCTGCTGGACGATGAGTCGCGTTTCGCCTATCTCAACCCGGCAGCAGAGCATCTTTTCGGGCTGAGCAATACCAATTTGGTCGGTCACCCGCTGCAGCATGCTTTCACACATACCGAGCAACTGTTCGGCACAATTCAATCAGCGCTAAGTAGCCGTGCCAGTCATATCGAGCACGAACTGCAACTCGGCACCCACGCAAATACAAACAAGTTGTACCTGAGTTGTACGGCCACGCCGCTGCAACTTGAGCCCTATGCCCTGCTGCTGGAATTTCACACGATCGATCGGCCGCTTAAATTGGCACGGGAAGAACAAATGCTGGATCAGACGCAAGCCAACCGCCTGTTATTGCGCAATCTCGCACATGAGATCAAGAATCCGCTGGGCGGTATCCGCGGCGCGGCGCAATTGCTTGAACAGGAGCTGGAAAAGCCTGCGTTGCGCGAGTACACCCAGGTTGTCATCCAGGAAGCGGATCGGCTGCGCGCCCTGATGGAGCAATTGCTCACCCCGCAACATGTGCCCCATTTCAGTGCGCTCAATATCCACGAAGTGCTGGAGCGTGTTCGCAGCGTGGTACTGGCAGAACTGCCCGAAGGCCTGCTTATCGTTCGCGATTACGACCTGAGTCTGCCGGAACTGCTCGGTGACAAGGAGCAATTGATCCAGGTGGTGCTCAATATCGTGCGCAATGCTGCACAGGCCATGCAGGGCAATGGGGAAATCCTTTTTCGTACGCGCATCACCCGCCAGGTAACGCTGATGAAAAAATTGCATCGCCTCGCCATTATGGTGCAGATCATCGACAATGGTCCCGGCATTCCGGCCCATCTGCGCGACAAGATATTCTATCCGCTGGTTTCCGGCCGCGCTGAGGGACATGGTCTGGGGTTGACACTGGCGCAGGATTTTGTGAGCCAGCATCAGGGCAGTATCGAATTTGAAAGTGAACCCGGTCGCACCTGTTTCAGCGTCGTGCTTCCATTACAAAACGTGGGAAAATAATATGGCCAAACCTGTCTGGATCATTGACGATGATCGTTCAATCCGCTGGGTGCTGGAAAAAGCCCTTGCACGTGAAGGAATCGAATACAAAAGCTTCGTTTCCGCCGATGAAGCACTGGCAGAACTGCCCGGCAATTTACCGCAGATGGTGATCAGCGATATCCGCATGCCCGGCAGTTCGGGGCTGGAGATGCTGCAAAAGCTGCGTAATGACTTCCCCAATCTGCCGGTCATCATCATGACCGCCTACTCCGATCTCGAAAGCGCGGTTTCCGCTTTTCAGGGCGGTGCATTCGAATACCTGCCCAAGCCGTTCGACGTCAATCACGCAGTGGAACTGATCCGCCGCGCGCTGGAACAAAGCCAGCGCAAGAATGTGCATGCGGAGGATGCGCAGGCAGCGCCCGATATCCTCGGCCATGCGCCTGCCATGCAGGAAGTTTTCCGCGCCATCGGCCGCCTCGCGCAGTCCAATGCTACTGTGCTCATCAACGGCGAATCCGGGACCGGCAAGGAACTGGTCGCGCAAGCACTGCACCGCCATAGCCCGCGTGCCGACAAACCCTTTGTCGCCATCAACACTGCGGCGATCCCGAAGGATCTGCTGGAATCCGAATTGTTCGGTCACGAACGCGGTGCGTTCACGGGCGCAACCACCACGCGTCATGGACGTTTCGAACAGGCGGAAGGCGGCACGCTGTTTTTGGATGAAATCGGCGACATGCCCGCCGAATTGCAGACGCGCCTGCTGCGCGTGCTGTCGGATGGCAATTTCTACCGCGTCGGCGGGCATCAGCCGATCAAGGCCAACGTACGTATCATCGCCGCCACCCACCAGAACCTGGATGAGCGCGTAAAACAGGGATTGTTCCGTGAGGACCTGTTTCATCGTCTCAACGTCATCCGCCTGCGCCTGCCGCCATTGCGCGAGCGCCGCGAAGATATCCCGCTGCTGGCAAAATATTTTTTGCAGAGAAGTGCGGTTGAATTGGGTGTCGAACAAAAAACGTTAAGCGAAACCGCGCTGGATTATTTATCTGCGCAGGATATCCCCGGTAACGTGCGCCAGCTGGAAAACCTGTGCCACTGGCTTACCGTCATGACGCCTACGCAGGTGGTGGAGATTGCCGACCTGCCTTCGGAATGGCGCGACACCCATGTCAGCAGCGCGCTCAACCTGGATTGGCGGGCGGCATTGGCCCAGCAGGCCGCGCTCGCCCTGCAACGCGGCGAACCCAATCTCCTCGACACGCTCACCAAACAATTCGAGAGCACGCTCATCACCCAGGCATTGCAACACACCGGCGGGCGGCGCATCGAAGCCGCAACCCTGTTGGGGATGGGGCGCAATACGTTGACGCGCAAGATTCAGGAACTGGGACTGGATGGGGAGAACAAGTAACAAAAGCAGCACGCAAGGCCCAGATTCATTTCAGCCAGATGCCTTTTATCGTCTGCGCAGAAGCGCTCTCATTCAACGGCGGCAACCCATACATTTCTTCAATGGTACGCAGCACGCTGTAGTGGTCGATGCGTTGTCCGTATTTTCCGGGCTTGACCATCTGTCCGGCCAGGATCGTGGCAATATGATTGTCCTTTGAGCCATTGTCCTCGTCCCAGGTTACGATAAGCAGGCTGTTGTGTTTCATCGCCCATTGCGTATATGGCCCGATATTCTCCTTCAGCCAGGCATCGCCGCGTACGATGCTGCCATCATGCATGTCATTGCTCTGATCGGGAATGACAAGGGCAACAGCAGGGAGTTTTGCATAATCGGAAGGGAAGGCTATAAATGACTGGTTGTAGGCGGTCAGCTTTTTCCAGTTTGCGACGGGGTTATGCTTACGTCTGTAGAAATTATAGTAGCAGTCCTTAAAACCAGTCTCCGGCAGGAACTCTGAATAACTTGCAAAGCTCAAGCCTTGAGCCAGCAACTGGCTGGCAAGGTTGTCTCCGCTCAGTTCCTGCGGGCAGATATTGCTGGTGATGCCGTGTGTACTGCCGGAAAACAGGGCAAGATAATTCGGCTGGCTGGGATGGGTGATGCCATGGGCATTGGTGAACAGCGCGCCGCGTTTGGCCAGTTCGTTAATGTAGGGCGCATCCGCGTTGCCGATGATCTGGTTGAAGGATTTATTTTCTTCGACCACGATGACGATGTGGTCGGGGCGGGGCAATTCGCCGCCTGTCGCCGGGAGTGCAATCAACAGTAAAAGCCAGCCAAGTTGTTTCATATCACCTCTGCAATATCTGAACCTGCGGTTTGAGTACGGTACGTGAAGCGGACAATTACAGCGCCTTGCCAGCCACTCTTAGAGACTTGATCGCAATTCTGGTGGCTGCATCCATGCCGGAACAGGCGCTCGACAAAAATGGCTCGTGAGCAAACAGTCCAGTCACACCCGAGATCACGATAATCACGCCCCAGAGCATGAACACGATGAATGCCACTTTCCCAATGGCCTGACCCAGTGGATATTGCAGCTTGCCCATCAACTGCATTGCGAGCGGAATCACCATACTTATACCAATAATGAACAGCAGCGCTACCCACAATTGTCCACAGCCTGAGCCAAGCATCATCCCCAGCGGCAATAACAATAACAGCATTGCAATTTTTTTAAAACTGTATGTGGCGCTTTCCGTTTTATTCATGTCGCGCCGCGCCTCGTACTACGCCACCTCTGCCACTACAATGGTGTGATCTGACGGCCGCTCCAGTTTGCGCGGTGCCTTGTCAATGATGCACGAGGCGCATTGCAGCGCAGGGCTGACCAGGATGTGGTCGATGCGCAAACCCATGTTGCGGCGAAAAGCCATCATGCGGTAATCCCACCACGAGTAGCTTTTTTCTTCCTGTTCGAACAGGCGGAAGGCATCGCGCAAACCCAGTTGCAGCAAACCCTGGAAAGCCGCCCGTTCCGCTTCGCTCACCAGCACATTGCCTTGCCACGCAACCGGGTCGTATACGTCGCGGTCTTCCGGGGCGATGTTGTAATCGCCCAGCAGCACAAGTCTGGGATATTTCCCCAGTTCGTCCCTCAGCCAGGCCGTAAGCGCTGCCAGCCATTTGAGTTTGTACTGGAATTTATCAGAGCCGACTTCCTGTCCGTTGGGAACGTAAACGCATACCACACGCACGCCGTCGATGGTGGCAGCGATAACACGCTTTTGTTCATCCTCGAAATCCGGAATGCCGCATTGCACATTGCTGATGGGCATCCGGCTGAGGATCGCAACACCGTTATAGGTTTTTTGTCCGCTGAAAGCAGCCTGGTATCCCGCTTCCTGCAACTCGACTGCCGGAAAATTCCTGTCCTCGCTCTTGGTCTCCTGCAGGCACACTACGTCCACCGGATTCGCCGCCAGCCATTCCAGCAAATGCGGTAGCCGCACCTTGAGCGAGTTAACGTTCCATGTTGCCAGCTTCATTGTTCTTGAGGCTGGTCGGTTGGCGCCTCTTCTTCCGGGTGGGCAGGCGATGCAACAGGACGAGGACGATAGGTCAGGTCTTTTTTGGGGTAGCCCGCAAAGTCCAGTTCATTGTTCCACTGCTCAGCCTGGAAGCCCTTTAGCCATGTTTTGCCGACAGTCGCGGATGGGAATTTACTATCGGCGGAAGCTTTGCGAAATGCTTCAGCTTCAGCCTGCTTGACCAGGCTTTTTTCCGTGAAAGGAATTCCGCGCTTTCCAAGCAGATCGCGCGCCATTTGGCATGCCGATCCACATGTTGGAAATGTATACAGCGTAACCGGAAAATTTTGCATCGCGCGTTGCGTTTCATAGGGAAGGTTTGAATCCGGTGCCGGTTCTTTTGCCGATTTCAGACGCTCCACATCTTCCGATCCCGTCAATGGAACGTCGCTGTAATGCACTTTGCCATCCTTGTCGATGGAGCGGTACAGTTCGGCTACTGCCGTGTTTGCCATTATCAGCAGACTCAACAACAGTAATATCGCTTTCACATTACCTCCTTTGCTTACGCTTCCACCAACCCGTTATGCCTCAACAGCGCATCGATTTCCGGTTCGCGACCGCGGAACGCCTTGAACGATTCCATTGCGTCGCGGCTGCCGCCGACTGCAAGTACTTGCTCGCGGAAGTGGCAGCCGGTGGCTGCATTCAGCACGCCGTTTTCCTCGAACAGGCTGTAGGCATCGGCCGACAATACTTCCGCCCATTTGTAGCTATAGTATCCTGCCGCATAACCGCCCGCAAAGATATGCGAGAAGCTGTTCTGGAAACGGTTGAACGGAGGCGGGATCAGCACCGCGACTTCATTTCGCACTTCGTCCAGTAGTTGTTGCACAGTCTGTCCGCCGCTTGCATCATAGTCACTGTGCAGGCGCAGGTCGAACAGCGCAAATTCGATCTGGCGCAGCATCTGCAGGCCGCTCTGGAAATTTTTCGCGGCGATCATTTTGTCGTACAACTCACGCGGCAGCTTCCGGCCGGATTCCGCATGGCGCGTCATACCCTGCAGCACATCCCATTCCCAGCAGAAATTCTCCATGAACTGGCTGGGCAGTTCGACGGCATCCCATTCCACCCCGCTGATGCCGGACACGCCCAGTTCTTCCACCTCCGTCAAAAGGTGGTGCAAGCTGTGTCCAAATTCATGAAACAGCGTGATGACCTCATCGTGCGTGAACAGTGCCGGGCGTCCGCCCACCGGGGATGCAAAGTTGCAATTGATGTAAGCCACCGGAAGCTGGATGCCGTCCGCTGTACGGCGGCGCGTGATGGCGTCGTCCATCCAGGCACCACCACGTTTGCTAGCGCGTGCATAAAGGTCGACATAGAACTGACCGATCAGCAACCCCGCGTCGTCGCGGATATCGAAAAAACGCACTGTTTCGTGCCAGACCGGAGCTGACGAGGGTGTAATGCCGAGGCCGAACAGGGTTTCGACCAGGCCGAACAATCCTGACAACACGGCATCTTCAGGAAAGTACTGCTTCACCTCCTGCTCCGAGAATGCGTAACGCTGCTGGCGCAGCTTCTCGCCGACAAAAGCCACGTCCCATGCTTGCAGGTTGTCGAACCCGAGTTGGCTTCCGGCAAATGCGCGCATTTCTTCCAGGTCTTTTTCCGCAAAAGGCCGCGCGCGCTGTGCCAATTCACGCAGGAATTCCGCCACTTGCTGCGGACTATCCGCCATCTTGCTTGCCAGCGACAGTTCAGCGTAATTGGCAAAACCCAGCATGCGCGCTTCTTCTGCGCGCAGTTTCAGTATCTCCGACATCAGCAGCGTATTGTCCAGGTCTGCCTTGTTATCCGCTGTTGACTGTTCGCTGGCGCGCGTGGTGTAGGCGCGATACAACCTTTCGCGCAAGGCACGGTTCTCAGCGTACTGTATCACCGGACCATAGGACGGCGCTTTCAGTGTAAACAGCCAGCCCTTTTTCCCGGCCTGCTGTGCCGCTTCGGCTGCCACCTGGCATTCGTCAGGCGGAATGCCGGCAATGTCTTTTTCATCCTCAACCACCCAGCTGTAGGCGTTGGTCGCATCCAGCAGGTTGTCGGAGAATTTGGACACCAGCGCCGACAGCTTTTCCTGTATCGCCATGAAACGCGCCTTCTGGTCTTCCGGCAATTCTGCGCCGCCGAGGCGAAAGTCGCGCAATTCGTGTTCAATGACTTTGCGCTGTTCTGTATTCAGCTTCGCGTATTCGGCGCTATCGTGGATCGCCTTGTATTTCCGGTAAAGTGCAAGGTTTTGCGACAGCTCGGCATAGTACTGAGTGACTTTGGGCAGGTTGGCGTTGTACATTTCGCGCAACTCCGGCGAGTTCATCACCGCATTGAGGTGTCCGACCTGTCCCCAGGCACGTGCCAGATGCTCATTCGCATCCTCAAAGGGCTGCACGAAGTTGTCCCAGGTCGGCGGTGCCGGATCGGACAGCAAACTGGCCATCAGTGTGCGGTTACGCTTCAGCAGCTCTTCGGTAGCAGAGGTAATGTGTTCGGGTTTGATCTCCGCAAAACGCGGCAAACCACTAAAGTCTAGCAGTGGATTCATGGTGACTTCCGGTTACAGGGAATAGGCGACCTTGCCCTCGACGATGGTATGGCGCACCCGGCCTTGCATGGTGTAGCCAATAAACGGGGTGTTTTTACCCTGGCTTTTCAGCGCAGCAGGTTCCACCTTCCAGGTGGTCGATGGATCGAACACGCACACATCGGCATGTGCGCCGACCGACAGATGCCCCATTTTTACACCCAGCAGTTGTGCCGGATTGATGGTGATGCGCGTCAGCGCATCCAGCAGGGACAGCTTTTCTTCTTCCGCCCATTTCAGCACCAGCGGCAGCAACAGTTCCATGCCTGTCGCACCCACTTCGGCCTCGCCAAACGGCAGTTGCTTCGCGTCCTCGTCCACCGGAGAATGGTTGGAACAGATCGCATCGATGGTGCCATCCTGCAACCCGGCGCGCAACGCTGTCCGGTCGCGCTGGCTGCGCAAGGGCGGCGACAGGCGGAAATTGGAATCGAAAAATCCGATGTCCATCTCGCACAAATGCACGTGATTCATGGATACATCGCAGGTCACCGGCAGTCCGCTTCGCTTTGCCGCGCGCACCATTTCAACGCCCTCTGCGCTGGAGATGCGGCATATATGCAGTTTCACACCTGTCTCACGCGCCAGTTGCAACATGGTGGAAAGCGCGATGGTCTCGGCCACCACCGGGATCGCGGGCAACCCCAGGCGCGTTGCCACCTCGCCGTCGTGCGCCACACCGTCCCTGGCAAGAAATGGGTCCTGCGGGCGCAGCCATACACGATAGTCAAAAGTCGCTGCATATTGCATGGCGCGCATCAGGACGCGCGTATCGGTCAGCGACGCATCGGCCTGACTGAACGCCTTGCAGCCAGCTTCCGTCAGTTCAAACATCTCGGTCAGTTCCGCACCTTTCAATTCGTAGGTCAATGCGCCGACGGGAAATACCCGTGCCTGGTTGAGCGAACGGGCGCGATGTTTGAGCATTTCCACCAGGCCCGGCTCATCCAGCGGCGGATCGGTGTCGGGCGGACAGGAGAGCGATGTCACGCCGCCTGCCATAGCAGCTTCCATTTCCGATTCCAGCGTGGCCTTGTATTCGTAGCCTGGCTCGCGCAGGCGCGCAGCGACATCCACCAGGCCCGGCGCGACGATTAACCCTTTTGCGTCGATTACCTGATCGGCCACAAAACCCTGCGGTGCCTTGCCGATCGCGGCAATGCGCTTTTCTGCGATAAACACGTCCTGTTTTGCATCCAGTTTGTTGTGCGGATCGATCAGACGACCGTTCTTGATATGAATATTCATTTTGTCCCTGCCAGCATACTCATTACAGCCATGCGCACCGCAATACCGAAGGTCACCTGCGGCAGAATGACGGAATTCGCACCGTCTGCCACTGCCGAGTCGATTTCCACGCCGCGGTTCATCGGCCCCGGGTGCATTACGATGGCATCGCTCTTTGCGTTCGCCAGCCGGCTTTGCGTCAGGCCGTAGTTTTTAAAATACTCCTGTGCCGACGGCAGCAGTGCGCCCTGCATGCGCTCGTTCTGCAGGCGCAGCATCATCACCACGTCCACATCCTTCAGGCCTTGCGACATGTCTTGATAGACCTGCACGCCCAGCTTTTCGACATGCGTTGGCAACAAGGTCTTGGGAGCAATTACACGCACTTCCGGCACGCCCAAGGTTGTCAGCGCGTGGATCTGGGATCTTGCTACGCGTGAGTGCATCACGTCGCCTACTATGGCAACGCGCAGGTTATGGAATTCCTTTTTGTAATGGCGGATGGTGAACATGTCGAGCAGTGCCTGCGTGGGGTGCGCATGGCGGCCATCGCCTGCGTTGATGACGTGTATCCTGGGTGCGACGTGTCTGGCGATCAGGTGCGCAGCACCGCCCGAGGAATGGCGTACCACGAACATGTCGGCATGCATCGCACACAGGTTGTCCACCGTGTCCAGCAATGTTTCGCCCTTGCTTGTCGAAGACGATCCAATGTTGAGATTGACCACATCCGCGGACAGGCGTTTGGCCGCGATCTCAAAGGTGGTACGGGTGCGCGTGCTGTTCTCAAAAAAGATGTTGAACACCGACTTGCCCTGCAGCAGGGGAATATTCTTGATTTCATGGGCTTCGGCGACACTTACAAATTCAGCGGCCTTATCCAGTATGTTGCGCACGATGGGTGCAGGAAGACCTTCGGTGCTCAGCAGGTGCTGAAGCTCGCCGTTACTGTTTAACTGAGGGTTGTTCATGCATAGCTTCCTGCGCTGGGTTCATCGAAATACGCTTGCAGTATTTGCTGCGCAGCATACTGGTCGATCAGGGATTTCTGTTTCCTGCCGTGAATCCCTTCCTCATCCAGCACTGAGCTCGCGGCGGCAGAAGTATAACGCTCATCCACCAGTATCGTGGGTAATTTAAACCGCCCTTTAAGGCGGTTGGCAAATCGGCGGCTCAGTGCGGTCATTTCGTGCGGGGTACCATCGTCGTTACAAGGCACCCCGACCACCAGCGCAACCGGTTGCCACTCCGTCAGGAGCGCGGCAATGGCAGCAAAACGGGTGTCATTTTTTTCTTCGCTGATCGTGGTCAGCGGCCGGGCAGTCGCGGAGACGGTATTACCGATTGCAATGCCGATGCGTTTGGTGCCGAAATCAAATGCGAGTAGCGTGCCAATCAGGATTGAGGATTGAGGATTGAGGATTGGGGGGGGGATGGTGGAACTCTGTGTTGGGGTGATCGCAGGTTTTTCAACTTCAGCCGCCTTGCTCAATCCTTGATCCTTGATCCTCGATCCTGCCTTGTCAGGCATGTCCCGCCTCGTCAGAAAGTGTAGCGTAATCAATACCGAGCAGCGCCATCGCTGCAGGCAAACGTTCCTCGGCCGGCAGGTCGAACAGGATGTGCTCGGTCGCGGGTACGCTGAGCCAGGCATTGTCGGCAAGTTCCTGCTCCAGTTGCCCTTCCGACCATCCGGCATAACCCAGGGTTACCAGCAAATGGCGCGGCCCTTGCCCTTCACCCACAGACTGAAGGATGTCCTTTGAAGTTGTAAGCGCGATCCTGTCGTTAACCTGCAGTGTGGATTGCCATGGCCCCCCCTCATCATGCAGTACAAAGCCGCGGTCGGTTTGTACCGGTCCACCAAAATGAACCAGTACATCTTCCAGCTCGGCTGGTTTCAGCGGCATATTGATCTGGGCATACAATTCGCTCAGGGTGAGACTGATCGGGCGATTCACCACGATGCCCATGGCACCCTGGTCGTTATGCTCGCATACATATGTCAGGGACTTGGCAAAAAAGGGATCGGTCATTGCCGGCATGGCAATCAGGAAGTGATTCGTGAGATTAAACTCGAGCATATTGCTATTGTAATCTGCCTGCACATTAATCTCAATTTTGTGTGTTTGTCAGGCCTTTACGAAACTGGCGATGCTTTTGAGCAATTCTTCATCATGATAGGGTTTCCCCATGTAGTCGTTCACGCCCAGTTCCAAAGCATAGTTACGATGTTTTTCGGCAGTGCGCGATGTGATCATGATAATCGGTATTGCCTTGGTGCGCTCATCCTTGCGCATGCGTTTGGTCAGTTCGAAACCGTCCATGCGTGGCATTTCCACATCCAGCAGCATCACATCCGGCAGCGCTTCGGCAAGTTGTTCCAGCGCGTCCACGCCATCCTTGGCCGCCACTACATGATAGCCGGAGCGGGCCAGCAAACGGCCGGTAATCTTGCGCACAGTAAGTGAATCATCCACCACCATCACCACGGGCAGGTGATGAGCCTCCTCAACCACAGTGGGTTTGGCTTTCTTTTTCACCGGCACGATGCGCTGAGAGTAGGCAATCGGGTTGATGATGAGAATAACTTCGCCGCTGCTGGAGACCGTTGCACCGGCGATCCCGGGCATGCGCGCCAGTTGCGGACCGATATTCTTGACCACCACTTCATGATTACCAAGCAACTCGTCGACATGCACAGCAATGCGGCTATCTCCTGCACGCAGTTGCAAAACCGCGTTGTACGGCTTGCTCGCCATCTCGGCTTCATCTCCCAGCAGGTGCGTGAGGTAATGCATCGGATAGCGCGCTCCCTGCCATTCGATATATTTCTTTTTGTATGCTGCTTTCAGCGCAGCGGGTTTAAGCTGCTGCACATTCTCAATCATGTTCGAAGGCAAGGCGTAAGTGTGGTGCCCGGCGCGTACCAGTAGCGCCTGGGTCACCGCCAGCGTTAGCGGCAGATGGATGGTGAAATTCACGCCGTGCCCCGGCTCGGAACTCACATCGATGCGACCGCCCAGTGCGGTAATCTCACTGCGCACCACATCCAGACCTACCCCCCGGCCGGATATCTCGGTCACTTCCTGCGCGGTAGACAGACCCGGTGTGAATATGAGTTGCATTGCCAACTCGTCGCTGATTTCTTCGCCTCCCTGTATTGCGCCGCTGTCTATCGCTTTCTGGCGCACGCGCGCAACGTCCAGTCCGGCACCGTCATCGTTGAACTCGAATACCACTTCGTTACTTTCGTGACGCAAGGCCAGGCTGATTTCACCGATCGGTTCCTTGCCTGTCGCCTGGCGCTTCTCGGGAGTTTCCAGGCCGTGCGCAACCGCATTGCGCAGCAAATGCTCGAACGGTGCGGTCATTTTCTCCAATACGCTGCGATCAAGTTCGACCTCGGTACCGGACAGCTCGAGGTTGGCGCGCTTGCCCAGTTCTTTGCACGTCTGGCGCACGATGCGATACAAACGTTCGCTGATGCTGGCAAACGGCACCATGCGGATTGCCATCAAACCCTGTTGCAAGTCTCGGTTGAGTTGTGATTGCGCGGCAAGCGCCGCCTCGGTCTCGGCAAGGTTCTTCAGCAATGTCTGTTGCACGGTCTGAACGTCATGCACGCTTTCATTCATGAAGCGCGTAACTTCCTGGAAACGGGTAAAGCGGTCGAATTCCAGCGGATCGAACTTTTCGGCACTTTCACCCGCGACTGTGGTACGCGCTTCCATCTGCCCTTCAGCATGAATTTCGATCTCACGTAATTGTTTGCGCAACCGGTTTGCGCTTTCGGTCAGTTCGAACACGCTCTTCTTGAGTTCGCGCAATTCCAGTTCGGCACGCGAACGCGCGACGCTAACTTCACCCGCCTCATTGACCAGTCTGTCAACTGTATCGGAACGTACGCGCAGCAAAGCTGCCTGGATGGCACGCTCGGCGCCAACATCCAGAGCCTGCTTCTGAATGGTCTGCGTAATTTCAAACCGGTCTTTCGGATGGGTTTCCCCGGTCGACTGCGCATCCGCTTGTGTTGCCTGAGGATGCTGCAAATGCTCAATGGCAGTACCGATACGGTCCAGATACCCATCCAGTTCATCCCATAGCTCTGCATCCAGTTCGCCGCTTTTTACCACCTGTTCCACGCGATCTTCCACACGGTGGGTTAATTCACCCAGGCGCATTGCACCCGCCATGCGTGCACTGCCTTTAAGCGTATGCAGACTTCGCTGCAAATTTTGACCCAGTTGAATGTCTTCAGGTTTTTCGTGCCAAGCGCGCAAGGTGCTGCCGATCAGTGGATACAGTTCCAGCGCCTCCTCCAGAAAGATGGGCAACAATTGATCGTCCACCTCATCGTGAACTGCACGGCCTCTTTCAGCCGGCTGCTGCTTGGGTGCTGCCGCTTCCGTTGCAGTAGGAATGATAATTGCATCAAGAAGTTCGAGATCGGCAACTTCGGGTAATTCTGCCGCTGGTTCAGTGTGAATTTTTTCGCTTGAACCGGCCGTCGCTACCTCCTGCAACGCAAAATTCAGCTCGATTTCGGGGGCCGATGCGGACTCAGAAATTTTTTTTTCTGTCTCGACCGGTATTTCGAAGTCCAGCGTGGGAATTGTCAGATCTTCGGGCGGCAGGGGGGCACTGGAAGCGGTTTCAGCTTTGCGCGCATTTTTTCCTTTTGACACGTTTGCTTTGTTCGCCTGCAACTTGGCAATTAATTCCGGTTGCGCCTGAGGCTCCTGCCGATGTTCGCGCACCAGGGTGCACATCTCGTCAAGACGCTTAACCACCTCGTCGACGAGTGCCAGTTGCTGTTCGCTCAGCATTTGCGGCTTGTCGATGCGCTCTTCCAGGAACATTTCCAGCGCATAGGCCAGTTCGGCGATTTGCACAAAACCCATGGTACGGTTTACACCCGCCAGGGTATGCGCAGCACGCATGAAGTCATAGGAAACGGTGTGCGTTTCGCTCTCGTGCAGCGCTGCCAACTGATCGTATAAAGCCCTCACATGACCCGCTGCTTCTTCGGAAGCAATGTCGAACAAAACCAGGGAAAGGCTGACTGAACCGATATTTACGTCTTCTTCGCTTTCGTCTTTTGCAGGCTCAGGCTCAATTGCTTCAGGCTCAATTGCTTCAGGCTCGATTGCTTCAGGCTCGATTGCTTCAAGCTCCGGTGTTTTGACCTCAGACGGCTCGGAAGTCGGCTGTTTGAATTCGGGTTGCGGAATTTCCTTGCCGTTTTCGATGCAATCGGCCACGGTAAGCAGATACGCGGTATCGATGGTGGCAGTGGTGCTGCCGCTGCGCAGCATGTCCACCCAATGCTGAAACAGCACTTCGGCATCGCCTATCATGTCCAGTAATTCGGGGGTTGCAGGTTTGTTTTCCTGCAACCATTTGTTCATGGCGCGCTCCACAGCCCAGGCGACTTCGCCCAGCTCGGTAAGTCCGACCATGCGGCCACTGCCCTTGAGCGTATGGAACCCTCGCCGCATGGTCACCAGCGGTTCGCGGCTATCCATGTGCAGGCGGCTGATCTCCTGATTGGCATGCAGCGTCTCAATGACTTCGCGCGCTTCTTCCAGAAAGACTTCCAGCAGTTCCTGATCCTCGCTGCCGGTACGGATCGAGACGACTGCCTGTGAAGCTTCTTCTTCCACCGGAATTTCTTCATGGCCGGCCACGGCCCGCATGTCGGTGATTTCCTGCAATACTTTACTGATTGCTGCTGAATCGGGTTTCTGGCCGAGCACGAGACCGTGCACATAATCTCCCAGCGTACTGATAGCGGCTGCCACTGTGCGCATTTCAGTTGCAGATGGCGTTCCGCCCTTTACGTAACGCTCTGTTACCTGACGCAGCATGCCCATCAATTGCACAGAGGTATCCAGAGAAAGAATATGCAAACCGCCCTGCACCTGATTCAACAGACGACCAACCTGGGACAATTCGGCACGTTTTGCAGCGTTGTTGAAGAATGCATTCAGATTCTGTTCGATGTGCAGCAGGTTGTTCTGCATTTCGTTGGCCAGCGGCATCATTACTTCGTGCTGTTCCATTTCGCAGTACAGTGAGACCAGCTGGGCCAGCTTGTTCTCATCCTCCGGCATGCGTTTGATGGCGGCCTGCAAACGCGAACTCAGAATCCGTGATTGTTCCTGGAAGCCGCTTCCCAGATGCTGGAAGTGTTCTATGCCACTGTTGAGCAACAGCATTGCCATCGCCATATCCATGGAAACACTTTGTGCCATTTCCGGATTTTCGATCTCCAATGCAGCGGAATGAATCTGTTTGCTCAAATACTGGAGCGTGTTGCGGTCAAGCTGTTCGGACAGACCGTGCAGTTTTTCCAGATCATCAGCAAATTTTTTGCATGCTTCAGGCTCATCGGCAATGCAATGTTCCCAGGTCTCCTCGGCCGTGTTGAGTTGCGCGCGCATATTATCAAGCAGGGCTGCAGTCTCACTTGGCTGATTAGGTTGTTCTTCCGGCAAATAACTATCGAGGTCATAGACTTTTTTGATCTGTTCGACCGTGTCGCTCACCGTGTGACTGCGCGCAATGTAATACAGCGTTTCGCTGATTGATGCCTCTTCGTCGAAGGGATTCCCTTCCGTCAGCGATTTCATCTTGATGTCGATACGGCTAAGTGATTTTTTGAAATTTACTTCCGGCGGAATACCGTCATGGAACATGCATTCCAGCAGACCGAACGCCACCCACCAATACGCGCGATTCTGGTTCTGGGGTACACAGGTCACTACAGTGCGCACTGCGGCTATCATTTCGCGCAATGCTTCAGTTTTGCCGTCCTCTCGCAACCATTTCAACAATGAACGCTGGTATTGACGACGTGCGGCTTTGATACGCGCCGGGGAATCGCTTTCCTGCGGAGATTGCAGCAGGGCTTCCGGCAAATCCACCCGTAACGATGGGAAGAACAGGTCCATATCGAAAGCCATTTCCTGTCCGCGTGCCTGAAGCAACTCCTGATACTCATGAAAAAGGCGCAAAGTGGCGTTGCTGGCTCCATCCGCCAATGCGTCCAGATAGTGAGTCAGTCCGAACAGGGCGCGGCGAATGGCCTCACGCTGCGGAGTACTCACTTCATGTGCTTGTTCAAGTTCGCGAAGGAGTTTTTCCAGTTCCGAGCAAAATACCGTCAGACCGGTCAAAGTCAGCATGCGCAGCACACCGCCAACGCGGTGCAATTCATCCAGCGCACTGTTCAGCGCCTGTTTGTCGGAAGTCGAAAAAAAGTTTTCCAGTTCGCGGCTGATGTTCGCCAGCGAGCTGTCCAGCCCAGGTTTGACTGATAACAATGGCAAAGGATTGAATTGCGCCTGCACGTTCACCCTTTACAATTTGAAGCCCGAAACCGAGCTGTTCAGTTCGGAAGCCAGACTTTCCAGCTGGGCAACCGATGTGTTTGTAGCCTGAGTACTTTGCGATGTTTGTTCGGTAATCTTCAATATTTCGCTCATCACCTCCGCCACTTCACTCGCCATATCGGTCTGTACCTGCGTAGACACTGAAATACTGTTCACCAGATCGGTCAATTCGCGCGTGGATGTTTCAATTTCATGCAGCGCCTGCCCCGTCGCACCGGAAAGCTGAGCGCCTTCGACCACGCCCTGCGTACTCTTTTCCATCGCCGACACGGCATCCTGCGTATCGCTTTGAATTGTCTTTACCAGCATACCGATTTGCTTGGTCGCATCGCCGGAACGTTCCGCGAGGCGCTGAACTTCTTCCGCAACCACTGCAAAGCCACGTCCCGCTTCTCCCGCAGAAGCTGCCTGAATTGCCGCGTTCAGCGCCAGCACGTTGGTTTGTTCGGTAATATCCGAAATCAGATCCACGATTTCACCGATTTCCTGCGAGCTTTCGCCCAGCCGCTTGATACGTTTTGCGGTTTCCTGAATCTGATCGCGAATGTCATCCATACTGGCCACCGAATTCTGCACCGCACGCGTGCCCTGTTCGGTCAGCTCCAGTGTACGTTGCGCCACTTCGGCAGATTGCGCCGCACTGCTGTCGACTTCCTGAATGGATTTTGTCATCAATTCGACCGCCTCACCCGCATCGCGAATCTCGGCCGCCTGTTTCTGCATCGCGCCCAACAACTCCTTTGTTACGGTACCGGCTTCCCCGGTCGCATGCTCCACTTCCTGTGACGTTTCCATCACTCGTGCAACCAGTTTGCGCAATTCATCCGTGGTGTAGTTAACAGAGTCGGCGATCGCCCCGGTGATGTCTTCCGACACTGTGGCGCGAATGGTCAGGTCACCTTCCGCCAAGTCAGACAGTTCGTTCATCAAACGTAAAATGGCCTGTTGGTTCCTGCGGTTGGCCTGGCCTGCCTCGCGTTCCCGGCGTTTCGATTCGTCCAGATAAATTTTGGAAAGAAACAACAACACCAACATCACCAAACCGCCTGAAACAAGCACCACAAGACTGGTTAAGCGGCCGGACAATGAACTCTGATAGTCATTCACCAGTGTTTGCGATAGCGAAAGCAGTCTATCGCTTTCATCCAGGACTTTTTTTCCAGCCTGGCGCGAAGTCATTACATCGCCCGCATTGGCGGCAATAAAACCCACAACCGACTGGTAGCCTTCGAAATCATCCTTCAGCAGCTTCACCGTTGCATCGTTCTGCGGCATTTTACTGAGTAAAAACTGCGCTTCGCGTATCTTTGGCTCCAACCCCGGCAGCTCTTCAGTTGAGGCCGTAGTCAGCACCATTTGCACTGCACTTGTAATCTGTTCAATCAGGCGATTCAGACGCTCGGCCCTTCTTGCAAAAACCGGCGAGACTCTTTCGGCAACCTGGTTGGCCAGTTTCAGCATTTCGCGCTGACCTGCCGAACCGCGCTCCAGTGTCACCAGCAACGGACGGCCTTTTTCCAGTTCGTCCAGTGAAATACTCAGACGCTTCCAGTATTCCAGCAGCCCCTTCAATGACTCGCGTGCATTTCCTTCAGTAGCAGGAAAATTGTCGTTGCCCTTGTCCAAGGCCTCCAGAATGGCTGAAAATTCCGCACGGGTCTTTTCCAGGCCTTCAAATGCCGCCGAGTCGCCGGAGAAACTGGCAGCGGCATCTTTAGCCAGACGCTGCGACAACATCAGCAACTTGGAAGATTGACCCACGTACTGCGATCCGTTGCTGGTGTCGCGCGTATCAATATAGGTAAAAGTCGCTGCGATCGACAGGAATATCAAAAGCAGAAGGCCGAGTATCCGCAACTGTCTGTCGAAAGACTGGCTACTGAACCATGGAATGCGGATCGTAGTGATTTTGACCGCACTTGGATCGCCTTTCTTGACGAATCGTTGCTGCGGTTTTTTCTGCAAACTGAACGGCAACTTAAAAGCCATTTTTTTCTCCTCCAAAGCGCATTTACGCCCCGATCTGTAAGAATTCCGGTTTATTCAGCAATTGTGGCATTTCCAGTTTGTGCCACACTTGCCCTTCCTCATCACGAAAACGAATCTCTCCGTCCTGTTCGCTGGACTGCCAGTCCGTCGCATTGCGCAGCCCCAGCACGCGCGATACCAGCAATCCTGCATTGAAGGCATACTTCTGTCCTACCAGCAAAACACGGCTCTGCCCTTCCAGGGATATCTCGGCACCCCCGTTAAACAATCCAAGATCGACAATGCTGTACAGGTTGCCGCGTACATTGGCAACGCCGCAATACCACGGCTTGGTCAACGGCACCCGGGTTAATGGTGGCGCTGAAAGCACTTCGCTGATGTCCGACATTTCGACCAGCCAGAACTCGTCACCCACCTGGACGCCGAGTGTTGATATGCGTTTGGTCTTGCCTGCCGCCTGGGCTTGCAGACGATCCAGCACCCCTTGCTGGAATTCGCGCAGGTTGAAACGCTTGGACATATCGTGTTGCGCCTAGCCCAGTGCAGAAATTTTACCGAGCAACTCTTCTGAATTGATCGGCTTGGTGATGTAATCCTTCGCACCCTGACGCAAACCCCATATCTTGTCGGTTTCCTGCCCCTTGGTGGTGCAGATGATGATAGGGATATGCAGCGTTGCCGGATCTCGTGAGATCATTTTTGTTGCCTGAAAACCGTTCAGCCCCGGCATTACCACATCCATCAGGATAAGATCGGGCGATTCGGATTTGGATTTTTCTACCGCTGTTTCGCCGTCCTCCGCGAATATCACCGTAAATCCTTTTTTCCCCAAAATGCTGCCCAATACGTGACGCTCAGTCGCAGAATCATCCACAACCAACACTTTATTAATTGCCATAATTCATTCCTTGTGAGTGCTTTGTTGTATGCATCGTGACCGCTTCGATTAAACTTTTTTTGCTGAAAGGCTTGGTCAAATACTGGTCGGCCCCGACCAGCTTGCCGCGTGCGCGGTCAAACAGACTGTCCTTGCTGGTCAGCATGACAACCGGCGTATTCTTGAATTCAGCGTGATTTTTTATAAGTGCACAGGTCTGATAACCATCCAGACGCGGCATCATGACATCGACGAATATGATATCGGGCTTGTTGTCGACCACCTTGGACAGGCCGTCGAAACCATCCTCCGCCAAAATGACCCTGCATCCGGCCTGTGACAGGAATATCTCACCGCTTCGACGTATGGTGTTGCTGTCGTCAATAAGTACCACACGGATACCAGCCAGACCTTCTGCCACTTTGTCACCTTTCCCTGATTTATCGACGTTCACGCTTGCGCGTGAACACTCCCCCACCCGCGATGCTACCGCATTTGTTCCTCAGAGTTCAATGTTTTAGCGCTTCCAGAAAGCTGGAGTAAATAAGATCAGTACAGTGAAAATCTCCAACCGTCCAACCAGCATTCCGAAAGTAAAAATCCAGGCCTGAAAATCAGTCAGTCCCTGGTAGTTGCCGGACGGACCGACCGAACCCAATCCAGGACCGATGTTATTAACAGAGGCCAACGCTGCCGTGAATCCGGAAACAAAATCCATACCACTGATTAGCAAAACAAAGGTCAGCGTGGCAACAGTCATGAAATACAGAAAAATAAAACCCAGCACCGCAAACACGATGTTATTGGGCACGACATGCCCTCCGATTTTCATCGGATTGACCACCGACGGATGCAACAGCATGAGGAATTCCCGCCCGGCCTGTTTGAACAGAACCAATGTGCGAATCATCTTGATGCCACCGCCGGTAGAACCTGAACTGGCACAAATACAGCCGAGAAAAAGCATCAATATCGGTGCGAAAATCGGCCATTGCCCATAATCCGCACTGGAGTAGCCGGTGTCGGTAGCAATGGAGATCAGGTTGAAACTGGCATAGCGCAAAGCTGTCCAGAAATCGGGATAGACGTCCTGCCACCACAGGAACAGGGAAACGCCAAGACAGCTCACCAGGATCAATCCTGCAGCGCCCACTGCCTCTGCATCGCGCAAATACACCTTCAGGGATTTGGCCCGCCATGCGAGAAAATGCGTCGCAAAATTGATCACGGCGAACAGCATGAACAGCATCAGCACAAACTCGATCAATGGCGAATCAAAATGACCAATGCTTGCATCGTGGGTGGAAAAACCGCCCAGCCCCATGGCAGAAAAAGAATGGCACACTGCATCCAGCCAGTTCATGCCCGCCCATTTCAGCGCAACAATACATATGAGCGTGATGGATACATAGATGATCCATAAGGTTCGTGCGGTATCGGCGATACGCGGCGTCAGTGCTTTATCCTTCATGGGCCCCGGTGTTTCTGCCTTGAACAACTGACGACCACCAATACCAAGCAGCGGCAACACTGCCACCGCCAGCACGATAACCCCCAGACCGCCTATCCATTGCAACTCATGCCGCCAGATGTTAATCGCAGGCGGCAGGTTATCCAGGCCGGTCAATATGGTCGCCCCGGTGGTCGTCATGCCGGACATGGTCTCGAAATACGCATCGGTAAACGACAGATCCGGAATAATCATCAGCAAAGGGATCGTGCCGAAGGCGGGCATCGTCGTCCACATTGTCACCACCAGCAGGTAGCCGTGGCGAATCGACAACTCCCCCTTGAAACTTCGTGTTGCAAGCCACATCAGTACACCTGCACAGAATGTCCACAGCATGGTCAACAGAAAATCCCATAGCATGGTGTAATTACCATAGATCAGCGCAGTCAATGCCGGCAGCAGATAGGCAAAGCTGAAAACGATCAGCATTGATCCCAGCGCATGAAAAACAGTGAACAGTCGATGCATCAGAAGAACCCGAGACTGACCTGGAACAGGTTTTCTACTTTCTTCACCATCCGCTTGTCGACGACGAAGACGATCACATGATCTCCCGCTTCGATCACCTGGTCGTGATGCCCCATGATAACTTCCTCATTACGTACCAGAGCACCGATGGTTGCGCCTTTGGGCAAATCAATGTCGCCGATTTTGCGTCCGACAACACGCGATGATTCGCGGTCGCCGTGTGCCACCAGTTCCAGTGATTCCGCCGCTCCGCGGCGCAAGGAATGCACCTCCACCACATCGCCCTGGCGTACATAAGCAAGCAATGATCCGATGGTGACCTGGGCTGGTGACAAAGCAATGTCGATCTTGCCGCCCTGAACCAGATCGACATAAGCACTGCGGTTGATCAGTGCCAGCACCTTGTTTGCTCCGCCCTGTTTGGCCAGCAACGCAGACATGATGTTGTTTTCATCGTCGTTGGTCAGCGCACAGAACACATCGACCTCACCCACATTTTCCTGCTGCATGAGCTTTTCGTCGGTACCGTCTCCGTTCAACACCAGCGTCTTGGACAATTCGCTGGCCAGTTTCTGGCAGGATTTTTTGTTGAATTCGATGAGTTTGACCTGATAGTCGTTTTCCAGCGCTTTCGACAGGCGGCGTCCGATATTGCCGCCGCCGACAATCATTACGCGTTTGATCGGTTTGTCCATGCGCCGCATCTCTTTCAGCACACGCCGGATATTGTCTGTCGCTGCAATGAAAAATATCTCATCACCAGCCTGAACAACGGTATCGCCCTCGGGGATGATCGCCCGGTCCCGGCGAAAAATCGCTGCTACGCGCGTCTCAATCTGGGGCATATGCGTACGCAGGAAATTCAGCGGCTTGCCCACCAGCGGTCCGCCTTCGATAGCGCGTACCGCCACCAGCGATACTTTCCCTTCGGCAAACTCCAGCACCTGCAAGGCTTCAGGAAATTCGATGAGTTTGCTGATGTAGTCGGTCAGGATTTGCTCGGGGCAAATCGAATAATTGACGCAAAAATTTTCCTTGCTGAAGACAGTTTCGCGGTTGAGATAATCGGTGGTGCGAATACGGGCAATGCGCGTCGGTGTGTTGTAAAGACTTGCCGCCAGTTTGCAGGCGACCAGATTGACCTCATCGCTTTGCGTCACCGCCAGCAACATGTCGGTGTCTGCAATCCCTGCCTGTTCCAGCATGGAAGGATGGGCTGCATTACCGGTCAGCGTGCGCAAATCCAGCCTGTCCTGCAGTTGGTGCAGCTTTTCGGCATCCGTATCGACTACCGTAATATCGTTCGACTCGCCAACCAGATTTTCCGCCACCGTCGAGCCGACCTGCCCGGCACCCAGAATAAGTATTTTCACGCTTCACCCTTCCATTTGATCGAACAACCCATGCTGGCGATCTGTTCGCGCGGCCCTTGCCCTGTTTGTGCCACCTGCAGCATGGCGTTGAACAAGTCACGCGGCGCATCAGCCACAGCCTCTTTGCGCGATGCATCCAGCCGGCCACGATACTGGAGTTCAAGGTCGGCATTAAAACCGAAGAAGTCCGGCGTGCATACTGCACCATAGTCCATGGCGATCTGCTGCGTTTCGTCCCATACGTATGGAAAAGGATAGTCATATTGCTGCGCGACCAGCTTCATGTTGTCGAAAGAATCTTCCGCATAGTCGGCAGGATCGTTGGACATAATGGCAATGCTGTTGATGCCATGCTGTTGCAGTTCGCGCGCATCGCGGATGATGCGGTCGCGGATGGATTTGACGTAAGGACAATGATTGCAAATGAACATCACCAGCAAACCGTTTTTGCCGCGGGTATTTTCCAGGGTATGGCGTTCGCCATCCACGCCCGGCAAATCGAATGGACGCGCCTTCCAGCCAAAATCACACAAAGGGGGTTGTAAACTGACCATAGCTGCCCTGATTCCCAAAAAACTGCGTTATTGCTGCAGGCATTATATTATCACGCCCGTCACGAAGCCCTTTACCAACCATGTCAGCCCCAAGATTCTACTGCCCACCGCCGCTTCCCCTCAGCACCAACTTCGAGCTGCCGCCCGATGCCGCCCATCATGCCAGCCGGGTACTGCGTTTGCGTGTGGGCGATTCGGTGCAAATCTTCGATGGACTGGGCAACGCACTCGATGCCACCATCAACGCCATCAACGGCAAGCGCGTGCTGCTCGGCAACTTGCAAACATTCATGGGACAACCGGAATCCGGCCTGCACATCGTACTGGCGCAGGCCATGTGTACCAGTGACAAAATGGACTGGGTAGTTCAGAAAGCCACTGAACTGGGCGCGGCTGAAATCGTGCCGGTACAAACGCAACGCAGCGTGGCAAAACTGAACGGCGCCCGTGCCGAAAAACGCGCCGAACACTGGCGCAACGTCGCCGTCTCCGCCTGCGAACAAAGCGGCCGCAATACCCTGCCGCAACTGCATGCACCGCAAGACCTCGGCGCGTGGCTGAAAAAGATGCGCAACGCGCCCGGGGGCAAATACATCCTGCTCCCCGGCGGCGCCAGTAACCTGCACACCCAACCCGGACCGCGGGGTCGCGCCACCCTGCTTATCGGCCCGGAAGGCGGCTTCACCGCCGACGAAGCCAACGTCGCCCAGCAAGCCGGATTCGTCCCCATCCTGCTCGGACCGCGCGTGCTGCGCACGGAGACGGCAGCTATTGCGGGCATTGCGGCATTGCAGACGTTGTGGGGAGATTTCAACTGAGCTCGAAAGGAAACTGATATGCCTTACGTCAACATTCGCATCGCCGGAACCCTGAGTCGCGAACAAAGAGCGAAGATCGCCGAAGAAATCACGGATACGCTGGAACGGATTGCACACAAACCTAAGTCGTATACCTACATTGCCTTTGATGAGCTGCCCGACGAGAACTGGGCCATCGCAGGCAAGCTGCTCGACGAAGAATAATGGTATACGCGGCTGTTCCCGCACCGTGGGCTGCGCCCCACCCTGTCTCAGCCGCACCTACATCGCATTCGACGAACTGCCCGACGAGAACTGGGCCATCGCAGGCAAGCTACTGAACGAAGAGTAGATACCCGACTACTCACCTGATTTATCACCCTCTCGGTAAGCCATCACATCCTTAGATTCCGGGGTTTTGCCATATAATAACCGTGCAAACTTTTTGCATGCTTTTCCCCGACCGAGGAGTCAACCGATCGCCATGTCTGCCGAACCCGTCCATTCTTCACCCGATTTCGTCGCCTGGTTTCGTTCCGTTGCGCCGTATATCAACGCTTTTCGCGGCAAAACCTTTGTCATTGCGTTTGGCGGTGAGGTGGTTGCCGATGGCAAATTTGTTGAATTGACTCATGATTTCAACCTGTTGGCGTCACTTGGCATCCGCCTGGTACTGGTGCATGGTGCCCGGCCGCAGATAGAACAGCGCCTGACGCAGGAAAACATCGAAGGATGTTACCACCGCGACATCCGGCTCACCGATGCCGAGACCATGCTCTGCGTAAAGGAAGCAGTCGGCCGGGTGCGGATGGAAATTGAGGCACTGCTGTCAGTAGGACTCGCAAATTCGCCAATGGCCAATGCGGATATCCGTGTGGCAGGTGGCAACTTCATCACCGCGCAGCCTATCGGCATCATCAACGGCGTGGACCTGATGCATACCGGTTGCGTCCGCAAAGTGGATGTCGCGGCGCTGAACGACCGCATGGATTTCGGCGAGGTCGTGCTGCTGTCACCACTGGGCTATTCACCCACTGGCGAGATATTCAACCTCACGCTGGAAGATGTTGCGACCGCGACAGCGATTGCGCTGGACGCTGACAAGCTGATCTTCATGATGGATACCGACGGCGTGCATGGGAAGGATGGCGCATTATTGAATGAGATGACGACCGCTGAGGCAAACAAACTGCTTTCCGGCAAGCAGAAGTTATCGGACGACGTTGGCCTGTTCCTTCCTTGTGCCGTGCGCGCCTGCGAAGCGGGTGTGGCGCGTACTCATCTTGTCAGCCGGCATACGGACGGAGCACTGCTGCAGGAATTGTTCAGCGACGAGGGTATCGGCACCATGGTGGTGGAGAGCACGCTTAATACGCTGCGTGATGCAACCATCGAGGATGTAGGCGGCATTCTGCAATTGCTGGAGCCGCTGGAAGCGGAGGGCATCCTGGTCCGGCGCTCGCGCGAATTGCTGGAGCAGGAGATCGGACGTTTCGTGGTGCTGGAACATGACTATCGCATTATCGGCTGTGCCGCGCTGTACCCTTTCTCCGATGAGAAGGCGGCCGAGCTCGCCTGTCTGGCGGTACAACCTGCCTACCGCGACCGCGGCTTCGGGGATGTTCTGCTCAAGCACATCACGTCCAGGGCGCAGTCGATGAAACTGCAAAAACTGTTCGTGCTGACCACGCGCACGGCCCACTGGTTCGTCGAGCGCGGATTCAGGGAGGTTGATGTGGAACAACTTCCAGCCCCGAAGAAGACGCTGTATAACTATCAGCGGCGTTCCAAGGTGTTCGTGCGCTCACTACGCTAAGACAGCTCAAGAGAACAATCATGCATAACTGGCTACTCTCCCAATCGCTGCAGATCAAATTTTTTATCTGCACGATTCTGCTGGTCTGCATCTTCTTGCTGGTACTTATGCTGAATATCCTTCAGGTCTTCAATCCTTTCCTGTCGCAGCACATTGAGCAGAACATGCAGGATCGTACACATATCCTTGCCATGGCATTGACGGAGGGGCCCGCGGCCCACCACCAGGCCGACCTGCGGAATCTCTTGCATGATGTTTCGAAAATGCACGGATATTGTTATCTCAGCGTGCTGGACAACACTGGCAAAGTGCTTGCGTCTACCGGAAACAACCCATCCCGGCGCATGACTGATTCCGGGCTTGCCCGGGGTGCTGACAGCAGCAGCTGTTTCGACGGTTCGATCCCGTTGATCCACGACGGCAAACCGTTTGGCACCTTGAACTACGGCGCGGACATGAGTTTCGTGGATACGCTCAAATCCGCTCTGCGGACCAAGCTTATTTTCGTTTCTCTGTTGTGGCTGATTATCGGCGCAACCGTGTATTTCCTTATGGTGCGGCGCATGGTCAAACCGCTGCGAGAGATCACCCTTGCCAGCGAATCAATTACGCATGGCAACCTCAATGCCGCCATGCCGAGCGGACTTCCGCAGGACGAATTGGGCAAGCTCGCCACCAGCTTCAGCAATATGGCGCTGGCATTGCGTGAGCGCATCGAGTCGCAACAGCGTTATGCTCATGCCCTGTATTCCGAACAAGCCAGGCTGAACGCACTCGTTTCCATCCTGCCGGTCGGCGTTATGTTCGTCGATCCTGCACGCCGGGTACAGTACATCAATCTGGAATGCCGCCGTCTGTGGAAACTCTCCGAAAGCGAGGACTATACCGGACAGCAGGATACCGTCCTGATCGAGCAGGCTCGTCATATTATCGAGCAACCGGATGAGTTTATTCAGCGCGTGGAAAATGAACTCAAGGAATACGACACAAGCGAGCCTTTTGATACCAAACTGCTTAACCACACCGTCATTCGCAGCCGCTCCAGAGTCGTGCCGGATTCCACCGACGAACGTTTCATTGGGCGCGTGTGGATGTTTGAAGATGTTTCCGAAGAATATATGCGCATGCACGATGTACTGGTTCGCGCCGAAAACGATGTGCTTACCGGCCTGTATAACCGCCGCCGCTTCGAGGAAGATGCGGAACGTTTGTTCGCTCAGGCGCAGCGCAATAACAGGCGTTTATCACTGTTGTATTTCGATCTGGACGGGTTCAAGCGTATCAACGATGTCTATGGCCATGCCGCCGGCGATGCAATCATAAAGGGTATCGCGCAATTGCTGTCGCTGCAGTCGCGCCGCAACGAAGAGTTATATCGTCTGGATAGCGATGAATTCGCCATCCTGGTGGCCGATGCCGAACAACACCAGATTGAGGCACTGGCACAGCGTGTCATTACCACCGTTGAAAAACTGTTATTCAGTTTCGGCGGGGAGGAGGTACATGTCAGTTGCAGTATGGGCATTGCGACCTGTTCGCCGAAAAACATTCAGGACAGTGCAGCAGATCTGATGCAGCAAGCTGATATCGCCATGTATCAGGCCAAACATGCCGGAAAGAACCGCTGGCAGTTCTACGATCCCGACCAGCCGCTGGATTTAGCCATGGATTCACGGTAATGTCACACTCCCTAAGCATAATCAGGAGTGAAAATCATCATGACAAGAATGGTACAGTGCGTAAAACTCGGTCGCGAAGCGGAAGGTCTGGACCGTCCTCCCTATCCCGGTGCACTGGGACAGCGCATTTTTGACAACGTTTCAAAAGAAGCCTGGCAAGCCTGGATCAAATTCCAGACCATGCTGGTCAACGAGAATCGCCTCAATCTGGCCGATATCAACGCGCGCAAATACCTTGCCGAACAAATGGAAAGCTATTTCTTCGGTGCAGGCACGCAAGTGCCCGCGGGTTTCGTCCCGCCAAAAAACTGATACGACGCCAACCTCTTAGAGCGTTGTAATCTCGCCCATGGCAAAAAAATTCCCGGCGCAAAATTTTCTCAACCGCGAGATCAGCTTGCTGGAGTTCAACCGCCGCGTTCTGGCGCAGGCCGAGGACGCGACGGTTCCATTGCTGGAGCGACTGAGATATCTGTGTATCGTCAGCAGCAACCTGGATGAGTTCTTTGAGATTCGCGTTGCCGGCCTCAAGGAACAGGCCAAGCTGGGCGGCTTGGCTTCCGGGCCAGACGGACTGGAAGCCACACAAATACTCAAGCGGCTGCATGAACCCACGCATCAGATCATTGCGCGGCAATACCAGCTCTTCAACGAAGAACTCACGCCCGCACTTGCCCAGCAGGGCATTAAATTCCTGCGCCGTACCAAGTGGAATGACGCGCAAAAAGCCTGGATCAAGGATTTTTTCCGGCGCGAAGTCATGCCGGTGCTGACACCAATCGGACTCGACCCCGCACATCCTTTCCCGCGTGTACTTAACAAGAGCCTGAATTTCGCAGTCGAACTGCAGGGCAAGGATGCTTTCGGACGCAAATCGGCAAAAGCCATTGTTCAAGCGCCGCGAGTACTGCCGCGAGCCATCCTGCTGCCTCCTGCAATTTCAGGCTGCCCCTACGGCTTCGTGTTCCTTTCATCCATCCTGCATGCGCATGTCGGTGAACTTTTTACAGGCATGGAAGTGATGGGTTGTTTCCAGTTCCGTGTTACGCGCAACAGCGATCTGTTCGTGGATGAAGAGGAAATGAAGAACCTGCGCATCAGCCTGCAGGGTGAATTGCCACAGCGCCATTTCGGCAATGCAGTACGGCTCGAGGTTGCGGATAACTGCACAGATGAATTGGCCGAGTTCCTGTTGCAGCAATTCGAGTTGGATGCCGAAGATCTGTATCGTGTGCAAGGCCCGGTAAATCTGGTACGCCTGATGCGCATTCCCGACCAGGTTGAGCGCGACGACCTCAAATTTCCGCAGTTCGTGCCCGGTATGCCAACCCTCCTGCAAAAAAAGGGGGCTGACATGTTCAAGGTACTGCGCAAGAACGAAGTACTGCTGCATCACCCTTACCAGTCATTCAAGCCGGTGATCGACTTCATCCAGCAGGCCTCCACCGACCCAAACGTGGTTGCCATCAAACAGACAGTGTACCGCACCGGTGCGGATTCGGAATTGATGGAAGCGCTCATTGCAGCTGCCCAGCGCGGAAAAGAAGTCACGGTAGTAGTGGAACTGCTGGCGCGCTTCGATGAAGAAGCCAACATCAATTGGGCCAGCCGCCTGGAAGAGGTAGGCGCACATGTGGTGTACGGCGTAGTGGGGCACAAGACCCACGCCAAAATGCTGATGGTCGTGCGGCGCGAAGACGGAAAATTGCGCCGTTACGTGCATCTGGGTACCGGCAACTATCACCCGCGCACCGCTAGGCTATATACCGATTTCGGCCTGTTC
This sequence comes from Sideroxydans sp., assembly GCA_050287265.1. Lineage (GTDB taxonomy): Bacteria > Pseudomonadota > Gammaproteobacteria > Burkholderiales > Gallionellaceae > Sideroxyarcus. Next base: position 15,610 of record JBNKBO010000017.1, on the reverse strand, counting down.
ACCAGTCACGAGGAAGTCTGCGCCGACGTAAACGGTGTCTTCATGCAGCTAACCGGTCTGGGCAAAGCAAGCAAGTTGCTGCACCTGTGGCAATCGCCGTTTACTTTGCATGCCAACATGCTGGGAGCAATTCTTAACGAAACCAAACTGGCCAAGGAAGGCAAACGCGCGCACATTATCGCCAAAATGAATTCGCTGCTGGAACCGGAAATCATCACCGCACTTTACGAAGCGTCACAAGTCGGCGTAAAGGTCGACCTGATCGTGCGCGGTGTCTGCAGTTTGCGTCCCGGCGTAGCCGGGCTGTCCGAGAATATCTCCGTCGTTTCGATTGTCGGACGTTTTCTCGAACACACGCGCATCTTTTACTTTCGCAACGATCAGGCGCATAACGTTTATCTGGCAAGCGCGGACTGGATGGATCGTAATTTTTTCCGTCGCATCGAAGTGTGTTTCCCTGTGCTGGATGAAAAACTCAAAAAGCGCGTGCTGGACGAAGGGCTGAAAAGCTATCTGAAAGACAACTCGCAAGCATGGGAAATGGACTGCAACGGCATTTACTATCGCAAGACGCCCGGCCGCGGTGCAGAAACATGTGCACAAACAGCTTTACTGCAGGAACTGGGGCAACAGCTTGCACCCGTTACGGACATTGCCTAGTCTTTTTTCGGTCGTCCGGTTTTGATTTTTTCCAGGCTTGAAAGTGCTCGTTTCAATTGCGGACCTGTCAATTTGGACAAAGCCTGCAAACTGGCACGAAGCAACTCGCTTTTCTTCACGTGCAACCCGGATTGCAGCGCCTTTTGTTTAAGGGCAGCAATCAAATCGTAATCTGTCTGCGGCATTGTAAAACTGTCGCGCACAACCTTCACCTTGCTGCCGGGTTTCTTTTCCTTTTTGTTTTTTTTCTCCGGCTTGGCAGCCTTTTTTGAATTAGCGGTTTTGCGTGCAGAGGCGGTCTTTGTCATTTCGATCTCCGGGTATGAATATGGCACAAACAGTATATACGGTATATTCTGGCAACTGAACAGTGCAATAATCGGAGTATGAAGATGGAATTGATTCTCTGGCGTCACGCCGAAGCCGAGGATGGTGTCCCGGATGATGCACGTCCTCTCACCCGTAAAGGGCTGCATCAATCCGAACAAATGGCGCTTTTTCTTACCGGTCGTCTGCCGCAAAACACCCGTGTACTCGTCAGCCCTGCGCTGCGCGCGCAGCAGACTGCCAGCGCATTGACCAGACAATTCATTACTGCACCCAATATCGGCACCCATGCCACCCCGCAAACCGCCATTGCTGCTGCGGGCTGGCCGAACGCAGGTGGTGCAGTACTGCTGGTCGGCCATCAACCCTGGTTGGGTGAGCTTGCCGCAATGCTCATGACCGGACATGCGGATTCCTGGAGCATCAAAAAAGGTGCAGTCTGGTGGTTCAGCCGGCGTGAACGTGATTCCCGTACAACATTGCGCCTGGTCATTACACCGGATCAACTGCAGTACTGAAAGGAGTTGCCATGTTTGAATCGGCCGAACTCGGACACAAGATAGACAAAGCAACTTACGATGAAGAAATGCCGAAGTTGCGGGAAGCGCTGCTGGATGCGCAATTCGATCTGGTGGAAAACGGAACATTCCCGGTCATCATTCTGGTCGGCGGGGTAGACGGAGCAGGTCGTGGCGAGACCGTGAATCTGCTCAACGAATGGATGGACGCACGTTTTATACAGACACATGGCATGGGCGAGCCGTCGGACGAAGAAATGGAACGCCCCATGATGTGGCGTTTCTGGCGGGCACTGCCCCCCAAAGGCAAGATAGGCGTATTTCTGGGTTCCTGGTACACCTGGCCAATCCTGAACCGTGTAGCCGGCATAACCAAACTCGCCGACCTCGACCAGAGCCTGGAACGAGCCAATGCGCTGGAAAAGATGCTGACCGATGAGGGCGCCCTCATCATCAAATTCTGGCTGCACCTTTCCAAGGACATGCAGCAGAAACGTCTCAAGGTTCTGGAAAAAAACCCGAAAACGCGCTGGCGCGTCACCAAGCGCGACTGGGACCATTACAAACGTTACGACAAATTCCTTGCCGTCAACGAAAGCGTCATTCGCCATACCAGCACCGCAGAAGCGCCGTGGATCATCGTCGAAGGCGCCGACCCGCGCTATCGCAGTCTGACAATAGGCAAAGTCATCCATGAGTCCATTCGCAAACGCCTGAATGATTCCGGCAAGAAGAAGGAAATAACTGCCCGAACTGCCCCTTTGCTGCCGTCCATCGACAAACTGAATGTGCTGGAAGCACTCGACCTGACGCAGAAGCTGGACAAGAAAATATTTGATTCCGAGCTGGAGAAATACCAGGGCAAGCTGGCCTTGCTTACGCGCGATCCGCGCTTCAAGAAAATTTCCGTGGTAGCCGTGTTTGAAGGAAACGATGCGGCCGGCAAGGGCGGCAGCATCCGCCGTATCACCCGAGCAGTCGATGCGCGCCAGTACCAGGTCGTACCCATTGCCGCACCCACCGAAGAAGAACGCGCACAACCCTATTTATGGCGTTTCTGGCGCCACTTGCCGCGCAGGGGCCGCATCATCATTTTTGACCGTTCCTGGTACGGACGGGTGCTGGTCGAACGTGTGGAAAAATTCTGCTCCGAATTCGACTGGATGCGCGCATACCCCGAGATCAACGATTTTGAGGCGCAACTCGATCGCAACCAGACTGTCGTCGTCAAATTCTGGCTCGCGATCAGCCAGGAAGAACAGCTTCGCCGCTTCAAGGCACGTGAAAAAGTTGGTTTCAAGCGCTTCAAAATCACCGAAGAAGACTGGCGAAACCGCGACAAGTGGGATGCTTACGAACAGGCCATCGGCGACATGGTCGACCGCACCAGCACCAAAGTCGCACCGTGGACACTGGTGGAAGCCAACGACAAAAACTTTGCACGCATCAAGATCCTGAAAACCCTGTGCAAGCGCATCGAAGCCGCAATGAAAAAGCTTGATTGATTATCATCATGTCGGCCCGACCGAAGGTCAGTCTGTCCTGAGCCTGTCAAAGGGCTGCTATGACGCAGATGTAGTTTTTAGATTGGCTGAATCGCCAGTTGATATTTTATGGAGGAGAATCCGCAATATTTATTGCAATGATTCTTTGGCTTCTTTTTCACCATGATTCCAACAAATGGTTTACGAGAGCCAAGGCAAATGGGGCTGACCCACCCATCAAGCGGGATGCTGAAGCACAGCACTGAATATCAGACGTTGACCGAAAAAATTATTTTACCGATTGCACCAGCACATACGGCCTGACCACAACAGCCCATACCTCGGCATCGGCTTCTTCCCATGTCTTCGCCTGCTCATCAGTTACGGGTGTAACCAGGCCATTTTCCATCCACTGCACTACCTGCTCCTGTTTTTCTTTGGCTATATGAATAGCGACATCGATCAAATCCAGCGTATCGTCCACGAAGAGTGCAACACCGCTGGCAAAAAAGCGTTGTAATTCTTCCCAGGCAACTTTATTGGTTTCAAGATTCAAATTGACGCGATCGATCTCCTGCTGGTCCTTTGTTGTCATAATCAGCCACCCTCCCGAATTAACAGTTTTAACTGCCCAGATAATCGTCCTTCAAACGTACGTAATGTTCCGCAGAATAACGCAGGTGTACCAGTTCCTCCTGTGTCAATTCGCGCACGGCTTTGGCAGGCCGGCCGATATAAAGCTTTCCGCTTTCCAGCACTTTGCCCGGCGGCACCAGACTGCCTGCCCCTAGCATCACCCGATCCTGCACCACTGCATCGTCCAGAATGATGGAACCGATACCAATCAGGCATTCATTGCCGATGCTGCAACCATGCAACACGACCGAATGCCCTACCGTCACATAGTCGCCGATGATGAGCGGAGAACCTTCAGGCTTCTCCGCCGTCTTGTGCGACACATGACCCATGGTCAGGTCCTGCACATTCGTCCCGCGACCGACCACAATGCGATTCACGTCGCCGCGCAATATCGTATTGCACCAGACGGAACTGTCGTCGCCGATTTTTACATCCCCGATAACCTGGCTCGAAGCATGAAAAAATACGCGTTCCCCGATCTGCGGCAGGATATCCAGATAAGATTCTATTGGCATAATATTTCAGTTGAAAGTATTTTCGATCATGTTGTCCGTCACGCGGATATTGGCTGTCGGATTATGGCAATTTGCCGCCGTCAATCCATTGGGCAAATAGCCGCACTTTTTCTATATCCCATGGTGTACCACCCATCGGCATGACACCTGCTGCGACTTCAAGAAGAATTCTTTCCGCTCGTGGCGCAACATCAGCATGGCTATGCAAATCGAACGGACCTCCTTTTTCAGATGGTATGGGCGCAGCTTTCATACAAGCCCGATCACCTGCGGAAAACAAGGGGATGATGTCTGTCTTGAAACTTGGCATGATTTTTATCTCCTGTGTTGAATTTACGAACAGTGTATCGAAAATTTTGAATTCACTAACTTGGCGCAATTTTTATAGTTGCCATCTCAACCAATATTCGAGTCTAATCTCTTTAATCAGCAAGTAGAACAAGAGTATCGAGACTTTCCAAGCTTTAGAAGTTTGCTGCTCCTGTTGGGATGCCAAGCCTGCGGCCATAAAATGTCGTTTGCCGTTTTGGCAAGATAGCCAACCTGGATAGAAAGTTCGCCCACCGTATATATCCAAGCTGCTTTGTCTGTCACGGACTCGACATTTCTCGCTTGGATTTCTGTGACCTGTGCCAATTTGTGATTCGGAAGGTATGGTGTTGCAGACAGGATGAGAAATACCTCGTCGTGAGCACACCCGTTCAGAAGGCACTTAGAAAACTTTTCAATACTCATTGGTACATTGGCCTCGACAATACGACAGCCGAAGAGCTTGACGAAATAGAGGTGAACATTCAGCGACTGCCTCCTCACAGCACCGGGAAACACCTTTGAAAGATCAACTTTTCTAGCTTTGGCGATCGGCGTCCAGTTGTGTCGGAGATAACGGGAGAGCGTTTCCCAAGCGCGATCGTATGGCTGTGTTCGTTCGTTGTTACACTTGGCGCACAGTAGCGCCTTCGACATGAAACGATTTGACTTAACACTACCGATTGGGACATTGCGCTTCTTGTCAGAATGAAAATAGATCGGCTCACGTTGATTAACTTGGCCGAAGTAAGAGCGTAAGTCTGATGCCTTCATCAGATGCTCACCGCTCAATGCGTCATCGCCGCAAATCCAGCACTTCATGGCGTCAGCGGCAAAACCAGGGAACTGAAACATAATTTATATTTAGACACCCTAAAAAAATACCCTTCAAAGTACATGATCTGAAATTTCTAGCAGAACGCCTTGTTCCAATTGAGTGCAAAATTTTCAACACCTCCAAATTATTTCGGCAAATACACCCTCATCCATTCAGCTTCCACTTCATCTTCTCTCCCGCCCTTAGCGGCACCAGCCGATGTTCACCGAACCCCACCGACACAGGCACTTGCCATTCTTCTTTACGTAGCGTGACCTTCTCTTTGTTGCGCGGCAAGCCGTAGTAGTCCGCACCGTAAAAGCTGGCGAAACCTTCCAGTTTATCCAGCGCGCCTGCCGCTTCGAACGCTTCGGCATAAAGCTCGATGGCGGTATGCGCGGAATAGCAACCGGCGCAGCCGCAGGCGTTTTCCTTGGTGTGTTGCGCATGCGGTGCGCTGTCGGTGCCGAGGAAGAATTTTTTATTGCCGCTGGTAGCTGCTTGCACCAGTGCTGCGCGGTGGGTCTCGCGCTTGAGGATGGGCAGGCAGTAGTAATGCGGGCGGACGCCGCCGACGAGCATGGCGTTGCGATTGTAGAGCAGGTGTTGCGGGGTGAGGGTGGCGGCGATGTTATCCGGTGCGCTCTTCACGAATTGCGCGGCATCTTTGGTGGTGATGTGTTCAAACACCACGCGCAACTCGGGCAGGTCTTTCAGCAGCGGTTGCATCACGCGTTCGATAAATACGGCCTCGCGGTCGAAGATGTCGATATCCGGGTCGGTCACTTCGCCATGCACCAGCAGCGGCATGCCACAGTTTTGCATTTCTTCCAGTGCGGCATAAGTCCTGCGCAGGTCGGTAACGCCCGCATCGGAGTTGGTGGTCGCACCTGCCGGATACAGCTTCACCGCATGCACTATGCTGCTGACTTTGGCTTTCTTGATCTCGGAAGCAATTGTGTTATCAGTGAGATACAGCGTCATCAACGGTTCGAACTTCATGCCCCCAGGTAGTGCCTTGAGGATGCGTTCGCGATACGCCAAAGCCTGTGCGGTGGTGGTAACGGGCGGTCGCAGATTCGGCATGACGATGGCGCGCGCGAACTGGCGCGCGGTATCTGGCAGTACGGATTGCATCTCCGCACCATCGCGCAGGTGCAGGTGCCAGTCGTCGGGGCGGGTGATGGTCAGCGTTTCCATATTTTGCATTTTATCAGTCCTTCGTTTCCGTCTTGAGTTCCAGCGCGCGCTGGTACAGTTCGTTCTTGTTACCTCCGGTAATTTTCACTGCAAGCTGCACGGCCTGTTTGAGCGGCAATTCTTCCAGCAGAGCCAGCGTTCTCTCGCTATCGGCATCAAGACCTTCGCGCGCCGCTGCGCCCGACACCAGCAATACAAACTCACCGCGCTGGTTGTTGGCGTCACTGTTCAACCAATCCAGTGCGTCGCCCAGTTTGCAACGATGGAGACTCTCGAACAGCTTGGTGATTTCGCGTGCGAACATGGCTTCGCGTTCGCTACCGAAAATCGCCTGCAGGTCTTCGGTGCATTCCAGGATGCGGTGCGGTGCTTCATAGAACACCATGGTGTAGGGATATTCGGCCAGCGCCTGCAATGCCGCGCGCCGCGCGCCGCGTTTGTTCGGCAAAAAGCCATAAAACAGGAAATGTGACGAGCCCAGGCCGGATGCAGACAAGGCAGCAATGGCCGCATTCGCTCCGGGAATGGGAATGACGCGATACCCTGACAGGCGCACCCATTCCACCAGCAAAGCGCCGGGATCGCTGACGGCCGGAGTGCCGGCATCGGTCACCAGCGCCACGCTTTGTCCTTGTTCCAGCAGGGAAATGATCTTTTTTGATGCGGCGCGCTCGTTATGCTGGTGCAGCGGCAGCAATTTTGCATCGTTAATGCCATGAGCCTGCAGCAAATGGCGCGTATTGAGGGTATTTTCCGCCGCAACCGTGTCGACGCTGCCCAGTACCTCCAATGCGCGCAGGGTAATGTCACTAAGATTTCCAATCGGGGTGGCGACTACATATAATGCGCACTCCAATATTTGTCCGGTCTTGTTATGCAAACTCTCGCCTCTAAATTTGGTTGGTCACGCTGGCTCCTGATCGCTGCACTATACGTGAGCGTTTTTGGCTGCGCTACTGCTCCAGCGCCGGCCCCTACTGAAACCGAGCCAGTGACACAGGAAGTCCCGCCCGAGACATCGGCTGTCCCCGGTGCCCCGCAACTTGATTCAGCCCCCCTGACACTACCCCAATTGGGGACGTCCGTCCCGCACATTGCGCTGCTTCTGCCGCTGGATTCGGCCGTATTTGCCAAAGCTGCTGATGCCGTACAGCAAGGCTTCCTGGCCGCTGCAGGCAACGAAATCAACGGGTTGCCTATACGTGTCTATTCCTGTCGCGATGAAAGCACGGAGATAGTCGCGCTGTACCAACAGGCAGTTAATTCCGGAGCGGTCGCAGTCGCCGGGCCGATCACGCGCGACGGCGTCGCCGCACTGGCCGCCCACAGCGATCTCATCACTCCCACGCTGGCGCTGAATATGGTGGATGACGCACGCACCGACCGCCTGTATTTCTTCGGCCTTCCTGGCGAAACCGAAGCGCGTCAGAGTGCCCGACGCGCTACTGCTGCCGGATTGCTCAGCGCGACCATCGTCTCTACCAACACGCCGTTTTCCAATCGTCTGGCCCAGGCATTTGCTGATGAATGGCAGCGTGCCGGCGGCATTATCCTGGGCGAGATCGTTTACGCCGGCGATCCCATGCCTTTGAAAGAACTTCCGGTAAATCCCGGCCATATGGTGTTCCTGGCTGCCGAAGCAAATACGGCTCGCTTATTGCGTCCCTATATCGACGCATCTCTGCCGGTCTACGCAACCTCACAAGTCTTTGCCGGCAATACCCGCACGTTGACCAACTATGACCTGTCCGATGTGCGTTTTGTCGATATGCCGTGGATGTTGCAACCGGATCATCCTGCCGTGATGGTTTATCCACGCTCTGCAACGCCGTTGCCGCCCGGCCTGGAGCGTCTGTACGCCCTGGGTATTGATGCCTATCGCCTGCTGCAAGTGATTTTCAGACACAGCGAATCACGTTCCCTGCCTTTGGACGGCGTAACCGGCAAAATCTCACTTTCGCAGCACACATTCAGGCGGGCTGCACTCTACGCAATCATCAGACAGGGCATGGGCGTACCGGCGGGCAGCAAATATCTCCAATGAAACCGGGCGTCCGGGCCGAACAGCTCGCTGCACAGTTTCTGCAGCGACATGGCCTGGCGCTGGTGCAATCCAATTACCATTGCCGTTTTGGTGAAATCGACCTGATCCTGCGCGACAGGAAAACCCTGGTGTTCGCCGAGGTACGTCAGCGTAGCCGTAGCGATTTCGGCGACGCGGCTGCCAGTATTGACACGCACAAACAGCAACGCCTGATCCTGACCGCCCAGCATTACCTGACCACTTTGCCCAGGATACCTCCCTGCCGTTTTGATGCCGTGCTGCTGGACGCTGCTGAAAACGTCGAGTGGGTCAAAAATGCTTTCGAGCTGTGAAACAAGATCACGCGTAGCGACTGGCCGTACCCCTAGCCCTTTGGGATAACCAGCGACTTGGCGGCTTTGCCACCTAGTCGAATGGCTAGTAGTTCCACCAGAGGGGGGACGGGGGAGAGGGAAACGATCATGGTGCAGGCAATTGATTCATTGTCCTGAATGCCCTGCGTCATGATCGTTAAGGTAAAATCCGCTTTTACCCTTCATTGATTTTTATGTCATGACCCTGAATTCCCGTATCGGCAAACATTTCAGCGACAGTGCCCAACTCAAGCTGGACAGCAAGAATGTCCTCACGCAACCCATCGCGGATGCCGCCCAGGCCATGGTCGCCTGCCTGATGAACGACGGCAAGATCCTCGCCTGTGGCAACGGCGGATCGGCTGCCGATGCCCAACATTTCGCTGCCGAGCTGATCAACCGTTTCGAGGTCGAGCGCCCCGGCCTGGCCGCCGTCGCGCTGACCACGGACAGTTCAGTGCTCACCTCCATCGCCAATGATTACGATTACATCCAGATATTTTCCAAGCAAGTGCGCGCGCTGGGCATGGACGGCGATGTGCTGCTCGCCATCTCTACCAGCGGCAATTCACCTAATGTCATAGAGGCTATCCAGGCTGCGCACGAGCGCAACATGCCGGTGGTTGCCTTGACAGGAGGCGGAGGCGGAAAAATCGCTACCCTGCTGCACCCTGACGATTTCCATATCTGCGTTCCGGCGAAAAGAACCGCACGCATCCAGGAAGTTCACTTGCTGGCAATACACTGTCTGTGCGATGTGATTGATCATGTCATTCTGGGTGGCGAGTAATGCGTTGTTCGTCCGTGCTGTTGTTTGTAATTGTTGGCCTGCTGCAAGGCTGTGTTGCACCTGTCGTTGCGCTCGACACAGGCAGCGGAGGGATGATGTCTGCATCGGAACGCCGCAGCGCAGGCGCCATGGTTGAAGATGACACCATCGCAAGCAAGGCGCAGAAACGTATTGATGATAAATACAAGGATACAGCCCACGCCAGTGTGACCTCCTACAACCGTTTTGCACTCGTTACCGGCACGGTAGGGAGCGAATCTGCAAAGATGGGCATTGAACGCATCATCGGTGGCATTCCCAATGTGAGGGGCATTGCCAATGAACTGGTTGTGGACGAAGCGCCCGACAATACGCCCGGCATCGACACACGCATTACCGCTGACATCAAAATGCGCTTTGACAAAAGCACCGCTTTCAAGCCCAATCACATCAAGGTCGTCACGGAAATGAGCGTGGTCTACCTGATGGGCATGGTCACACATGCCGAAGCAGATGCCGCATCGGAAATCGCCAGCACTACGGCAGGCGTACAGAAAGTTGTGCGCGTTTTCGAGTACATCGACTGATGGTGCCATCTCGATGAACTACGCTGCCCCCACCTTCGAAGAAAAGATTTGCACGGCTGAACAGCTCGCCGTGAAAGTCGCCCAGCTACCGCGCCCGCTGGTATTCACCAACGGCTGTTTCGACGTGCTGCACCGCGGCCATGTAACCTATCTCGCTCAGGCCCGCGCGCTTGGTCTTTCGCTCGTCGTTGGTGTAAATAGCGATGCCTCGGTCAAGCGCCAAGGCAAGGGCGGCGACCGCCCCATCAATGCCGAACAGGACCGCATGGCCGTGCTGGCGGCGCTGGCATCGGTAAGCCTGGTGGTAAAATTCGACGACGACACGCCGCTCAATCTCATCCTCGCCTGCAAACCCGATGTGCTGGTCAAGGGTGGCGACTGGAAACCCGAAGATATCGTCGGCAGCAAGGAAGTCAAAATCTGGGGCGGCACCGTGCATAGCATTCCTTTCCTGCACGAGCGCTCCACTACCGGATTACTGAAAAAGATCAGATCGCTATGACGCCCACTGAAATCACCCTGCACCAACAGTCGAAAATGCTGGAAATCGCCTTTGACGATGGTGCCCGTTACAAATTGCCGTTTGAGTTCCTGCGCGTATACTCGCCTTCCGCCGAAGTGCGCGGACACGGCCCGGGACAGGAAACACTGCAAGTCGGCAAGCGTAACGTGATTCTCAAGGAGATCGAACCGGCCGGCAGCTACGCGCTCAAGCTGATCTTTGACGACGGCCACGATAGCGGACTTTATACCTGGGAATACCTGTATGAACTCGGCAAGTACCAGGATGCGATGTGGCAGGATTACCTGGCCAAACTGGAGGCTGCGGGTGCCTCACGGGATTGACGAACACAAGGAGTTGATATGAGCAAGACCACCCATTTTGGTTTCGAGACCGTTCCCGAAGAGGAAAAAGCCAAGCGCGTTGCAGGCGTATTCACCTCTGTCGCCAGCAAGTACGACATCATGAACGATCTCATGTCGATCGGCCTGCACCGCATCTGGAAACGCTTTGCGGTCGGCCTGGCCAATGTGCACGAAGGTCAGCGCGTGCTGGACATCGCCGGCGGCTCCGGCGACATCTCGCGCCTGTTCCTGGACAAGGTCGGCAAGGACGGCCAGGTCATCCTGACCGACATCAACAACGCCATGCTGCGAGTCGGCCGCGATCGCCTGCTGGATGAAGGCAAAGCCACGCCCGCCACACAATGCGATGCGGAACACCTGCCTTTCCCCGACAATCATTTCGACTGCGTGAGTATTGCTTTCGGCCTGCGCAACGTTACCCACAAGGACGCTGCGCTGCGTGAAATGCACCGCGTGCTCAAACCCGGCGGGCGCCTGATCGTGCTGGAATTCTCGAAAATCGCCAAGCCGCTGGAAAAATTTTACGACCTGTACTCTTTCAAGCTGCTGCCCAGGATGGGAGAACTGATCGCCAACGATCCTGACAGCTATCGCTATCTCGCCGAATCCATCCGCATGCATCCGGGGCAGGAGGAATTGAAAAAGATGATGGAGGAGGCCGGGCTGGAACGTGTGGAATATTTCAATATGACAGGTGGGGTTGTAGCAGCGCATCGGGGATATAAGCTGTAGCCTTAGGCTTTTTACCTCCGGTTCTGAAGGGCATGGAGCAGGATATTGTGGATGATAATGTTTTGGTGTTAAAGGAATACTTGCCTCTGATTGGGGTCGTTACCGCCATTTTGCTCATTGTTGCTGGCGGCCTGGCCAGCAACACCTGGCTTGAGTTTTTGCGTAAGCGGAAGTTAAAGCGCAAGCTGGCGCTTGCTTTCCAGGAAGAAGTACAGGCACTGCTGGATGTCATCGAAAAACGCGGATACATAGAAGGGCTTCGCACTGCAAAAGCCCAGACTGAAGCTACCGGCAAGTTCCAGGCTTATCAAGTCAGAGTGAGAAAAACGCACTTCAGTGTGTTCGAGGAGAACGTTGGGCAAATTGAAATTCTGAAACCTCCCTTGTCGGAACTGATCGCCAGATTCTACACACAAGCCAATTCCATCATCGAAGATATGGAGCGTTTCAGAAATATGGATTCCGCCTCAGTCGATCCAATGGATGCGATTGCAGCCTATGACGACGTGCTGAGCATCTTCGAAGATACGGTGGCAACCGGAAAACGGATCGTCCGCGAAGTGTCCAGACGATACGCGACAATATTACGCTGACATTTCGCTCAATCGCCGGCTGAAGTTTCGTCCGGCTTATTTGTTTAGTTTCATTAACCATACCATTTGAAGGCTTCCATGACCGCTTTCCCCAAGTGTCCCCAATGCAATTCCGAATACACCTATGAAGACGGCATCAATTACGTTTGTCCCGAGTGTGCGCATGAGTGGCCAAAAGCCGCGCCCGCTGAAACAGCCGAGCAAGTCAGGGTATTCAAGGATGCTTTCGGCAATGTGCTGGTTGACGGGGATTCGGTGACGGTGATCAAGGATCTGAAGCTTAAAGGTTCGTCTTTGGTGGTAAAGGTCGGCACCAAGGTAAAAAACATCCGCCTGGTGGATGGAGACCATGATATTGATTGCAGGATTGACGGCATAGGCGCGATGCAGTTGAAAACTGAATTTGTAAAAAAGGCATGACGCGATGAGTGGTTGGGGTTGTCCGCATGAAGTTGATGGCAAGTGCCAGAAGGTACTGAATAAACCCTGCGATATCGGCATGAAGGGCTGTGTGCTTGCCGGACGTTTCCGTTTTGCTGACCCCAGCAAAAATCGGCCCAAAAAGAAGCCGCACAACCAGGCTGCCGGTACCCCCTCTACAGGCGATGATCAGCAGTAGCCCCTTCGACCTGATCTACAAGGACGATTTTTTGCTGGTGGTGAACAAACCAGCCGGTTTGCTGGCTGTGCCCGGGCGCGGCGCTGACAAGCAGGATTGCCTTTCCGCACGACTCCAGTCTGAATTTCACGATGCGTTGATCGTTCACCGGCTGGATATGTCGACTTCCGGGTTGATGGTGTTTGCGCGTGGTGCCGACATGCAGCGTCATCTGTCTCAGATGTTTCAGGCGCGTGAGGTGGAGAAGCGCTATGTGGCCATTGTGGCAGGCCAGCTGGAACCTGAATCTGGCGAGGTGAGCTTGCCGATTATGACGGATTGGCCGAACCGGCCTTTGCAAAAGATCGATATCGAATCCGGCAAACCTTCGCTGACGCGCTACCGCGTGCTGGCCCGACAGGACAACACATCCCGCGTGGAGCTGGAACCATACACAGGCCGTAGCCACCAGTTACGTATCCATATGGCCGCCATTGGCCATCCCATTCTCGGCGATGCCCTGTATGGCGACGCGCATAGCGCACCGCGTCTGATGCTCCATGCCAGCTCTTTGGGCTTTGTACACCCCTTGAGCTGCGAGCCTTTGCATTTTGCCTCCGTCCCTGCATTCTAGAGACCGTTTTCTGTGCATCCGGGGACAGGAATTCAGCAGTTTTTTATGCAAAGTAAAGTAAACTAGAGGGTGTTGGCTTTTTCCAGAGCTTTTTTATTTTGCCCGGCTATTTGTGATGCGTTTTTTACGATTACTCAAAATTACTTTTGTTGTTCTGCGTTTCGGTCTGGACGAGTTTTTGCTGGCACATGAGCGGACAAGCTGGTTGCTGTATCCGCTTAACTGGCTTCTGTTCTTCCGCAATACCTCACGTCCGCGCGCAGAGCGCCTGCGCCTGGCGCTGGAAACGCTGGGCCCGATCTTCGTCAAATTCGGCCAGATGCTGTCCACGCGCCGCGACCTGATCCCCACCGACATTGCCGACGAACTGGCCAGTTTGCAGGATCGGGTTCCTCCTTTCCCATCCGCCAAGGCAGTTGCATTGCTGGAGGAGTCCTACGGCAAGCCATTGAACGAAGTGTTTGCCGAGTTCGATGAAACGCCCGTGGCCAGTGCCTCTGTTGCCCAGGTTCATTTTGCCGTGTTACCGGACGGGCGCGAGGCGGCGGTAAAGATCCTGCGGCCCGGTATCCTACGTGTTATAGACCACGATGTGGCGCTGTTGCAGATTTGCGCCGGATTGATCGAACGCTGGTGGGCCGATGGCAAGCGCTTAAAGCCCAAGCTGGTGGTCGCCGAATTCGAGAAATACCTGCATGACGAACTCGACATGATGCGCGAGTCTTCCAGCGCCAGCCAGTTGCGGCGCAATTTCGCCGATTCGAAATTGCTGCTGGTGCCGGAAGTCTACTGGGACTGGTGTTCCGATCAGGTCATGGTCATGGAGCGTATGCAGGGCATTCCCATCAGCGATATCGCGGGCTTGCGCGCGGCGGGAGTCGACCTGTCGAAGCTCGCTGCCAACGGTGTGGAAATCTTCTATACACAAGTTTTCCGCGACGGATATTTCCATGCCGATATGCACCCCGGCAACATCCTGGTCACACGCGAGGGCCTTTATGTAGCCATGGATTTCGGCATCATGGGCACGCTCACCAAAACCGACAAGAATTATCTCGCTCAGAATTTCATTGCCTTCTTCAATCGCGATTACCGGCGCGTAGCCGAACTGCACATCGAGTCCGGCTGGGCACCCGCAGATACACGCGTTGATGACTTTGAGGCGGCGATCCGTTCAGTATGCGAACCGATCTTTGACAAACCGCTGCGCGATGTCTCGTTCGGTAAAGTCCTGCTGCGCCTGTTCCAGGCCTCGCGCCGTTTCGGGATCGAGATACAGCCGCAACTGGTTCTGCTGCAAAAAACCCTGCTTAACATTGAAGGGCTGGGCATTCAGCTCGATCCTGAACTGGATTTGTGGAAAACGGCCAAGCCCTGGCTGGAACGCTGGATGAGCGAGCAGATCGGGCGCCGAGCCTTCATCAAGAAGCTTCGCATCGAGGCACCGCGTTATGCAACGCTGCTGCCGCAACTTCCGCGTTTACTGCATCAACACCTGAAAGATAATCCTCTGGAGCAATCCGTTCCTTTATTACGCGACATGCTGGATCAACAAAAAAAGCGCAATGACTTGTTATCACTCATTACGCTTTTGCTGGCGTCAGCATTGGCATTTGCCGCTTATGTTTACTTCGTTTGATTCCTGACGCCGCCATTCCTGCCCGGGCGGGAATGAAGATCTGATTTTTCCAGGAAACGCCGAATAAGTCCCCTCACCCCAGCCCTCTCCCAAGGGGAGAGGGAGAAAAACAGACTTAATCGGCGCACCCCTAAACAAATCCGCTTTTCATCAACTCCGTTGCCAGCAATTTGTAATCTGCCGCACCCGAGCTATTTGGCGCATAGGCGAATACATCCAGTCCATGCATCGGACTGGTGGCCAGGGTCACGGTTTCACCGATACGTGTTTTGCACACCAGATCGCCATAGCGCTGTTTCAGCTTATCGTAGATATCAAAGGAGAG
>JBNKBO010000016.1:0-50794 GCA_050287265.1 Sideroxydans sp. | reverse complement strand
ATCCACACCCGGCGCATTGTCCGCGAGCATACCGACGTGTACACAGCCGGCGCCCATTTTGAGCGCGGCGCGACCGGCCAGCAGTGCTGCTCCCACCATGCCATTGGCGCCGCCGATGACCGTGACTGTGCCGAACATGCCTTTATGGCTGTTTTTGGGGCGCGGCTTGAGGAAGGCGGCGACTTTTTCTCGGGTAATGGCGCTGGGCCGGGCAACTGACATACTGTTTTCCATGAGTTTGCGAGGTCGCCTGCATTATATACATGATGACAGAAATCGTAGCGAGCGACTGGAGGACAAGGCGCACGGAGCACAGGAGCCGGAGTGTACACATTAAGTTTGCCGCCATGCGGCCCCGGACTCCGAGCACCGCGCAACGCAGTCGTCCAGTCGCGTAGCAGGTTTATGGCGTCATGTATAATTGCATCTTGTCGCCAACGTCCTTCATCCATGTCATGTATCGTACTTCGATAGGTAAAGCTGCACTTTCATCCTTCCGTCTCGACAAGCTGCGGAACGCGTTGAAAGCAGGCAAATCGGGCGTCACCGTCGAAGAGACACGCCATTGCTATTTCATCGAGCTTTCCGCCGACCTTTCCGCCGACGAGGCTATTTTGCTGGATCGCCTGCTCGGTCTGGACAAGCAGGCGGGTGAGCCCGCCATCGCCCGCTCGGTGCAGAAGCTGCTGGTTGTGCCACGCCTGGGCACCATTTCGCCCTGGTCGTCCAAGGCAACCGATATCGCGCGCCATTGCGCACTGCCGCAAATCATGCGCATCGAGCGCGGTGTGCTGTATTACCTGAAGAACAAACAAGGCAAACCTCTTTCCGAAGCTGAACGAAAAGCCGTATTGCCTTTGTTGCATGATCGCATGACCGAATCGGTGATCGAAAAAATCGCTGGCGTATCGGAAAAAATATTCACCCACGGCATACCGCAGCCGCTGTCCAGTGTGGACATCCTCAACGGCGGAAATGCAGCGCTGGAAACCGCCAACCGCGAATTGGGCCTGGCGCTGTCCAGCGACGAGATCAGCTACCTGGTGGAAAACTTCACCAGACTCAAGCGCAACCCGACCGATGTCGAACTCATGATGTTCGCTCAGGCCAACTCCGAGCACTGCCGCCACAAGATATTCAATGCCGACTGGGTCATCGACGACGAAAAGCAGGCCATCTCGCTGTTCGGCATGATTCGCAACACGCACAAGCTGAATCCGGAAGGTACTGTGGTCGCGTATTCAGACAACTCTTCCGTCATCGAAGGCGCCGAGATTGACCGCTTTTATCCGCGTGCCGGCGGCGAATACGCCTTCAGCCACGAACTCACCCACACCTTGATGAAAGTGGAAACGCACAACCATCCAACCGCGATTGCGCCGTTTGCGGGCGCAGCGACAGGCTCGGGTGGCGAGATCCGCGACGAAGGTGCAACCGGCACCGGTTCCAAACCCAAGGCGGGGCTGACCGGGTTCTCGGTATCCAATTTGAATATTCCGGGGTTTGAGCAGCCGTGGGAAATATTCGGGAAGGGAGAAGAGGGAAGGGAGAAGGGTAAAACCGGTAATCCGCTTTTGACTCCACCCTTGAGCACCGAAGGTGCGGTCCCTTCACCCTTCAACCCTTCTCAGACGTACGGCAGGCCGGGACGCATCGCATCTCCCCTGCAAATCATGATCGACGGTCCCATCGGCGGCGCTGCGTTCAACAACGAATTCGGGCGCCCCAATCTGGCGGGCTACTTCCGCACTTTCGAAGAACAGGTGAACGGCGAAATGCGCGGTTATCACAAGCCCATCATGCTGGCGGGCGGCGTCGGCAATATCAAGGCCGAACACACGCGCAAGTACAACCTGTCTGAAGGCACAGTCCTGATCCAGATTGGCGGCCCCGGCATGCTGATCGGTCTGGGTGGCGGAGCGGCATCCAGCATGGATACCGGCGCCAACGCCGAAAATCTGGATTTCGATTCCGTTCAGCGCGGCAACCCCGAGATGCAGCGCCGCGCTCAGGAGGTCATCGACCGTTGCTGGCAGATGGGCGACAAGAACCCCATTCTTTCCATCCACGATGTCGGCGCGGGCGGCATTTCCAATGCCTTGCCGGAACTGGTGCATGGCGGGGGCATGGGTGCGCATCTCGATTTACGCGCAGTACCCAACGAAGAACGCGGCATGACACCGATGCAGATATGGAGCAACGAAGCGCAGGAACGCTATGTGCTGGCAATCCCGTTCGAGCGTTTGCTGGAATTCAAGGACCTGTGCGAACGCGAGCGCTGTCCGTTTTCCGTATTGGGCAAGGCCATCAACGACGATATCCTGGTCGTGCATGATGAAGAGTTCGGCAATGACGCGGTGGATATGCCGCTTTCCGTGCTGCTTGGCAAGCCGCCCAGGATGACGCGCAATGTACGCCGCGAAAAAGCGGTGCTGCCCGAATTCAACACCGCCAATATCGAATTGAAGGAAGCTATTGAGCGCGTGTTGCGCCTGCCATCCGTGGCAGACAAAACATTCCTCATCAGCATTGGTGACCGCACCGTGGGCGGCTTGACCGCGCGCGACCAGATGGTCGGCCCGTGGCAAGTGCCGGTGGCGGACGTGGCCGTTACGCTGATGGGCTTCAATACCAACCTGGGCGAAGCTTTCGCACTCGGCGAACGTACCCCCATTGCCGTGCTGAGCGCGCCGGCATCCGGACGCATGGCCATTGGCGAAGCAATCACCAATATCGCCGCCGCGCAGATTGAAAAGATCGGCGACATCAAGCTCTCCGCCAACTGGATGGCCGCCGCGGGACATCACGGTGAAGACGCCGCACTGTTCGACACCGTCAAGGCCGTGGGCATGGAGTTGTGCCCGGAGCTGGGTATCAGCATCCCGGTGGGCAAAGACTCCATGAGCATGAAGACTGCGTGGAAAGAGGGCGAGCAGAGCAAAGCTGTCACCGCGCCGTTGTCGCTCATCGTCACCGCTTTTTCACCCTGCAGCGATGTGCGCAAGACACTGACCCCGCAACTTGTTGCCGATAGCGATACAGTGGTGCTGCTGTTCGACCTGGGCGCTGGCCGAAATCGCATGGCCGGCTCGGCGCTGGCGCAGGTATACAAACAGATCGGGGATGAAGCACCGGACGTGGATGACGCAAAAAAACTCAAAACTTTTTTCAATCTTATTCAGCGCTTCAACCGCGAAGGCAAACTACTGGCATATCATGATCGTTCCGACGGTGGCATGCTGGCGGCACTGTGCGAGATGAGTTTTGCTTCGCATATCGGTCTGGATATCCGTCTCGACGAATGCAAGGGCGACGATCTCGACATCCTGTTCAACGAAGAGCTAGGCGCGCTGGTGCAGGTGTACCGGGACGATCTGGCCGACTTGTTCGTGTTGTGCGATGAAGCGGGCTGTTCCAATGTGCATGAAGTGGCGCGTCTCAACACCAGCGGTACCATCACCATCGCGCGCGGCAAAACCCGGTTGTACAGCGAAAATGCGATTGCATTGCGCCGCCTCTGGTCCGAGACGACATACCGGCTGCAAATGCTGCGCGACAATCCGGCTTGCGCGCAACAGGAATACGACCGTATCCTGGATGCGAAAGATCCCGGCCTGCATGTGAAGTTGACCTATGACGTGAACAAAAACGTCGCCCCCGCGCTGCTTACTTCGCGCCCCAGGATGGCCATCCTGCGCGAACAGGGCGTGAACGGTCACGTCGAAATGGCCGCCGCGTTCGACCGTGCCGGCTTCGCCGCCGTGGATGTGCACATGAGCGACATCATTGAAGGCCGCGTTGCACTGGCTGATTTCAAGGGTGTGGCTGCCTGCGGCGGATTTTCCTACGGCGACGTGCTTGGAGCCGGCCAGGGCTGGGCGCGTTCCATCCTGTTCAATCCGCGGGCGCGCGACGCCTTCGAAGCGTTTTTCCAGCGCGGCGACAGCTGGGGGCTGGGTGTGTGCAACGGCTGCCAGATGATGAGCAATCTGCACGAGATCATTCCGGGTGCTGCAAGCTGGGCGCACTTCGCGCGCAACCAGTCCGAACAGTTCGAGGCACGCTTCGTCATGGTCGAAGTGCAGCAGTCGCCTTCCATCCTCTTCGACGGCATGGCCGGCAGCCGTATGCCCATTGTCGTGGCGCACGGTGAAGGCTATGCCGATTTCACCAACACCAAACGCCTGCACGCTGCACAACCGCTGGTCACGCTACGTTACGTCGACCATCACGGGAAACCAACGACGACTTATCCACTCAACCCCAACGGTTCACCGCAGGGTATTACCGGTCTTACCACACCGGATGGCCGCTTCAGCATCATGATGCCGCATCCCGAGCGCGTATTTCGCGCCGTGCAGAATTCCTGGCATCCGAAGGAGTGGAAAGAGGATGGCGCATGGCTGCGCATGTTCCAGAATGCGCGGAAGTGGGTGGGGTAAAGTGACTCGCGCAGGCAAGTTCCATATATTGTTCCTCGAAGGCGGGTGCGCTGAAGGCCCGGACGGGTTGGCACGCTTTCAAAGAGTTGGAGAAATACCATGAAACGCACACCATCCCTTATCCTGTTGATCGTGTTAAGCGGGCTGTGGGTTCTGCTGGGCATGATCAACGGCTTCGTTCTGCCTATGGTTTTCGCCGCCTACAGCCATGAGCCTGATCCGAGCTGGATGCTGGCCGGATCCATCGGTATGCTGGTGCTGTTTCCAACCAGTTGCGCCATCACGCTGACTGGTGGATGGAGGCTTTTTATCGATGATAAATACGCACAGGTCTGGAAAGTTGTACTGATTCCCGTCCCCCTGATGTTCATCACCGGATTCTTGCTGTCCTGGGGGTTGCCCTGATCTGCATCACCTGTTGCGAGAGGGCAGATATTGTTGCCGGTGTTTTCGTGAAGAGAACCTGAATGCTCGATAAGCTCAAAAGAATACTGGGGCTGGATATCTCGCAAGATGATCTCCGCGTACGCGCGGAGCAGTTGAATGCATTGGTCGCGGCGCGTCCTTATGTGATTGGCACGTCCATGGTGGCGGGACTGCTCCTGATCCTGCTGATGTGGGAGCGGCTGAATCACACCCTGCTGTTGTCCTGGCTGGCAGCACTCTACCTTGTCCATTTCATTGCCATCGCCGATTGGCTGCGTTTACCGAGAAAGATAGTCACACTCGAAGAATGCAGGCGCTGGCAATGGCTATTGCTATGTTCGTTCATCCTGAGCGGGGCGATATGGGGAAGTGCCGGGTTTCTCATGTTTACCCCGGACAACCTTGCCTTGCAGATGTTTCTGTTGTGCATCCTGATCGCCCTGGCATCCGGGGTGGTGGTCAGCAACCAGACATTCCTGCTGGCGCAACAAGGCTATGTCGTCCTGGTTCTTCTGCCGCTCATTCTCTCCTTCATTTTCTCCGGCGGGAAAGGCTATTTCCTGCTGGCGGCCATGGTTACGCTGTACATGCTGTTTGTCTTGAAAGCAGGGCGCGATCAGAGCAGGAACCTGGCGCTGTCAATAATTCGCCAATTCGAGAACATCGAACTGGTGGAGAACCAGAAACGAGTCAACGATCAACTGGCATTGGCGCAACGGGCGGCACGGGCAGGTATATGGGAATGGAATATCGCGCAAGACCGGATGGTCTGGACGGACGAATTGTATTTGCTGTTTGGTCTGGACCCGCATACCTCGACTGCCTCATTCGACAGTTGGCGCAACATCATTTACCCCGCGGACCGGGAAAGAGCCGAAGCGGAAGTGGCCGATTCGATCCGCAACTGCACCCCGCTGTTCAGCGAATATCGTATCGCGATGCCGGATGGACAACTCAAATGCATCGTTACCCTTGGCAACTCCAGGCGCAACGATTTCGGCGAGACAGTAGGCATGACGGGGTTGTGCTACGACAATACCATGCAAAAGCAGGTCCAGCGCCGTGCGTACCAGGCCGAGTCGCGCTATCAATCGCTGATCGAGCAGGCGGGCAGCGCATTGCTGGTTCATGACTTCGAAGGCAACCTGCTGGAAGTCAACCGGCAAGCTTGCGAGACATTGGGCTACAGCAGGGAAGAATTACACCAGTTGAAGCTCGCGGATATTACCGTGGACTTTGATCCTGTCCGCGCCAAATCCAGATGGGAGCAGCTCGAGTCCGGCAATCCGGTTGTCTTTGATGTGATGCACCGCCGCAAGGATGGCAGCATCTTTCCTGTTGAGGTGCGTTTGACCAATATCCAGCTGGGCGAACAGAAGCTGGTGATGTCGCTGGTCAGCGACATTAGTGATCGCGTCCGCTTCGAGGCTGCACTGCAATTGTCGGAAGAGCGTTATCGCACCTTTGCCGAGCAGCTTCCGCTCGGGATTACCGTGTTGCAGGACGGGTTGGTCAAATACGTGAATAAGGCGATGACCAATCTGCTCGGCTATCCGGCGGAAGAATTGCTGGAAAAACCCTTCATGCACCTCATCCACGAGAAGGATCGTGACTGGGCGGTGGATCTGCACCGCAGGCGCATGCGGGGCGAGGACGTTCAGGCGATGTTCATCGTCCGGATGATTCGCCGGGACGGAACCGTACGGCGTTGGGAAATGAACACAAGCACCACCGAGTGGGACGGCAAGCGCTCCGCCCTGGCCATCGTATCCGACATTACCGAGCGTGTCGCCATGGAAGAGGCAATGCGCAACTCGGTGCGGCAACTGGAGGAGAAAGAACTGGCTAAAACACGCTTCCTTGCAGCGGCAGGACACGATTTGCGGCAGCCGATGGCAGCCGCTAATCTGTTTGTGGATGCCCTCAAGAATGCCGAGCCCACACCGCGGCAGAGCGAGCTGATCGGCAAGCTCGACCAGTCCATGACGGTGTTTTCAGAATTGCTGGAGCGCTTGCTGAATATTTCCAGATTCGATGCAGGACTGGTCAAGCCGCAAATCGTTTCATTTAATCTCATCGAATTGTTCGGTTGGCTGGAGCAGAATTTTGCCGAAGACGCACATGGGCGGGGGTTGGCCTTCCGTGTCTTCTTTCCCATGCGCGGTCAGTTGATCGTGCGCACCGATATCGGCTTGCTGCAATCGATCATGATGAATCTGGTGACGAATGCCATCAAATACACCTATTGGGGTGGCGTGCTGGTGGCTGCACGGGCGCGCAACGACCGTGTTCTGCTGCAAGTATGGGATACCGGTTGCGGCATCGCAGAAGGCGACATTGAGAAGATATTCGACGAGTTCTACCAGGTCGGCAATCCCCAGCGCAACCGCGAGGCAGGGCTGGGACTGGGCCTCTCCATAGGCCAGCGAGCCATGGCCTTGCTGGGCTGCGAAATCAACTGCCGCTCGAAGGTGGGGCGCGGTTCGGTTTTTGAATTCACGCTCCCGCTCGATGTGGTCCACCAAAGCATTGAACACTTCTCCGAACCGGAAAAATCCGGCAAAGAAATGGACAAAGACATGTTCGAAGGTAAACGCATCATTGTGCTGGAGGACGATTGCCTGGTGGCGGACGGATTGATCAGCCTGCTGCAAGGGGTGGGTGCGGAGGTGCGGCACTACCATAATGCCGAAGAGGCAATGCTACATCGCGACTTCGCTGCCGATTATTTTCTGGTCGATTATTCGCTGGGCGAGAAACTCACAGGGGCCGAATTCCTGCAAGAGATGCAGCGCAGGGTGGACAAGCCCATCAAGGGCGTCATTGTGACGGGCGAAACCGCGTCGACGTTTATCGAAAACATTGCAGGTCTGCCCTGGCCAGTGCTGCACAAACCCGTCAACTATGCCAAACTTGCTGCTGCATTGAGTTCCTGAAAATATATCCGCGCATGTTCCAGAATGCGTGGAAAAGGGTGGGTTACACATGCTTGGAGATATACCATGAACTCGCGCCCCCCTGCCTCATTCTGTTGATCGTAAGATGCCGCCCGTTGGGCGGGTGGCGAAAACGCGCTTTGCATTATTGTCCGCGGAGCAACTGTTTTTCTTTTTCCGCTATCTACTATATATAGTCTCGGTTATTTCACCGTCCTCAACCAGCAGAATCATTCTTCTCTTTCAGGCATTCCGGGCATTCTTCGTCCATCATGAAAGCAACGCCGTGCTTGGGACAACGCATAAGTATGACGGTTGTATCGTTCTTCGATTCCTCAGACTTGTCAGTTGTTTGTTTTTCATCAGGGGGCGTCATCTTTTCTCCTCATGGTGGAAATCGTGGTCGCATTACAGCGGTTCATGCGGCTTCAGGAAGTCCAGCGAATCTGCAAGCTGCCTGAACTGTATGAGAGGCAGGGGGGGTGTGTCAATGCGTAGCTAGAATAGCTGTTGGAAAGAAATGCACTGCCACCCTGCATAATTCACTTAAAATCCTTCCCTGTTTCAGGAATTAACATAAAAGGAAACTCGTGCATGGGCAACGGCATCTCCACCATTGATTATTTCATTATCGTTATTTACATTGTTTCAACGACAGCTTTTGGCGCATGGTTTGTAAAACGCAGTGGTGACATGAGAGGCTTTACCCTTGCCGGCAACCTGATTCCCGGCTGGGCGATCGGCCTGTCTCTGATGGCCACCTACCTGAGCAGTATCAGCTTCCTGGCCAATCCGGGCAAGAGCTATGCCTCCGACTGGCGTCCCTTTGTTTTTTCCCTGACATTGCCAATTGCCATCTGGATTGCGGGCAAATGGTTTATTCCGCTCTACCGTAACCAGGTCAGGACGACTGCTTACGAATACCTGGAGCAGCGTTTCGCGCTGTGGGCGCGTTTGTATATGGGAACGGCCTATATTCTGTTACAGGTCGGGCGTTTTGCCGTCGTGCTTTACCTGACGGCACTCGCATTGGCAGCGCTGCTGGATGTCGATATCAAGGTGCTGATACTGGGGCTGGGCCTGCTGACGGTAATCTATACGCTCATGGGCGGTTTCGCCGCGGTGATCTGGACTGATGTGGTGCAGGCGGTGGTACTGTTCTTTGGCGGGTTGCTATGTCTGTTCTTATTGCTGGGCAACATGCCCGGCGGCTGGGAACAACTGGGCGCAGTCACTGCCCGTGAACACAAGTTCGCGCTGGGGACGATGGATTTCGATCTGGTCGTGCAGGGTTTCTGGGTGATTTTTATTTTCGGTATCGTCGAGAACCTGAAAAACTTTTCCGTCGACCAGAATTATGTCCAGCGCTTCCTGTCCGCTTCCTCCGAGCGGGAGGCGAAAAAGGCGTTATGGCTGGGCGGCATGTTGTACATCCCTGTTTCTGCCCTGTTCTTCATGATAGGTACGGCGCTGTTCGTTTATTACCTGAACGTGCCGGCAGGCACCCTGCCGGACAAGGCTGACCAGATATTTCCCTATTTCATCGTGCATGAATTGCCCATCGGTTTGACCGGGCTGGTCATCGCGGGCGTGCTGGCCGCCGGCATGAGCACGCTGGATTCATCTCTCAACAGTTCGGCGACCGTATTTACTGTCGATTTTTACAAACGCGTCCTGAAGAACGATGCGGATGACCACACGCAACTGAAGGTAATCCGCACCACCACTGCCCTGATCGGCGTGCTTGCCACACTGGCCAGTCTGGCGATGATCAGCGCGAAGACAGCACTCGACGTGTGGTGGCAAATGTCGGCGATCTTCGGCGGCGGCATGCTGGGATTGTTCCTGTCAGCGGTATTGATGCCAAAACTGGAATCGAACCAGGCCATGATCGCCACTATTGCCGGACTGCTATTCGTCGCCTGGGCAAGCGGCAGCAAACTCTGGTTTGCCGAATCCGGCTGGGGATTCGGATTGCACACCATGATGATCGGGGTGGTGGGTACGCTGCTGATTATTGTGACAGCCTACCTGATGCAATTGCTGTCGCGGGAATAAATAATAATGCGCTGTCCCTCAAACAGGATTGCGCCGCTAAGACGGCCACCAGCCCAAACCCGCCCATGAGGCGACGACCAGACCATGTTGCGCAGGGACGACAATCGGATTGTCGCTTGACTGGAAAATAAACAAACTGACGAAAAAGCTCAAAAGCGCGATGAAAATGCTCGCAAAAAACGCCGTCCAGAAACCCGATACCTTGAATCCTGAAACAATCGACGACACCAGCATCATCATCAGCGCATTGATCACCAGCAGAAAGAAACCGAAAGTGACGATCGTTAGCGGGATGGTCAGAAGGATGACGATCGGGCGGATGACCGCATTGGCCAGCCCCAGCAGGAGAGCGGCTATGAATAGCGACTGTCTGTTGGAAAACGTGATGCCGTTGAATATGATGCTGGCAGCCCATAGCGATAGTGCCGTGATGCCCCAATGAATCAAAAATAGAAAAATGCCGTTTATCATATGCGGGTATTAGCGAGTTGCCGGTGGATGGCCGTATTATGCACGATGGACATTCCGCTTGCGAATATCCGTCAAAAATCCTGACGAATGATCAATCGACGAAATGCTGCTCGATCAGGAAATCCGCAAGCGGTTTGTCGCAATTGGTGATATGCAAAAGCAGCCAATTCTTCAGCGTCTGCAAAACAACTGATTCGCCACCTCCCATAAATTTCTTTTTTAGAAACACAAATTCAACTATTAAATTCTGATGTTCTTTCTTGTGATCAAGGGTTTCAGGGTAATTAAAGCGCTCCATCAGTTGTTCTTCGGTGTCAAAATGAAATAGGGTGAAAATACTGATTTCGTCCAGGATGCTGGAAATAACGTCAATATTTTTATTGCTGTTATATGCCGTATTCAGCTTGTTGATCATTTCTGCCAGCACCTCATGCTGCTGATCCATTATCGGGATGCCGAGTGGTTTCGTCGCCTCAAAGTTGATCCAAGGTTCATTGGATTTCTGTCCGCCGAATTGCTCATCGAAGAAGCCAAAACGGTTTTTCCCGTGCGTCTTGCATTGATACATGGCTGTATCTGCCGCATGCATCAGTTTGTCAATTTCCGGCCCATTCTGGGGATAAACCGCAATGCCTATGCTCACACCGATCTGGCATTCGGTGGTTTCATTCAATTTCATCGGATCGGAAATGCCGAGAATAATTTTCCTGGCCACATTACCTGCGTCCTCAAGCTGCCTGATGTTGTTCAGAATAACGGCAAATTCGTCCCCACCGATGCGGGCAACCGTATCCATATCGCGTATGCAGGCCTGAAAACGACTTGCGGCAATTTTCAATACGGCATCCCCGATTTCATGTCCGAAGTTGTCATTCACCGCCTTGAACCCATCCAGATCCATAAACAGAACAGCAAACGGTCTCTTATTTCTTTTTGATCGCGATATCGCTTGCGAGAGCCGGTCGTAAAACAGTTCGCGATTAGGCAGCTCGGTCATACGGTCGTGTGTAGCCATATACCCGATCCGTTGTTCAACTTTTTTGCGGTCGGTGATATCGGTCATCACGATACGGACAATTTGCGTCTTGCCATTTTCTACATGGCGCAACGAATCAAGCTGGACTTCCAAATGCTCCCCTTCACCGTGCAGCATGCTCAATTCGCAGGTTTGTTTACTGTCCTGCTGCAGTACAGATATGAAATATACATGCCAGTAGTCTCTGTTCTTGGGGGCAACCAGGGTATCAAAACGACGATTCATGAAATTGGCGCGATCATCACCCAGCATTTTTGCGCCGGTGAGATTGATTTCCGTAATGCATGCATCGCGGTTGAGGGTGAGGTACCCGACGGGAGCGAAATCGTAAAATTCAACATAGCGGTCGCGGGATTCTTCCAGAGCGATCAGGGCCTGCCGCAAATTTTCATTCTGCATTTCAAGCTCGATCTGGTGCACCTGAAGTTCATGCAGGAGTTTTTTGCCGGAGTGCATGATTGGCTGTTTTGCAGGCACAAGTTTAGCCTCGGCTGTTGAACGCAACGTGGCTAACTCGTCTGGCTTTTGATCCAAGCGATCTCCTTGCTCTCGGCAGTTTGTATGTTTGCCTGATTTGATTGGTCTTGGATATCAACCAATTGTTCCAAGAATGCCATCAATACATCTGATTTGAATAATAATCAATAAGTAATTTCACGTAGAGGGCAAATTCTGAGCGCTAAAGCTCGCCTATGTTGGTGATTGCAGGCCAGGTACGGTGATTTTCCAATGTATGAAAACATATGGTGTTGTTCGTCATGGTTGCGCGTTTATAGCAAGTTTGCGTGAAAAAATGTGTGAGCGCTAATTATGAATGATGATCTCGGGTTATACTTGGGAGCTCAATCAGTTTTATTGCGGGAAAGAGCAAATGAGTGGAAAAAACAAAGTAGATTTTGATCATAAACTTGTCATCATTGGATGTGGATTTATCGGGCAAGGGCTTCTCCCTCTGATCTTCAAACACATCAACATCAGCCCGGAACAGATTTCCATCATTACGGCAGACGAACGCGGAAAGGATGTCGCCGATTATTATCAGGTTCCATTCACTATCGATCCACTTACACATGAGAACTACAAAGACATCCTGAACAGAAATCTGCTACGCGGCGATTTTTTACTGAATCTTTCATCGGATGTTCGGAGCAGCATTTTGATCGAATATTGCGCCGAACATGGCATTCTTTACCTGGACACTTGTATCGATTCCTGGCTGGGACAGAGTACCGATCCGGAAATTCCCGTGTCGAGCCGCTCGTTGTATGCATTGCGGGACGAAGTTATTGCGCTGAAGAAAAAAATGAATAACGGAGGGACGACTGCGGTGCTTGCCCATGGCGCCAATCCCGGCATCGTATCTCATCTGGTCAAGCAGGCGCTGCTCAACATGGCGCGCGACGAAGGAAGAGATGTTGAAATCCCCGAGACGGGAGAGGGGTGGGCAAAGCTGGCGCAGTCGCTCGACATCAAGGTTATCCATGTTGCCGAGCGCGATACCCAGGCATCGCCCGACAGGAAAAAAACAGGCGAATTCATCAATACATGGTCCATCGACGGTCTGATCGGCGAAGGCGTGCAGCCGGCAGAGCTTGGCTGGGGCAGCCATGAAAAGCATTTTCCGGAAGATGGCGAGCAGCATACCTTTGGCGACCGGTCTGCCATCTATATTAATAGACCGGGCTTTACCGTGCGTGCACGTACATGGTTGCCACTGGCCGGACCGCAGATCGGTTATCTGATCACGCACAATGAGTCGATTTCGCTGGCGAGCTATCTCACCATCGGTGACGGTGAGAATCCGGAATACCGTCCGACTGTGCACTATGTCTATCATCCTTGTGACGATACCGTCCTTTCGATTTACGAACTGCAGGAAAACAGCTGGAAATTGCAGAGCAAACATCCGATTACCGACGAGATCATTTCCGGTATCGACGAACTTGGTGTCCTGCTGGCGGGGAACAAGCGCGGCGTTTACTGGTACGGTTCGCGTCTCGACATACGCGAGGCACGCAAACTGGCGCCATTCAACTCTGCAACTTCGCTGCAGGTTGTTGCAGGGGTCATCTCCGGCATGATCTGGGCCATTCGTAATCCGAATCGCGGCATTGTGGAGGCGGAAGATATGGATTTTGAAGAAGTGCTCTCCATCGCCCAGCCATATTGGGGCAAACTGGTCGGCGAATACAGCGACTGGAATCCTGTTGCAGGCCGCAGTAATCTCTTTCCCAAAGACATCGACGAAGATGATCCATGGCAATTCAAGAATATCAGAGTGGTGTGAGGCGTAAGCGGTAATGACTTTTCCGAAAATACTATCGCATCCGGTGCGGCCTGAATTCCATGATTCAGACCGCACTGGAATAACCGGAGCATCCTAAGGCAGACTCACCTGGCTTTTGTAAATCGAAAACATATCTGCCGTTCCGGGCGTTTTCAACTGGCTTAGCAAAAGACCGCCACTCAGTCCGTTAAACGTATCACAGGCGCCATGATGAGTGCCTGTATCGCCATAGACACGCCCAAGTTCGACAAGATTGCCGCCGCTGCGGAGCAGTTGGTTACTGTTTATATCGACAAACTCGTATATCCGGCAACCGTTATAGCGTTCCTGGTCAACCACTGTTGTATCCACTGGCGTGACGGTCAGATAGGTTTTGCCGTTCTTTTCAATCAACGCCGGTGCCTGAAAATGATGATCGCTGGTGACGGCCTGCGCGTCTGCTGGTGTGAGCAGGCGGCCGAGATATTTCCAGCTTGCGGCATTGGTGATGTTGCACGGACTGTCGCAACTGAAATGAACCACATATTCGGTGACTTTGGTTGTTATAGGTATGGAAGAAGTATCGGCACAGTAAATAGACATATACAGCGTGCTGCTCGTGGCAAGAAAGCCCGGCTCGAGAAAAACACACCAGTTCAATTCGGCCGGGTCAGGGCCTCCTGGTGTTTGAGTTATGTCGGTGTTTAACTGGATTTGTGGTGTACCAGCGACCGGCGAAAACAATGGTGTGCCGGTATTGTCATTGCCCGCTTGCAAACCTGCGCTGCCAAATAATTTGACTGGCGTCGCTGCGGCCAGGCCCTGAGGCGTTGAAGCCATCTTCATAGAGATCCAGCCATAGTCGCCAAAATACGATGTCTGATTCGCATGTAAATACTGAAACCAGATCAACTTCCACTTTTCATTTGTCGGCGCTCCAGGGTCATAGACCAGCGAAGAGGTTTCACTTTGCCAGATACCAAAGCTGAGTGCCGGAATAGCTGGTAATTTTGGAGAAACTGTTATTGGTCCGAAATCCGTTCTTTCGACTGCAGGCGATATCTCTCCTGCATCCTGCCAAGTGACACCATTGTCATCGGAATAAGCCAGACGGATTGAGACCCCCCAGTAAACCGTCGATGCATAATTGGGGGAAGTATTCACCGAGGAATAACTCATCCACATACGTCCTGAGCCTGGATCACGCGTGACCGAAGGATCGAACATGCCCAGATCACCGGGGGAACCCGTGATAGTGAGTTGTTCGGGCGCTGGTGTTCCGGGAGGAGGAGTATCGCTACCACCGCCGCCACAGGCGGACAGGGAAAGCAGCAGGGACAAGCTTGCCAGTAGTGTTTTCATGTTAATCCTCCTGAATAATTCCATCATTCTGCAGATTGCGCTTTAATCGGAACCACAAATATCTATAATGCTCCAAACCGGTACTTGGCCTATGTTACGAATACTCATATGCGGACTGATCGTTCTCGGCGTTACTGCGTGCAGCGACGATTCACAGCAGCAGCCTGCCGACGGCGTGACACAGATCAATGCCTGGTTTCACACGGGTCAGGAAGGCGAGCGCAAAACCATTCGCGATCAGGTGGCACGTTTCAATCAACTCAATCCTGCGATCCAGATCCGGCTGACCCTGATTCCGGAGCGCTCATATAATTCACAAGTGCAGGCCGCAGCCATTGCCGGAGCGCTGCCGGACATTCTCGAATTCGACGGCCCCTATCTCTTCAACTATGTCTGGCAGGGCCATTTGCAGCCCCTGGACAAACTGATTCCGGATAAATTGAAAGCCGATCTCCTGCCCTCTATCCTCAGGCAGGGCAGTTACCGCGGCCACCTGTATGGCATCGGCACTTTCGATTCCGGTCTCGGGCTGTATGCGCGGCGCAGCAGTTTGCAGCGTGCCGGTGTGCGTATTCCTCGCGGCGCGGCCGATGCCTGGACGGCGCAGGAATTCAAGGCCGCGCTCAAGGCACTTGCGAAAAAAGACGACGACGGCGCCGTGCTTGATCTCAAACTCAACTACAGCGGCGAGTGGTTTACTTACGCTTTCTCGCCGCTGTTGCAGTCGGCTGGTGGCGACCTGATAGATCGCAGGGATTACCAGACTGCTGCAAGTGTGCTCAACGGTGATGCATCCGTGGCCGCCATGAAGCAACTGCAATCGTGGATACAGGGCGGCTATGTCGATGCCAATGTGGACGATGGCGCTTTCACCACCGGCCGCACGGCGTTGTCCTGGGCCGGGCATTGGGAATATCCGCGCTATGCTGCGGCTGCGGGCGACGATCTCGTAGTGTTGCCGTTGCCCAACTTCGGCAAAGGTAGCCGCACCGGGCAGGGTTCGTGGGTGTGGGGCATTACGACGGGGCAACATGCCGCTGCCGCTGCATCCTTTTTGCAATTCCTGCTGCGTGACGATGAAGTGCTGGCCATGGCCGCCGCCAACGGTGCGGTGCCCGCCACGCGCAGTGCCATTGCGCGCTCCACGCTGTATCGCACTGGCGGTCCGCTGCATCTTTTCGCCGATCAGCTCAGCGGCGTTTACGCCGTGCCGCGGCCGCAGACGCCTGCGTACCCGGTGATCACGTCCGCGTTCCAGGCGGCTTTCATGGATATCCGCAACAACGGCGATGTGCGGGCGGCGCTGGACAAGGCTGTCGCCGCCATCGATCAGGATATCGCCGATAACAAGGGATACCGATGAAGCGGATGCAGCCAGGCTGGCTGTTTGCCACACCGGCGTTGATCGGGTTGCTGTTATTTGTCGCATTACCCTTAGTGCTGGAAATCGGGTTGGGGTTTACCAATCTGCGTCTGGGTTCTCCGCTGCCGCTGGAATATGTCGGTCTGCAACAATTTCGCCGTATATTCAACGATGAAGCCTTCCTGCGGGCATTGCTCAACAACGCGACCTTTGCCCTGGTGGTGATTCCGCTGCAAACCGCGCTGGCGCTGCTGCTGGCATTGCTGCTGAATCGCAGCCTGCGCGGCATGACCTGGTATCGCACACTGTTCTTCATGCCGGTGGTGTTTCCGCTGTCGCTGGTGGCCGTGGTGTGGGTGCTGATCTTCGCGCCCGGTCCAGGCGGCATGCTGAACACGGTGCTCGATGCCGTGAGTCTGGGTGCCTGGACGCCGCGCGATTTTCTGCATGATTCATTGCTGGCATTGCCGGCCATTATGCTTACCTCCATCTGGCAGGGCATGGGTTTCCAGATGGTGATCATCCTGGCCGGTTTGCAGTCGATTCCGCGTGAGCTGTATGAAGCCGCGAAGATAGACGGCGCATCGCGCTGGAACCAGTTCCTGCATATCACGCTGCCGCAATTGCGCAACACGTTGATCTTTGTCGTGCTGGTCACCACCATTCTTGCCTTCCGTTTGTTCGACCAGGTGCAGATCATGACCCAGGGCGGCCCGCACAACGCCACCACCACCGCGATGTTCGAAGCCGTGCAGGCCGCGTTTGCGCGCCAGCAGGTCGCGCGCGGCGCGGCGATCAGCGTCGTGCTGTTTGCGGTCGTGCTGCTGATCACGCTATTGCAACGCCGTCTGCTGAAACAGGAGCGCGAAGTGAAATGAATCAGCGCCTGCTCGATGCCATGATCCATATCAGCCTGCTTTTGCTGGCGCTGGTTTTCATCGCGCCTATCCTGCTCATGCTGGCCGGCAGCCTGAAACCCGACGCCAGTGTGTTGATAGAGGCGGGCAGCCTCAAGGCATTTTTTCCGCAGGCCGTTTCGCTGCAAAACTACCAGGATGTTTTTACGCGCGTAGATTTTGGCCGTTACCTGTTCAACTCATCGCTGATCGGCGGCTGTATTGTGGTCTTAGGACTGGCGGTCAACTCGCTGGCGGGTTACGCCTTTGCGCGCATGCAGTGGCAGGGCCGCGACTGGCTGTTTACGCTGGTGCTGATGATCATGATCGTGCCGGTCGAAGCCATTGCGGTGCCGCTTTTTTACGAAGTGACGTTGCTCGGCTGGCGAGATACCTACATCGTGCAGATCGTGCCCTTTATCGCCAATGCTTTCTCCATTTATCTGTTCTACACCTTCTTCATCGGCCTGCCGCGCGAGCTGGAAGAAGCGGCGCGCATCGACGGCGCGGGTGCGTTGCGCACCTTCGTCGCCATCATTGTTCCCAATGCCAAACCGGCTTTTGCCACGGTAGCCATTCTCACCTTCCTCACGCAGTGGGGTGCGTTCCTGTGGCCGCTGATGGTGACCAGCGGCGAAGCGGTGCGCCCACTGCCGTTGGGCATCGCCGCCTTCTACTCGCTGCCACCGTTGCAGTGGGGTGATATTTTCGCGTTTGGCGTGATGATGGTGGCGCCGGTGCTGATCCTGTTTTTCATGTTCCAGCGCTGGTTCGTGCAGGGCGTGGTAGCGACCGGGGTAAAGGGATGAGCAAAATTGCATTCAAAAATATCAGCAAGACCTTCGATGACGGCACGCGGGCCGTCAGCGATTTCAATCTCGACATCGCCGACGGCGAATTTGTCGTGCTGGTCGGGCCGTCCGGCTGCGGCAAATCCACCCTGTTGCGCATCCTGGCCGGACTGGAAACGGCAACAGCGGGGGAGATTCATATCGGCGGCACCGTAGTGAACGGGCAAACGCCGCAGCAGCGTAATGTCGCCATGGTGTTCCAGAACTACGCGCTGTATCCGCACATGACCGTGCGCCGTAATCTGGAATTTCCGCTGCGCATGATGAAACTC
Organism: Sideroxydans sp.; assembly: GCA_050287265.1. Lineage (GTDB taxonomy): Bacteria > Pseudomonadota > Gammaproteobacteria > Burkholderiales > Gallionellaceae > Sideroxyarcus. Next base: position 32,415 of record JBNKBO010000016.1, on the reverse strand, counting down.
GGCAAGGCCGACATGCAGGCAAAGGTCGAACGCACCGCGCAACTGCTGGGCCTGACCGAATTGCTCGAACGCAAACCCGGGCAACTTTCCGGCGGCCAGCGCCAGCGCGTCGCTATGGGGCGTGCCATCGTGCGCGAACCCTCGGTGTTCCTGATGGACGAGCCGCTATCCAATCTCGATGCCAGGTTGCGCGTGCAGATCCGCACCGACATTGCCTCACTGCAGCGGCGCATCAACACCACCACGCTTTACGTCACCCACGACCAGGTCGAAGCCATGACGCTGGGCGACCGCGTGGCCGTCCTCAGCCGCGGACGTTTGCAGCAAGTGGCAGAACCGCAAACCCTGTACAACCACCCTGCCAATATCTTCGTGGCTGGATTCATCGGCAATCCCGGCATGAATGTATTTGCAACTGAGCTGCATGCAGTGGATGGGGGAGGCTGCGCCATCAAATGGGGCGAGCAACTCATCCCGCTGGCAAACGATGCGGGCGGTGACGGCTGGCACAGCCACATTGGCAAGCGGATTTATGCAGGGCTGCGTCCGGAAGCATTTTGCGAAGCGGCAATTTCCGCGCTACGCATTCCTGTTGAAATCGAAAGCGTGGAAGCGCTGGGTCATGAGTCGCTGATTTATTTCCGCAGTGGCGCGAACTCGCTGGACACGGACAACTTCGGCAGCGGAGATAGTGCTACCTCTCCCCACATGGTGGCGCGTCTGAAAGGAGCGGTTGATTTCAAGGCCGGCGAGAAAGTCGAGCTGGGTATTGAGTCAGCGCAACTTACGCTGTTTGATGAGAATGGGGATAGGCTGACAGGTTGTTAAAAAACGTAGCGAGCGATGACAGAACAAGGCGCGCAATGGTGAAGTGGGTTAGGCAGGGATGGGCGGCTGATGTTGCTGCCCAACTCGCAAAAAGTAGCCGCGCTGACACGGTGGGGCGTAGCCCGCTGATGCGGGAAGCGCGGCATGCATCCGCTCCCGCAGACGGCTGGCCTTGCCAGTAATGTGTCGCGGATGCGGTTTACTGGTTGTTTATCGCTTCGCGACCACGCATTTTGAGCCATTAAGCAACACAGTTATGTCGAGCGCAGTAGTTTTTAGATTATGTTGATTACTACTTTTCCCTTGGCATGTCCTTCCTCAACATACCGTATCGCATCGGGGACCTCGTTCAGCGAATAACGTCTGTCGATCACAGGTTTCAATTTGCCGGATTCCAGCAGTTCTTTCAGAAACTGCAGATCCTTCTGATTCGATATTGACGTCAGGGCGCCCATCTTCTGTTTCCCAAACATGCATAACAATGGCCCCAGCAGCAGGGCTTGAAATAGCTGGGCTGTTTTGCCGCCTACCATGACATAAATTCCCCTGGGTTTCAGTGCGTGCTTGTAAGCGAAGATCGAACGATTGCCGTTTACTGCCAGGATCAAGTCATAGCGCCTTCCGTACCCGGTGAAATCTTTCTGCGTGTAGTCGACCACAAAGTCGGCACCGAGCGCGCGCGACATCTCCACCTTGCTCGTGCTGCATACGGCAGTGACTTCAGCGCCGAAATATTTGGCGAGTTGCACTGCAAACGTGCCGACGCCACCGGAAGCACCCTTGATCAAAACTTTTTGTCCCGGTCGAATCTGTCCCTCATCACGCAGACCATGCAAGGCGGTCATGGCCGCTAGCGGCACCGCTGCGGCCTCCTCGAACGACAAATTGGACGGCTTCAAAACCAGGTGATCTTCGTGGGCACACTTGTATTCGGCAAAACCGCCGAATTTATCTTCGGCCATATCCCCGAATACCTCATCACCCGGTTGAAACTGAGTGACATTCTTGCCCACCGCCTCAACCTTTCCGGCGATGTCGGCACCGAGCGTCTGGAATCTGGTCGGCCTCAGCAGCCCAAGATACAGACGCACCAGGAACGGCTTGGCCCTCATCAGACGCCAGTCGGCGGCATTCACGGATGCTGCATGGATTTTCACCAGAACTTCGTTATCTCCAGGGACGGGCTTATCCACCTCCTTGAGCTGGAGCACATCTGCCGATCCGTATTGTGTATAACCAATTGCTTTCATGGTGATTTTGAATTCTTCATGGACACTATGATTGTTGATTGTATTTGCAAGATGCTGGAACCGGTTTTTTGTTTAGCCATACTATCGAATCCGGGAAATAATTGCGATGCTGGGCCCTTTGATTCAGCATTACATTTGTTTTGAGCATGCAGAGTGAGGCCAAGTTATCTGGCCTGCGCGAAGAATGTGCAGTGGGACTTGCAATCAAGTGCTCCCCCTTTGTCGAACAAGTGCTGGCGATGCTTCCCGTCGCTGCGGGATTCTCGTCTTGCGCCAGCTCCTATTCTGGGGGTTCCGCCTTAAGCCCCTCACCGTACGTGCGGTGTGATGTGCGTGGGGCGGAGTTGCAAGTGGGACGGACTGTGCGGTATCGGGCGGGTTATGTCAATTGTATTGTAGGGCGGGGTGCATCATTTCTAACCAAACAGGTCATCCAGCGGGTTTTTTCCGGCGGGTGCGGCGCCTGAAACCTTTTTAACCGTGAATTCCTCTTCGATATTGTCGCGGTAGTAGCTCCAGGCCGCGCCGGAGCTGCTGAGCTGACGCCAGATGCCTTCGCCGACGCCGCTGTATTGCAGCGTGTCGCCGTTGTCGAGCTGGACTTGCAGGATGCGCTCCCGCGCGTCGTAGCCGATGGCGCGCAGTTTGCCTGCGTTGATTTTTTTCATTTCCATTGCATTTTCCTTCATATCTGTTCGGCTCTGATGTCGGACGAACTGTAGGGGAGCGGGGCAGATGATGTCAATGATGACATGATGGGTATGGCAGCGGGTTGTTTTCCGGTGCGGGCTGTTAAACTTGGCGTAAATGGAATATTCAAATTGCAGTTTTTTCAGACAATGAAGGTGCAAATATGAAAAAGGAATTCTGGCTTGAGCGCTGGGAGCGCTCGGAGATCGGTTTTCACCAGGACGAAATCAATCCGTTTTTGCTTCAATACTGGCCGGAGCTGAATCATTCAGGCGAAGGCGAGGTGTTTGTGCCGTTGTGCGGCAAGAGTCTGGATATGGTGTGGCTGCGCCAGCAGGGGTGTTCGGTGCTGGGGGTGGAGTTGAGTGCGATTGCGGTGCAGGATTTTTTCAGGGAGAACGGTCATGCTCCGGCGCATGTGAAGCGCGGCAAGTTCGAGAGCTGCGAGGCGGACGGTATTCGTATCCTGTGCGGCGATTTTTTCGATTTGACCAGGGAAGACCTGGTAAAGGTTAGCGCGGTGTACGACCGTGCATCGCTGGTGGCGTTGCCGCCAGATATGCGCGAACGTTATGCGCGCCACTTGGTGGATATCCTGCCGCCTGCAGCCCGGATCCTGCTGGTTACGTTTGATTATCCTCAGAAAGAGATGGATGGGCCGCCGTTTGCAGTGCCGGTGATGGAGGTTGAGCGGCTGTATGGCAAGTATGCTGATGTGCGCCTGTTGGCGCAGCAAGATGTATTGGCGCAAAACCCCCGTTTTGCGCAGCGCGGCGTGAGTCGGCTAGGGGAGAGTATATTTTTATTGACCTTGCGCTAGAAAAGGCCGGGCGCAGGTTCGAATTCATTTCGTGCTGCTGGTGGTGTTTGCCGTCCGGGCGGAAGGTGTTGTTCCATAATTTTGAGACATATTCCTGGGTGGTTTGCTCCAGGTGGAATGCGCTCTTGATGACCACCCTGTTACGGCCTTTGCGTTTGGCTTCATATAGTGCCTTGTCAGCGCGGCTGAGCAGCATGTCTATGTTGGCATCCGAGTGCTCGAAGGATGTTATGCCTACTGAGACAGTACAGTGGACGGGCGGCAGTCCGTTCTCAACTGGTATCGTGGTGGCTGCGAATGTTGCACGCAGACGTTCGGCGATTTCGCCGGCCTGCACGTCGGTGGTTTGCGGCAGCAGAATTGCAAATTCTTCTCCCCCTATGCGTCCCATTACATCGGTTTCGCGCAATGTCTGGCGGCATATTTCAGCCAGTTCGATCAATACCTTGTCGCCAACTTCGTGCCCGTAGGTGTCGTTGATGACTTTGAAATGGTCAAGGTCCAGCATGGCAAGTGTCAGCGGGGTGCGATAGCGTCGAACCCGGATTAATTCCTGCGAAGCATGTTCCAGGAAATGGCGGCGGTTGGAAAGGCCGGTGAGAAAATCCGTACGGGCTTCGTGCTCAAGGCGTTGTCCCAGTAGCTTGCGCTCGGTGATGTCTTGCACCTGCTGGATGATTTTCCGCTGGGCGCCTGTTGTTTCACGCGTTATGGAGACCGTGTTTTGTACCCAGACTATCCTGCCGTCCTTGTGTATATAACGCTTTTCAATTTCATAAAACAGAATTTCTCTCGCCTTTATTTGCTGGAGCAAGGCGATATCCTCGGCGACATCATCCGGATGGGTGATCGTTTCTATGGTGAGATTGAGCAGTTCTTCCCGGGGATATCCTACGATGTCGCAAAAGGCATGATTGACCTGCACAAATATACCGTCGGGTGAGACGAGGGCCATACCAATCGCTGCATGCTCCAGTGCATTGCGTGATTGGGCTTCTTTCTTCTGGAGCGCTTCTTCAGCCTGCCGTTGCCGCCTTCCGATCATAATCAGCAACAAGCTGAAAAACATCAGCCCCATGCCATATTGCCATGCATGTTTTCGCCATTCGGCGAGATAGTCGTCTTCAGCAATACCGGCGAATACAAACAGTGGCAGTTTGCCCACCTGTCTGTAGCTTTCCAGGCGATTGACGTCATCCAGCGGTGATTTCGTATGGTAGGTTGCGCTGGAAATTCCCCTTTCAATGAAAAGAGTTGCATCCAGGCCGGATTCTTTGCCTGTTTGTTTTTCGCTCGGCGGATAACGCGCAGCAAGGCTCAGTGATTTGTCATACAGGGCGGCCATTCCATGCTTGCCCAGATTGAGAGATTGGTAGAATTGCTGGAAAAATTCCATATTCAGCGATGCCTGAACTATGCCGGCGAAGCTGCCATCCTCGAAGTTGATCCGTCGCGACAGGATCAATGTCGAATCGTCGGTGTCGCTCGAGATGTCCAGAGCGGAAGTCTCCAATCCGGCAGCAGCTTTGTTTTTATGACGCTGAAAATATTGGCGATCGGCAAGCGCGGTCTTGGGAAGTACGTCGAAAGAACTGTGAATATGCTCACCACGGCTATTGATCAGGTGGATCATGCTTAATTCCGGTGCTTTTTCCAGGCTCGATTTGAGCAATGCATGGAGTTTTTCGGTGCCCGAGTCGCTCGATCCGCGCGTCAGCAGCATGTCTTTCGGGCTCACGTGCGACGCTACTTCGCGCAAAACCATACCGGCTCGCAGCATTGTTGCCAGCGCATGCTCTTCCAGCACGCGGGAGAGCGTTTCCGTCCCGGATATGGCTTGTTTTTCAGCTTCGCGGTATTCGTTGGCGAGACTGAGCAACAACAGGGTTGTGACGCCAGCCAGCCCGGCCAGAGTGGACAGTCTCCCCCAACCATGTGAATGGGATATTTTCATCGGGCTGGCGTCACACTTATTACAGTGCGGGGAGTTTGATGCACAGATCCATCCGGTCTGTGCAGGGACAGTTTTGTGAGTTTTGTGGTCAAGCGCTCCCCCCATGCGTAACATACGGTGCTGCTGGTAAGGCTTTCCGGACGTGCGGAAAACGATTCTTGCGCCAGCCATCCTGTTCTGGGAGTTCCGCTGTGAGCCTCTCATCGTACTTGCGGTGAGATGTGCGTGTAGCGGGGTTGCAAGGTTTGCTCGACTGTAGGCGAGCGGGGAGTGGAGTGTCAATAAGTTTGTGTGATGTGAGAGGAAGTCTTTTTTGCGGATTGTTATCTTTCAATAATTCATGGCACAAACCATGCATCAGCTTTCATTTTCGCGAAAACATGAAGTGGGAAAAATGCTACTTTTTTTGTCCGGAAGGCCGCCGCTAAAAGCGGAAAGAAAGTGATGTAGTCCAGGCTTGCCATGCTGGAGATCGGATCAGTCAAACTATATCGTTGATCTATATTCCATAAACAGACGGCCCTGACGGTTATGGACGTGCCGGAAGGCCAAGTGGCTGAATTCAAAGCGGGTGACTGAACAATGAACCTGCAAAGCCATTTGGACGGGCATGCAGGAGGCAAAATGCCGCGACCGGGCGCAGGTGTTATTTGCTGGTGTGGTGCAACACCCAATTATTCTTGCCTTGCTGTTTTGCCTCATACATTGCGTGATCGGCATTTTCCAGCAGGGATTGGATTGAGGTCGCATCAAGGGGGTAACGCGAAATGCCCATGCTGCACCCGACTTTTGCAAATGCGCCGCTACATTTGACTTCAAGGGAATATATAGTCTGGACAATACGTTCTGCAATAATTGCCATATCTTCATCGCTTGCATTGATAAGCAACACGGCAAATTCATCACCGCCTATTCGATACAATACTTCATTGCGGCGCAATAGCGGCAACAGGGTCTGGGCGATCTGTACAAGTACTGAGTCACCGCAGGCGTGGCCAAATTGATCGTTGATGGGCTTGAAATCGTCCAGATCGAACATTAACAGGGTTACTCTGGAATTATCGCGATCTGCCTGGGCGATGAGACGCTTCAAGTCCTGATCGAAACGCCGACGGTTGTAGATTGAAGTCAGGGAATCGAGCTCGGCATGCAGTTCAGCTTCCTGCAGGATTTTTTGTTCCTCCGTGACATCTTCGAACAGCCAGAAGCGGCCAAGGTAACCGTTATTTTCTGGCGCGATGACGACGTTGGAGATCAGGCGCAGGGAGCGTCCATCCTTCAGTTCAAAATATTTCGGATCGGTTATCTTTCTGGTTTCCAGGATTTCAGCGACGAGATTGATAAAAGAATCCGGGTTGGCCACGATCTTTCCCAGATACAGCAACATCGAATCATTCTTCATGCCGACCATATCTTCGTTTGCGCCCAGCATGAACATGCGGCGGAATGCATTGTTGCAATAGCGGATATTGCTGCGATCGGCAAAAATTACACCAACCGGTATGGTGGACAGTAAGGCAAACAGCGTGGATTTCTCATTGTCGAGTGCGGCCAGACTGGCGGCCTGCTCCTTGCGGTTGCGAATCAGCGTTTCCGCCATTTTCTTGAAACTGAGGATCAGTTGCGATATCTCGTCTTTTCCGGGAACAAGCAGGGTCGACGAATATTCAAGGTTGCCGCCAGCGAATTGTTTTGCGGCTTCATTCAGACTGCCCAATGGCTGAATCAGACGGCGGATCTGCACGAAGAAAGGCAGCATGAATAGCGCGAACCAGAACATGGAAAGAAATATGCTGTCCTGAATCAGGCTTTGCCTTGCTCGTGCGATATCATCGGTGCGTACGCCCATGCGCACCGTACCCATCAACTTGTCGCCATGCATTACTGGAAGAATCGTGTTGTAGCAGCCATCGCTGCTGTTTGGTCTGAATTCCGTATCGGCACGGGCACGGACATTTCCAACCCTGAAAACGACCGAACCGATATTGTCCTTCAGTTGAAAATTGCAGATCGGCAGTTTGGTCTGGATGTCATGCAATCTGGTTTGCAACTGCACCAGATTGCGCTCAAAGAGGGGGTCAGCCAGAACACGGCTCAATAGATAATTGCTGCTGCGCAGATTCGACTCGGCCTGGCGAATAAAATAGTCCTGAACCAGATATACCTGGCTGGCCAGGATCGCAGACAGGCTCAGTGCAACAATCACCGTCAAGGACAGGAACAGTTTGAACTGAATGGAACTGCGACAAGCATTTAGAAAATCCGCGAGCACAACAATCTCTCCTGAATCCAGAGTTATTGCCAATCATATTATTCTTTTTTTTAGCAAGTACAACCTTCCCACTGAAGGCGGAATCATGGCTTCTCCGGACTTGTAAAGGTACTCCTTTTTCATGAATTTGGATACTGCCCGGAGCAGTATTTCTGCCTGATGCCCATGTAATTCGCTATGAAAAACATGGAGATAAGTATTTGGCCGTATTGTTGTCGTTGGTCAGGTTTTTTTGCATGCGTGCGCTTGCGGAAGTATCCGATGGAAGCAGATATTGCAGTTATGCTGATTCACGCTGCTCGGCGCTCACATTCGCGCCTCAGGTGGGTTCTGCTAAACTGGTTGCCATGGATGAACGCGCACTAAAACGTCTGTTGATCATTGTTGTCGCAAGCATCATCGCCATATTTTTGTTCAAGGCGATGATGTCCAATACCATTGTCAATCTGAACAGGGCAGCGGCTGAAAAGAAGCAAGCTGCCGTCAATAAACCCGCCGGGAAACAGGAGGCATCTTCCGCTTCCGATGAGGGCGTTGATGAATCCTCAGCGGCCTCTGCTGTTGGTGAAGACGCAATAATGCTGGAGCCCTCTCCTGTCTATTGATTGAATGGCGCTGGCGCCATTTCTTTTCTGCAAACAGTGAGCGTAGTTTGTGGTGGATGGAAATTTTATTTGTATCTTCATCCGGTGGTCCGGCAATGTATGTTGAACCTGCCTATTGTGCCCGGTTGAGCGTGTCGATTTGATTGTTGTATGCGTCTGTAGCCTGATTGCAGCGCTGGAGGGCGTTGCGCAAGGCGTCCGTTGTGTTGCTGCATTCCTGTAATGCCTTGCGATCGGCCTGCATGGTATCGACCAGTGCAGCATAAGTAATATTGTTTGTGAGAGGTCTGGGGGTAGCGCATTTGCTGGTCAGCAGTTCCGCGCTCACGTCGCAACCGATCGTATGCGAAGCAACGGGAAGCGTTTTGCATCCCGCTGTCAGGAGGCCGCCGAGCAAGACTGGTAGCAGTTGCAAGCATGGTAATTTCATTGTTTACCCCCCGCGCTGTGTGTTTCATTGAGCGCCTCAAATACGCTGTGTGGAACGCGCGTTTGCAGGCATGCGTTGCCTTCGATTTCCCGCAGTAATTCATTGCGTTCTTTGCGCAGGTTTGCAATTTCCAGGTCAAGCTCGTTTTTGTCAGTGCCGGATGCCGCATCGCGCCGGGCAACAAGTGTTTTTAACTGCTTGTCAGAAACGGCGAGTTTGGCATTTGCGTATTTGATCTTGTCGTCGAGACCGGCCTTGACGTGCCGCCATTCGGCGATTCTGGCATCGTTGCTTTTGCGTATTGCAGCCAGTTCCTGCCGGTGCTTGTCGGTGATCCCGTCCAGTTCGGTTTTGAGCCGGGCGATCGTGGTTTTGCGTTCTGTGTCGAGTATTTTTCCGGTTATGACGGCTTGTTTCAGCGTCTCGCGCGAGTCCTTGCCGCGGTAGTCGCCGATCAGGTATCCGGACAGGAAGCCGCAAACAAGCACTAGTAGCAGTATGAATTTATTCATTCAGTCGCTCCGAGTGAAAGAGTTGATTTGGTCCTGTAGTGACAGCCCGAGGTTAATGGCTGTTATGGTTGGTAGGTCTTGCTAAATAAGTTGCTCCAGGTTGTCATGGCGGAACGCGCTGTGCCGGTTTCATCGTACAGGCCAGTGTCGCGCCAGGTCAATGCAGTTGGATCCTGCGCCAGTGCGCCGTTCCAGAGTTGATCGTAGTCGCGCACGGTGTACCAGATCACATATTGCAGTTGGTGGCTTTGGGCTGCAGTCAGCATCTTGTCCAGGAAGTCTGCTTGTTTGGCCTGGGTGCCATTCCAGGTCAGACCGTTCGAACTCCATACCTGAGCCGGGTAGCTGCTCTCGGTGATCGCGATGGGCTTGGTCGTATAGGAGAACAGTGTGTCGAAATAGTCCGCCGGAAAACTGTCGGCGAGCAGGCCGCTCATGAAAGGATGCGCCGAGAAGCCAATCACGTCGCTGCAGGTGGAAACATCGGCCAACGCGTTCTTCTGGTCGGTCAGGTTGTCCTGCGATGACCATTGCGGGAAGAACGGGACGGAGAACAACGAGACGGAAACAGGCAAGGTCGGGTGGGCGGCTTTGACGGCATTATAGGTCGAGCATTGCAACTCGACATATTGCGCCCATAGCGTCGGGTTGTTGCGCTTGAGCAGGTTGACCTCGACGCCGATCTGAAGGTAGTCCGGGTTCATGGTGTTCACCATGTCCAGGGCATAGTTGGCGAAGGCGGTTTTTACCTCTGCTGCATTGAGCGCGTAGCCATTCCATGGGGCGGTCAGTGCGGCGTTGATCGTGGCATCGGTGCGGTAACTGGCCAGTCCATCGCGGCCAAGATTGAGCGGGTTGATCTGGAGCAGAATCTTTTTTCCAGCGGGTGTGTGCGCAACACGGTCTGCCAGCATGCTGGCATAGCTGGCCGGAACGGCGGAACCGGCCAATGCTTCCGGCCAGGGCACGCCTTCTTCGATGTGGTGGGAAACGATATCGCCGTTGGCCATGATGGTCTGATAGGTCCAGTCCACCGCGGCCGGTGTTGCATCCCAAGGCCATGGGGAGAATCCCATGAGGAAATTGCGGGTTGCGGGCGGTGTTGTCGAGTTTCCACCGCCGCCGCAGGAAACGAGCAGGCCGGACACCAGCAACCAGAACGGTATCAGCCAGTTGCGTCGCAGCGACGGTTTGTCTGTGTGCAAAACGAGTCGGGTGAGATTGACGCCCATGTTTTTTCTCTTGGCTATTTGCAGGTTTTGCGAACAGTATGAGCATTGAATGGGCAGTGTCAACAATTGCCGTGTTAGGGATTTACGGTTCGAGTCGATGGGCTACCCATGTAGAATGTGTTGGCGCAAGTGAGCTGCATTGCCTCATATAGGAGATCGACTGACATGCTGATCTGGCTGGAATTCCTGTTTTGTCTCGGCATTATCTGCTTTGCGGGTTACTACCTCTCCCGCTACGGTGACATCATCGCAGAAAAATCCGGCATTTCCGCTTCATGGATCGGCCTCATCCTGCTGGCTACCGCAACCTCGCTGCCCGAATTGATCGCCGGAATTTCCGCTGTCACATTTGCCGCTTCGCCGGATATTGCGGTCGGTGAAGTGCTGGGCAGTACCGTTTTCAATCTTGCCATTCTGGTGGTACTGGACGCACTGTACCGGCACGAAAGCATGTATGGCCGTGCTGCCCAGGGCCACATTCTGTCGGCGGCACTGGGGGCGTTGTTGATCGCCTTCGCCGGTTTCAGCCTGTTGCTGGATCATTCCGCGATGCGCATGTCGTTTTTACATATCGGTTTTTACACGCCGCTGATCGTGCTGGTTTACCTGGTGGCGATGCGCGCCGTTTACAGTTACGAACAGCGTACGTTGTCCGAATATGCCGAAGCTTCCACAGAACGTTATCCCGAAATGACGTTGCGCAGTGCCGTCATCGGCTACTCGAAGGCTGCCTTTGCCGTGATATTGGCGGGCACCTGGCTGCCGCTGATCGCCAGGGACATTTCCGAAATGATGGGATGGGGGCAAAGTTTTGTCGGCACTTTGCTGGTGGCGGGCGTGACTTCCGCTCCCGAAGCGGCGGTTACCATTTCGGCCCTGCGTATCGGGGCGTTGAATATGGCCATCGCCAATCTGCTGGGCAGCAACCTGTTCGATATTGCCGTGCTGCCGGTGGTGGATGTGTTTTACACCAGCGGGCCGTTGCTGGCGCATGCCGAGACCAGCCATGTGCTCACCGCGTTTACAGCCGTGATGATGAGCGCGCTGGTGATGGTGGGCCTGATCTTCAGGCCGCAAGGCCGCGCGGTGCTGGGTCTGACCTGGGTAAGCCTGGGATTGATCATGCTCTATGTACTCAACTCATGGATACTGTTCGAACATGCGCAATGAGACCGTCAACTGGCATACGCTGGGTGCAGACGAGACCGCGCAAAGGCTGGAAACCAGTCCGCAATCCGGGCTGAGTGATACAGAGATATCCGCCCGCCTGGCACGTTTCGGACCCAATGCCTTGCTGGAAAAACGCGCACGTCCGCTCTGGCGCATGTTGCTGGATCAGTTCAGCGATTTCATGATCATTGTGCTGATCGGCGCAGCGATCATTTCCGGTATCGTGGGTGATGTGGAGGACAGCGTCGCCATCATCGTCATCGTAATTCTCAATGCACTGATAGGTTTCGTACAGGAATACCGCGCGGAACGCGCCATGGCTGCGCTCAAGCGCATGTCTGAAGCGACCGCGCGCGTGTTGCGCGGCGGTCATGTGGAAACCGTCGATGTGCCGGAATTGGTGCCAGGTGACGTGGTGTTGCTGGAGGCGGGCAATGTGGTACCCGCCGACCTGCGCATTGTCGAAGCAGCGCGTTTCAAGATCGACGAATCCGCACTTACCGGGGAATCGGTCGCCGTGGAAAAGCGCATACAGGCGCTGGATACACCCGATGTTCCGCTGGGCGACAGAATATGTCTGGCCTACAAAGGTACTGTCGTTACCTATGGCCGTGCGCGCGGCCTGGTGGTGGCGACCGGCATGAACACCGAGTTGGGCAAGATTGCCGCGCTGCTCAATACAGACAGCGAAATCAGAACGCCGATGCAGAGACGGCTGGCACGATTCGGGCAACGTCTCGCAATGGCGGCACTGGCGATTTGCGGGCTGGTATTCGTCATTGGTGTGTTGCGCGGCGAACCGCTGTTGCTGATGTTCATGACGGCGGTGAGCCTCGCTGTCGCAGCCATCCCGGAAGCGTTACCGGCAGTGGTGACGATTTCACTCGCCCTGGGCGCGCGCAAAATGGTGAAGCAGCATGCGCTGATCCGCCGCCTGCCCGCGGTCGAGACGCTGGGTTCGGTTACTTTCATTTGCTCGGACAAGACCGGCACGCTTACGTGCAACAGGATGCATGTGACCGCCGTCTACGCCGACGCGACGTTATGCGATCCGCTACGGGTCACAGAGCAGACAGAACCCTGGACGGAGTTTTTCCGCGCAATGGCGTTGTGCAACGATGCGCATCCGGACAGTCATGGCAAAGCGCGCGGCGAGCCGACCGAGGCCGCTTTGTTGCATGCTGCACAAATTGCGGGGTATGTAAAAACCGAGCTGGAACAGGAAGCACCCCGGCTAAAGGAATTGCCGTTCGACGCCGAGCGCAAACGTATGACGACTTTTCACGCCAACGCGGAGCAGGTTGTTGCCTATATCAAAGGTTCGCCGGAGTCTGTGCTTGAGCAATGTACGCGCGAGCTCGGCGCGTCCGGTGAACAGAAGATTGATACCGATGCGTTACTACGGCAGGCGGAGTCCATGGCGGCGGACGGTTTGCGCGTGCTGGCGTTTGCGTTCCGGCGCTGGCCTGTGTTGCCGGAGAGCGAACGTGACGAGGAACTGGAACAGGACCTGGTTTTTCTGGGATTCGCCGGACTGATCGATCCGCCGCGCAGCGAAGCAGTGACAGCTGTAGCGCAGTGCCGTTCCGCAGGCATCACGCCGGTGATGATCACCGGCGACCATCCCGCGACGGCACGGGCGATTGCGAGTGAACTCGGCATGCTCGAAGAGGGCGATGGGCGCGTGTTGACCGGTGCGGAACTGGCACGGCTGGATCAGGCGATGTTTGAAAGCGAGGTTGAGCAGGTGCGTGTCTATGCGCGTGTGGACCCGGCGCAAAAGATCAGAATTGTGCAGGCACTGCAGGACAAGCACGAAGTGGTGGCGATGACCGGTGACGGTGTCAACGACGCACCTGCGCTCAAAGCGGCGGATATTGGTATTGCCATGGGCAAGGGTGGTACCGATGTGGCGCGCGAGGCGGCGCACATGGTTTTGCTCGACGATAATTTCGCTACCATTGTGCATGCGGTGAAGCAGGGCCGCCGCATCTTCGACAACATCCGCAAGTTTATCAAGTACACCATGACCAGCAATGCAGGCGAGATATGGACGATCTTTCTTGCGCCGTTCCTTGGTTTGCCGATTCCGCTGCTGCCCATTCACATTCTGTGGATCAATCTGGTCACCGACGGGCTGCCCGGCCTTGCCTTGACGGCGGAGCCCGCAGAGCGCGGCATTATGCGTCGCCCGCCGCGGCCATTGCAGGAGAGCATTTTTGCGCACGGCATGTGGCAGCACATGGTCTGGGTCGGTCTGTTGATGGGCGGGGTCTGCCTGCTGACGCAGGCCTGGGCGATACACATCGGTTCGGCGCACTGGCAGACCATGGTGTTCACCGTGCTTACGCTTTCGCAAATGGGGCATGTGCTTGCCATCCGTACCGAAAAGGATTCGCTGTTCAGTGCCGGGCTGTTTTCCAATCCGCTGCTGCTGTTTTCCGTGCTGCTGACTTTTGCACTGCAGATGGCAACGGTTTATGTGCCTGTCCTCAATCCGGTCTTCAAAACCGAAGCGCTGAGCATGCCGGAACTTGTGTTGTGCCTGGTGATGTCCAGTGTGGTGTTCTTTGCGGTCGAGATCGAAAAATGGCTGGTGCGGCGGGGAAGGTTGTATCGTACTGCGACGAAATAGAAACTGCATCGATGTGATGATGAAAAAGGCGACCCTCAGGTCGCCTTTGTTTGTGGCCTGGTACTGCTGTTGATCGTTGTTAAAAGTTCAATTCGACTTTGATCATCGAATGGGTTACCGGGCGATCGTCAGCAGAGGCATCGGGATCGGAGATGCGCTGATGTCCGTATAGCTGGAAGTCCGCTGTGCCATTCTCGGGGTCAACACACACCATGGCATAGTTGCGATCCAGGTAGAGTGCCAGCCGCTTGAATTTGTATCCGTCCACGCTGGTGCCGCTGTCCTCGACCCCAAGTCCAAGCGCCCAGCCCATTGGTCTCGGGACGTTATACGTGATGGAACTGGAGGTCAGCTGGTAAATGATATTGCCTTTCTTGTCCGTCATGCGGAATGCGGCGGAGATATGGACATCGCCGCTGAGGATGGAGACTTTCAACCCGCGGGCGGCAGCGGCAAACAGCATTTTGACCAGTTCCTTGCGTTCCACATCGTGCAGTTCATGCTCCCAGGCATCGCGTAGATCATCTTCAATATTGATGGGGTCGACCAAAGCGAGCGGTGCATTCGCGACTGAGGATTTGAGGTGCATCAAGGGTACGGCGGAAACGACAAAGACGAATGGTGTTTTGGCAGGGTCAAGTTTCTTCAGCCATTTGCCGAATCGTTCCAACTGTTCCTGGCCGAGTATCCTGTGGCTTGTCTTGTTGACATTGCGGTTGCCGCGGCCATCCAGGAAGTAGACGGCGGTGCCATTGACGGAAATATCGTAGTCGAACTGTTCTGACCCGGGGGGCGCGTCCGGATTATGATTGTGCTGGTATTCGCGGTAGACCTGTTTGGCGCAATCTCCCATGTTTTTCAGGAGGGTCTGGCAGGTCTGGTAGCTTAGTCCGTTCTCTTTCCAGTCCGGGAATATCTCATCCATCTCATCTTTTTTCGTATTTTGCTTGAAGAAAAAGGAGCCCCATCCATCACCGAACTCGTGATCGTCCCAGATCATGTATGTCGGACATTGTGAAAAAATTTCCTGGAGTTGCGGGAATCCCCAGTAGCCCCGGTAAATATCCCTGTACCAGCTCAACATCGCTTCCCTGTCGGGAAGTACGTCCGGATTTTTCTTCATTAAGGAGTTCAGGTATTTCCAGATACTCAGCGATTTGATCCCGTCGGCGTATACCTGGTCGCCGCCTCCGATAAGAAACGCCAGATTGCCCTTTTCTCGATGGCGTCGCAATGTCGTTTCAAAGCTGTCCCACATTTCCATGTTCTCTATTCCCAGTCGTCCGAAGATCGATTCGGAGTAGGGCATATGACAGGAATAGAACCCGAACGAAATCGGTTTTTTCGGTTTATCGGCCAGCGTCCTGAAACTGTAGACGAGCTTATCGCTTCCGATATCCTGCCCCAGCAGGATGCGGAGATTCCCGGCTACGTCCGCGCCATACAGCGCATAGCTATAGTTCGTGAACGGGCGCAATCCGGTGACTTTGGCCACGTATGTGGTATCGCTGTCGAAGCTGGTGTTGAAGTCAACCCGAATGATTGCGGCCGGAAGACGGCTCGCATTGAACGGAACTTCGCGCAGCTGTTGCCGGAACGCGTCGACCCCTCGCATTTCGCTCGGATAGAGCAATAGCGAGAAATCTCCGGGCTGTCCTGTCCTGACCCATACCTTTGCAGTCGTGGCGGTCGTATGTCCGATGATGACGCCTTCGCGCAGCCGCGTATTCGGCCAGGGACGCCTGGATTTGTATATGAATGAAAAGGTCATGATGGTTAGCCTTTCAGTATTTTGGAATTAATCGCTTTGCTCTTGTCCGCACTGCCCGTGCTTGATCCGAAATAATATGACACGACCTGCGTGGCGACGGTGGTGAGTGCGCCGAGGATGTAGATGACGATGTCTTTCATCGGTGAATCTTTTGCCATGATTTTTGTACTGCTTTCGTCGCTGAAGACGATGTACCAGTACATGAAGAAAGTCAGGCCGATAATGCCAACGGCAAGGATGGAATGGACGTTTTTTGCCATCCAGCTTGCGTGCTCAGCCTCCTGCACGCGACTTTGATTCTCGCGTGCGCTGGCATTATCAGCAAAACCGGCCTGCCTTTCCTGCAGTTCTATTGTGGCCATCTGTATTTCATGTTGCATGCTGGCTTTGCCGATCTCGCTGTCGAGTTCTTTTTTCTCATCGATACCGGTGTCGATTTCTTCGAGGGCATGGCCCACCGAGTCGATGAGGGAGCCGGTGCTGCTGGAGAGATTATCGGGAGTGGTTGCCATGGTCAGATTACCTCCAATGTACGTTTGATCCAGCCATACAGGAATTTTCTGCTGGCCTTCCGGTTTTTACAGATATGCATGTAACGCGCAATCTTGTGCAGAGAGAACTGGGCCAGGAACAGGCGCGGGTCTTCATTGTTGATCTTGCTCAGGGTGACGGGACCGATAACGCCATCCGGTTTCGACCCAACGGTGATTTGAGCCAGTTTGGTGCTGGCAATGTGGCCGGCGTTGACGGCAAAATCGAAAATGCTTTCTGCGATGCGCTGGTTGTCGATGTTATCGCCCTGTACCTTGTCCCAATAGTTGGTTTCATAAAAATCCCTGATTTTGTCCTGCAGGGCGGTATTGCTGTCGAGACTGGCGGGGAAATTGTTTTGCTGCTTTGCCAGATCGATGATTACCCAGCCATCCCATTTTGAATTCCTTTTGCGGGCGACGCCCTTGTAGGTTTCGCCACCGGGATCTTGCGGATCGTTTACATATCCGCCCTCGGCTTTCATGGTTGCGGCAAATGCGGATGCGAAGTCGGCCATTTTGGCTCCTTAAACGGGGTTGGAAAACGCGGTTTGATGTGCAGGGGAAAACGCGCCGGACAGGCTAAGGTGAATGCTGATGAAGCTGGTGTGCATGCGCTCCCCTTTTTGAACAGACAATACCACTGGCGATATTTCCCGGCTTGATGCGGGATTGTCGACTTGCGCCAGCCTCCTGTTCTGGGGTTTGCGTTGCGCGCCTCTCACCGTGCGTGCGGTGTGATGTACGTGCGACGGAACTGCAAGCGGAATGAACTTTAGGGGAGGGGTGAGGGAATTGTCAATGCTGCCGGCGAGTGAGGCGATGGTGCTCAGTTCTCGAAAGTGATGAATAAACCGGCATGCGAACCGTTGTAGGGGGCATTGCCCCATATTGCCGGGTTCGGATTTCCCGAACTGTAGTAAGACTCGACCTGATATGTTTCTTTCACATAACGCAAATCGACCCATCCGTAGGGAACGACGTGATAACCGATTTCGATAACGTTTCCCCTGGTGTTTTTGAACGCGATTTTTTCGGATATGCCATTGATGGTGGAGGTCGCTCTTGCCCAACGGACGTAACGGATTCCCCTGCCCAGGCGCAGATTGCCCGGCATTTCGAAGTAGAGCATTGCTTCGAGCGGAACACGCCGGAATGAGGCGTCGTCGTTTTCATTATGGTCGGCGTCGTAATGATAGTTGATGCTCAGCGCAAGCGAGAGCGGTACGATGCCCAGTTGATAACGCGTACCCATGCCGATCTGATAAGCGCCACCTGCGCCGATCTCTCTTTCCTTTCCTTCGGGGAGAGGAATGCCGGATATGCGATCCCCACCGCCGGTAAGGCCCTCACGCAACAGGATATGGAAACCTGCACGCGAGTAATTTCCAACGTACGTTCGGGGTTCTTCGAGCGATGTTTCGAAGGCGGAAGCCTGCATGCTGAACAGTGCAAGGGCAATCAGGGCGAGTGTTGCCAAGAAGGATTTTCTGTGCTGGTACGCTTCTAACACGGTGGCTCCTGCGATTTGCCCGGACTGTATGGGAGTTGCTTGCAGGCTGTCAACGATGAGTCATGGGTATAATGCGTGTCTTGTCTCAAAATTATCCCTATTTTCTGGAGCTGTCTTGTTTAAATTAATCTTCGTCGTTGCGGGTTATTACCTTTTCGGGTTTATTGGTGCGATCCTGGGATTTTTCCTCGGTTCATCCGTTGATCGGGCGCGCGCATATGGCACTGGCGCAGTGAACCCTTTGCAGAATGCGGTTCGTCAGACGGTATTCCTGGAAACGGTGTTCATTTCGATGGGCAAGCTGGCAAAGGCGGACGGTCATGTCTCGCAGGATGAGATCGATCATGTCGAGCAATTCATGCAAAAACTGGGCATGACGGCGGAACATCGGCGGCAAGCCATTGCGCTGTTCAAGAAAGGCGCCGATCCGGCATTTGATATCGAGCAAACCTATGCCAGGTTCATGTCTGTTTGCGGACATACAAGAAACCTGAAAGAAATGTTGCTGGTGTATCTGATTGTGATGGCGCTGGCGGACGGACATTTGCATCCGGCAGAAGAAACGCTGCTTACCGGGATTGCGGGCCGTCTGGGATATGGAAGAGAAGCCTTCCAGCGCTTGCTGGATATGGTGTTGAACCAGTCTCACTTTGGCGCCGGGCAGGCAGCTGCCGCCGATGCGCTGGGCGATGCCTACAAGGCATTGGGTGTGGGCAAGGACGCGACCGATGCGGAAGTGAAACGTGCCTATCGCAAGCTGATGAGCAAATATCACCCGGACAAATTAATGGGGCAGGGCTTGCCGGCCGACATGATTACCATGGCGACCGAGCAGGCCAAGGAAATACAAGTCGCTTACGATATGATCAAGAAGCACCGGAATCTTTGATCCGGACTTTTCCGCACATGAAAATCGTCCTGATTCGACACGGTGAGAGCGAGGGCAATGTCAGGTGCGAGATCAATGACGACCCCGGTCGTATCGTCAACCTGACTGCAAGGGGCAGGTTGCAGGCCGAAGCCGCCGCCAGCGCGTTGCGGGAAATGCCTTTCACGCATGCTTATGCCTCTGGGTTTCCACGCGCACAACAGACCGCAGCAATCCTGCTGCAATACCATGCGCTGAAATTGAATATCGATGCGCGGCTGAACGAGCGCCGCTCCGGCATGGACGGGGAGCATGTGGATGCGTTCAATGATCTGGTGGCTGTCGATCCGCTGTATTTCAAACCTGCGCATGGCGAATCGTTTCTGGAACAGATGGCGCGACTGCGCAGTTTTCTGGATGAGGCAGCATTACGACATGCCGACGGCGTCATACTGGCAGTGTCCCACGAGAATCCCATCCTGGCTGTGCTGGCATTATTGAACGACAATCCGGAACAGGAAGTGCACCGGCATCTCGGCAATTGTGAGTGGATCGAGGCGGTCTGGCCTGCCTGAAGGTGTTTTTCCCGTCGCAATTTAGGCGTTGTTCTTTGGTGGTAATGCAATTTTCCAGATAAGTGCCGAGTAATAAGCATAATCTGGTCAGGGTTTCGGCACTTTTAACGCGTTTCATGTTCCATATTCCTTTGCGCTAGAATGGGTTTCGTGAATTGACTTTATTCAACTTGTACGCCAATAACTTTGCTTAAACCGAAAACAACAGATGTGGCAGGCGAGATGCATGGGATCCGCACCCTGACTCGGGAGGGTATTTTGCCATTCATCGTTGGCTCAGTACTGCTGATCGTTGTATATCTTGTGGCAGCCAAGATCGGTTTGGTTTTCGGAACGGTGAGTAGCAGTGCCACCATATTCTGGCCGCCGAGCGGCATCGCACTGGCTGCGTTGTTGCTCGGTGGCGTCCGTTATCTTCCTGCTGTATTTCTGGCCGCAGGTATTACTGCTGTGATGGCGGTTCCTTCGCCGCTCTTCGCACTGGGATTTACGCTCGGAAATACACTGGAGACTTATGGCGGTTTTTATCTGCTCAGACGATTCAGTCAGCTTGACCTGTCGTTGAGCCGTCCACGTGATTTGTTTCAAATCATCCTGCTGGGAGGATTGATACCCCCGATTGCCAGTGCCACTCTGGGGCCGCTGTCTTTGCTGGGATCCGGTTTGGTCACGCCGGATATTCTGCCGGATGTCATGTGGCAGTGGTGGCGTGCCAACGTGCTGGGTATCGCTTTTTTTACACCCATCGTTCTGGTATTTGCCAGGCAGAAATCCCATTTTTTCAAGCCCTCCAAAGCCCTGGAGTTGGTTACAGTGTGGGTGGCATCGTTTGTCATTGGACAGAGCATCTTCCTCGGCTGGAACCTGCCTGGTGTTGTACTCGATCAGCCGATCGTTCTGACCTGGATTGTTCCGATATTGATCTGGGCGGGTCTGCGCACAGGAAGGAGAAATACCGCGCTGATCCAGCTGATGTTCATGTCTCAGGTGCTGGCGGGCGCTTATTACAGGGTCGGCTATTTTTCCGATGATTTTGCCCGTTATGGAATGTCCAATTTCTGGATGTTTGCGATGTTGCTGGCCGTATCCGGCATGGCGCTTGCCGTTCTGTCGACGGCACAACGCAGGGCAGCGCACTTGCTCCAGCTTAACGCCAAAGTGTTCGCTGTCAGTAATGACGGCATCATAATCGCGGATGCCGACAACAGCATTATCGAAGTTAATCCGGCATTTAGCGAACTGACCGGGTATTCCCACGATGAAGTGATCGGCAAGGATCCGAAATTATTGTCTTCCGGCAAGCAAAGCCCGGAGTTTTATTCGGACATGTGGAAAACACTGAACGAAGCAAGTCACTGGGAAGGAGAGTTGTGGAACCGCCGCAAGGATGGTGAGGCATTTCTGGCACAGATGTCCATTTATTCGCTCAAGGATAGATATGGCAAAATCGTCAATCGCATCGGCGTGTTTTCTGACATTACCCAGAGCAAGGCCGAGCAGGAAACCGTAGCGCACCAGGCGCAACATGATTTTCTGACCAATCTTCCCAATCGACTATTGTTTGGGGATCGTTTCAAGCAACAATTGGCGCGGGCAAAGCGGCATAAGAAAAAATTTGCCGTTTTATATCTTGATCTGGACCGGTTCAAACCGGTGAACGACACGCTTGGACATCAGATCGGTGATCAATTGCTGGTGGCAGTCGCAGAAAGATTGAAGTTGCAGGTTCGGGAAATCGATACCGTATCCAGATTCGGTGGAGACGAATTTGCAGTATTGATGAGCGAAGTATCGTCACGTAGCGATGTGACCGTGCTGGCCGACAAGATACTGGCAGCGTTGAGTCTTCCCTATAACATCGCAGGGAACGTGATTCACATAACGGGCAGTATGGGTATCGCCATCTATCCTGATGACGGGGGTAATATGGAAATCATTATGAGCAAAGCCGATACAGCCATGTACAAGGCCAAGCACCTCGGTTCGAATACCTACTGCTGAGATATGCTGTATTGAGCTGTCTCTTCCTCGCTGAAGATGTGCTACGTATGT
Source organism: Sideroxydans sp. (assembly GCA_050287265.1). Taxonomy (GTDB): domain Bacteria; phylum Pseudomonadota; class Gammaproteobacteria; order Burkholderiales; family Gallionellaceae; genus Sideroxyarcus. The sequence goes on along the minus strand of JBNKBO010000016.1, from coordinate 10,708 downwards.
CGTTCGCTGAGCAGTCGGATGAGCAAAAAATGCTACCATGCGCCTTTGCGAAATCAGCCGGAGTTTTTCGATGAAAATACCTTATCCCCTGACTTCAATTGTTGCGTTTTCGGCCATGCTTTTGCTCGTTGCCTGCGGTTCCGGGGAAGACGGCAAATCGAAAGCCGCAGGAGCCGCGCCGCCCCCGACCCAAGTGGATGTCGTGACAGTTGCCGCAAGTTCCGTGGTGCTGACGCAGGATCTTCCCGGACGTCTGGAAGCGTATCGTACCGCGCAGGTTCGTGCACAGGTCGAGGGCATCATCGAGAAACGCCTGTTTACTGAAGGCAGTGACGTAAAAGCGGGCGCCAGATTATTCCAGATCGATGCGCGCAAATACCGCACAGCATACGAATCGGCCAAGTCCGATCTGCTCGTGGCACGCCAGACCATGGACCGCTATAAACAGTTGCTGGAAGTCAAAGCCGTCAGCCGGCAGAATTTCGATCAGGTCGAGGCCAAATTCAAGCAAGCGGAAGCGGCCATGTCCAAGGCACAGATCGATTTCGACAATACCCAGGTGCCTGCGCCCATCAGCGGGCGGATAGGCCGCGCTCTGGTGACCGAGGGCGCCCTGGTCGGGCACGGTGAAGCCACGTTGCTTGCCACTATCGAGCAGATCGATCCCATCTATGCCAATTTCATCCAGTCGGGTTCCGATGTGCTGCGTCTGCAACAGGCATTCCAGTCCGGCAAACTGCAGCACGCTGATTCGAACAGGGTCGAATTGATTCTTGAAGACGGTAGTGTGTATTCAAAACCGGGCGAGCTTTTGTTTTCCAACCTGGCGGTTGATTCGAGCACGGGAAGTGTTTCGCTACGCGCGAAGTTTCCCAATCCGAAACATGAATTGCTGCCGGGCATGTTTGTACGTATCCGTTTCAGGGAAGGCATAAGCGACAACAGCATCAAGGTGCCGCAACGCGCGGTTCAGATGACGACCAGGGGTCAGATCGTGATGGTGGTGGATGCGCAAGGCAATGCCGCACCTCGCCCCATCAAAACGGGTGCGATGGCGGATGGCGACTTTGTTGTCGAGGAGGGACTGCAAGTTGGGGACAAGGTGATTGTCAACGGTTTGCAGAAAATTCGTCCCGGCGCGCCGGTGAAAGCAGTTGAGTGGAACCCAGAAGGAAATTTGCCGGCTGCAAATGAGCCTGTACCGGCAGAAAAGAAATAGAGGGGCATCGTGTTAGCAAAATTCTTTATTGACCGCCCGATTTTTGCCTGGGTCATTGCGCTCATCATATTACTGGGCGGCGGACTGGCATTTAAAAACCTGCCCGTCGCTTCTTATCCTGCGGTGGCACCTCCTGCGTTGCGTGTCTCGCTCTATTATCCGGGTGCTTCGGCCCAGGTGGTGGAAGAAACAGCAGTGGCGTTGATCGAGCAGGAACTGAACGGGATCGAGCATCTGCTGTACATGGACTCATCCTCCGAGCAGGGTCGTGGCACCATCACACTGACTTTTGATGCAGGTACCGATCTGGATGTGGCGTCGGTAGAAACGCAAAACCGGGTGAAACGTGCCGAACCGCGTTTGCCGGAAGAAGTGCGGCGTTCAGGTATCGCCGTGGGCAAGTCGGCACGTAACTTCCTGATGATCATGGCGCTTATTTCACCGGACAAAAGCCATAACAACGTGGCGCTCGGCAGCTATGCGGCTGCCAGTGTGCTGGAAAATATCCGGCGCGTGCCTGGCGTGGGCGAGGCAATGTTGTTCGGCACCGAGTATTCGATGCGTTTGTGGCTGAAGCCGGAAAAACTGCATGCCTACAACCTTTCTCCCGGCGACATTTCCCGTGCCGTGCGCGCACAGAATTCGCAACTGGCCACCGGCGAACTGGGGGATTTGCCCGCAATGCCCGGCCAACAATTGAACGCAGTTATTGTCACCCGCAGCCGGCTTTCAACGGTCGAGGAATTCGGCAATATTATCGTGCGCGCGAATCGGGATGGTTCTTCGGTACGCGTCAGGGATGTGGCGCTAGTGGAGTTGGGCGCACAGGATTATTCCGTTGCCGCCCGCATCGACGGCCAGCCCGCCGCGGCGATCGCGGTCCGTCTGTCGCCCACGGCCAATGCGCTGGATACCGCCAAAGCCGTCAAAGCCAAAATGGCGGAGCTGTCAAAGTTCTTTCCCAAAGGCGTGGACTGGATGATTCCCTATGACACGTCCAAGTTCGTCGAGATATCGATCAGTGAAGTCGTGAAAACGCTGGCTGAAGCCATGCTGCTTGTGTTTATCGTCATTTACCTGTTTCTGGGTAACTTGCGCGCCACTTTCATTCCCGCCATCGTCGTGCCGATCGCCCTGGTTGGCGGTCTGGTGGGTTTGTACGCGGTCGGCTATTCGGTCAACACGCTGACACTGTTTGCCATGGTGCTGGCTGTCGGTATCGTGGTGGACGATGCCATTGTGGTGGTGGAGAACGTGGAACGCATTATGGTTGAAGATGGGCTAAATCCACGCGATGCAACGCGCAAGGCCATGGGGCAGATATTCGGCGCTATCATCGCGATCACGCTGGTGCTGTGCGCCGTATTCATTCCCATGACATTTTTCGGCGGATCTGTCGGTGCCATCTACCGTCAGTTCGCGGTCACACTGATCATGACCATCCTGTTCTCGGTGCTGATGGCGTTGACGCTGACACCGGCGCTATGCGCCGCACTGCTGCAAAATACGCCCGGTCACGGAATGGTGCCCACCACGGGTTTCCTGGGCTGGTTCAACCGCTACTTTGCCCGAACCACGCAGCGCTACAAAAACGGCGTAACGGAAGTATTGAAACGCACCAGTCTTTATATGCTGCTGTATGGCGGACTGCTGGCGATCATGGGTGGGCTGTTCGTAACTTTGCCGAGCAGTTTCCTGCCGGAGGAGGATCAGGGTTATTTCGTTAACCTGATCCAGTTGCCGTCGGGCGCCACGCGTGAACGTTCACAGGAAGTACTGGCAAAAGTGGAGCAGTTTTATCTGCAACAGCCCGAGGTGGAACATGTCATCGGCGTACTCGGGTTCTCTTTTTTCGGTCGCGGGCAGAATGCCGCTATTACATTCGTGCGACTCAAGGATTGGGATGAACGGCCCGATAAGGAAAATTCTGCCACCTCGATGGTGCAGCGTGCCAACATGGCGCTGTTCCGCATCAAACAAGCCTTTATTTTTGCCATCAATGTGCCGCCGATTCCCGAACTGGCAGCGGTAGGCGGTTTCGATTTCCGCCTGCAGGACAGGGCCGGGCAGGGCCGTGACAAACTCATGGAGGCGCGCAACATGGCACTGGGCATGGCCAGCAAGAATCCTGCACTGGCAGGTGTACGCCCGGAAGGGCAGGAGCCTGCACCGCAATTGCTGATCGAGGTCGATCGCCTGAAAGCGCGCGCACTGGGTGTCGACATCGCGAATATGAATGAGACCCTGCAATCTGTGCTGGGTGTCGCCTATATCAATGACTTTGTGCGTCAAGGCCGCATCCTGCGTGTGCAGATGCAGGCAGAGCCGGCCACGCGCGCAACGCCGCGAAGCATATTACAGATACCGGTGCGTAACGCTCAGGGCGGGATGGTGACCTTGTCCGAATTTGCCAGAGCACGCTGGATCGTGGAGCTGCCCAAGCTGGACCGGTTCAATGGTCTGCCTTCGATGAAGATTGCGGGCAAAGCCGCGCAGGGTCGGAGTAGTGGCGAAGCGCTGGAGGCGATGGAGGCGATTGCATCCAGATTGCCGCCGGGCTTCGGTTTCGAATGGGCCGGTACTTCCAGTGAAGAACGCCTTTCCGGCAACCAGGCGCCTTTTTTGTTCGGGCTTTCGGTGATTGCCGTGTTCCTGTGCCTGGCTGCACTGTATGAAAGCTGGACCATACCGATTGCGGTCATTCTGGTTGTGCCTATCGGTATTCTGGGTGCGTTGGCCGCCGTTCATATGCGCGGCTTGGACAACGACATTTATTTCAAGGTCGGCTTGATCGTCATCATCGGTCTTGCGGCGAAGAATGCGATCCTGATCATTCAGTTCGCGCTTGATCTGCAAAAGAAGGGACATGACCTGATCGATGCCACGCTGGAAGCCTGTCGTCTCAGATTCCGTCCCATCCTGATGACCTCCATCGCTTTTGTGCTGGGCGTGTCGCCGCTGGTCATTTCATCGGGTGCGGGGGCAAACGGACGACATGCCATCGGTACCGGCGTCATGGGCGGCATGATCACTGCAACCGTATTGGCGGTGTTCCTGATACCTGTTTTTTTCGTGGTCATTCGCCGTATCTTTCCCGGCAAAGTACCGCACGAGGAGGATAAACATGAGTAATCAACCTGAAAACCTCAGTTCGTCCACGAAAAACACGAAAGTCACGAAAGGAATCAGTTGGATGCGCGGGTGTTGCTGCCAACCATTTGGGTGATGAAATACTCATGGCATGCACTTCGATTTGTTCGTGTTATTTCGTGTATTTCGTGTATTTCGTGTATTTCGTGTATTTCGTGGACAATTGCTTTTTCGAGGATCAATCCGGCAGTTTTTTCCCGCTGCGCAGCAGTTCGGCGAATGCATCGGCAGACAGCGCCTTGCTGAAGTAAAAGCCCTGGATTTCATCGCAATGGTTGGTACGCAGATAATGCAGCTGGTCGGCAGTCTCGACGCCTTCCGCGATGACATGCAGTTTCATGCGTTGTGCCAGGCCGATAATGGAGTCGACGATCATTGCATCATCCGGTTTGATGGCAACGCCGCGCACAAAAGACTGGTCAATCTTCAGGCTGTCTATCGGGAAGCGTCTCAGGTAGCCGAAATTGGAATAACCCGTCCCGAAATCGTCGAGCGATATCTTTACACCGATCTTCTTCAGTTTATCCATGGTGTCGATCGCACGCTCCGGATCGTTCATCAGCATGCTTTCGGTCAGCTCCAGCTCCAGCCGATGCGGCTCAATGTCATATTTTTCCAATGCATTCCTGACCAGATTATCCAGGTGGCCGCTGCGGAACTGGCGAGCTGATACGTTCACGGCAACGCAGATTTCCGGCAATCCCTCTTTTATCCAGGTGCGTATCTGTGAACAGGTCTGATCGATCACCCAGTTGCCGATGGAAAGAATCACGCCTGACTTCTCGGCAACCGGAATGAATTCTTTGGGCGATATCCAGCTGCCGTCCGATCTTTTCCAGCGTACCAGCGCTTCGGCGCCGCTGATCTGTCCGCTGTCGATATTCACTTTTGCCTGGTAGTGCAAATGTAATTCATTGTGCAGAACGGCCCGGCGCAGGTCGTTTTCCAGTTCCAGTTTCATGCGTGCATCTGAATTCAGTTCCGGCGTGTAGAAGGAGAATTGATTGCGGCCGTTTTCCTTGGCCAGATACATTGCGGCATCCGCATTCTTTGTCAATTCGGCCACGGTCAGGCCGTTGTCCGGGAACAGGCTGATGCCGATACTGCCGCCGATGAATAGTTCATGTCCGGTAGAAAGGTTGAAAGGCTCACTCAAGGCAAGGAGGATATCGCGCGCAATGACGGCAGCATCCTGTTTTTCTTGCAAAGGTACCGCCAGCAGAATAAATTCATCGCCACCCAGACGGCCCAATATATCGCCATCGCGCAGACGCGCCCGCAGACGTTCGGCCACGCTGCAAAGAAGTTCATCTCCGATCAGGTGCCCGAAACTGTCATTTACCTGCTTGAAACGATCCAGGTCGATGAAGAGCACGCTTAACGCCAGATGATGACGTTTTGCCAGCTCCAGTTCATGTTCCATACGTGACTCAACCGCAGAGCGGTTGAACAGACGTGTCAGGGGGTCATGGTGTGCGAGGAATTCCAGTTGCGACTGGCTTTCTTTCAGTTTTGAAATATCAGAGAACACGCCGATGTAACGTACGGGTTGCTGCTTATCGTTGAGGACGGCGCTGATGCTCAACCATTGCGGGTAAATCTCGCCGTTTTTGCGGCGGTTCCACAGTTCGCCTTGCCAAAAACCGTCTTTAAGCAGTGTCTTCCACATGAATTCATAGAACGAATCGTCCTGACGTCCCGAGTTGAGAATGCTTGGATCTTTGCCGATAGCTTCTTCCCGGCTGTAGCCGGTGATCGTTGTGTAGGCATCGTTGACGGCAATGATGTGCGGCGTCGTGTCGGTGATGACCACACCTTCATGCGTGTTCTGCATGACGGCAGCGGCTTCCCGCAATTGTTCTTCATTCTTTTTGCGCTCGCTGATGTCCTGTTTAACTGCAATAAAATGCGTGATGGCGCTGTTCTCCGCATATACCGGCGTGATGGTCATCTCTTCCGCATAGACTGTGCCGTCCTTGCGTTTGTTGACCAATTCACCGTGCCAGACTTCGCCGTTCAGGATGGTGTTCCACAACTCATCATAGAATTCACGCGGTTGGACGCCGGATTTCACCAGGTCTTTCGGGAGCATGCCGATTGCTTCTTCAGGCGAATAGCCCGTCATTTTCGAAAAAGCCGGATTCGCCCATTGGATAACGGCATTCTTGTCGGTGATAACCACTGCATTGGCAGAGGTGTTGAGTGCCGTATCCTGCAGATGCAGTTGTGTTTCGGCGCGTTTGCGTTCGGTCAGGTTTCGGGCGACGGCAACGATGTAACGTTCGTTATTTTTCTGGATGAGGCGCGCATTGATTTCGACCGGGAAAATAGTCCCGTCCCGGCGTCGATGCTTTGTCTCGATTATCCTGTGTTCCTCCCGTGAAATGATTTCCAGTTCTGCCTGCCAGAGCGGGCCGTACTTAAGACGGGTGGTGAAGTCAAAGATGGTCATGCGCAACAGCTCATCGCGCGTGTAATCCATATCGCTGCAAGCCTGTTCGTTGCAATCGACAATGACGCCGCTTTCGGCCCTGAAGACGATGATTGCATCGCTAACCTGTTCCATCAGGCTGCGATACAGAAGTTGCTGACGCGTTTGCTCGACCTGTATTTTTGCAAGGTGCAAGTCCTTGCGCTGAAGTTCCAGCGTCTCGTACAGAAATTCGATATAGCGTCCCTGCATGGTCTTGACGAAGTCGTGGCGGGTGACAATGCCGGCCAATATCCCGTTTTCGACCACGACCAGGCGGCGGATATTGGCTGATGCCATCTGCTCCATCGCATCCGGCATTAACGAAGAGGCATCGATGGTTTGCACGGGTGATTTCATTACGGTTGCGATCCCAACCTGCGCCGGATCGCTGATGGTGCGTGCGAGCCCTGCAACATCGCGTTCGGTGAGAATGCCGACCGGGATTTTTTCACGGGTGACGATGACGCTACTGATCTTCTTCATGGACATCAAGTCGACCGCCTCAGCCAATGTGGCGTCCTCGTTCAGACTGATGAGATCGCGCGTCATGGCGTTACCTACGTTCTTGATGCCGACCAGATACTCCATACCCATGTGATGCATAAAGTCAGTCTCGCTGACCACGCCGGTAACACTGCCGCTGTCGTCCACTACGATGAGATGGCGTAAGCCTTTTTCCGCGATCAAACGGTAAGCATCGCGGAAATCCAGAGTGGAAGGCGCGGTGACAGGAGAAGCACTCATTACGTCGGACATGCGCAGTTTCGCCACGATTTTGCGTTCTGCCATCAGGCGGATGGCGTCCTGCTCGGTGAAGATGCCTTGCGGGCGATTTTCCTTGTCTACCGCGACCACGCAACTGATACGCATGGATTCCATGCTGGCGAGCACATCGGGCAAAGGTGCCTTCGGCGCGACGGTAAACACCGAAGGAGAGAGGATGGACTGTAAAGTAAGTTTAAACATAACTGCGTGATGTGCATGAGCTTGCCCTCATTGTAACTGTGGGAGAAAAGGGCGTCATGAAAATTCAGATTTCCGGGTAATTTACGCATAAAAAAGGACATCGCATGGATGTCCTTTTTGAAAGCAGGGCCGACAGAATTATTCGATCTTGGCTTTGCTGCGCAGCTCGTCGATATATTTCTTGACAGCCTGCTGATTCATGCTGTTTTCAATGGTTGGCTTCATATCATCCAGTGTTGGAATTTTCAGGGCGCGCTTGTCTTCCAGCTTGATGATGTGCCAGCCGAACTGGGTTTGAACCGGAGCGCTGATTTTGCCTTTTTTCAACTTGGGGATGGCTTCGGCAAAAGGTTGCACAAACTTGGCCGGAATGGTCCAGCCCAGGCTGCCGCCGTTCTCCTTGGCGCTGGGGTCCTTACTCTTGCTTTTGGCCAGCTTGGCAAAACTGCTGCCTTTTTTCAATCTGGCCGCAATTTTATTGGCTTCGTTTTCCGTGTCCACCAGAATGTGGGATATCTTGTATTCTGTTTTTCCGATGCGCTTCTTGAAGAGTTCATATTCCAGCTTGAATTGCTCGTCCGTGACGGGATTTGATTTCAAGTAGTCTTGAACGAGCGCGTCAGCCAGCACGTTTTGCCGTGTAATTATCAGGCGCTGTTCAGTTTCCGCCTGTTCGTCAAGGTCTTTCTTGAGAGCGGCTTGCGAGAGGACTTCAAGATTGATGAGCTCGTCGAGAATCGCCTGGCGCAATTCCGGCGTGTCCGGCTGGTTTTGCTGAGTGGCGACTTTGACTCGCAGGTCAACTCGGGATTTCGGAACGGCTTCGCCGTTTACCAGCGCTTCGGGTTTGTCACCGAAAGCCTGTGCAGTTGCAGAAAAGGCCAGCAATGCCGACAAAAGCGCAAATTTGGAAAATTTCAGCATGTTTCTTTCCTTTGATGGTTGATTGAGGTGGGTCAAAAAATCTCCGAGGCGCAATATAGCACGGCTCAGGCCGGAAATACTTTGCGGAATGGACGAACGGCAACTTGCGCATATACCCCCGCTGCCACATAGGGGTCGGCAGCAGCCCAGGCCTCGGCGGCTTCGAGCGAAGGAAATTCTGCCACGATGAGACTGCCGGTGAATCCGGCCATGCCGGGATCAAATGCATCCACGAGCGGGAAAGGGCCGGCCAGCAACAGCCGGCCTTCATCCTGCAGGGCATTCAAACGCGCCAGATGCGCAGGGCGTGCGGCGGCGCGCTTTTCCAGGCTGTTGTGAACGTCTTGTCCGAAGATTGCATATAACATTCAATGTTCCTTTGTAAATATTGGGCGATGTTCCTTACGGTGAAGGATTGAAGAGGAGATATGCACTATCGCTCTTCTTTTTTGTCTTCTTCGATATATTTGGACAGCCACAGGCTTTGCAGCAACACGAATACAAACATCATGCCGGTGGCGCCGAACAGTTTGAAATTGACCCAGGTATCGGTACTGAAAGTGAACGCAACATACAAGTTGACCACGCCGAGCACGGCGAAGAAAGCGCTCCAGGCGAGATTGAGCTGGCTCCATACCGGATCGGGCAGGGTGATTTTCTCCTGCAGAAGGGCACGCATCAGGTTCTTCTTGAACAGAAAAGGCGCAAGCAGCAATGTCGCGGAGAATATCCAGTACAACACGGTCGGCTTCCACTTGATGAAAGTTTCGTCATGCAGGAGCAGTGTTGCGCCGCCAAATACGGAAATGATGCCCAGGCTCACCCACAGCATGGTGTCGACCTTGCCATGACGATATTTTACCCAGCCGACCTGCACAAAAGTGGCGCCGATGGCCACCGCAGTGGCGGTAAAGACCCCGGCAAATTTGAAAGTAATAAAAAACAGGATGACAGGAAACAGGTCGAATAGCAGTTTCATTGATTATTTTCTATCCAGCGCAAGTGAAGTTGAATTGACACAATAACGCATTCCGGTGGGTTCGGGGCCGTCCTCGAACACATGGCCGAGATGTGCGTCGCAGGCGGCGCAGACGACTTCGATGCGTCCCATGTTGAGCGGGTCTTCATCGTTATATTCGACCACATATTCGTTGATCGGTTGCCAGAAGCTGGGCCAGCCGGTGCCGGACTCGTATTTCGTTTCCGAATCGAACAATGGCGCGCCGCAACAGACGCAACGGTAGATGCCGATGTCGTGACAATCCCAGTACTCACCCGTGAAGGCGGGTTCGGTGCCGCCTTTGCGGCAGATTTCGTATTGCTCGGGCGTCAGTTCTTCGCGCCATTCGTCGTCGGATTTTTCGGTATTACTCATTTGAACCTTTATTTTACCCGTCATTCCCGCGCAGGCGGGAATCCAGATAATTATTAAAAATCCCGCGAAGCGGGACAATGTCAAAATTTAGTCCGCATCGCGGGACTCGTGTTTTGACTGGATTCCCGCCTGCGCGGGAATGACAAAATCTAAATGATGTTTCCATGCTATTCCGCCATGGCGGCTTTTACGCTGGCGCGTGAGCCGAGCCGTTTGAACCACGTGGCCAGATTCGGGTGCGCACCGCGCCAGCCCCGTTCCGGCAGGCGCAGATCGAGATAAGCCAAAGCAGCCACCAGTGCCAGGTCGGCCAGTGTAATGCTGTCGCCGATACACCATTCGCGCTGACCCAGTTGCCCGGCGATATATTCCAGCGTACGGGAAATGGCGCTGTTGTGCAGGTCGATGTTGGCCTGCTCCTGCTTTTCGTCTGGACGGATGCGCTCCATACGCACAACAACGGCGGAATCCATGATGCCGTCCGCCAGTGCTTCTCCGCGCCGAACCTGCATTCTCGCCAGCGCATCGTTGCGCGGGATCAGGATGGGCGTGTCGTTCAGTGTGTCGGCATATTCGGCAATGACGGGAGAGTCAAAAATGC
>JBNKBO010000015.1:0-51123 GCA_050287265.1 Sideroxydans sp. | reverse complement strand
CTGATTTTTGCCTTTATTATGCTGTTACTATGGCTGTTTGTAGCGTCGTCCATGAGCCCGCCGCAGGCGCTGAAGACCCGGATGTACCATCTTCCCGAGATGAATGAAGACACGGCGCGCGCATTGTCGCAGTCTCTGGCACAATTACAGGGTGTGGCTGAGGTGCTGGTTGTGGGGAACGAGCAGATCGCCTGTATCAAGGTAGAGATGAGCGGGTTTGACGAAGATGGCGTTGAAAGACTTGTGAAACAGGATGCATAGGGGCTTCTCCCATCCGCCCTCTACAGGCTTGTCCTGAGCAAAGTCGAAGGGCTCAGGACAGGCCAAGCCTTCCTCAGAGGGAGTACCAAAGGTGGGCAATCCAGTGTTCAGCAAGCTGACGTGGAATTGGGGCAGGAGCGACAGCGAAAAACGTAAAAACATACGAAAGGAATGTGAGATGTCAGTGAATAAGGCAATTCTGGTGGGACGCCTGGGTAAGGATCCAGAGACCCGTTACATGACCAACGGCGAAGCGGTGACCAATGTTTCCCTGGCGACCTCCGAGAACTATAAGGACAAGAACGGCGAGAAGCAGGAACGTACGGAATGGCATAACCTGGTGTTCTATCGCCGCCTGGCCGAAATCGCGGGTGAATACCTGAAAAAGGGTTCACAGATATTCGTCGAGGGCCGCATCCAGACGCGTAAATGGCAGGATAAGGAAGGCAAGGACCGCTACACCACCGAGATCATCGTCAACGAGATGAAGATGCTGGGCAGCAAACCCAGCAGCAGCAGTTTTGAGGTGATGGACAGTTCGCCGTCCTCTCCTGCACGTAGTGCCCCAGCCACCAAGCCTGCTGCGGCGACTGCCGCCAAGGGCAACTTTGATAATTTTGATGATGATATTCCCTTCTAGAATTTGCCAGTTGCAATCAGGCAAACTGAATCCCCTGTGCTTGACGGCACAGGGGATTTTTCTTTGCTTGTTGCTCTGCCGTTTGCAGGTTAGGCCATGAAAATAATTGAGTAAAATATTTTGCTTTTATCGAAGACCAGATTGACACCCTTGACAAAGCCAAAGCAGTGGAGGGGACGCTCCAGAAACAATATGAAGAACAATGGAAGACAATTGAGCAGCAGGCGAAGTAAGGTCTAATCGTCTGATTCTTAATCAGCGCAGGAAACAAGCGTTTGCATTTCGTTATTGAAATGCAAAAGACTGAAAACGCCAGTTTTCGTTTTAGATACTGAGTTGTAGCTGGATATAAACGGCGCGGCCGGGAAGCGGCAGATCGGAAGGCATGGCTGCGGACCTCAGAGTCGGCTCTCTGGCATCCGCATTGAATAGGTTCATTACCATGGCACGCACATCCCAGCCATCGATAAAATTCTCGCGGCGCAAGGTCAGGTCCACCGTTGTGTAATCTGGAATCTTGGCCCGGGTATCTCCCGGCTCGCGCATGCGGCCGGCTACATAGTTGACAGTCGTTCCAAACTGCCACAGCGGTGCGAAGCGCCAGTCGGCACGACCGAACAAACGACGATGCGGAGCCAGGCCGGCATCCTGCCCTGTGGCTGTATCTCTTGAATGCTGCAAAGAATAACTGCCGGTCAGCCGTACACTGCTGGTGGCATCCAGTGTGGATTCCAGTTCCAGTCCGCGTCCAACCTGATCGCCGGCATTCTGGTACGTTGCCCCTGTGACAGGCAGAATGATGTTACGCATTCGGTAGCGGAAAAAGTTCAGATCATGTTTCAGTGTGGCAGTAGCCTGCCAGGAAAATGCCAGTTCATCAGTAGTAATGGTCTCCGGTTTGATGTTCGGGTTGCCGACTGTCACAGGGTTGTTGATGGCATATTGCTCGACGAAAGAAGGAGCGCGGAAAGCCTTGCCATGCATTACTTTGACAATGACGTTGTAGGCGGCATCCCAGACCAGCGCGAAACGGGGATTAGTCGTGTTTCCGAAGTCTGAGTATTGATCACGCCGCACACCTGCCGTAAACATCCAGTCTTGTGCAAAGCTCCATTCATCCTGAACAAACACATAGGACAGGTTGCGTTTGTGCGGCAGCAGGTAGACCAGGTTTGGATTGTTGGATACGTCCGTCACTCCGCCCGGTAATGGTGCGAAACTCGCATCGAAGTTTTTGGTTTCATGCGTTTCGTACAGATCATACTTGCGCAGTCCCGCACCGATGCGAAGTCGATGTTGCTCGAAACCGGTATAAAAAGCGGAAACACTGGCATGGGCTTGTCGCTCGGAATGACCGGGAGTTCCTATCATTCCGTTGGGGTAGGCTCCCCCAGAAGCGCCTGCCGGGAATAGGGTGAAATCTGGCCCCCCCCCTTCCTTGTTATCAAAATAACTGGTAACTACGGATACATCCCAATTGGGCAACCAGTTGGCTTTCTCATAACTCAAGTCCAAATATAGTCTGGTTGATTTAGCACGCCCATTGGGATCCAGACTGCCGGCGACACCGGCACCCATGCCTACTATGCGTTGCTGATAACCAGCCCGGAAACGCCATGCTTCAAAGGACAGATCGGCGCGCGCATCAATTGCTTTGCGCTCCGCATTGATTGGGCCAGGGGCGTTTGACACGGGGGTATAACCGGGTATGGCGGCTATGCCGGGACACCCACCGGTGATGTAGCACGTATCCAAGGTCGATTGGGCATCCTGCTGGATGATGCCTTTCTGTCCATCAGTTTTTCCCGCGCGCAGGTAGAAAGCAGTGTCAAGTGAACCCAGCTTGCCGCCGTGCTGTATCCATGCATCGCGGCTATTGAAGCTGCCAGCACGTACGCCTGTTTCGGTGCTATTAATTTCGTTTGCATTCTTGGTAATGATATTGATCACACCGGAGAAAGCATCGGCACCATACAGCGCCGAGCCCGGTCCGCGTATTACCTCAATGCGCGATACATTCTCCAGCGGCATACCGCCCCACATCTGGCTGCGATCACCATTGAACGCAGTCGTGACCGGGATGCCGTTGACCAGTACCAGAACCTGCGGATTTAATTTAGTGTAGATGCCACGAAAGCTGTAAATTGGAGCCAGGACAATGCTTGAATGCGAAACATGCAGCCCCGGCACGCTCTCTAGCGCCTGATCCAGGTCGGTGGCACCCATGGCTTCGAAGTCGCGGGAAGTGATCACAGTTGCCACGGCAGGCGCGCGGTTGATGGGTTGTTGACCACCAGTGGCAATGCTGACTGTGGATTTGTCGCCGTAAACCAGCGCCAGATCTTCTTCTTCGGAGGATTGTGCAGCAGCGCCGCCGACATAAGCCAATGTCAGAAAAATAGCAAGAATCCGACTTTCAAATGTAGACATGCCTGCTCCTTCCCCCATTTGATTAACGAAATTTAACAATCTCAACCCTCAACCATATTCACTTAGTGATTGGTTTGCCTTGGTTCAAAAGTGTACTCACTCTATCAACTTTGCGCTCTCAATCATCAAGGGACCGGCCTTGCAAGCTTACCAGTGTATTCAATATCTGTGCAATGCAGAGGCAAAAATGAATCGGGAGTTTTGTCGCGTGTATCTACATAACAGGCAGTGACACCACTGCATACGAGTATGGCAAAAATTCGGTAAACCTCTTCAGCGGTATAACCTAAATCGGAAAGGAAGGCGGATATGTAGCCGCCAATGTTCATGCTTTCACCGTAATTTTCTTGCAATGACTGCTCAATTTGTACGGCCAATTGCAGATGTTCTCCACTTGGCAGGCCAAGTGCTTGCTGAACACGCTCCATCGCGACAATTCGCTCATCACCTTTGACCAGAGGGCGCTCATAACCCATGATATGGGGCTTGCCACGGTACTTGGCGCATTCGCTGCGGATGATTTCATCGACACTCAAGCCACGTTTAAAATCCAGCAGCGCTGTCTGGATAAAGCGTACAGCTTGAACCAAAGTTTTGCTTCCATATGTCTTTGCATCTGACGCCAGTACACCTGCCGTGGTCGACGCCACCACTGACGCTCGCATCGCACCGCCAAGCGCACCAATCTGGTTGCACCAAATGCGTGGGTCTGGCCAGCTTAAACAAATATGGATCGCCTCAAGCCAATCAGCCACTGGCCGTTCCGGCAAGCGTCCCGTGGCATTCAGAGCGATCACCTGCATGAAGGATACTTTGCCGACCAAGTCGTCCATCATGGAGTAGCCATGATTAAAAATCCCTTTACCGACTATCCAGCCCCCCTTTTTGCTTTGGATCTTGCCGCGGCGTTCGTCCCAAAGCTGGTAAGGACAGCTATTCATACTTGATGACATAATTTTCGTCCTTTATAAATGGCATGGCGGTCGCGGGTTTATTGGCCAACTCGACACCATGCGCCAACAGGCCAGGTGCACCCAGCAATTGGAACAACCCCGCCCCAGCGCGAGGGGTGAAACCAAGATCGGTAAAAACTGCTGCAGCGATGGCTGGCGTCAGCCACCCGAGGCTATATTCATTCAGGGCATTTGCGAATGCGCATCCCCATGACAGGGTCTCATGTTTGCCCTGCAGGCCAGTCAGATAGTTGGCAATTTTTGCCGCCATCGGATCCACCCCGCCAAAACGACTGCCAAAGCCAGCGACTATGTGCCAATCGCCTTCTACAGGTGGTGCGCCGTTTGCCATCAATTCGTGAGCCAGTTGACCAGGGTCGTGTTTGCGTTGTTTGCGCAGCCAATCCATGGCGGGCTCGACTTCGGCGGCGCCCAAATGACTGCCACCATAAATCGTCAAGGCAATGGGCAGAATATTCTCATGATAGGTGCTGCCGACTCCAGCACTCATCGCGGCCCGCGTCGCAGGATGGCGCGGGCCGGGATTGATCAACGCAATCATAAGTTGCTCAAGCAATCTTGCTTCATCAGGGGCTGGCAGTTCACCGCGAAACAACAAGTAGAGTACTTCAACAAAACTGCGTTTTTGCGTCAATTCCAGCAGATCATATCCATGGCACAGGCATGAATCGGCGTGATAGGGATTATGCTGATTTTCGATCTCTTGCCATATTTTTGTGGCGGTTCGTTCTACAAATGCATCGTTACGGATCTCGACTTTTCCTCTTTCTTTAGCCATCAATATCCCCTGTTATAGCCGGTACCTGAGGCAAGCATACCAAACTGATACCACCACGTACCAAGATTTCCTTACCGACCACATTTTTTTATGTCGATTGGGCGGGGTTAATTGCATTAATGCGAATTCCAGGATTGGTATGTCAGTTGAAATCTCTTTGCTCGAAAAAGTATTGCGGTTGCAATACTGATCTCGCATAACTCTCCTGTGACGCATACAGTCATGCTTCTGAGTTCTTCCATATTTTTTCTTTTTTGATTTATAAGTTATCAGCCAGCACACGTATCCGAATACCTATCGGAGGCACTTCTTCCGGATCAATGAAAACGTCCAGAAGTGTCGGGCCTTTGCGGGTGCATATGCCGGCGATATCCAGCCCGGCCAGGTCTTTCGGAGAGCGAATGGTGAAGCCTTCAGCTCCCAGAGCACGCGCCAGCGCGGCAAAATCGGTGGGGGGCAGATCGCAACCGATCTGTTCAACGCCTGCCAATCGCTGGCCATGCTTGACCATGCCCAGCGATTGATCGTTGAGCACCACGAAGATAACGCTAAGCTTTTCGGCGACGGCGACCGAGATTTCCTGGCCGCTCATCAGCACGCTGCCGTCACCGGTGATGCAGACAACAGGCACTTTCGGGTTTGCGGATGCTGTTCCGATTGCGCAGCCGATGGCCCAACCCATCGAGGCGAAGTTCATCATGACGCGCAGCCATCCGCCATCCGTTTTACGTTGGCCAGGTACAACCTTGCGTGCGGCTCCGCTTACTCGTCTTTCGCCCATCCGTCGGCTATTGACAGGATGCAGGTAGTGGATCGACCAGGCGGCGCTGTTGCCGGTGTCGGCAATGAAACGCGTGGTTGGCGGGAAGAGCCGTCCCAATTCTCGCATCAGGCGTTGCGGTTTGATCGGTATCGCGCTACTTGTAAATTTGTCCGGCTCTGTCAGCATGGGATGTGGAGTCCATTCGCCGTCGCCGGATTTTGCTGTGGCACGCCGATGGTGATAATTAATATTGACGGATTTTTTCGGATCTTGCGCTTTATCGATCAACTGGTTGAAGATGGAAAGGATACGTCCGCGAACGTGGAAGCGCGCCATTGGGGTGAGTGCAAGGTGTTCTTCCGATTCGTCAATATGCACCAGCCTGTCATTGAGCAGACTGTCACACCAGCCACCGCTATTCCATTCGCCCATACTGGTGCCGACTGCCAGAATCAGATCCACGGATTTGTCGCGTAGCGCTGCTTCTGCCAAAGCGTGTCCGCCGAAACCGAATACACCTCTGAACAGGGGGTGACGTGGATTAACAAGTCCTTTGCCGTCAGGCGTCGTAACAAATGGAGCCCCCTTGAGCAGGGCAAACTGGAGTATTGAACTGATTGCTTCGCCACACCCGCTGCCAATGAGCAGCACTATATCATTCGCAGCAGCCAGCATTTCGCGCAGTGTTTCAATGGCATGGTCATCGACAAGGGAAGAAAGCGAAAGCAGGTTTTTCAAATCGTATGAGGGGGCGGCATGCGGGCTGGGGCTGCGAAACACATCTACAGGAAAGGACAGGTGAGAAGGTCCTTTAGGCGGGCGGATGGCGCGTTGTAGTGCGGATATCAGTTTTGCTTCAATCTGCTTTGGATGTGATACCAGGGAGTTGTAGCGAGTGCAATGGCGGAGCATGCCCAGCGTATCGATTCCGGTGCAGGTTGACTCTTGCAACGGGTTCTTGCCGAATGAGGGCATCGCCGGTTGTGCGGTAATGATCAACATCGGAATGTGGTTGCCGTACGTGCAGGCAGCGCCCGTGATGAGATTAGTGGTGCCGGGACCGGAAGTAGCGCAGCAGACACCGATCTTGCCAGTTTCACGGGCGTATCCATCGGCCATGAAGGCAGCGCCGGATTCATGTCGTGCCAGAATGTGGCGTATGCCTCCTCTGCGGGCGCTTTTGGCGAGCGCGTCGTAGAGCGGTTCGATTGCGCCGCCAGGGATACCGAATACGTACTCGACACCCATCTGCTCCAGATAGGCGACCAGCAAATCGGCCACTTCTATTGTTTGAGTAGGACTAATGGCAGTACTGTCACCATCCGTGGAAGTACGATTGGTGACACGCGGAGTGTTAGCGACCATCAAACTCCTCCCAGAGTTATTGCTTAAACTTTCATCATTGTTTGCCGATGATGAAAGTGTGTCGGACCAGCCGATTGTTTTTGTAGTTCACGAACGGGTCAATCTGTAGAAACGATTCTCCGCGAATACAGAGTTTATTATCCACGATGCATATTTGGGCAGTGTAAAGCCTGATATTATCCTATGCAAGTAAGGTTGCGATGCAAAGCCAGTTCGTGGTTTGTTGATGCCAGTTAACCTAGTGGAACAGTTGGTCTTTTATCGATCATCTTGCTATCAATCGGCAAGATAGTACATTGATGCTTGGACACCAAAGAAGAAGATTACAGTTTTCCGAATGTGACAATTTCAGAGCAGTCAAACTACAAAAAGGATGCCGAGGAGACATTGCAAGACTGAGTTGCGGAAAATGCCTTAACTGCTTGCGTAACCGGGCTTGTTGAACGAAACTGAGCAAAAAATTTTATTTGTATGTTCAAAACGATTTCACTTTTGCTTTCCGTGCATTTTTCTTCCAAACAGACCGGTTTGGGCGTCTGCATGATGGCGGCGTCATCTTTGGTGATTGTCGCTGCTCCGGTGTGGGCGTTCCCGGCAAACATTGACACGATCCCTCGCGGAAATATCTCATTAAAAGATGATAAAACCCCGGTAATTTTCGCAATTGACCCCTATCTTGCGTCCCCTGACAGATCCAGGCTGGCGCAGGGCAAGTTCGCCGAAGTGATACGTGCTATTGAGGCATACCCGGAAGTGGTGGTTTTCCCCATTCAGGTTGCAGGTCCGGTCGCTGCGACTACCGCCAAAATGCTGGCCAACAAGATTGCTCAGGCATCGATGGTAGGCAGTATTGCGGTGATCTACCCGGACATCGGCGAGCCTTACCGCAGTGTATTTGCGCAGATCATTAATGGCATTGAGGAAAGGGCTAAAGGTCGCATTGCCAATTTTGCAGTTGGGCCGAACGTGGATGTCGGTGAACTGAATGATTCACTTCGTCGGCAGGATACCAGAGTGGTGATTGCGCTGGGCCGACAAGGCGTGAAGGTTGCCACCGCGCTGGAGGGGAACTATGGTGTAGTGGTGGGCGGCGTGCTGATGGCACCGAAGGAAGGAGATCGCAATCTGCAGGTGAACAGTCTGTCTCCGGATCCCGCTTTGCTGTTTTCCCGCCTGAAGGGGATGAAGCCCGGCGTGCGCCGCATATTTACCGTGTACGATCCGCGCCGGAACGAATGGATGATGAAGCTGGCGAGAAGTGCTGCCAATGCTCAAGGATTGGAATTGGTGGCCTACGAAGCACAGGACTTGCGCGGTGCGATGCATGCTTATCAGAAAATCTTTGCCAAGGCCGACAGCGAAATAGATGCGTTATGGTTGCCTCAGGATTCAACGACAGTGGAAGAAAGCACAGTACTGCCGATGGTGTTGAAGGAGTCATGGAAAAATAATCTGGCAGTATTCTCCAGCAGTTTCGGTCATGTCCGGCGCGGTGTGTTGTTTTCTTTGTACCCCAACAATGTGGGGTTGGGGCGCCATCTTGCGGGTTCCGCACTCGGTATGATTGCAGCCGGCGGGAGTAAAGCGCCCAGCATGCTTCCGTTGCGTGAAGTGTTGATGGCGATCAATCTGCGCACGGCCAAACACCTCGGACTCAATATCGGTCGTCAGCAGAATTTCGATATGGCCTTTCCGGAGCAATAAGGAATGCCATCCGTCATGAAAAACATAATTTCGGCACTTTTCCAGCGACTCACCTTTCGAAGGCAGCTTAGTATTACGGTCACGCTCGGCATTCTTTTTCTGGCTCTGCTTTCTTCAGTCGTCGGTTCCTGGCAACTCAATGAACGTGTGCGCGACAACCTGATCGAACAGGGACGGCGTATCACCGAAAATCTTGCGCGCCAAAGTTCTCTGGCTTTGGTCTATTCTTCCGCCGACAATGCGGCCGAGGCAGTGAAGGCAACCATGGCTTTCCCAGGTGTGGTCGGCGTTGAGATACGCCAGGGTAATGGGAAAATACTGTTGGCTCACGGCGACAATGATCGCAATAATCTTCTGGAACGGATAGAACGGGCGGAAGGTTTACAGGCTGCTGCCATGCTGGAAGCGGAAAACTCGAACGCATGGCACTTTGCGGCACCGGTATATACCCAACCTGCGGCGGAATCTCCATTTGGCGAAGCAGCGGCACCCGAGTTGCTCGGTAGTGTTTCAGTGGTAATGAGCAAGGCAGCACTGACGCGGATGACTTCGGATATTTTTATCACCAACCTGTCCACATCGTTCTCTTTTGCATTATTGTTCCTGTTTCTGCTTCGTTTCCTTACAAACAGTATGGCGCGGCCGCTCAGTCGGTTGTCGGAAAGCATGGCGCGTGCCCAAGCGGGCGAATCGCAGGTACGGGCCGAACCAGGCGGCCCGAAAGATATTGCATACATGGCCCATGCCTTCAACGACATGATGGTTGTACAGGAAGAGCGCGAAGACGCCCTGCGTATCGCCGCAATCGCTTTTGAAACGGAAGAGGGTATGTTGGTGACGGATAAGAATGCGCTGATTATCCGGGTAAATCATGCGTTTACCCGGATAACGGGATATGAGCCGGAAGAAGTGATCGGCAAGAATCCTTCTCTGCTCAAATCGGAGCGTCAGGATGAGGAATTTTTCCGTCGTATGTGGGGTAGTTTGTATCAATACAATTACTGGCAGGGTGAAATATGGAACCAGCGCAAGAATGGGGAAGTGTTTCCGGAATGGCTGACCATAACAGCGGTTATCGGTAAAGATGGCGAGGTTACGAATTATGTTGGTACGTTTGTGGATATCTCCGAACGCAAACAAGCCGAAAGTGAAATCCATCACCTCGCTTTTTACGACCCGCTGTGCCAGTTACCAAACCGGCGCATGCTGATTGACCGGCTGCGACAGGCTGTTGCAGCCAGTGTACGCACCCAGACAGGCGGGGCATTGCTGTTTATCGACCTCGATAACTTCAAAACGTTGAACGATACCAGGGGACATGGCATCGGAGATTTGCTGCTGGTCGAGGTGTCCAAACGTCTGCAGGAATGTGTGCGCGAGGGAGATACGCTGGCGCGTTTTGGCGGCGATGAATTTGTTCTGTTGCTGGAGGGATTGAGTGAAGAAAGAGCACAGGCTGCGGTGCAAGCGCGTTCAGTAGGCGAGAAA
This sequence comes from Sideroxydans sp., assembly GCA_050287265.1. Classification (GTDB taxonomy): domain Bacteria; phylum Pseudomonadota; class Gammaproteobacteria; order Burkholderiales; family Gallionellaceae; genus Sideroxyarcus. The sequence continues at coordinate 40,720 of JBNKBO010000015.1, read as the reverse complement.
GTGCTGGAAATGCTTAGTCAGCCCTATATTCTTGAAGGAGGTGAGTTCCACAGTTCATCAAGCATGGGTATCACCCTGTTTGTCAATTACAGGCAGAAGCTTGATGAATTGCTCAAGCAGGCCGATACCGCAATGTATGAAGCGAAAAAATCGGGCCGTAATACGCTGCGCTTCTTTGATCCGGTAATGCAGGAAGAGCTGGAAGTTCGCACCCAGCTTGAAGTCGGATTGAGGGAGGCCTTGCGCAAGCAGGAATTTCATCTTTATTACCAGATGCAGGTTGACCACACCGGACATATTCTGGGTGCGGAAGTCCTGTTGCGCTGGCTCCATCCGGAACGGGGAATAATCTCGCCCATGCAATTCATTCCGCTGGCGGAAGAAACCAGACTCATTCTTCCAATCGGAGATTGGGTTCTGGAAAATGCATGCAGAAAAATCAAGGCATGGGAATCAGACATCCGAACCAGAGATATTCAGCTTGCCGTCAATGTCAGCGGTCGACAATTCCGTCAGGCCGATTTTGTCGCGCAAGTGAGCGAGATCATCTCCCGGATAGATATCAACCCCTTGCTCCTCAAGCTTGAACTGACCGAGAGCATCGTGCTTGACGATGTTCCAGACACGATTGCCAAGATGCAGGCGCTCAGACAGATCGGGGTGAGTTTTGCCATGGATGATTTCGGGACAGGATATTCCTCGCTGGCCTACCTGACCCAGTTGCCGCTTAATCAACTCAAGATCGATCAATCCTTCGTGCGCCACATCGGCACCAAAACTTCGGATGCAACCATCATTCAAACCATCATCGGCATGGCCAATAACCTGGGGATGGAAGTGATCGCCGAAGGTGTGGAAACGCAGGAGCAACGCGATTTTCTTGAGGCGAATGGCTGTATGCTCTATCAGGGTTATTTGTTCAGCAAGCCGGTGCCATTTGAGGATTTTGAAAAAATGATGAGAGCGCAGCGTTATTGAGTATGTGTTGGTGATGGAATTCAAATGGGTATGGAACGGGCATTAACGCCACATCCTGTTCCGCCTGGAAAATTAATATCCCCGATCAAATCCCATATCGACTATTTTAATATTTCATATATTACCGCTATCCTGATCGTGCCCGTGCTTCTTGTATAGCAGTCCCATTAGCCCCGCCATCAGCAGACCAAACACCAGAATGATGATGTTGATATGGAGTCCGAGCTTTTCCATTAGTGCGTACAAACCCAGCATCAGGAAGATGCTGATGTTTTCGTTGAAGTTCTGCACTGCAATGGAACGACCCGCGCCGATCAGCAAGTGACCGCGATGCTGCAATAACGCATTCATCGGTACCACGAAGAAACCGGCCATTATGCCGATGCAAATAAGCAGCAGGATGGCGAGCAGGGGATGGGTGATCGGGATCATCACCAGTACCATTACTCCCATGCCGATACCGACGGGGAGTACATTCACCGCATGCTCCAGTTTGACAAAACGTGCCGCCAGTGCGGCTCCGATGGCAATGCCAACGGCGAACCAGGCGATCAGTTTGGCTGCTTCACCAATGTTGTAATGCAGCGCGATTGCCGCCCATGACAATACAAGCAATCGTAACGTTGCGCCCGCGCCCCAAAACAGCGTGGTGACGGCCAGCGAAACCTGACCCAGAGGATCTTTCCACAACAACGTGAAGCAATGCCAGAAATCCTTGAGCAGGAATAGCGGAGTGCGTTTGGGAGGTTTATGTTCGATGGGCACCAGCGGTATGTACAGATTGAACAGTGCCGCAATGAGATACAGGAAGAATATGATGAAAATGGCCAATTCTGGGGCTGTTACCGTCAGCGGTACATGCAGTACCTGCAGAATCTCTATAGCGATGCTCGGTGTGATCAATATGCCGCCGACTACTGCGCCCAGAATGATGGCGCTGACCGTCAATCCTTCCATCCAGCTGTTTGCCCACACCAGTTTGGCAGGAGGCAGATATTCCGTCAGGATGCCGTACTTGGCAGGGGAATAAGCCGCAGCGCCGAAACCGGCCAGTCCGTAGGCGAGAAGCGGGTTGATGCCGACCAGCATGGCCAGGCAGCCGGCCATTTTGATCCCATTGCTGATGAACATCACGCGCCCTTTGGGCAGCGAGTCGGCAAATGGGCCGACAAAAGGTGCGAGAAAAACGAAAGAAATGATAAAAGCCTGTTGCAGGACAGGGGTGTGCCAACTCGGCGCATGTACCTGTTTTAACAGGGCAATGGCGGCAAACAGCAACGCATTATCGGCAAGCGCTGAAAAGAACTGAGCTGACAGGATAAGGAAAAAGCCACGGTTCATTGTTCAGTTCTTTCGGTGGAGGCTAATGCGCGCAGCGCGTTAAAGATGGATTCATCGTCTGGCCGGAGCCAAAAGAATTGGGCCGACAGAATGAGGAAAAAGCCGCGATTCATTGCCCAATTCTTTCGATGGAGGCTAATGCGCGCAGCGCGTTAAAGATGGATTCATCGTCTGGCCGGAGCCAAAAGAACTGCGCCGCCAGATTGGTATAAAAACTTTGATTCATGTTCTTTCGGTGGAGGCTAATGCGCGCAACGCGTTAAAGATGGATTCATCGTCTGGCCGGAGCCCAAAACACTGCGCTGCTGGATGATATGGAAACCGCGATTCACTGTAGATTCATGATTGGAATGATCGTCTTTTATAACACGAAAATATGAGGCCTGCTATCATTTGCGCCAGTTTAACCGGTCAACTCACTAATTATTATGTCCCGCCCGATACAAGCTCAAATCGACCTTTCTGCGCTGCAGCACAATCTGCGTGTTGCACGTCGGCTTGCTGGCAGCCGTATCATGGCGGTTATCAAGGCAAATGCCTATGGGCACGGTTTGATGCCAGCAGCCGAAGCGTTGCGCGAAGCGGAGGGTTTTGCGCTGCTTGATGTGGGCGATGCCATCGGTCTGCGCGAGGCGGGTTTCCGCCAGACTATTCTGCTGCTGGAGGGTTTTTTCACAGCAGATGAACTGCCGCTTCTGGCCCAATACGAATTGGATAGTGTCATCCATAATGTGCAACAACTGGCCATGCTTGATGCATATCCGCGTCGCGGCGGATTGTCCGTATGGCTGAAAATCAATACCGGGATGAACCGTCTTGGTTTTGAACCTGAGCAGGTTCCAGCGTTGATGGAAAAACTGAAGTCGCATCCGGCAGTGGGTGATATCACCTTGATGACCCACTTTTCACATGCAGACGAAGCGGAAGGTGTCGCCGAGCAACTCGAATGTTTCAAAGGTTTGACCGCTGCTTATCGTGCCCCGCGTTCTCTGGCCAACTCTGCCGCGCTGTTGCGTTATCCTGCCTCGCATGCTGAATGGGTGCGCCCCGGTATCATGCTCTATGGTGCATCGCCTTTTGCCGATACCAGCGCGCAACAAATCGGTTTATTGCCGGTAATGACGCTTACCAGCGAAATCATCTCGGTGCATGAACTGAAAGCGGGCGACCATGTCGGCTATGCCGGACGCTTCCGCGCCGACAAATCAATGCGCATCGGGACGGTGACATGCGGTTATGCCGACGGATATCCCCGCCATGCTCAAACGGGTACGCCAATCCTGGTCGATGGACATCGCACCCGCACACTTGGGCGTGTTTCCATGGACATGCTGAGTGTGGATTTGAGCGAACTGCCGGATACTGTTGTAGGCAGTCGCGTCACATTGTGGGGGGCGGGCTTGCCCGTGGAGGAGGTGGCAACTGCGGCCGGAACAGTCAGTTATGAATTGATGTGTGCGCTGGCTGCGCGTGTGCCGGTCAATTATTGAATAACTCGATCACTCCCTCAGCCAATAAAAGGACAATGGTGGCAGGGCGATTGCATCGTTTTCCACCAGAATGCTGGTGCCGGTGTAAATATTTTTCATGCTGCTCTTCTGGAAAAAACCATATGATTGCAATACGTCAACCGGAATGCTTTGGGTTTCCGTGTTGAAATTTGCAATAACCAGTACCCTGTTGTCCGTGTGTTGTGTATCGGAGCGGGAGAAAACCAGCAAATTGGCGTTGTCGATCTGCAACCATTCCCGGTTATCGAAATCGGAAAACTCGGGTATTTCCTTGCGCACCGCGATCATCTTTTTTATTGCGCAGTATATTCTGTTTTCGACAGTCCCGGTCTTGTGACGTTTTTCCGCCTTGATCCAATCGAAGCGGGAACGATGCATCCAGCGGTTGTCTTCGCGCTTGGAAGGATCGGCAAGATATTCCAGACTGTTGAGCATGCCGATGGCATCGCCGTAGTAAAGCAACGGTAACCCCCCGAACGACAATATGACGCTGTGCAACAGCAGGATGGTTTTGATTGCGTTGTCAATGGCGGCTTCATCCTGGTTTTCAAGCGCGGACTCCAACCCGACCAGTGATGCGAGGGAGCCTGAAAAACGGGAATCCCCGGTTTTTGGATTTTCGCCAAATGCCAGGCCTCTGGCAGGCGAGCTGGGAAATTTTCCGGTATAGTAATCGACCAGAAAGCGGCGGTGCAGTACCGGGTCGTAGCCGGCCTGTCTGACATCCTCATCGTCAAATCCAAGCCCGATATCGTCGTGGCAACGTACATAGTTAAGCCAGGTTGCCCGCTCCAGTTTGAGCGGCAAACTCTTGGCGCCGCGGCTGAGCAGTTTCGTGTTTTTGGTTGCCACTGCGTCCCACAGCAATGCCATGAGTGAGGCGTTGTAAGCGATTTCGCATTCCTTGGCATTGATCGCATCCTCGCCAAAATACTTGGCAATTTCGCCAGGCGAGACAATCGCTTCCGCGATGAACAACACCCCTGGTGCAGTAACCTGGCAGCAATCCTTCATCAGTTGCAGTATCAGATGCGCTTCGCGTTCGTTCTGGCACTGACTGCCAATCTTTTTCCACAGGAACGCCACGGCATCCAGTCGCAGGATATCCGCACCCTTGTTCGCCCAGAACAGAATGATGTCGATCATCTCGATCAAGACTGCAGGGTTGTGGTAATTCAAATCCCACTGATAGTTGTTGAATACCGTCATTACCCACTTGCCCATTTCCTCGTCCCAGGTGAAATTGCCGGGGGCATTGCGCGGAAATATCTCGGGCATGGATTTTTCGTAAATATCCGGTATTTCGCGGTTATCGAAAATATAGAAGTAATCCTGATATTTTTCTTCGCCCCGGCGCGCACGCTGGGCCCATTCATGCTCATCCGAGGTGTGGTTGACCACCACATCGAGAACCAGCAGCATGTCGCGACGCTTGAGGGTGGAGGCTAGCGCCGCAACATCCTCATTGCTGCCGTAACGGGAGTCGACTTTGCAGAAATCGCGTACTGCGTAACCGCCGTCGCTATGTTCCAGCGGGCAGTCCAGGATGGGCATGACGTGCAGCAGGTTGATACCCAGTTCCTGTAAATAAGGCAGCTTTTCGCGCAACCCTTTGAGGTCGTCGGCAAAGCGATCACAGTACAACGCCATGCCGACCCATTTTTGGCTCAGAAACCAGTTGTAGTTTGTTTCGCGCGCCAGATCCGATCTTCGCAAATGGGGGGCTCGCTCGATATAGCGCAACGCCAGTGTTTCCACCAGGTTGACCATTTGCTCCTTAAAGTCGGTACGTTCGCCGTATATCTGCCGAAACAAGGAATGAATCGCATAAAAGTTTGCACCGAGACGGGTATAGAAATTGCCTTAGCCGGAGGTTTCCGATTTCAGGTTTCAGCTGTATCAGTATTTCATTCAGCAGCGAGTGAGAAGCTTGTTCATACATCGGTACAATTCCAGTTCAGTTTTTTTTATTCAGCCAGGCATGCAATCCGGGCAGTAATGCGAGACACCCTCAAGAATACCTGCCGCATAGTTGCCGTTCATTCCCAAATAATCACCTTTGGCAACGAAAAGTGTATTTTTGTTCGCAAGCATTGCGCGTTCCTTGACTTCGGTATCGGCATTGGCAACCAGTACTGAAGGGATATCGCTTAGCAACACGTCCAGATCGTTGCCGCTATCGCCGGCAAAGAGGGTATTGTCGTTGTCAAAACCGTTTTGTTGCATCAAAAAACGGATGGCATGCAGCTTGTTGGCACTGGCGGGCAACACATCGAGCAAACCAATGTGAGCCGTTTCATCGATACTCCAGATCAGGTTGGCTTTAATGCCGATGGATTCAAGTTGCGCGGCGATGCCAGCAAGCAATTCCTGCACGTCTGTTTCCAGCGGAACGTAGAAACTGACCTTGTGAAGATTCTGCTTTTCCTGCTCCTGCAATTGAATCGCCGGAAATGAACTCAATAACCGGGACAAGTTGTCATGTGCCATGACTTGCCAATCCTGCGCGATGAGTGTGTCCCATTCTGCCCATTGCTGCCAGCCTGATGCATCTATGCGGTAGATCGTCGAGCCGACATCGGCAATGGCAAAGTCGGGCAGCGGCAAGTCGTAATCCGCAATGGCTTGTTCGATAAGTGCACGGTTGCGACCCGTTACATATACGAGTGTGATTTCCTTTTGCTGCACCAGGCGTTTGAAACGTTCTCTGGCTTGCGGTGATTCGGGCTGGGCACCGTTGGGAATCAGGGTTCGGTCAAGGTCGGTACATAACAGGAACGGTTTCACGAAGCGGTCCTGTTTAATTCACCAGCGAAGAACTTATAGTGCTCCATGGCTTCCAGAATACCCGCTGCATGCGGGTGGTTGGCAAAGTAGATGTTATCGATATCAGTTAATTCTGACAGCTCGGCGAGGTGACGGTTATCCACCACTGTCCCCAGTGTATTGCCGAGTAACATGTCTGTGTCCGCCCCGGTCACGCCAGCGACCAGCGTATTTTCGAGCGGGAAGCCGAACTGCTCTGCACACCAGCGCAAGGCAAGCCCTTTCGAAGCCCGGACAGGCAATATGTCGAGAAATTGACCGAAAGAAAAGACAACATTCACTGCCTGTTCATTGCGTAAAAGGATTTGCCGGATTTCCTGCACATCCGCCACTTTGGGATTGATGAAATAGCTGATCTTGAATGTTCCCTGATTGCTCTTGGGCTGCATGGCAAGCCCGGGAATCTCGTCGAGAATGTGGCGTATCGCCAGCGGATTCCACAAATGGTTGATGTGGCATTTCCACACGGCATCTTCAGTCAGGTTCGGTGCATAGTGAATTTCGGTACCCAGTCCTGAGATCAACACATCGGGCTGCGGGATGCGGTATTGGCGCAGCGTGGCGAGCGCATCATCAAGCCGCCGTCCGGTCGCAATGCCGAAAATGATCGTTTTCCGGTACTCGTGCATGGTTTTCAGAAACAGGGACAGGGAATCCTGATTGCCGATCAGGTTCAAATCCAGGCTGGTGAAAATTGCACGCTCGCGGTACATGCCCGGCCGCTGGACGTGTGTCATTCGGGTGATCGGCTCGGTCTTTTCTACCAGGGGTCGAATGACAGACAGGTATTTCTCCACGTGTGCCTGCCAGGAATAGTGTTGGCGTACACCTTGAATCCCGTTTTTGGACAGTTGTCCCCATTTGCGTTTGTCCGACAAAGTTTGCAGCAGCATTTCGGCCATTCCCTCTTTATCGAGCGGGTTGATGAGATGGCCGTTTTGGCAGTTTTTGATGATATCGACCGGTCCGCCATTTTCGGTCGCTACAAGTGGCAGGCTGCAGGCAGCTGCTTCAAGTAATGTCAGGCCAAATGGCTCAATCAGTGCGGGGTTGATGAATACGCCATGAGAAGCAGCAGCCAGACGAAACAAAACAGACACGTCTTCGGGTTTGTGGTGTTTCGGATAGGCCACCTTGCCGTACAGATCATATTTGTCTATGGCCAGCAGGATATCGTTCAAGACCGTTTTGGTAACGTTTTCCATGTCCTGAATATCGTCGCGATTGCCGGCCACGATCACCAGATTGGCGGCTTGTTGCAATAGCGGCGATTCGCCGTAGGCTTCGATCAGGGCAACGATGTTCTTTTTGGGATCGGGACGGGACAGGGCCAGAATGATCGGTTTATTTGGCTGGATTAGAAAACGCTTGAGTTCAAGGGCAATATGGCTGTTTTGTTCATCTCCCTGCGGGGGGAAGAATTGTTCAAGATCGGTGCCGGGTGGAATGACGCGCATGCGTTCGGGTTGATAGAAATTATACAGGCCGTACTGTTCTTCGATTTCCTGCTGTGTGCTGGTAATGACGCGTTCGGCAACGCCCAGTGTGGTTTCTTCCGCTTCGATGCGGCGGGAGATATGATATGTCGTTTCGATCTCACTGCGTTTGATGCCGCTGGCAAGCAGTTGATTGCGCTTGTTGCGTCCCAGGGAATGGCCGGTGTGAACCAGTGGGATGCCGAACTGGTGCGAAAGTCGCGATCCGACATAACCTGCATCGGCATAATGACTGTGAATGATATCCGGGATGCGACTCTGGCTTTTTAACCAGGCGAGTGCATTATCGGAAAAGTTTTCCAGGGAATCCCACAGCATTTCCTTGCGCAGGTATTTCTGTTCGCCGCACTCAATGCGCGCGATGCACGCTTTTTTGGATAAGGGTTCGGTCAGTTCAGCGTAATCGACACTGACCTGGTTATCGATGACGCGCCGTGTCAGCAGGATTACTTTTTCGACATCGGCGTGCTCGCCCAGGGCACGAGCCAGCTCAACCACATACTTGGTTTGTCCACCGGTATCCGCGTCACGACCCAGTTCAAGGTCATGCCCCCGTATTAGACCGTGCACACTGATCAATACGATGTACAAAGGTTTCCGGGTTTCCGGCAAGCGTTTATTCATATGCCCCATTCAGTGATGAAGGATTTGTAGAAGTTCGCATGATCGGGGACGGCCCCTCTGATTCCGCAGATTGCCCCTGCGAATGTGTTGGCTCGCTCCAGCGTTCTGGATATCGCCCATTTTTTGAGTACACCCAGGATGAAAACAGCAGCGAAACCATCGCCGGCGCCTACTGTATCAACAATACCTGTCATGGTGTTCTTTGCGAGCGCTTCTGTTATTTTGCCGCTGCGATCCAGCATCCAGGCGCCGGCATTTCCGCAAGTGACCAGAATCTGTTCCAGATCGAATCGTTCGCTTAATGCCAGTGCTCTGCTTTGCGGGTCGCTGCCCTGTAGCTTGAACATATTTTTCAGGATAGCCAGTTCTTCATCGTTCAACTTGACGATATCCGCGTGCTGCAAAGAGTACAGGAGCGTTTTTTCGTTGTACCAGGGCGCGCGTAAGTTAATGTCAAGGAATTTTGCTGCTTCCGTGTTACGCAGCAAGGTTTTGAGCGCACGCCTGGAAACTTCATGACGCTGAGCCAGTGTTCCGAAATAGACCAGTGCGGGATTAGTCGATAATGCAGTCAGACGCCCTGCGCCAGAGTGGATGAAATCATAAGCCTGCAACGGGAGAATCTCGAAGCGATGGCCTCCATTTTCGATATGCACCTGAACGCGCCCGGTTGGATGGCTTTTGTCACGCTGGAGGCCCATGGTTTCCATTTTATTCTGCAACATTACATGAAGCACATTGTCGCGCAACGCATCGTTACCGAGTCGGGAAATCAGTATGGGCGTTTGTCCGAAAGCCTTTAAGTGTCTTGCAACATTGAACGGTGCCCCGCCCAGTACAGTCCGGTCATGAAAAATATCCGCCAGCACTTCGCCAAACAGCACTACCGGCCTACTGCGTTTTACCGACGTACTTTTCATTGCTGTCCAATTTTTGCTGCCTTCGCTCATATTGGTGATGTTGGATTTATTGCTGGACATTGTTGTGATAATTCTTGAATGGTGTTCGCGCCCAGGCTATTCAAGTAATGGATTATGCGTTCATACATCACCAATTGTCTGAATATAAAATATATTGATTTCAATGTAATTGACATAAACGTTAAATGCAAGTCATATGCTTTTGTGTTTGAATATTAAGCAATACATGAGGGGAATACACGCTGCAGGAGCTTATGGAAAGACACTGGGAATCATGTGCCCATGTCTGCATGAGTTTGGCGTCCTCGACAGGAATCGAACCTGTAATTGCCCCTTAGGAGGGGGCTGTTATATCCATTTAACTACGAGGACAGAAGTGTGCGGTGTGGCGCGCATTCTAACGTAAAATTCCGTCCTTGCAGTTACGGTCAAAGGTGTTCCCGATGAAATGGCTTATCCTGATCGGACTGTTTGCTGCTTTGGTGTTGCAGTTAACGCGGATGGCACGCGCAGGAAAACTCCCCAAAGCAGGCGAGGCGGCTCCTGACTTCGAGTTGCCTGACCAGAACGGGATGCTGCACAACCTGAAAGAATTCACAGGCAAGTGGCTGGTGCTGTATTTCTATCCCAGGGACGATACACCAGGCTGCACACAGGAAGCATGTGCTTTTCGCGACGACCTGCACAAACTGGCGGTACTGGGTGCGCAGGTGGCTGGCGTCAGTGTGGATGACAGCAACAGTCATGCCGGGTTTGCCAACAAATATCACTTGCCTTTTCCATTGCTGGCGGACAAGTCTACGGAGGTGGCAGCCCGTTACGGGGTGTTGATGGATTTCGTGTTTTTCAAGCTGGCCAAACGTTACACCTTCCTGATCGATCCGCATGGCAGGGTTGCCAGGGTGTATGAAAAGGTGGCGACGTCAAGACACTCGCAGGAGATCATTGAAAATTTGGAACAGATAATCGAGGAAGGAAAGAGATGAAGTATCAGAACGTGAATATATTGCCCCAGAAAGCGAATCACTAAATGCCGTATGTCACGCTGGACAAAGCTGCACTGGCTTTTGGTCATGTCGCATTGCTGGATCATGTGGATTTTCAACTGGACGAAGGCGAGCGTATCGGTCTGATCGGGCGCAACGGCAGCGGCAAATCAAGTCTGCTCAAGGTGCTGGCTGGCATTGCAAGCCTGGATGACGGCGTGCTGTGGCGCCAGCCTGGTGCGCGCATCTGCTATGTGAGCCAGGAGCCGGTGCTGGATTCGAACGCGACGGTTTTCGACGAAGTGGCGCGCGGCCTGGGCGAGTTGCAGCAGCTCATTACCGACTATCATCATCTGTCACATCAACTGGCCGAGCCGGATGCGAATTTCGACAAGTTGCTGGAAGAAATGCAGCCACTGCAGACCAGGCTGGAAGCGCAGAACGGCTGGGCAGTGCAGGCACGTATCGAGGCTGCCATTGACAAGCTGACGCTGGATGCAGATGCGCTTATCGGTTCGCTGTCGGGCGGTGTGCGTAAACGTGTGGCATTGGCGCAGGCGTTGGTAGCAGAGCCGGAGGTGCTGATTCTGGATGAGCCGACCAACCATCTCGATTTTTCTTCCATCGAATGGCTGGAAGGCTTGCTCAAGGATTTTCGCGGCAGTGTGCTGCTGGTCACCCATGATCGACGCTTCCTCGACAACGTCGTCACACGCATTATCGAACTTGATCGCGGTGAGCTGACGAGTTTTCCTGGCAACTTTGCTGCGTACCAGAAGCTCAAGGAGCGCATGCTGGCGGACGAGGCGGTGGTGAATGCCAAGTTCGACAAGGTGTTGGCGCAGGAAGAAGTGTGGATACGCCAGGGCGTGAAGGCGCGGCGGACGCGCAACGAAGGTCGTGTGCTGCGGCTGAAAGCCTTGCGTCTTGAACGTGCGGCGCGGCGCGAAAAACTAGGCAAGGTCGGGATGAGTCTGGAAGTGGGTGATCGTTCCGGCAAACTGGTGGCGGAGCTGGAGCATGTGAGCAAGGCTTTCGGTTCCCGCAAGGTCCTCGATGATTTTTCCTGTCGCATTCAGCGCGGCGACAAGATCGGATTGCTCGGTCCCAATGGCGCAGGCAAGAGCACACTGCTCAAGATCATTCTGGGTGAGTTGGCCCCTGATACCGGTTCAGTGAAGCTGGGCACGAAACTGAGCGTGGCCTACTTCGACCAGCTGCGTGCGCAACTCGATGACAACGCGACGCTGGCGGATACCATCAGTCAGGGCTCGGACTTCATCGAGATCGGCGGCACGAAAAAGCACGTCATCAGCTATCTCGGCGATTTCCTGTTTGCGCCGGAACGTGCCCGCTCACCGGTGAAGTCGCTCTCGGGCGGTGAGCGCAACCGCCTGCTGCTGGCGCGTTTGTTCTCGAGGCCATCCAACGTGCTGGTGATGGATGAACCGACCAACGATCTCGACATTGAGACACTGGAATTGCTGGAGGAGTTGCTGGCGCAGTACGACGGCACCCTGTTTCTGGTCAGCCACGACCGTACCTTTCTCGACAATGTGGTGACGCAGGTCATCGCATTCGAAGGCGGCGGTAAACTGATGGAGTATGTCGGCGGATACGAGGACTGGGTGCGCGCAAAGAAGTTTGCGGCAAGCCGGAAGAAACCCGAAGCGGTACTTCCCAGGTCTGCTGCCAGAGTGCAGGAAGATAAACCCAGACCGGCCAGTAAACTCAGCTTCAAGGAGCAGAAAGAACTGGACGAGATGCCGCAACGAATCGAAATGCTGGAACGCGAGCAGGAGGATATCGCGGCGGCACTTGGCTCGGGCACGCTGTTCCGCGACAATCCCTCCCAGGCTAGACAATTGCAACAGCGCGCGACGGAGACAACGGACAAACTGTCGAAGCTGATGGCGCGCTGGGCGGAATTGGAAAGCCGTTGAAGGAGAGCGTATGAAGCATAAAAATGGACTTATGTTGCTGGTGAGCGTCGCTTTATTCCTGACCGCCTGTAGCCTGCAGCAAGTGAAGCGCGTGGAAAAGGCGAAGGATCCCGTGAAGGAGCCCAGGCGCGTGGTCAAACACAGTGCAAAAGCTTACAAACACAATTCCGAGCCGAATATTCCTGAAGCCAGGAAAGTTGAATCTGAATACAACCGTCTGATGGGTGAAGTACAAAAAGAGAGCCGCGCGAAATGGGGCAAGCGCGAATCGGATATTCTGCCTGGCCGCACACGCTATGTGAAATATACCGAGAGCTACAAGAATCGCGTGATTGTGGATTTCAACGCAGGAACCGTTCTCGTCGAACACCTCGACGAAGCAGAAGTAATGGAAAAATTGCGCAGCGCTACCGTGGTTGCTCTGTTGACGCCTGATACGCCAGGGGCAGTCGATCTATTCTCCGACAGGGAAATTACGCTTGGCGGAACTCCCTATCTGCAAGAACTGGTGGTGGACGAAAATGACGTGGTGCTCAAGTCGCTCGAGGATATTCAACGATACGCCGGTTACCTGGTAGCCAATCAATTGCAAAGTCGTATCATCAATGTCGACGGATCGAGCAGGAACGTTCTGTATGTGCAGATGAACATGGTGAATGCGCATGTGGATAGACGCGCTTTGCAATATATGGAGACTGTGCGCAAACATTCAGCCGCTTCGCAAGTCAGCCGCAGCCTGATCTATGCCATTATCAAGGTCGAAAGCTTGTTCAATCCTTTCGCAATTTCCAGTAGATCGGCATTTGGCATGATGCAACTCGTGCCTTCCGGCGACGGACGTGAAGCGTATCGCAAAGTCAAAGCGAAAGATGAGATACCGAGCATGGAGTATCTGTTTAATGCCGACAATAACATCGAACTCGGTGTGGCCTATCTAAGCGTGTTGCTCGATGACACCCCGTTGAGTCAGATACGCGATGCCGTGTCGCGCGAATATTGCGCTATTGCGGCTTACAATTCAGATACAAACAATGTGTTTCGTGCGTTCAGCAAGTTGAGCGGCGAGGCGCAGCAGGGTGATGCGCTGGACAAGATCAATTCGATGCATCCTGACGAAGTGTACAAAACATTGCGAACCAGGCTGCCCCATGCGAAGACACGCAGCTATATCGTAAACGTGCTGGAGGCGAAGAGACGCTACACGGCAATGTGAGCCCATTCCGCTACTCGGCTTGGGTACCCGAGGTAGGTGCCCTGACAAATTCGATACAAATGGTACAAATCAATATGTAATGCAAGTTCATAATTGATTCTGTCGGGAAATATCTCTGCACTGTACCTTCGTACAATTGTTGGCTTTGCATATAGCTGGTCAAATGCCCTCATGAAGAATGTGGAATAGTCCACGATCAACGTCGAAGGGAAGCACAATGACCAATGGGAAAGGATTTCGCGGATTATTAATAGCAGCACTTGCAGCAACTGCGCTGTTCGTCGCACAGCCCGCGACGGCAGATGTTATCGAAATCAACAATTTCTGGGCTGGCAGCGGTAGCGCTACCATTGATTTCACCGGGACGGACTGGCATGACCGCAGTCTCGTTAGCGAAGGATTGCATGAGAGGGGCGGATCTGGCGGGTTCAAGACCTACAATTTGACGACAGACCCGAACAGACAAAATGCGTTTCAGTCGTTTTGCGTGGATATTTTCAGCAGCTTCAGTTTTGTTGTCGATTCTATCGATACCCTGATGCCTGCCACAATAATCAGTGCGGCTGCAGCAGCCGATCTGGGGCGTCTGTACACAAATCACCATGCCGCCATAGACTCGAAATACAGCAGTGCAACCAATGAGTCAGCGTTTCAGTTGGCGGTCTGGGAAATTGTGAACGAACAGTCAGGCGGTGCCTATGATCTGTCCGAAGGGGCATTTCATGCCTCTGGCACAGGTGATAGCCTCGCTCAGCAATGGTTAAATGAGTTGAGCATTGCCTCGGCCAGTGATTATGTTGCCAACATCTGGACAGTGCAGTCCATGCTGACAACTGGGAAGGGTCACGCACAGGATGTCGTGGTATTTGCACCGGTTCCCGAACCCCAGACATATGCCATGATGCTGGTGGGCCTTGGCTTGCTGGGTTTCACAGCGCGGCGCAAGAATCGGCATCCCGGTTAAGCTGGTTGGCAGTAAGTTTGTATGCAGTAAGTCTGTTTGTGTTTGTTCATGTTGTTAACGACCCCGCACGAGTGGCGGGGTTTTTTTTGTCCACACCGCGTCCAGCAAACGATCCTGTTTATCTTTCGGTACGCGTTGCATGAAAAAACAGTCCCTGGCATGGATGGTGATACCCCGGTCGCGGGTAACATAGCCGACGATGGCGTGCGGGGCTTCAGGCTTGCAACACTTCGCCATGTGCATCATCAGATTGTCCACCCCTTCGATCAGTACATCAGTTGAGGAAGCGCGTTGCCCGGCGGGGCGGGGCACCGTCTTTGGCGCGAGTGCCTTGGTGGGCAGTTCCTGCCGGATTGCGAGTGCGATACGGCGCGGCGTGATCTTGTTGCGTCCGAGTTCGGCTAGCAACTCATCCAGCCTGTTGAAGTGCAGGCGTTGTGCGAGTTTTTCCTGATTGATATCGGTCACACCCAGCCGATGAAGCTCGCGGTCAAGCAGAATGCGGCCCTGCGCAACACTGTCATCGAGATTCTGTTCGGAGAACCAGTGGCGCACTTTGGCTCGGGCGCGTGGACTTTGTAAAAAACCCAGTTTAGGACTCAGCCAGTCGCGACTCGGACCACCCTGTTTGGTGTTCAGGATTTCAATACGTTGTCCGTTTTGCAACTTGGTATTGAGCGGCACGATGTTGCCATCGATTTTTGCCCCCCGCGTACGGTGTCCGAGGTCGGTATGTATTGCGTAGGCAAAATCAACGGGTGTCGCTCCCATGGGCAAGTCGATCACCTTGCCTTGCGGGGTCAGTACATACACACGGTCCTGTAATACTTCATTCCTGAACTGCTCCTGCAGGACGTTGTCGGCCAGTTCGGCTTTCCACGCCAGTATCTGGCGCAACCAGGCGATTTTTGCATCCACGCCGCTCTCGGACTTCCGATTTTCCTTATAACGCCAGTGAGCGGCCACGCCGAGTTCCGAATCATGGTGCATTTGCCGGGTGCGTATCTGCACTTCCACGGGCAGATCGCGCGGGCCCAGCACGGCGGTATGCAGCGAACGGTAGCCGTTGGATTTTGGCCGTGCAATGTAATCATCGAACTCCTCCTGGATCGGATGCCACATCTCATGCACGATGGAGAGTGTTGCATAGCATTGCTCGATATCGTCCACCAGTACGCGAACTGCACGTACATCGTAGAGCTGATCGAAATCAAGGTGTTTGCGTTTCATCTTGTTGATGATGCTGTAGATGTGTTTTGGGCGTCCGCTCACCTCACTTTTGATTCCGGCAGATTCCAGCTTTTGCCGCAGCCAGGCGAGAACATCGCGGATGTACTGTTCCCGATCCACGCGTCGCTCATCGAGCAACCTGGCGATTTGTTTGTAAAGTGCCGGTTCAAGATAGCGTATGGACAGATCTTCCAGTTCCCACTTGATCTGCCATACCCCCAGACGATTGGCCAGCGGCGCGAAAATGCTATGGGTTTCTTGCGCGATCTGTTTTTGCTGTCCGGAAGGGGCTCGCGACAGATTGCGCAGGGTCTGCGTGCGCTCGGCAAGCTTGATGAGTACCACACGAATATCCTCCACCATGGCCAGCAACATCTGGCGCAGGCTTTCGGTCTGATGGGCAGATTCATCCTTGTCTTTGGTGGTGGGAAGGCGCACTTCGCTGAACTGGCGAATCTGCTCCATACGCGAAATGCCTTCAACCAGACTTGTCACATTGCGACCGAAACGCTCCGAGAGAACCTCTGCCCAGTCATCCAGATAATTCGGCACGGCATGCAGGGCGGTAGCCGCGATCGTTTCGTGATCCATTTGCAGGCCAAGGAGGATGGAGGCAGAGCCGAGCGCATGCTGTAACAGGGATGTGCCGGTGATATCGGCCTTGTCATGATAGAGCGGCGCGGCAAATTCGCATGCGCGGCGGATTATTTCAATTTCCGCGGAGGTAAATATCTCGGACAACGCAGCCAGCCAGCGCTGAATGTCGGCGCTGTCCTGTCCGGCGAGTGGCGGAAATTGATGCTGGATTGAGACCACGTGTGCTAATCGTGCGGTGACTAGGCTTTGCTCTCGTTACTGATCTGGACCAGTTGGGCCAGTTTGTTCCTGGCGGCACCGGAAGAAATGGTTTTGTCTGCCTTCTTTATGCCAAGTGCCAGAGAGTCTGCCAATCCGGCTGCGTAAATTGCCGCGCCCGCATTGAGCAGTACGATATCGCGTGCAATGCCGGCCTTATTGTCCAGCACATCGGACAACATGGCCTTGGCTTCATCGGTACTGGTAACACGAATCGCATCCAGCGGAGCACTTTTTAAACCAAATTGCTCCGGCGTGACGGTGTATTCATTTACCTGGCCGTCTTTCAGTTCGGCGACGAACGAAGGGCCGCTGATGGTGATTTCGTCCAGCCCGTCGTTGCCATTCACCACCAGCACATGCTGGCTGCCGAGGCGTTGCAGCACGCGTGCCTGGATACCGACCAGGTCAGGATGGAAAACACCCATGATCTGATTATCTGCTCCGGCAGGATTGGTCAGCGGACCCAGCACGTTGAACAAGGTACGTATCCCCAGCTCTTTGCGCACCGGCGCGGCGTACTTCATGGCGCCATGGAAATTGGGGGCGAACATGAAGCCGATGCCGATCTGGTCGATGCTGTGGCCCACCTGTTCCGGTGTCAGGTTGAGGTTGACGCCCAGCGCTTCCAGCACGTCTGCCGAGCCGCAGGTCGAAGATACGGAACGCCCGCCATGCTTGGCCACCCGCGCACCGGCTGCAGCCGCAACCAGGGCGCTTGCAGTCGAGATATTGAACGTGTGCGCCGCATCGCCGCCGGTACCGCAAGTGTCCACCAGGTGGTCGCGCTGGGTGACCGGGACTTTGCTGGCAAACTCGCGCATCACAAACGCTGCAGAGGAGATTTCGCCCAAGGTTTCTTTTTTGACGCGCAATCCCACCAGAATGGCCGCGATCATGGTGGGGGTGACTTCGCCGCTCATGATCTGGCGCATCAGCGACAGCATCTCGTCATAAAAAATCTCGCGCTGCTCAACCAGGCGAACAAGTGCTTGTTGTGGTGTGATCATGATGTTCTATATCCTTAAAAAAGCAAAAATAGTTGCTTGTAGACTCAAAAGCAGAAAATCAGTTGTCCACGAAATACACGAAAAGCACAAACAAAATCAACATATTGTACGGTACACGACCAGGCGCAACAGATGAATCGAAGAACGGCAGGTGACCATTGCTATGTTTCGTGTCTTTCGTGTTTTTCGCGGATCATCCAATCCCGAAAGATTATTTCTTCCTTTCCAGAAAATTTTTCAACATGGCATGTCCGTGTTCGGTGAGGATGGACTCGGGATGGAATTGCACGCCATGAACGTTCATTGTTTTGTGCTTCACACCCATGATCTCGTTGTCATCCGTCCATGCGGTCACTTCAAGGCACTCTGGCAGGGTTTCGCGCTCGATGACCAGCGAATGATAACGCGTCGCAGTAAAAGGGTTGGGCAGACCGGTGAATACACCATTATTGTGATGATGTATCTGCGAAGTCTTGCCGTGCATTAATGTCTTGGCATGGATGATTTTTCCGCCAAAAGCCTGGCCTATGCTCTGATGCCCGAGACAAACGCCGAGCAAGGGTATTTCCCCGGCGAAGTGCTTGATGGCGGCGACCGATACACCGGCTTCGTTTGGGGTGCACGGGCCAGGGGAGATGACAAGGAACTGTGGATTCAGTTTTTCGATCTGGGGCACCGTTACTTCATCGTTGCGGCGTACCAGTACTTCTTCGCCAAGCTCGGCAAAATACTGCACCAGGTTGTAGGTAAAGGAGTCGTAATTGTCAATCATCAACAACATGTTGTGTTCCTTGCTTAATGTATTTTATCCAGACAGAATTCTGTGATTAATGGCACAATGTCAAAAAACAATAAATATCCTGCAAGGCAAGGGAGGATTCTCTCCTAAAACCGGTCACAGGAAAACTGTTCTGTTGTACGGGACAGCGAAACAAGAATTCAGAAACAAGGTGGAGTTGAGAGTATGCGTGCAGTTGATGTAACGCTAGGCGAATTGATGAGTCCCGGCGTGGAGACGATTGAGCCGGATGTCACCCTGGAAGTGGCAGCCAGGTTGATGAGCGAGGCGCCCTTGTCTTCCCTGGTGGTGCACCGGCAAGGAAGCCTGCTTGGCATCCTGACTGAGCGCGACATGGTTTCGCTGGCGCTCAATCGTGCCGCTTCATCAACCCCCGTATCCGAGATCATGAGTTCACCGGTGATTACCGCTTCACCGGGCGACACTTTTGCCGAAGGTCTGATGCTCATGCGGCAATATGGCCTGCATCACCTGGTTGTGACCAACGAAGCAGGCGCAGCGATCGGGGTGGTGAGCGAGACCGACATGCGCAGTCACCTTGGTTTGGGTATTGTGGGCAGGATGCAAAGCCTGATGGCAGCGGTGGATCGTCAATCCCCCAAGTATTCTCCGGAAATCCAGGTGCCAATCGCGTTGCAGCGCATGGTTTTCGAACGCTGGGATTACGTGGTGGTGATTCAGGATGAGATGCCAATCGGGATCATCACCGAGCGCGACATTCCGCGCCTGTTGCGTGACAGGGTGGATATGTCGGCCTTGACGCTGCGCCAGGTGATGAGTACAGGGCTGACGACTATCGAAGCCAGTTCCAGCCTGCTGGAAGCGGTACGAAAGATGACCGATTCCAGTCTGCGTCATCTGGTGGTAGTCGATGCAAGGGGAAAGTTTCGCGGTGTAATCAGCCAGCAAGGTATGCTGGAGCGTATCGGGCTGGAACTGATCGGCGACAATTTGCACGAGTTGGAAGCGTTGCGTGCCGAGCGCAAGCTTGCCGAGCAGCAATTACGCGAGCGCGAAGAAATTTATAGCACGCTTGTCAATCAGGCAGCTGACACAATCGTGTTGATTGATGGCGAAACGCTGGGGTTTGCGGAATTCAATACGGTTGCGCATGAAAGTCTGGGATATACACGCGAAGAATTTGCCAAAATGACGCTGACTGACTTGCAGGCTGAGAAAACGCCAGAGCAAGTCCGTCATCTGGTCAAACAGCATTTGCAGAAAGGGGGGAACAATCTGCTGGAGGTTGCGCATCTGCGCAAGGACGGATCTGTACGCATGACACAGGTGAGTAGCCGTTCGGTTGTCATTCGCGGCAAGCGCTACCTGTCGGCGATCTGGAGTGACATTACGGAACGCAAAAAAACAGAAGAGCAGATCAAACTGGCGGCCAGCGTATTTCATGAGGCGCGAGAAGGCATTCTGATCACAGATGCAGAAGGTTTGATAATCAGTACCAATCGTGCATTTACAAATATCACCGGTTTTCAACACGACGAGGTGTACGGTCAGACGCCGCGCGTGCTTAAGTCCGGACGACAAGCGCGCAAGTTTTACACCAGACTATGGCAGCAGTTGTTGCAGACTGAACATTGGTCGGGTGAGTTGTGGAACAAGCGCAAGAATGGCGAGGAATATCCGGAACAGCTCAGCATCTCAGCGGTGAAAGATACATCCGGCAAGACCACGCATTATGTCGGCATCTTCTCCGACATTACCGAGCACAAGCAACAGCAGGAACAGATAGAGCGCCTGGCCTATTACGATGCGCTGACCAGCTTGCCCAACCGCGTATTGCTGGCGGACCGGATGCAGCAAGCGCTTGCACGTGCCGACCGCATGCGCAAGATCATCGCGGTCTGTTATCTGGATCTGGATGGTTTTAAACCGATCAATGATCGTTACGGTCACAAGGCGGGCGATGGCGTGTTGACTGAGATATCCATGCGTTTACAGGAATTCATCCGCATCGAAGACACCGTTGCCCGCCTGGGCGGAGACGAGTTTGTCCTGTTGTTGACCGATCTTTCCAGCGAAGAAGAAAGCGAGCCGGTATTGACGCGTGTGCTGGAAATCGTGACCAAACCGTGCGAGTTGCACACCGGCGTCAATGTGAGTGTGTCTGCCAGTATTGGAGTCACTTTCTATCCGAACGATCAAAACGATTCCGATGTGTTGTTGCGCCATGCCGATCAGGCGATGTATCAGGCCAAGCAATTGGGCCGCAACCGTATGCATCCCTTTGATCCGCAATACGACCAACAAACCAGGAAACTGGGCGAACTGAAAGCCAGAGTTCATGACGCGCTCGAACAGAAAGAATTTGTGCTGTACTGGCAGCCCAAAGTGGATCTGGCGCACGGGCATGTGGTGGGTGCGGAGGCGCTGCTGCGCTGGAAGCAGGCGGATGCCTCCATCGTACTGCCGGGCACTTTCCTGCCGCAACTGGAGAACGACGACATCATTGTGGAAATTGGCGATTACGTGATCAGGGAAGGCGTAGCTACACTGTCTCGCTGGCATGATCTTGGACTGGAATTGACTGCCAGTCTGAATGTCGCCGCGCGGCAGATGCTGTCTTCCGATTTTATGCACAAACTACGCGATGAGCTGGCCAAGCGAGCCCATATCGCTGCCCGTCTTGAACTGGAAATACTGGAAACTGCCGCGCTGGAAGACTTGGATAAAGTGAAGCGTTTGATCAACGAGTGCCGGGTGCTGGGCGTTGGCTTCGCACTCGACGATTTCGGTACGGGATATTCCTCAATGACCTACTTCCGTCGACTGCCCGTAGATACGGTCAAGATCGATCAAACTTTTGTGCGCGACATGCTGGATAACGCAGACGACCTGGCCATCGTGCAGGGCATTCTGGGCTTGACCAAGGCCTTCGGCAAAACCGCAGTAGCGGAAGGCGTCGAATTGACCGAACAACTGGCCGTACTGCAAGGCATGGGCTGTCACATGGCCCAGGGTTATGCCATCGGTTACCCCATGCCGGAGCATGAATTTCTGCACTGGCTGGAAAACTTCAAGCCGGATATGACCTGGGCGCAACGCTATTGACGTCCAGTTTACCGGTGGGTTTGGGCATCCAGCCCGTCCAGCACCATCTCTGCCGCCCGCAGCACAGCGCGCGCCTTGTTCTGCGTTTCCAGCCATTCGTTTTCCGGCACCGAATCGGCGACGATGCCCGCACCTGCCTGCACGTAGAGCACCTTGTCTTTCACTACCGCAGTGCGCAGCGCGATGGCTACATCCATGTCGCCGTTGAAGGCGAGGTAGCCAACTGCTCCGGCGTAAATGCCGCGTTTGCTTGGTTCCAGTTCGTCGATGATTTCCATTGCGCGCACTTTAGCCGCGCCGCTCACCGTACCGGCGGGGAAAGTGGCTTTGAGCACATCTATCGCACTGAGGCCCTGTTTAAGTTGTGCCTCGACGTTGGATACGATGTGCATCACATGCGAGTAACGCTCAATCACCATCTTCTCGGTAAGTTTTACGGTGCCATCCTCTGCCACGCGGCCGGCGTCGTTGCGACCGAGATCGATCAGCATCAGGTGTTCAGCCAGTTCTTTCGGGTCGGCCAGCAATTCTTCGGCCAGTTCGGCATCTTCCTGAGGCGTTTTGCCGCGCGGGCGTGTTCCGGCAATGGGGCGCACGGTGACGGTGTTGCTTTCGAGTTGCGCCAATATCTCTGGAGATGAGCCAACCACGTGATGGTCACCCATGTCGTAATAGAACATATAGGGCGACGGGTTGATGCTGCGCAGGGCGCGATACAGCGACAGCGGCGGGGCAGGGAAGGGTTGCGACATGCGTTGCGACAGCACCACCTGCATGATGTCGCCATCGAAGATGTATTGCCTGGATTTTTCCACGGCAGCTTTGAATGCGGTTTCGCCGAATTCGGATTTTGCTTCATGGCGGGTTGTTTGCGGTGCCTCGGGAATAAGTACCGGCTGACGCAAGGCGCGTTGCAAGGCATCGAGGCGTTTCAGCGCGGTGCGGTAAGCATCGGCATGCGCAGGATCGGCGTACACGATGAACGTCAATTTGCCGGAAAGATTGTCGATCACTGCCAGTTGTTCGGTGAGCATGAGCAGGATGTCGGGCGTGCCCAGTACATCCGGTTTTTGTGTGGCGGCCAGCTTGCGCTCTATGTAGCGCACTGTGTCATAGCCGAAGTAACCGGCCAGTCCGCCGGTGAAGCGCGGCAGGCCGGACAGGGGCGCGACTTTGAATCGCGCCCGATATTCCTCGATGTAGTCCAACGGGTTGGTAACTTCCTGCGTGGTTTCTCCCGCCGCCGTGGTCAATGTGACTTGCTTGTCACGCACGGCAATGTGCGTCTCGGCAGGCAGGCCGATGAAAGAGTAACGCCCGAAACGTTCGCCGCCCTGCACAGATTCCAGTAAGTAGGAAAACGGCTTGTTTGCGAGCTTGAGATATAGCGACAGCGGGGTATCGAGATCGGCAAAGGTCTCTGCAACCAGCGGGATGCGGTTGTAGCCTTGTCTGGCAAGGGTATTGAATTCCTGTTCGGTAATGGGTGACAGCATATGAAACCTCCGGTATTGGTTGAGTCGGGCGCAATCGCCAGCGGGCATTGCACCGTATATTTGGTGCTACAAAAGCATCAGCACCATCGCCAATTGAGGAGGTTGATCAGTTTCATGTTCAGATGTGTTTAACGAGTTTCAATGCGGCAGACAGGTCGGGGATGATTGCATCCTGATCGAGCTTTGCCACCGGTTCCCCGTGATTATAACCGTAAGGCACGCAAAATACCGGACAGCCTGTGGCACGCGCAGCAAGGGTGTCGTTCAGCGAGTCGCCGATCATCAGCATCCTGGGTACGGCCACGTCCAGAAATTTTGCGCAGTGCAGCAAGGGAAGCGGGTGCGGTTTTTTTTCTGGCAGCGAATCGCCGGATACTACGATGCTGAAGTATCGTGCGAGGCCGCAACCGTTCAGCAGCGGTTCGGTGAAGCGCGCGGCCTTGTTGGTGACGCAACCCAGTTTGAAGCCTGCATCTTTCATGGCGTTCAAGCCCTCCATGACACCCGGATATGGCTTGCTTTGCATCAATAGTTCGCTGTAATGACGCTCAAAGAACGGTAGCGCCTGGTCGTACAAGGCGGGATCGGGCTCGGCATGCATATCACCAGTCAACGCGCGTTTTACCAGCCACGAGATACCGTTGCCTATGTAGCTCATTAACAGGTCTTGCGACACTGCTGGGTGTCCAACGTCGCGCAGCATGAGGTTTGCTGCGCCTGCCAGTTCCGGCGCGCTGTGCAACAGCGTACCGTCGAGGTCGAGGACGATGGCGGAGATGCTGAGCGGGAATTCCTTGAACGACATTACTTGCCGACTTTGGCTAACTCCGCGCGCAGTTCACCGATGACGGTGTCGTAGTGATTCTTGTCTTTTTCGTTGCGCCTGCCGAATACTGCAGAGCCGGCGACGAAGGTATCTATGCCCGCTTCGGCTACTTCCCCGATGTTGGCCGGGCTGACGCCGCCGTCGATTTCCAGGCGGCAGTTGTATTTGCCTGCATTGATCATCTGACGCGCCTTGCGTGCCTTGTCCAGCACAAAGGGGATGAATTTCTGGCCGCCGAAACCGGGGTTCACCGACATCAGCAACACCATATCCAGTTTGGGCAGGGTGTATTCCAGTACATCCAGCGGCGTGGCGGGATTGAATACCAGACCGGCTTTGCAGCCGCTTTCCTTGATCAGGCCGAGGGTACGGTCGATATGATCGGAAGCCTCGGGGTGGAACGTGATATAGGTTGCGCCCGCCTTGGCGAAATCGGGGACGATGCGGTCCACGGGTTTGACCATCAAATGCACATCGATGGGTGCGGTCACGCCATGCTTGCGCAGAGCTTCGCATACCAGCGGTCCGATGGTCAGGTTGGGTACGTAATGGTTGTCCATGACGTCGAAGTGCACAATGTCCGCACCGGAGGCGAGCACATTGTCGACTTCTTCGCCAAGCCGGGCGAAATTGGCGGAAAGGATGCTGGGGGCAATTTGATACATGGTTTGTTCCCTGGGATGAGTTTGAATTCAGATTGCTCATTTTACCCGAAACTCTTCCGGGTATATTGGCCCCTTTCAGCAGAATGGGGATGGCAATTAATTGCAGCGCGGTATGTATACGCTATTGTCGCCTGGACTGTCATCAAGTTACGATCTCTGTCCGATGACTGCAGATGAAGTGCAACTGACTAAAATTCGGCGCTCATTCGAAATCAACGTGAAATACGCATGCTTAAACCATGACGAATCCAGGGGTGAAGTACTAGTCCTATATAGTCCTTCATGGATATGTGATTCCCGCTGCTTTGGTATAAGATACAAGGCGCTGGCAAGGGAGATGTGTTTTTTACGCAGAAATGAAGTGTTTTTGCGCAGAAAGTAAGGGATGGTGAAACAGGCTGGCATCAATGAGTTGGCAGCGCTGAATCGGAAGCGGGATATCAAGTAGTGAGTTTTCGAAGGTGTCGAATATTATTAATGCCAAGCAGTCACTTCCGGCAAGACATCGGAAGCGATGTGTTTTTGTGTGTGGAATAGGTGCGATATATTCTGATCTGGTTTTGTTTCGCCAGTCGAAATGGCAGCTGCAATAATTTTATGAATAATAATAAATTCAATTCAGAGTCGATATGAGCAAGTCAGAGATACAGCAGAATGTATTAATTGGACTTGTCCTCATGATCATGTTGGGCGCCCTGTGGTTCTTTTACGACAAGACAGAGGCGGTCGATCTGCGCGAGCAGAACGAAGTGTTGAGTTTGTTAAATGGGGTTAAAGAAATCGACAGCCGCTGGGATATGGAAGTGCGGCGCGCCCGCATAGATCCTGCCAGACAGGAGGCTCTTTTTGTGCGTGCCGATATGGGCGAAAAAGCCCTTCGTGACATTACCCGTTTTGCAAAGCTGACTTCCAGCAAGGTACTAAGAACCGGACTTCCCGAGCTCAGGAGCGCCATTCAGCTCAAATCCGATCTGGTTCAGCAGTTCCTGTCCGAGAATCGGGCTAACAAAGCAACACTGGAAAAATTGATTCAAACCATTGCTGCTTTGAAAACAAAGCTGAAAGCAAAAAAAACCTCCCCGTCAATCGTTTTTGCGCTGGATGACCTGGAAGAAGTGGGGCCGCAATATTTTATGAGTGGGGAAACTGTGCAGCGCACGATCCTGGAGTCGGCAGTAGCGCAGTTGGGTTTGCTGAAAACAGCAGGGGAAGAGCGCGCCAGTATCGAAAAAGCAGTACAAATCCTGCTGGAGCAGGTTCCTGTCGAGCTCGGACATTTCGCCGAACTGGAAAAATTGAATACGGGACCACGTTTGATCAATTTGACGCTGTCGTTTAACAGCGAACTTGATGAGATATTCCAGGAAAAGGAACGCTACCGGATCTATCTGGTTTATTACGCTTCTGCCTTGCTGGTGCTGTTGATATATTTTGGTGCAAGGCTGAAAACTGCCAATCAGACACTGGAACATCGTGTGGAAGAACGTACGCATGAGTTGTCGGATGCTTTGAAACACCTCAAGGAGTCCGAGGCGCAGCTGATTCAATCGGAAAAAATGTCTTCGCTCGGACAGATGGTGGCGGGCGTTGCGCACGAGATCAACACGCCTCTGGCGTACGTAAAAAACAGCCTGGGACAGGTTTCGGAGCAATTGCCGGGCATCGGCGACGCGCTTGATCACTGCGACAAGCTGCTGCAGTTTCTCAAGGCGGGAAACGATCCTGAAGGTTTGTCGCGCGAATTCCAGCAAACAACAAATTGCATCGACGGGCTCAAGCAGCAACATGTCATAAAAGAACTGGGCGACCTGGTCAAAGACGGCCTGTTTGGAACGGGTCAAGTGTCGGAAATTGTTGGCAACCTGAAAAATTTCAGCCGACTTGATCGCAGTAAGGTTTCTCATACCAATTTGAACGAGAGCCTGAGCAATACACTGTTGCTGGCCAAGCACCAGCTCAAATCCGTTACTGTGAACAAAAACTTCGGCGATATTCCGGAGATTACCTGCGCGCCTTCGCAAATCAACCAGGTGTTCCTGAATCTCGTAACCAACGCTGTTCAGGCAATGCCCGGCGAACGTGGCGTGCTTACACTGACGTCGCGTCGCGAAGGTGAAGGGGTTGCGGTCGACGTGCAGGATGACGGGGCCGGAATGCCTCCTGAGGTGATATCCAAAATATTCGACCCCTTTTTTACGACGAAAGAAATCGGCAAGGGCACGGGTTTAGGCTTGTCGATCTCCTTCAAGATCGTTCAGCAACATGGCGGAAAAATTACCGTCGAATCCAGGCCAGGATCAGGCACAAAATTTACAGTGTGGTTGCCGCTTGTACCGCCTGCCGATGCTCAACTTGAGGGATGATCAACTCATGGATATTCCTCTGGTAAAAATCGGCAAGTACGAAATCCAAGGTGAACTTGGCAGCGGCGGTATGGGTATCGTCTACAAGGGATGGGATCCGGCGATCAACCGGGAGGTGGCGATAAAGGGCGTCAGAAAATACGCTTTGCCCGAAGATGAACGTGAAAGCGTGCTGAGTCGTTTTCGTCAGGAAGCGCAGGCAGTCGGCCGGCTGGTGCATCCGCGCATCGTCCAGATTTACGATTTCATTGAAGATGAGAACGCGGCCTACATCATCATGGAATTGGTGCACGGCAAGACATTGTCGCAGCATCTGGCGGCCAAGGAAACATTCGGTCTTCGGGAAATTGCGCAAATTATCGCCCAGACGCTGGACGGTATCGGCTATGCCCATTCCCAGGGTGTAGTGCATCGTGACATGAAATCGGCAAATGTCATGATCAACGATGATGGGCGCATCAAAATCAACGATTTCGGTATTGCACGTATTGATACCTCAACCCTGACCAAGGTCGGGGATTTGATCGGCACGCCTTCCTACATGTCACCCGAACAGTTTACTGGCGGGGAGGTCGGCAGACTGTCCGATTTGTATTCGATCGGGGTGATTGCCTATGAGTTGCTGGCCGGCAAGAGGCCTTTTACAGGCAGACTTGCTGAAATCATGCAGCAGGTGGTGAATGCGAGCCCTGAAAGCCCTTCGCTTCACAATCACAAGCTCTCGCCTGAAATCGACAAGGTTGTCGCCAAGGCCATGGCGAAGAATCCGGCCGACCGCTACCAGACGGCAAGCGAGTTTTCCGAAGCCTTCAAGGCGGCGATTCATCCCTCACTCATGCAGGGGGAGCCAAAACCGGCCGATGTCATGCCTGATGCAGCCAGATTGCTGGATGCTGCACGGGGTCTGAAAGTCGATTCGGTCAGCAATAACATACGAAACGTGGAAGAGGAAATATATGGCGACAGCCCCATCATTCTCGATCCGGGTATCAGGAAAACGCGCCTGTTGATCGTCGATGACGAAGAACGCATTCTGAATGCGCTGAAATCGCTGTTCCGGCAGCGTTACCATGTGTTTACCACTACAGACGGCAACAAGGCGCTGGACTTCATTACGCGTTATCAGATGCATGTCATCATCAGCGATCAGCGTATGCCCATCATGACAGGCGTGGAACTGTTGCGCCGGTCGCGGGAAATATCACCGCATAGCGTACGTATCCTGCTGACAGGCTATTCAGATCTGGCCGCCATGGTGGGCTCGATCAACGACGGCGAAGTGTATCGTTTCCTCAACAAACCCTGGGATAACCAGGCGTTGCAGACCCTGGTGGGTGAAGCTGCCACGATAGCGCTTGAACTGGCCGATACCAAATCGGCAAATGTGGCATTACCCGAGAAAATGCAGGCGGGTGTGCTGGTGATTGATCGCGATGAAGATGTTTTTGGCGTGGTTCGTGAATTGGTCGGCAGCCGGTGTCCGGTGTTGTATGCAGGTAATACTGACGCAGCATTGAACATGCTGCAAAAACACGAAATTGCGCTGGTGATCGCCGATGTCGAATCAAGTCATGAACAACTGACTTCCATGTTGAAGCTGCTGAAACAGGAATATCCGAAAATTCTTTCCATCGTTGTCACCAAGGCCAAAGATGCCGAGTTGATGATTGAGCTCATTAATCAGGCGCAGATATTTCGCATACTCAACAAGCCGATCAATGTGAGGACATTAAAAGAACATGTGCATGCTGCATTGCATCGTTACCTTACTTACGAGCAGTTTCCGCAACTGTTACAGGCGCAGAAAGTCGAAGCGCCTGAGCAAATTCGAAAATCCAGCGCCGCAGCCAGTATCCTGAAAAGTCTGGGTTTGCTGCGGGGACATTAGATTCACAACGAGCGGGAAATTGCTTTTTTTACTTGCCCTTGTCACACCGCTCAAAATACGGTGAAATGCGGTGATGGAAGACTCCTCTCACTACCGTATCCAGGTTGCCGTGCAAGTCCGTTACCTTGCTGACCAGTCCGATGATGCCGACAACCGTTACGTATTTGCGTATACCATTACCCTTTCCAACGAAGGCGACCACGCTGTGCAATTACTGAGCCGCCACTGGATCATTACCGATGCCAATAGCC
This sequence comes from Sideroxydans sp., assembly GCA_050287265.1. Lineage (GTDB taxonomy): Bacteria > Pseudomonadota > Gammaproteobacteria > Burkholderiales > Gallionellaceae > Sideroxyarcus. Next base: position 11,469 of record JBNKBO010000015.1, on the reverse strand, counting down.
ACGTACAGGAAGTGAAAGGCAAAGGGGTGGTGGGAGAGCAGCCCGTGATCAAACCTGGGCAAAGTTTCGAATACACCAGCGGTACTGTGCTGGCGACGCAAGTGGGTACAATGTCCGGCAGTTATATGATGCAAGTGGTGGATGGCGGGGAGTTTACTGTTCCTATCCCGCAGTTTGTATTGAGCGTGCCGCGTGTGTTGCACTAAGTGAAGGAAAAAGCGAAGAAAGCAATAATGATCAAAAGCAAGTCGGTTTGGCTGATATTGGTATTGAGTGTGTGGATTACTGCCTGTCAGACATCTTTGGATACCCAACTTCCGGTCGGTAAAGCATCTCCCGAGTTTATGGTCAGCAAATGGGAGATGTTACCGGACTGGCCCACACAGGATCTGGCCGCTGCATGGCCTGCCATGCAGCAAAGCTGCCGTGCCCTTCGTTTCAAGCCGGTATGGCTGCCAATCTGCGCCGAAGTCGCAAAGGTGGGCGACGATGACGTATCTGCCCAGCGCGCTTTTTACGAAACCTGGTTTACGCCTTATCAGGTGTTCAATCCGGATGGCACCGACACCGGGATGGTTACCGGCTACTACGAACCGCTGCTCAAAGGCAGCCGCAGACGCAGCAAGCGTTTTGCCTACCCCATTTATGCCCCGCCGGAAGACATGCTCGAGGTGGACATGGGCGAGCTCTATCCGCAGTTCAGGGGCCAGACTGTGCGCGGGCGTCTCGAAGGCAAACGCGTCGTGCCGTATTTCAACCGTGCCGAGATTGATGCTGGTCTGGCAACGACACTGAAGGGCAACGAAATTTTCTGGGTCGAGAATCAGGTCGAACTCTTTTTCCTGCAAATACAAGGCTCCGGCCGCATTGAACTGGAAGACGGCACACGGGTAAAAGTCGGCTATGCCCAGCAAAACGGGCATGACTACACTTCTATCGGCAGAAAGCTCGTCGACATGGGCGAACTCAAGCTGGAAGAAGCTTCCATGCAAGGCATCAAGAATTGGGCGCGGAAAAATCCGGACCGATTGCCGGTCCTGCTGGGCCAGAACCCCAGCTACATCTTCTTTCGCGAACTGCCTGCTACGCTCTCTGCACCGCTGGGCGCATTGGGCGTGCCGCTTACAGAGGAATACAGCATCGCTGTCGATAAGCGCTCCATACCGCTTGGCGTACCGGTATTTCTGGCCACCACGCGCCCGAATAGCCCCGAACCGCTCAATCGCCTGATGTTTGCGCAGGACACCGGCGGCGCGATTAAAGGTGCGGTACGGGCGGATTTCTTCTGGGGATTCGGGGAGATCGCTGCGGTGAGGGCAGGGAGCATGAAGCAGACGGGACGCATGTGGGTGTTGTTTCCCAAGGGCGGGGAACCGACGCTGAATTAAATGCGTTTCAACGAAGTCGGTTTCCCGAACAACCACCCCTGCCCATAGTCGCAACCCAGTTCCAGTAATGCCAGGCGTTCGTCCTCGATCTCTATCCCTTCTGCAACGACTTCCATATTAAGCGAGTGAGCGAGGTCGATGGCGTTCTTGACGATTTTGGCGCTGGGTTGTGAGGAAAGCATCTGGCCGACGAAGGAGCGGTTTATCTTCACGGTGCCGATAGGGTAGCGTTGCAGGGATTCAATGCCCGGCTGGTCGCTGCCAAAACCATCCAGCGCGAGGGTGTTGCCGGCTTCGGTGAGTTTGCCGAGCAGCTTCTGGGCTTGATCGGGGTTGTTATTGATGACGGCTTCGGTCATTTCAAGTTTGAGTTCTGCCGCAGGCATCTGGTGGCGGCTGACGATGGATTTCACGCTTTCCACGAATTTATCCCCGGAAAGTTGCGAGGGCGACAGGTTGACGCTGACGAAGGGCTTGGGGTGGCTGATGCTCTCGCGTAATTTTGGCCAATCGAGACAGGCGCGTTCCAGCGTCCATAAACCGATCTCGCGTATCTGCCCGGTCTGTTCCGCCACCCAGAGAAAATCCAGCGGCGAGATCAGGCCTTCTGCCGGATGATGCCAGCGGATCAACGCTTCATAGCCAGCGATGCGCCCGCTGGAAAGATCGCAGATTGGCTGATAAAACATTTCGAACTGTTCATCCCGCAAGGCTTCTTCAATGTCGTGTGACAGACGCAGTTGATGAGTGGCGTCGCCGCGTGTCGTGTCGCGACCGAAAGCGTCAGTGCGCGCCGGATCGGAAGCGGGCTGGCTGCGTGTGGCGCGATAGCGTTCGAGGATGGTCAACAGCAAATGGCGTACCACGGGATCTGTTTTTTCCAGCCGTTCCTTGACCAGTTGTCGCGGAATGGGGATGAGTACGGTATCTTCGATGGCGCGCACGGTGGCGGTACGCGGTTGCTGGTCGATCAGCGCGATTTCGCCGAACAATTCGCCCTTGTTGAGTCGTGTTTGTTGCGTGCTGCTGACACTGACTTCAACGCAGCCTTCTTCAATAAGGTAAGCGCTGTCACCGGGATCACCTTCCTTGAAAATGACATCCCGGGCGGAATAGTTTTTACGACGCAGATTGTTTAGCATGCCGCCCCCTGATTTAGTACGCCTACGCTAACTGCGCGTGACAGTTGCGTCAATAGATTGCGGTGCACTGGCCGACGGGGTTGTCGGTTTAATCGAAAAGATCACCAGCGCGATGCCGAGCAGGCTTTGTATCAGATAGAGGATGCTGGAAACCCCATGCCAGGTTTTGAACTGGGACGCGAAGGCGCTGTGCATTACATCCAGTGGTAGTGCCTGCACCTTGAGGTTGGCGAGGATGGGCTGCAGGGCGAACTGCCCGATACAAACCAGTAACAACATTACCAAAGCGATGCGGAAACTGGTGTGCCGCAATGCCGCGCGACCAAGCTGTTGCACCTGTAAGGTGAGCAGGTAAAGTGCGCAGACGATACCGATCCAGGCCAGCGAGGTGAACAAGTGTCCGGCCACCATGCCTGCAAGCTGGCGATCCGGCAATACTTTGAACAGCATAGGCACCGCCACATAGCCCAGCATCCACATGCCGCCCACCCAGAGCGTGACACTCAGGGATGCAAGGTGTTGGGGAAGATTGCGCATGATCATTTGGCCGCTGTTATTTGTTGTTGTCGTCCAGCGCCTTATTCAAGGCGTTGGCTGGCATGAAGCCCGGATTGAGCAGGCCATTGGGGAAGATCAGTGCCGGCGTGCCGTTCACGCGGAGTTTCTTGCCCAATGCCAGCACCTGTTTACTGGGCACATCGCATTTGCCTGTGGCGGGTTGCACGCCTTTTTGCATCAGGTCGTCCCAGGCCTTGACCTTGTCCTTGCTGCACCATATCCCTTGCACTATTTCGGCTGAACCCTCGAAAATGGGATAAAGGAAAAGATACAGTGTGACATCGGTGACATTCAGCAACTCATGTTCCAGTTTTTTGCAGTAGCCGCAATTCGGGTCAGAGAAATAGGCCATTTTGCGGCTGCCATTGCCCTTGACCCTTTTTACGGCAAGTTCAAGCGGCAATTTGTCGAAATCCACAGCAAACAAACTGCGGGCGCGTGCCTCGGTAATATTTTTGCGGCCCTTCAGGTCGAACATCTGCCCATCGATCAGGTATCGCGCCTCCTTGTCGGTGTAGAAGATATGGCTGTCCGTAACCACTTCATACAAACCGGGAATGGGCGATTTATTGACCTGGTCGACCTGACCGATGAGTTGTGCGAAATTCTCTTGCAGCGTGTCCTTGATAGCGGCAGTGGTCTTGCCGGTTCCGGCAGCATGGGCAAGGGAAATGGAGAACAACAGCGTCAGTAGTGTTTTGAACATGACTATATTTCCTGGTAGAAAATCAATTAAGGGCGTGACGTACCAGCATTTTTTTCAGCGGTACGAGCTTGTTGGTCAGGCCGAGTCCGAAATTGCGCAAGCTGCGCAGCAGCGGGTTGTCGTTGACGAACAGGTGTTTCAGCGTGTCGGTGGTGAGTTGCATGGACATGATGTCGTTGCGTCGCGCGTCTTCGTAACGGCGCAGCAATTGTATATCGCCGCAGTCCAGATCGCCGCGCTGTTGCAGCACTTGTACGAGGTCGCGCACGTCATGCAGGCCGAGGTTTACGCCATGACCGGAAAGCGGGTGGATATTGTGCGCGGCATCGCCGATCAGGGCCAGGCGCGGTTTGGCAAGATGCGCCAGATTCAGCACACGCAAGGCAAACGAGGCGGGCGGGGTGATCATCTGCAGGTCGCCCAAAGTGTGCTTGCCGGCTTCAGCCACGCGTGCGGCAAATTCCTCTTGCGGCAATGCCAGCAGTTCGGCCGATTTTTCCGGGCTCACCGACCACACGATGGAAATGCGCCTGTCCGGCAGTGGCAGATAGGCCAGTATGCCATCCGGGCTGAACCACTGGTATGCGATGCCGCGATGGGCTTTACTGATGTTGAAGTTAGCGACCACTCCGTGCTGATGGTATGGCGTGGGCACTTCCGGCATATTGGCTTGATGTCGCACCCAGGAATCGCGGCCGTCGGCGCCGACAATAAGGCTGGTACGAATCTTACGGCCGTCTTTCAATATCAAAAGGGCGGCATCTTCCTGTACTGACAGTTCTGCGCATTGTGACGGATGCAGCAGCGTGAGGTTTTTCTGCTCCTGTAACCCTTGCCACAGTGCGTGTTGCAACAGACGGCTTTCCATGATGAATGCCAGTTCGGGCGCGCCGATCTCGTAGGCGCTGAAATTCAGTCGCGAACCGGTGTCGCCGAACACGCGCATTTCTTCCACTTGCTGCACGCGCGACGCATCCAGCCGTTCCCATGCGCCACATTCGTGCAGAAAGTCCACATTGCCGGGAGTGAAAGCGTATATACGACTGTCCCAGTCGGAATCAAGGCTGGGCAAGGCCTGGCCTTCGATCAATGCTAGCCGCAGCCCGCTGTCCTTGAGCGCAGAAGCAAGACTGGCGCCTACCAGACCGCCGCCGATGATGACGATGTCAAATTCCATAACAAACTTTGCATAAAAATACGTGCGCATCATAGCATGGGCGAGTTGATTAATTTATAATCGCCGCCCCCCTCGAAAACTCCTCACACGGGTTCATGCAAATCGGACAGTACAAGCTGAAGAATAACCTGATCGTCGCCCCCATGGCGGGCGTGACCGACAGGCCGTTTCGCATGCTGTGCAAACGCATGGGCGCGGGCATGGCGGTGTCCGAGATGGTGGCATCCAATTCCCTGTTGTACGGCTCGGAAAAAACCCGGCGTCGCGCCAACCATGCCGGCGAGGCCGATCCCATCTCCGTACAGATTGTCGGCGCTGACCCGAAAATGCTGGCACAGGCCGCACGCTACAACGTGGAACAAGGTGCGCAAATCATCGACATCAACATGGGTTGCCCGGCCAAAAAAATATGCAACGTGATGGCAGGGTCGGCATTGATGCAAAACGAGACGCTGGTGGGCGAAATCCTCGAAGCTGTGGTGGGTGCGGTGGACGTGCCTGTCACATTGAAGATGCGTACCGGCTGGGACAAAACCAACCGCAACGCAGTGAACATTGCACGCATCGCAGAAAGTGGCGGCATCCAGGCGCTGGCCATTCACGGCCGCACCCGCGCCTGTGCCTACACCGGTGAAGCCGAATACGACACCATACGCGCCGTAAAAGCGGCGGTGAACATTCCCATTATCGCCAACGGCGATATCAATACCCCGGAAAAAGCGAAATACGTGCTGGATCACACCGGTGCCGATGCCGTGATGATCGGTCGCGCTGCGCAGGGCCGTCCCTGGCTGTTCCGCGAGATGGATCATTATTTGCAGACAGGTTCGCATCTGCCGTCGCCTGGCCTGGACGAGATACAGAGCATACTGCTCGCACACCTGGCCGAACTTTACGCGTTTTACGGCGAATTCACCGGGCTGCGCGTAGCGCGCAAACATATTTCCTGGTACACGAAGGGATTGCCGGGATCGGCCGTGTTCAGGCACCGCATGAACCTGTTGGCAACGATTGACGAGCAAGTGCGGACGGTAAAAGAATTTTTCGAAGAACAGCAAGCCAGCAGCGCAAAGTTGCTATATGAAAGGGAAGCAGCATGATAGAGGAATGCGGGATCAACGAAAACGACATCGCCAAACACGTCCGCAAGGCGGTGAATGATTATTTCAAAGATCTCGATGGCGAAGACCCGTCCGTTGCAATCTACAGTATGGTGATCTGCTGCGTGGAAAAGCCGCTGATCGAAACCGTGTTGCACCACGCCGGCGGCAACCAGACACGCGCGGCCGACCTGCTCGGAATCAACCGCAATACCTTGCGCAAGAAAATGCAGGATCACAGAATTAAATAATCAAAAGGGAACAAACAATAATGGCAATCAAGCAAGCACTCATCAGCGTGTCGGACAAGTCCGGCGTTCTCGAATTCGCCCAGGGGTTGCATGCACTGGGCGTGAAGATTCTTTCCACCGGCGGTACCGCCAAGCTGCTTGCTGACAACAATATCCCCGTCACCGAAGTCGCCGACTACACCGGCTTCCCGGAAATGCTGGATGGCCGCGTGAAGACGCTGCAACCGAAAGTGCATGCGGGCATCCTCGCGCGCCGCGACATTCCGGAGCACGTCGATACATTGAAGAAACACGACATCCCCACCATCGACCTCGTCGTGGTGAACCTGTATCCGTTTGCTGCCACCATTGCCAAGCCCGGCTGCACGCTGGAAGACGCCATCGAAAACATCGACATCGGCGGGCCGACCATGGTGCGCTCCGCCGCCAAGAACCACGCGCATGTTGCCATTGTCACCGACCCGGAAGATTACGCCGACGTGCTGGCCGAGATGCAGACCAACAAGGGTGAAGTCTCCGCCGCCACCCGTTTCGACCTGGCGAAGAAGGCCTTCTCGCACACCGCCGCCTACGACAGTATGATCAGCAACTACCTTACTGCCATCAACAGCGACGGCGGTAAGAGCGAATTTCCCGCACAGATCAATTTTAATTTCGCCAAGGTGCAGGAAATGCGCTACGGTGAAAACCCGCACCAGAAAGCGGCGTTTTACCGCGACCTCATCCCACTGGTCGGCGGCATCTCCGGCTACACCCAGTTGCAGGGCAAGGAACTCTCCTACAACAACATCGGCGATGCCGATGCGGCATGGGAACTGGTCAAGACCTTCGAAGAACCGGCCTGTGTGATCGTCAAGCATGCCAACCCTTGCGGCGTGGCGATTGCCGACACTGCGCTGAACGCCTACAAGCTGGCCTATGCCACCGATACCACCTCGGCGTTCGGCGGCATCATCGCCTTCAACCGTGAACTGGATGCCGAGAGTGCCACGCAGATCACCACCAACCAGTTCGTCGAGCTCATTATCGCGCCGAGTGCATCCGAAGCCGCATTGAAAGTAACCGCCGCCAAGCAGAACGTGCGCGTACTCACCATCCCGCTGTCCAATACGCATAACCAGTTCGATTTCAAACGCGTCGGCGGCGGCCTGCTGGTGCAGACGCCCGATGCACTCAACGTGCAGGCTTCGCAACTCAAGGTCGCCACCAAGGCACAACCCACTAAGGAGCAGCTTACTGACCTGCTGTTCGCATGGCGCGTGGCCAAGTACGTGAAATCCAACGCCATCGTATTCTGCAAGGGCGGACAGACGCTGGGCGTAGGCGCAGGGCAGATGAGCCGCGTGGACAGCACGCGCATCGCCAGCATTAAGGCACAGAACGCAGGCCTGAGTCTGACCGGTTCCGTGGTGGCATCCGATGCGTTTTTCCCGTTTCGCGATGGTCTCGACGTGCTGGCAACAGCCGGAGCGAAAGCTGTCATCCAGCCGGGCGGATCGATGCGCGACGAGGAAGTCATCGCTGCGGCGGACGAGCATGGGCTGGCGATGGTGTTTACCGGCTATCGGCACTTTAGACACTAACTGCTTGGGAAGGGTAAAGGGTAAAGAGGGAAGGGTAAAACCCGGCGCACATAGCGCGCCTCACACCCTTCTCCCTTCTCTCTTCCCCCTTCTCAATCTTTTGAAGAAAGATTGAAATGAAGATACTGGTTATCGGTTCCGGCGGTCGCGAGCATGCGCTGGCCTGGCGCCTGGCGCAGGGCAGGAAAGTACAAAAAGTTTACGTTGCACCGGGTAATGCGGGTACCGCGCTGGAAGAGGGCGTGGAGAATGTCGCCATCACCGCCATCCCCGAACTCATCGAATTCGCGAAGAACAACGACATCCATATGACCGTGGTCGGCCCCGAAGCGCCGCTGGCCGCGGGTGTGGTCGACGAATTCCGCGCGGCGGGCCTCAAGATATTCGGCCCCACCAAAGCCGCAGCGCAGCTCGAATCCTCCAAGGATTTCGCCAAGCGCTTCATGGCGCGCCACAACATCCCTACCGCCTTTTTCGAAACCTTCAGCGACATCGCCCCCGCTAAAGCCTATGTCGAGAAGCACGGCGCGCCCATCGTCGTCAAGGCCGACGGACTTGCCGCGGGCAAGGGCGTGGTCGTCGCCATGACCAAGGACGAAGCCTTCGCCGCCATCGACATGATGCTCTCCGACAACAAGTTCGGCGATGCCGGCGCGCGCGTCGTGATCGAGGAATTCCTCACCGGCGAAGAAGCCAGCTTTATCGTCATGGTGGATGGCAAGCACGTGCTGGCCATGGCCACCAGCCAGGACCACAAGCGCCTCAAGGATGGCGACCAGGGACCCAACACCGGCGGCATGGGTGCGTACTCGCCCGCACCCGTCGTTACCCCCACCATCTACGCCAGGGTGTTGCGTGAAGTTATCATGCCCGTGGTGCGCGGCATGGAAGCCGAAGGCAACACTTTCACCGGCTTTCTCTATGCGGGCCTGATGATCTCGTCTGATGGCGGCATCAAGGTGCTGGAATTCAACTGCCGCATGGGCGACCCCGAAACGCAACCCATCATGCTGCGCCTCAAGAGCGATTTTTCCGTGCTGGTCGAGCATGCCATCAACGGTACGCTCGACAAGATCGAAGCCGAATGGGACAAGCGCACCGCACTCGGCATCGTCATGGCTGCTGACGACTATCCCGATACACCGCGCAAGGGCGACGAGATCACTGGTCTGCCCAAAAAACTCGAAGATGCGCATGTGTTCCATGCCGGCACTACCATGCAGGATGGCAAGGTCGTCACCAGTGGCGGCCGCGTGCTCTGCGTCGTTGCGCTGGGCGACATGGTCAGGCGCGCGCAGCAGCGTGCCTACGAGATCGCCGATGGTATCAAATTCGATGGTGCGCAAATGCGCAGGGATATTGGATATCGCGCGATAGGGCGCAAATAATCTCGTTCTCTCTCGCTTCCTCGTTCGTAAACGGGAAAGAGATTGGGGGGAGAGACTTTGATTAGAGAGTTCTCCTTTGCAAGGACCATTCATTTCTTTCAGACAGCTTGCCGCCCACCTGAGGTGCGGCGGGGTGATCGCCTATCCCACCGAATCCTGCTACGGCCTCGGCTGCGACCCAGCCAACTATCGCGCGGTGCGGCGCATCCTAAGACTAAAACGGCGTCCGCAGAACAAGGGGCTGATTCTCATCGCTTCCAGCTATCGGCAGGTGGCGCGTTACATCCAGCCGCTTACGCAGGCAGAGCAGACGAAGCTGCAAGCCGATGGCGCGCTGGCCATTACTTACCTGATGCCGGTGCGGCCATCGTGCCCGCGCTGGTTGCGCGGCGAGCATGACACGCTGGCGGTGCGCATGACGGCGCATCCTTTTGCAAAAAATCTTTGCCGTGTTGCAGGCAATGCACTGGTGTCGACAAGCGCGAACCGCAGCAGGCAGCTTGCGGCGAAGTCATATCGCGATTGTTTGCGCATGTTCGGAAGTTCTGTATGGGTGTTACCTGGCCGGGTGGGCAAGCGCAAGCGGCCTTCCACGATACGTGTTTGGGGCGGTGATAGAATCATTCGAGAATAATTCAGTGGTGCCTCACCATGAGGCGATTTCAAAAACTGTTCCCTCTCCCGCAAGCGGGCGAGGGGAGATTGTCGGAGAGAAAATGGATAGTACTGCCGTCAAACACTACCTGCTGGGTTTGCAGGAGCGCATCGTTACCGGTTTCGAGAAGATCGATGGCAAATCATTCCTGCGCGATGAGTGGACGCGGCCGGATGGTTCGGGTGGCGGCATCTCCTGCATCATCGAAGAGGGCGATGTCATCGAGCGTGGCGGCGTGGCATTCTCGCATGTAACGGGCGACAGGATGCCCGTCTCGGCTACACAGCATCGCCCCGAGCTGGCGGGCAGCAAGTGGGAGGCGATGGGCATTTCGCTGGTGATGCATCCTAAGAATCCCTATGCGCCCACTTCGCATTGCAATGTGCGCATGTTCATGGCGCACAAGCCGGATGGCGGCAAGGTGTTCTGGTTCGGCGGCGGCATGGACCTCACACCCTATTATGGCTTCGAGGAGGATGTGCGGCATTTCCATCTGGCCTGCAAAGATGCGCTGACGCCGTTCGATCCGGCGCTGCATCCGAAATTCAAGAAGTGGTGCGACGATTATTTTTTCCTCAAGCACCGCAATGAACCGCGCGGCTCAGGCGGCATTTTCTTCGACGATCTTTCCGAGCCGGATTTCGATACCTGCTTTGCGATCCAGCAGAGCGTGGGCGATCACTATTTCGCTGCCTATGCGCCGATACTGGAGCGCCGCAAGGACATACCGTATGGCGAGCGCGAACGTGACTTTCAGTTATATCGGCGCGGGCGCTATGTGGAGTTCAACCTGGTGGTCGATCGCGGCACGATTTTCGGCCTGCAGTCCAACGGCCGTACCGAGTCCATCCTGCTTTCCATGCCGCCGCTGGTAAAGTGGCGTTACGACTGGCACCCCGAGCCGGGCACGCCGGAGGCGGAACTGTACGAGAAATATCTGGTGCCCAGGGACTGGATATAGATTATTACAGCAGCCAGGCTATTGTGCTGAGCGCGCCGAAGAAGATGATGATATGCGCCCATGCCCAGAGTTTGTAATGGCGCGTCAATTTGTTCTGGTCGATATTGCTGATGAGGAACAGCCGTCCGTCATGCGGCCGCAGCATGAAGTGGGTATCGGGTCCGTTCAGTACGTCGATCATGCGTTTTTCCGCTTCGCGTCTGGCGGCGGAGCGTGCCAGCATCCATTCGCGCATGTCGAGTTCGCCGTTGTTGTCCAGGTCGAAGCGTTCGAGCAGGTTGGCGTTGTCGTTTTTCCATTCCGTTATTACTTCTTTGATCAAGTCGTTGTGCGTAACCTCGGTATTATTGCCGCCCACGGTCTTGAATTCGCCGATGACGTAGATGTAGTCGCTCTTGATGAGTTTCCATTCGGTGTAATGGTAGTCGCCGCTTGTCCACTCGTCGCAATGCTTGGTGATGATCTCGGCTTCCTCCGGGTCGACGATGCAGTCGCCGGTTTCATCGCGCAGCACGAAAAAATCGCGGCTCTCGCCCTTGTCCATGACGCTCCACTTACCA
>JBNKBO010000014.1:0-58567 GCA_050287265.1 Sideroxydans sp. | reverse complement strand
GACGTAATCGAAGGACCGGTCTTCGAAATCATCGAGACCGGATTCCAGGTCGTTCTGGATCACGTTGACGTCATTGGCAATACAGGCTGCGATGTTCGCATCGCTGATTTCGACGCCGTAGCCGCGCACGCCGCGCGTCTCGCGTAAATGACGCAACAGGCTGCCGTCACCGCAGCCGAGGTCAAGCACGGATGAACCTTGCGGAATCCAGGCGGCGATGGCGGCAAAGTCGGGGCGTGACTGTATGAGGGACGTATTCATATTTTTCCTTCTTCCGCAATCCTGTTGAGGTAGTTGCGCATGACGGCGAAATAATGCTCGTCCTGCATCAGGAAGGAATCATGGCCGTGCGAAGAGGTGATCTCGGTATAGCTTACATCGAGCTTGTTATGCAGCAGTGCCTGTACGATTTCGCGCGAGCGCTCCGGCGAGAAGCGCCAGTCGGTGGTGAACGACACCACGAGAAATCTGGCTTTGGCTGCGGCAAAAGCACGATTCAGGTCACCATTGAGCTCGCGCGCCGGGTCGAAATAATCCAGTGCCTTGGTCATCAACAAATAGGTATTGGCATCGAAATGTTCGACAAACTTGTCGCCCTGGTAGCGCAGGTACGATTCGATCTGAAATTCAATTTCGTAATTGAAATTCAATTTGCCCGTCAGCAGTTCGCGCCCGAACTTGTCCGCCATCGCATCGTCCGATAAATAAGTGATATGTCCCAGCATGCGCGCGAGGCGCAGGCCGCGCGTGGGTACTACGCCATGCTGGTAAAAATCGCCGTTGTGGAAATCGGGATCGGTCAGGATGGCATTGCGCGCCACGTCGTTAAAAGCAATATTTTGCGCAGTGAGATGCGGTGCCGAGGCGATGGTCAGCACATGCCGCACGCGTTCGGGATAGGACAGCGCCCACTGCATTGCCTGCATGCCGCCCAGGCTGCCGCCGACGATGGCGGCAAATTGCTGGATGCACAGCAGATCAGCCAGGCGCGTTTGCGATTCCACCCAGTCTTCCACTGTAACGACGGGGAAACTTGCGCCATAGGGCTTGCCGGTGTCCGGGTTAATACTGGCGGGGCCGGTAGAACCATGACACCCGCCGAGATTATTCAGGCCGATGACAAAGAAATGATTGGTATCGATGGGCTTGCCCGGCCCGATCATGTTGTCCCACCAGCCGATATTTTTTGCATCGTCTGCGTAGTATCCGGCGACGTGGTGACTGCCGGACAGGGCATGACAAACCAGGATGGCATTGGACCTGTCGGCATTCAGTTTGCCGTAGGTCTCATACACCAGTTCAAAGCGCGGCAAAACAGCGCCGCTCTTGAAAATAAACGGCGCTTCAAAAGTTGCGCGCTGCGCGTTGACGGTACCGATAGAATGATTCAATTGCACTCCAAAAGAAAAACCCGCTCAGCCTGGCTAGAGCGGGTTTACTCGCTTTAGCTGGTATATTTAACGTGCCCCGCAAGCTGATTCAAATCGGCACGGGATGAAGTGTCCGGGTTTTGGTAAAACGTGTCAACCACGTGCCATGTATAGCAAATATCGGGATAAGCATGGAAAATCGTGCTTCCTGAGAATAAGAAGCCATCTGGAAAGTTGTCGCCGGACATGAAGAAATTATTGCGAGCTTGTAGTCCTGAGTCTGGTTACTGCGTTTTAGCTTATGTATCCCATTGATTGGGGGTACTTGTTTTCAAACATTACTCAAGGAGCATGACAATGAATAAAGCACTGACTATTGCAAGTACTTTGTTGATCCTGTCAGCACCCGCCTACGCGGAGGACGACGTGGGCGACCGCATCGAACGGCGTCTGGATAATCGCGGTGACCGGATCGAGAACAGGCTGGACGAGCGCGGGGACAGAATCGAGAACCGCCTGGATAGGCGCGCTGACAGGGCGCGTGAAGCTGGCAATGATCAAAAGGCAGACAGGCTTGAGCGAAAGGGCGACCGTATTGACCGGCGTCTGGACAGGAAAGGCGAGCGCATTGATCGTCGCCTGGACAGAAAGGGTGAGCGTATCAATCGCCGCCTTGAACGCCGGGCGGAGAATGGTTCAGGTGCCCCCGATCTTGACAGAGTGGGCGATCGCGTCGAGCGGCGCATGGACAGGCGCGGCGACCGGATTGAGAATCGGCTGGACAGACGTGGTGACAGGATAGAGAACCGTCTGGACAGGCGCGCCGACAGGGCCCGTGAGGCGGGCAATGATCGAAAGGCGGACAGGCTGGAGCGGAAAGGTGACCGTATTGACCGGCGTCTGGACAGAAAGGGAGAGCGAATCGACCGTCGCATGGACAGAAAGGGCGAGCGAGTCAATCGCCGTCTTGACCGCCGCGCGCAACGCAGAAACGCAAACTGATCAACTGAGGCGTTTCATTCATTTCCATGGGGCATGACCCGGATAACAAGCAGAACATACAGGTCTTTCTCGCTGATATCGAGGGTCGTGCCTTTCGCATCGCGCAATTCGCTACAGGCAACCGCGACGATGCACTGGAATTGGTGCAGGAAACCATGGTCAAGCTGGCGCAGAACTATGCTGGACGCAATGCGGAGGAATGGAAGCCGCTGTTCTACAGCATTCTGCAAACACGTATTCGTGATTGGCATCGCCGGCAAAAAGTACGCAATCGCTTCAGAACATGGTTCACCTGGCAGGACGAAGAAACCGAAAATCCGCTGGAGCAGCATCCTGCTGCGGAATCCAGCGAACCATCGGTCAGGCTGGAAAACGAGCAATTCATGACCCGGCTGGATCAGGAGTTGAAGGCATTACCTTACCGGCAGCAACAGGCCTTTTTGCTACGGGTATGGGAAGGCCTGGATGTTGCCCAAACGGCGGCGGCGATGAAATGTTCGGAAAGCAGCGTGAAAACACACCATGCCCGGGCGTTGCAAAAACTGCGTGAACAATTGGAGGAACTTCGATGAAATCTGACGAAGACATATTCGAGCAAAAGGTCAAGGCGACGCTGGATGACAGTGTCAGCAGTCTGGATGCAGAAACACGCAGACGCCTGACGGTTATCCGCAGAGAGGCATTCGAACGCAAACCGTTCTTTTCACGCTGGCCGGGTTTCGGGCAATGGGTTCCGGCAACGGCGCTTGCGGGCGTTGCAGTCTTGGTCGTGGCGTTGCTTATCAGTCCGGTGCAAGAGGGGCCCGATTTGCTTGCACAGACAGATACGGATATTGCACTGGAGCTATTGACCAGTGATGACATAACCGGCGACCCGGATTTTTATGTATGGCTGGATGCAATGTTTCTGGAAGAGGAGATGCCAAGTAATGCGAGCTAGGTACTGCATGGCTTTTGCCCTGCTACTTTCTTTTCCAGGCGTCCATGCGGAAGAAAGCGATCCGCCCATGGAACTGATCGAAATGCTGGGCGAAACGGATGAAGCGAATTCCGATATTGAAATTGCCATGTCGGAGATCGAGATGAAACAGGCAAAACTGAATGTGAAAGAGAATCTCCCCGAGGAGGTAAAAGATGATGAATAAAATGCAGGCTGATCTGCGGCGATACGCGATGGCCCTGATCCTGGTTTTGGTTGCCGGATTTGCTTCAGCGAATGCGCTTGCTGCGGGTATGGCATGGAGCGACCTGGATCCGCAACAGCAGAAGATACTGTCTCCGATGAAGGATCGCTGGGATAGTTTGTCACCGGAACGGCAGGTGCGACTGAGTAAAGGCGCGACAAAATGGGCCAACATGACCCCGGAGCAGCGTACCAGGGCACGTGAACGCATGAAACGCTTCAATAAATTGACGCCGGAAGAAAAAAAATTCGTCAGACAGCGTATGCGCGAATTTCGTGAATTGCCTCCGGAAAAACGCCAAGCGCTGCGTGAACGCTGGCAGAAGCTTTCACCGGAGCAACGTGCCCGGTTTCGCGAACGGGTACGCAACATGACGCCAGAGCAACGCAAAAAAGCCATACGCCGGAGAATGAATCGCACGCGCAACAAGTGACCATGCACGCTGAATTGTTTTACGGCAGTGAACAATTAACCGGTTTACCTGTCTTGTTTCATCGGTTATCGTGTGGAAAGGTTGTTGAGGACACTGCAAAGAAAGGGTGAAAAATGAGGGGCTTGGCAATATTCCTGTTGGGTTTTCTGATGATTCAGACCGCCAGTGCAGCCGAATTGTTCGGTACGGTGGATGCCATTTCCGGAGAGGCAACCGTAACTGATGCGGCAGGAGAAAAACAACGCATCACTTCCGGCCAGAAAATATTTGCCGGGCAAAGCATACAGACTGCGGCGGATGGCGAGGTGCAAATCGTTACGGAAGACAGCGGGCTTATTGCCTTGCGCCCGAACAGCAGTTTTCGTATCGACCGCTATCAGGCCAAGGACGAAGCATCGGACGAGATCGTATTTTCCCTGTTTAAAGGCGCGTTACGCTCCATCACCGGCTGGATTGCCAAAAGAAACAGCTCGGCATATCAATTGAACACCCCGACCGCGACCATAGGCGTGCGTGGTACCGATCATGAAACGACGGTCATTGAAGAAGCGATGGGGGAAGACCAGCCCGGCACGTTCGATACGGTAAACGAGGGTGCTACCGTTGTACGGACTGAGCGTGGCGAAATCGATGTACACAATGGAGAGTTTGCTTTTGCACCACGCGATCTGAGTGCTGCGCCAGGATTGCTTGCCCAGCGCCCGGGGTTCCTGAAACACCGTGTATTAAAGATCGAGAAGCGCATACAGCGGCGCAAGGAAAATCTGAGACAACGTATCCAGCATCGGCTGGAGAAGAAAATGAAAATCAGAAACCGCCATGAGGCGGTGAAAAAAAAAACGGAAAAGCGTAAACTCCGCAAACGACGTAATCCATAAAAACCGATAGGAAAGATATTTTGAAAAAGCCCATGCCAATATTCGGGAAATTCCCGTTTTTGCAGCTTCGCGTTGTTTTTCTTTTGTTCGTTTTTCCGTCCCTCGCTTATGCAGGGTCTGATCTGGTCTATGGTTCGGGGCCCGGTGGCTATCGATCTTACACACTCAACGTTGATACTAATCTTTCCAGGACGGTACAACTCAACCTCGACTATTTTCTGTCGAAAGCAACCGGCGTAGACAATACGCGAGAGGTTGGTGCGGGGTTGACCTGGTATGCAACCGAATTGGTTTCGGCCAATTATCGATATTCAGTCGCTAGTGATGGCACAGTGGAAGTGAAAGGACACGAGGGCGGTCTTTCTCTTGCGCTCGATACGCTATGGCGGAGTGAGTTGCGGACGACGCTTGATCTGGGATACGGCGTATTTGTATCCAGTGCTTTGCACCCGCAAAATGCTCTGATTGCCAACTTTCAACCGAAGCAAACACGCAACAGTATCGGACTCAGTCAGGATATCACTACATCATTTACCCTCTATGGCTCGCATGACAAGTATAAATACGACCGGGATGTTGTTGCGCAAGGTATTTTCCTGATCAAAAGTCGCCACTTGGCAGCAGCTTCCAAATTGTTCGGCTTTCCGGACAAGACCAATACGCTGGGGGCAAACTGGAATATGACTGAGGCAGTGGGTCTGGATGTCTCTGTCGCCAAAACGACTACGATGCAGGGGCAGGAAGAAAAAACTTCGAGACTGGGCGTGGACCTTCAAATCAGTAACAGACTGTATGTTGCCACTGCTATTTCTCGCGTCAGTACTACTGCCATCGTCAATCCAAACACCAGCGTGGTCGTACAGCCAGCCACGAGCGACACATATAGTGAGCTATCAGTCGGGTGGGGTTTTTAGGATTGACACCGGCAACTTGACGGCCTTACCTCAGGAATAAACCGCTCAGCCCTTGAGCCAGCGCGCTGCATCCAGCGCAAAGTAAGTCAATATCCCGTCCGCACCGGCGCGTTTAAATGCGAGCAGTGCCTCCAGCACACATGCTTCCTCATTTAGCCAGCCGTTTTGCGCGGCTGCCTTGAGCATGGCGTATTCGCCGCTCACCTGGTATACGAAGGTCGGCGCTTTGAATTCGTCTTTTACGCGGCGCACGATGTCGAGATAAGGCATGCCGGGTTTGACCATGACCATATCGGCACCTTCCTGCAGGTCGAGGCCGACCTCCCACAGCGCTTCATCCGAGTTTGCCGGATCCATCTGGTAGGTATATTTGTTCCCCTTGCCCAGGTTGCCGCTGGAGCCCACGGCATCCCGGAACGGGCCGTAAAAGCTGGAAGCATATTTGGCGGAATAAGCCATGATGCGGGTGTAAATGTGCTTGTCGGTGTCCAGTGCTGTACGTACTGCGCCAATACGCCCGTCCATCATGTCGGACGGCGCAACGATATCCGCCCCGGCAGCAGCATGGCATTGTGCCTGTTTCGCCAAGACCTCCACGGTTTCGTCGTTGAGCACATAGCCGCTATCGTCGATCAGGCCGTCCTGCCCATGTGTAGTGAAAGGATCCAGTGCAACGTCGGTCATCACCCCAAGCTCGGGAAAATTTTTCTTCAATTCGGCAACCACGCGCGGAACAAGGCCTTTCGGATTGAACGCCTCGCGCGCATCCAGGCTTTTTAACGGGGTGTCAATTACCGGGAAAATTGCCATGACCGGAACGCCGAGCTTTATGCATTGTTCAGCATCCTTTAACAGCAGATCCAGTGTTTTGCGCTGTACACCAGGCATGGACTTTACGTCCTCGGTTGTATTTTTGCCCTCCAGCACGAAAACGGGATAGATAAAATCCGCAGGAGTGAGTGTGTGCTCTCGCATCAAATCCCGTGAAAAGGCGTCCCGCCGCATACGGCGCATTCTTGACTGAGGGTATTGTCCGAGTGTTTGCATGGTTATTCCTAAATTTTTTTAAACGACCGGAACTATTTTCGCATAGTCCCGTCTGATTCTGCGAGCAACGCAGGTTGCTTCCCGTTTCTCCTCCCTGAGCGGGTGTCTTAACCCCCTGTTAAGACCTTTATGCCCCTGAACCTCCCCTTTGGTTCAGGGGTGTTTTTTTCTATGAAAACAGAATACAGGCAATCCGTGTGGTCTATTCGTTTGGATCCTCTTCTTTTGTATAAAACCAACTTGCGATCACCGATTCAGCCTCATCCATTCCCACTTTCTTTAAACTGGAAAACAGCTGAGCCGTGCATCTCGGAATACCAAGTCCAAGAGAAGATTCATGCCCGTTTGCGGGCGTGATGTCGGAACTAAAATGCTCAGCCAGAAAGCTATTTACATCGCGCAAAACCTGGGTGGATTGCTGGCGGCTCAGCTTGTCAGATTTGGTGAGCAGAATATGAATTGGTTTGCCGGTTGGCGCAAACCAGTCCAGCATGATCTGGTCACGTTCGGTCATCGGATGTCGCGCATCCATGATGACGACCAGGCCACATAATTCTGCGCGGGTCTGCAGGTATTCGCTCAGCAGATGCTCCCAATGTGCCTGCACATCGGGTGGCACCTTGGCGTATCCGTAGCCGGGTAAATCCACCAGAAAATTATTTTCACCTAACGCAAAATAATTCAGATGCTGCGTGCGGCCTGGAGTCTTGCTGGTATAAGCCAGGCGCGTATGGTTGGCCAGTGTATTGATCGCGCTCGACTTGCCTGCGTTGGAACGTCCGACAAAAGCGACTTCCCTGCCGCCATGCTGCGGCAGGTCTTTCATATGATTGACAGTGGTGTAGAACGTGGCTTGAGAGAAAAGTCCCATTATTTCCAGGTCGAGAATATCTTTTCAGCCGCTGCAACGGTTGCTGCAATATCTGCGTCAGTATGGGCTGAAGAGACGAAGCCCGCTTCGAATGCCGATGGCGCGAAATACACACCTGCTTCCAGCATGGCATGGAAGAATCGGTTGAATGCATCCTTGTCGCAGGCCATTACCTCGGTGTAGCTGGTCGGCACAGTCTTGCTGAAATACAAGCCGAACATGCCGCCTATGGATTGCGCGCAGAAGGCGATACCGTGTTTCTGTGCGCTTGCAGTGAGGCCTTCAGTGAGTTGTGTTGCGAGCTGCGTCAGGCGATCGTAGAAACCGGGCGCCTGTACCAGTTGCAGCGTAGTCAGGCCAGCGGCGACTGCCACCGGATTACCGGACAATGTGCCGGCCTGGTAAACCGGGCCAAGCGGAGCAAGGCATTTCATGATGTCGCGGCGACCACCAAATGCCGCGGCAGGCAGTCCACCGCCCATCACTTTGCCCAGCGTAACCAGATCCGGCTTGATACCGTAGTAGCCATGTGCGCCCTGCAGGCTGACGCGAAAACCGGTCATTACTTCATCGAGGATTAGCACCGCCCCGTATTGTGTGCACAAGTTGCGCAAAGCATCGAGGAATTCGCGTTTGGGGGTGATCAGATTCATGTTTCCAGCTACCGGTTCCACGATTACCGCGGCGATCTCTTTGCCTGCTTCGGCAAAAGTCTTTTCCAGCCCTGCAGCATCGTTGTAGTCCAGTACTGTAGTGAGTGCGGCGATCTCGGCAGGCACGCCGGAAGAGCTCGGCTGGCCAAAAGTCAGCGCGCCGGAACCGGCTTTGACCAGCAAACCGTCGGAGTGGCCGTGGTAGCAGCCCTCGAATTTGACGATGCGCGAACGTCCGGTAAAACCACGTGCCAGGCGGATTGCAGTCATGGTTGCTTCTGTGCCAGAACTGACCAGGCGCACCATTTCCAGACTCGGCAGGATATTGCACAGTAATTCAGCCATCTGCAGTTCGCTTGCTGTCGGCGCGCCAAAACCCAGGCCTTGCGCAGCCGCATCCTGCACCGCCTTCACGACTTTGGGGTGGCAGTGGCCGGCGATCATCGGCCCCCAGGAGCCAACGTAATCCGTATATTTATTGCCATCCGCATCCCAGACATAGGCGCCCTGGCCGCGCTGGAAAAACAGCGGCGTGCCGCTCACCGAACGAAACGCGCGCACCGGAGAATTTACACCGCCGGGGATGATTTGCTGGGATTGATCGAAAAGCTTCTGGTTGTTGGATATCATTTCCTGGTCCTGCCAAATAGAGTTGAAAATTCATGTGCGGCAAATTCAATGTCCGGCGCGTCAAACAAAGCGGATATTGCGGCCAACGCTTTCGCACCCGCTTCAAGCAGAACTTTACCGTTCAGTGGCGTGATGCCGCCAATGGCGACGATGGGTACATTGAGTTCCTTGCGCGCTGCCTGCAGCAACGCAATATCCGCCTTCACTGCATCGGGTTTGACACCGGAAGAGAAGAATGCGCCAAATGCCACGTAATCCGCACCTTGCCGTACAGCTTCACGCGCCAGCGAGACGCGATTATAGCAAGACACGCCGATGAGCTTTGTATTGCCCAACAACTGGCGCGCTGCAGCCACGCTTCCGTCTTCGCTGCCCAGATGAACGCCATCCGCATCCACTTGTGCCGCCAATTGCGCGTCATCATTCACGATGAAGCCGGCATCGAATTCGAACGTCAGCTCGCGCAAGGCTCTGGCCTGGGCCAGTTTCAGGACCGCGTCGGCAGTCTTGTTGCGGTACTGCAGTATCCGCACGCCGCCTTGCAAGGCCTGCCGCACGTTTCGCAATAACTCGTTTGTATCTGCAAAATCCGGCGTGATGGCATAAAGGCCGTGAATGGTGCGCTGAGAACCCAAATTGATCTCCGAACCTCTACCCTCACCTCAATCACACCCGCAAGGGGTACGCCGGTGGGCACCCCGCTGCTTCGCAGCGGCCCTTCCGCAGTCTCTCGCTTGCGGGAGAGGAAGCAAACGAGAAAGGCAATTTCTAATCCTTGCCATTAATGCCGGGTTTCGCTTTCATCCGCTGGATAGTCGTCTTCATCGCGCGCCCAGAAAAGGCGATCCGGGATGTGTTGCCCCATACCGGGGCGGAAACCGTATTTCAGTGCTTCCCATGTATATTCCTGTGCTTCATGCACAGCGTCTTCCATGGATAATCCGTTTGCCAGTAAAGCGGCTATTGCCGCCGCTAAAGTGCAGCCCGAGCCATGGTAAATACCCGGCAGGCGAGGCCAGCTGTCGCTGCGCACCAAACCACGCTCGCCATACAGGTTGTTTACAACCTTGGGCGTCTGCTCGTGGGTGCCTGTGATCAGCACGTATTCGCAACCCAATTGCAGAATGCGCGCAGAACATTCCAGCAATTCCGGATCGTCCTGCTCGTTGTCTTCTTCCTGGATCAGGCGGCGCGCCTCCAGGCTGTTTGGCGTCAGGATAGTGGTTTGCGGCAACAACATTTCGCGCATGGCATCCACCATGTCATCGTTCGCCAGCTCGTCACCGCGCCCGGAAGACAGTAATGGATCAAATACCAGCGGCACGTCAGGATAATCCGAAATTACTTCGGCAATGACCGTGATGTTTTCCAGGCTGCCCAGCAGACCGATCTTGAACGCTGCGACCGGCATGTCTTCCAGCACTGCACGTGCCTGATCTGCCACCCATTCGGCGTCCATCGGCAGCACATCGTCGACACCGCTGGTGTCCTGTACGGTGATGGCCGTGACCACGGCCAGCGGATGGCAACCCATGCTGGCGATGGTCATGATGTCGGCTTGCATGCCGGCGCCGCAACTGGGATCGGTCGCGGCAAACGTGAGGACGATGGGCGGGATATCGGACATGATGAAAGGTGCGGTGGGGGTTGGTATGGTGATGCGCGATTTTAACCGAAACCAGCGCTACGCGCGTCCACTCAGTAATTCGGTAATTCGAGTGAATTCCGCTACGCTTAGATTTTCTGCACGCAACTGCGGGTCGATGCCGAGTTGCTCAAAATCTCCTTCCGTCATCTGACCCTTGAGCGTATTGCGCAGGGTTTTGCGCCGTTGGCCAAAAGCGGCGGTGACCACCTTGGCATACAGTGCTGCGTCCTTTACCTCTATCTTGTTCGCAGGAATCGGCTTCATACGCACGATGGCCGAATCGACCCTGGGCGCGGGACGGAACGACTGCGGCGGGACTTCGATCAGTTTTTCCATGTAAAACCGGTATTGCAGCATTACCGACAGACGTCCATATTCCGGTGTGGACGGCACGGCAACCATGCGCTCGACCACTTCGTTCTGCAGCATAAAGTGCATATCGGTGATGCGGGAAGCGTAACCGGAGAAATGGAACAACAACGGCGATGAAATGTTGTAGGGCAGGTTGCCCACGATGCGCAACGGGGCGGGCAGCGCGGAGAAATCAAATTTTAGTGCATCGCCTTCGTGAATAACGATCTTGTCCTGCGGGTAATCGGTCTTCAGACGCGCGATGATGTCGCGGTCGATTTCCACTACATGCAGCATTTTCAAATGCTGCAACAGCGGGCGTGTCAAAGCACCCAGACCGGGACCGATTTCCACCATGGTGTCGTCGGCTTCGGGCCGGATGGCACGCACGATGTCGGCGATGATGTTCTGGTCGACAAGAAAGTTCTGGCCGAATGATTTTTTTG
Organism: Sideroxydans sp.; assembly: GCA_050287265.1. Lineage (GTDB taxonomy): Bacteria > Pseudomonadota > Gammaproteobacteria > Burkholderiales > Gallionellaceae > Sideroxyarcus. Next base: position 47,140 of record JBNKBO010000014.1, on the reverse strand, counting down.
CTTTGTGGCCGTTCATCTGCAAACCCTTTTTATCCACGAAACACACGAAAAGACACGAACAAAGGAGTGAGGTGGTTTTATTTCGTGTATTTCGTGGACAGATGTTTTATCTGGATTCATGTCGCACCATTTCAGCGGCGACCTTGATCGCTTCCAGCATGCTGCCGACATTGGCCTTGCCCGTTCCGGCCAGTTCCAGCGCAGTGCCATGATCGACCGAGGTGCGGATGACAGGCATGCCCAGCGTGATGTTGACGCCCTCGCCGAAACTGGCGTGCTTGAGCACGGGCAGGCCCTGGTCGTGATACATCGCGAGCACCGCATCACATTCCTTCAAGCGGTGCGCAGCGAACAGTGTATCTGCAGGAAGCGGCGGGCTGACGTTGAAACCCTCTGTGCGCAGTTTATCCAGTACCGGGATTATTACCTCGATCTCCTCGCGTCCGAGGTGGCCGCCTTCACCCGCATGCGGATTCAAGCCCGCGACGAAAATGCGTGGTTGCGCCAGACCAAAACGTTGCTGCAGGTCGCGCTGCATGATGCGTAATACACTTTCCAGCAGGGAAGGGGTAATGGCATTTGCCACTTCGCGTAACGGCAGGTGGGTTGTCGTCAGTGCAACGCGCATTCCGCCTCCGCTCAGCATCATTACCACCTGTGGTGTATGCGTTTGCCCGGCAAGGAACTCAGTATGGCCTGTGAAAGGAATCCCTGCATCGTTGATGACTCCTTTGTGAACCGGGGCAGTGACCATGCCGGAGAATTCGCCGGACAAACAACCTTGCACTGCACGGCGCAAAGTTTCCAGCACATAGGGGCTGTTCGCGGGATCGAGTTTTCCGGCTTGCGCGGAATGCAGCAGGGGAATATGCATTACACTCAACTTGTCCTGCGCTAGCGGCTTGTCCGCTGTGTAATCATGCAGTTGAACTTCAATGCCGAGTTGTGCAGCACGTTGCTGTAAAAGCGCCTTGTCGGCGATTATTACCAGCGGCTGCTCATGTCCGACCAGTTGCAGGCAGAGATCGGGGCCGATACCGGCAGGCTCGCCCGCTGTGATGGCGAGTGGTTGCCGCATTATTCCGTGTCGTTGTGGTACTCGATAAACGCGCGGTCGCGCAGTTGACGCAACCAATCCTGGAATTCTTCATCTGATCTGACGGCGCGAATTGCCATGCGGGCGCGCTGGCGTTTTTGCTCCTCAGTCACATCGGTTTTGCGCCGTGCCAGTACCTGTATCAGATGCCAGCCGAAACCGGATTGCACCAGACCGCTTACTTGACCGACCTTTAAAGCGTTCATCGGTTTTTCAAATTCAGGCACGGTCTCACCGGGCGACAGCCATCCCAGATCTCCGCCTTGCGAGGCACTACCGTCTTCGGAATGCAGGCGCGCTTCCTTGGCAAAACTGGCGCCCTTGTCGATACGCTGTTTGATTTCCTGCAAGCGGCTCTTTGCTTCATTTTCGGAAACCAGTTCGCTGGTCTTGATAAGAATGTGACGCGCGTGTGTTTGTGTGATGACAATAGGTGTATCGTTGCTGCGCCGGTCCAGCAGCTTGACGATGTGAAAACCGTTTGGACTGCGTAATACCTCGCTTATCTCACCCGGTTTCATCTTTTGCAATACTTCTACGAACAGGGGCGGCAAACGGTCAATCGGACGCCATCCGAGTTCGCCGCCCTTAAGCGCGTCCTGGGCATCTGAGTATCCTGCAGCCACTTGGGAAAACGGTGCACCGCTGCGCAATTTGGCCAAAGCCTGTTCGGCACGATCGCGGTAGGTCTGAATTTTGTCGGCGCTGGCTTGTTCCGGAATGACCACCAGAATGTGGGACAAAAGCAATTCCTCGCCTTTTCCCTCCTGATTTGCCTGATTGCTCAGAAAATTGTCGATTTCATTTTCACTTATAACCAGCCTGCTGTCGACTTCGCGTTCGCGCAGCCGTGCCGAGATCATTTCATTGCGGACTTCTTCACGGAATTCTTCAAAGACCACCCCCTCCTTTTTTAGTTTGGCACGAAACGCTGAAACCGAATTAAACTTGTTTTGCTGTGCGATGCGCAGGATGGTTTTATCCAGCATTGCATCGTCAACGTGCAGTCCGGTTTCCCGAGCAAACTGTGCCAGCAGCATTTCGGTGATCATGCGTTCCAGTACCTGTCTTTCGAGAACGGCCCGATCTGGTAGCTGGGTCTTTTGTCTTTGCAACATTCTGGTAATGGTGGCGGTTCGGTCCACAAGTTCCCGGTGCGTGATGAGATCATCATTCACCACCACTTCAACACGGTCAAGGGTAGTGCCCTGGTCTTGCGCTCCTGAGACAGAAGCAGGAATGCCAAACATGATCAGACAGAACACAAATAAATTTCTCAACATATTCTCTTTCAGTTTCGGTTAATTACCTTTTACTCCGGGCAGGCTACTCGGCAGGCAAGCTATTCATTTTTGTGTAGCCGGGCACACTATTGCGCAAAATTTCCATCGCATCGGAGCCGACATGTACCAAATCATTCAACTCCAGTTGCAGGAAAATAGGAGTGGATACTTCCTGGGTGGCAGTCACAAAGCTTTGTGCGCCAAAACGCACTGTCCAGCAAGCCTGATTGTACTCCAGCCCCAGCAGTGTCTCCACGGGACGGTGATCCTGAAATGAATAGCTCAAGCGAGCCACGCCCAGCCAGCGGCTGAATAGCGGCCATTGAGCGGAGATTTCCCCCTGGCGCAATATATTTCGCGTAAAGCGATAGTTGAGATTGAGCAGTTTGCCGGGCTCGGGTTTGTAGCGCGCCATGACGTTATATGATTCGGTTTGCGACTGGTTCGGGTTGTACTGGAACAGGCTGTCAAGTGACCAGGATTTCGAGATTTGTCCGCCCAGACTGAGCAAAATGTCAGAACGGCTGTTATTGTCTGCCGGTGTGACCAGGTTGACGCGAGGAGGCTCAAAACTGAAACGCTCTCCCAGCATGACGCGCAAGCTTTCCGCGCCAGTTTCGTTATCTATAAAGCGTGAAGTAATTGCCAGTGTTGCCATGTTGGCGTCGCCCACGCGATCACTGCCAAAAAAGCGGTTTTCGGTGAAAATCTGGCCGAAGTTGAACGGTGCCTGTGCCGAATCAAAATTGGGCAGCATGTCCTGATCTCTGTAAGGTATGTACACATAGTAAAGACGCGGTTCCAGCGTCTGTACGTAGTCACTTCCCAGTATCGAATCGTCGCGTTCGAACACCAAGCCGCTATCCAGACTGAAAATGGGCAGCGTGCGTGTTGCGTCAGGCAGCTTCTGGGTATTGTTCAGGCCCATCAAATACCTGGTGTAATGAACGCCAAGCTTGGGCGTCACGTAATAGCCAAGATTGCTCAATAACGGATAGCTTACCGAAGGGTAAACTACCATGCGTTGAGCGTTGATGCTGGTGTCGTGGAGGAAATTCGTATATTCACTGGCGAGGACAACGTCGGCATCTGCCAGTGTTTGTTGCGCATTCAGGTTGACTTGCGGCTGGCGCCGGTAGGGGATGTCAACGGGATCAAGAGGATCCTGCAAGGTCTGATAGCGTTGCACCCGCGCTGAAGTTGACCACCAGCCCCCGCCGTATGACAACACGCCTTCGCGCAACAGATTGATCTGTGAAGTCCCGGCTACCGAAGCGGCCAAGTCGCGGAAATAGTCATCGTCCGACACCTTGTTGAGGTTCAGGGAAAAGCCGAATCCTCCACCCAGGCTCTGGCTATGCATCAATGCCATATGCGAGCGATCATCGCCGCTCAGGCGGTCATTTGACAGTGTGTCATATTGTAATTGGCCCGCATAGCCCGGCTTCAGATACCGGAATTCGTTGTTGAACTGCGTTCCGCGTTTTGATATCACGCGCGGCGAAAAGGTCGCATCATAGTTGCTCGCGATGTTCCAGTAGAACGGTATCGTTAACTCATATCCGCCCTTATTGGTAAATCCGTAACTGGGTGCCAGAAAACCGGAGCGCCGCCTGCCGTCCAGAGGGAAATCCATCCAGGGGGTATAGAGTATTGGCACGCCTTTGAATTCAACCACCGCATTCCACGCATCGCCAACCTGCGTTGTGCGGTCTATCTCCAGCTCGCTTGCGCGCAACAACCAGTCATCCTTTCCAGCTGGACACGTTGTATAAATTGCGTCATCAAATATGTAATTTTGCTTGCTGGCAATATGCATCATGCTTGCCGATCCGCGGGCATGGTTTTCATTGAAGATGAACGTCGGCTGAATCATTTCGCCAATGTCGGTATCAAGATTCAGCTTCAGCACCGGCCCTGTGACGACCACATCATTTTGCTCGAGCTGTACTGTACCTTCTGCCAGCACATCTTTGCTTTTCTGGCCGTAGAACAGATGATCTGTTTTGACCACCCGCCCGCTTTGACGCAGTTCGACATCACCGTAGGCTTCCAGCTGATCATCCTTCCTGGCTTCGACATGGCGTGCATTGATGAAGGCGGCAGCGCTTTCGGAAGCCGAAGGAAGTCGCTTGAATGAACGATCAAGTTTCAACGGCAATGCCGCATTGGCGGCATAACCGAACAGTGGAAACAATCCAAGCAAAAGAAACGCAAAAGAGGAAAAACGAAAATGCATGGGGCGAGGCGAATATATTAAGGTGCTAAAATCGCATAAAACCATCATTAAGGCAATCAAATGCAGCGTCAGAAACAGCTTACCGACTGGCTTTCCAGCCAGTGTCCGAACCAAAGCTTCACGCTTGCCCCTGCTTCTGCCGATGCCAGCTTCCGTCGCTACTTCCGCGCTACCTTCGCGGACGGCAGTACAAAAGTGGTTATGGACGCGCCTCCGCAACACGAAGATTGTAAGCCTTTCCTGCATGTGGGAGGGTTGTTTGAGGATGCGGGTGTGCACGTACCGCATGTCTATGCGCATGATCTGGCACAAGGTTTTTTGCTGTTATCCGATCTTGGCAGTACCACCTACCTGACAGCTTTGACGACGGGCAACGCAGCCCAGCTCTACGCTGCGGCCACGGAAGCGCTTATCAAGATTCAGCTTGCCTCAGACGAAAACGAACTTCCGCCTTTCGATGAAGCATTGCTGAGACGCGAGATGACCCTTTTCCCGGAGTGGTATATCGCCAGGCATCTGGGCGTGACGCTCAGCGAAAAACAGCAAGCCAGGCTGGAAGAAGTGTTCAAGCGCATTCTTGGCAACAACCTTGCCCAACCCAGCGTATATGTGCACCGGGATTACCATTCACGCAACCTGATGTATATTGAAGCCCCTCTCCCCAACCCTCTCCCGCAAGCGGGCGAGGGAGCTAACGAGAAAAGCAATCTTCAACTCTCGCCCGGCATTCTGGATTTTCAGGACGCCGTTTACGGCCCCATCACCTACGACCTCGCCTCGCTATTTAAGGACGCTTACATCAAGTGGGAAGAGGAAGAAATCATGGACTGGCTCATCCGCTATTGGGAAAAGGCACGCAAAGCCGGGTTGCCGGTGCGCGAAGACTTCGGAGAGTTCTACCGTGATTACGAAATGATGGGTGTGCAGCGCCACATCAAGGTGCTGGGGATTTTCGCACGGCTGTATCACCGCGACGGCAAGGATGGCTACCTGAAGGATATGCCGCGGGTAATGGAATACCTAGTGAAGGCTTGCGAGCGCTACATCGACCTCAAACCGCTGTTCAACCTGCTACTTGAACTGGAGCAGCAGGACAAGCAGATTGGCAGAAGTCCGCAAGCGTGTTGAAAGGCTTTTGTCCACGAAAAACATGAAATACACGAACAAAGCAAATGACCCCAGTTCGTGTATTTCGTGTTTTTCGTGGACTGATTTGATTTTTTCAGGATGACCATGAAAGCAATGATATTGGCCGCCGGACGCGGCGAGCGTATGCGTCCGCTTACCGACAATATACCCAAGCCGCTGCTTCTGGCAGGCGGCAAGCCGCTCATCGTGTGGCACATAGAGCGTTTGGTACGCGCCGGCATCACCGAACTTATCGTAAACCACGCCCACCTCGGCATGCAGATCGAGCAAACTTTGGGCGACGGCAGCCAGTTTGGCGCATCCCTTCGATATTCGGACGAAGGGATGGCGCTGGAAACGGCAGGCGGTATTGCGTTTGCTTTGCCCTTGCTGGGTGACGAGCCCTTCGCGGTGGTCAATGGCGACATTTACTGCGATTATGATTTTTCGCGCCTGCCCGAACTTGCTGCACAAATACAAAGCAATCAGGACAACGCGCATCTGGTGCTGGTGGATAATCCGCAACACCATCCTAACGGTGATTTTTGCCTGGAGGGGAAACGCATCACACCGAACCCCTCAAGTCCCGATCCCCAATCCCCGATCCTTACTTTCAGCGGCATCGGCCTTTATCAGCCATCGCTGTTTGCCCGCATTGCGCGCGGCAGCAAAGCGCAACTCGCCCCGCTGTTGCGCGAGCAGATCGCATTGGGAAAAGTCAGTGGCGAGCATCATAAAGGAACATGGGTCGATGTCGGTACGCCGCAGCGGCTGGATGACCTCGACAAGCGGCTGAGTGCGTTGCAGAATGCCTGATATGTCCGATTTCGCTCCCTACGCAGAACGCCGTAAACACCTGCAAAATAAGATGCAATGCGGTATCGCCATTATCCCGACCGCTCCGGAAGTGGTGCGCAATGCAGATGCGCACTACGACTATCGTTACGACAGCTATTTTTATTACTTCACCGGGTTTACAGAACCGGAAGCAGTGCTGGTACTGATCGCAGGGGATAAAATGCAAAGCATCCTGTTTTGCCGCGAAAAAAATGCCGAACGCGAGATATGGGATGGTTTTCGTTTTGGTCCTGATGCGGCGCGCGAAAAATTCGGCTTCGATGCCGCTTACCCCATTGCCCAACTGGACGAAAAACTTGCAGAACTCATGAGCAACCAGCCCCTGCTGTTTTATCCCCTGGGCGCGGATGCGGCATGGGATGCACGCATATTAAGGTTACGCAAAGCGGTAAAGGAAAAAGTACGTAACGGCATACGTGCTCCCGGCGAAATCCGCGATTTGTGCGATCCGGCAAATGAAATGCGCTTGATCAAGGATGCAGTTGAACAGGACATCATGCGCCGTGCGGCAACAATTTCCAACGCAGCACATCTGCGCGCAATGCGCTTCGTCCGTCCCGGTCAATTCGAATACGAAGTTGAGGCCGAATTTCTGCACGAATTCTGTCGTCGCGGTGCGCGACATCCAGCATATACCAGCGTGGTTGCGGGTGGGGCTAACGCCTGTACACTACACTATGTCGGCAATAATGCCCGGCTTAACGATGGCGATCTGCTGCTGATCGATGCGGGCTGCGAACTCGAAAGCTATGCTTCCGATATCACGCGTACTTTCCCGGTAAACGGCAAGTTCAGCCCTGCCCAAAAAGACGTTTATGAAATCGTGCTTGCTGCACAAACTGCTGCGATAGTTGCGGCGAAACCGGGTAATCTGTGGAATGCACCGCACGAAGCGGCATTAAAAGTACTGGCACAGGGCTTTTTGGACCTCAAACTTTGCCAAGGCTCTGTAGAATCGGTACTGGAGACCGAGAGCTATAAGCAGTTCTATATGCACCGCACCGGCCACTGGCTGGGGATGGATGTTCACGATGTGGGCGAATATAAAATAGATGAACAATGGCGTCCCCTGCAGCCGGGCATGGCGCTTACCGTTGAACCGGGGTGCTACATCAGGCCTGGTGATAACATTCCGCGCGAGCTGTGGAATATCGGCATCCGCATCGAGGACGATGTACTTATTACTGCTGATGGCAATGAGGTTATATCGCTGGGAGCGCCGAAGAAAGTGAAAGAGATCGAGGAGGCCATGCGCCATGATTAAGAAAAAGTGCGATGTTGCCATTGTCGGCGGCGGCCCTGTCGGCGCTGCGCTGGCCCTCGCACTGCAGGACAACGACTTGAATGTGGTCTTGCTCGAGGCGCGCGACACACCGATCAATACTACAGATCCGCGTGCACTGGCGCTGGCTTACGGCACCCGTCTGCTGCTGCAACGACTGGGCGCATGGCAGAAGATACAGGATGCCAGCGGCATCGAGATTATCGAAGTCACACAAAAAAATACCCCGGGTCATACTGTCCTGCGCGCCGAGGAATTGAACGTTCCTGAAATGGGGTATGTGCTGCCCTACACGACGCTGCACGCCGCCTTGCAACAGGGTTTGCAGCAATCCAATTGCACCTGCCTGTATGGCGCAGCGGTGAGCGATCTGCATAACCCGGGCGATGGCACAATTCTTACTTATCAATATCACGGAAAAACGCACACGCTGGATGCACGTCTCGCAGTCGTTGCCGAAGGCGGCAAACTGCTCGAAACTTCGCATCCGCCGCAGATTCAGGACTACGGACAAAGCGGGATCATCGCTCACATCACCAGCACGCATTTCCGTCCGGGCATTGCGTTTGAACATTTCACCGCACAGGGGCCAATGGCACTCCTGCCGTATCTGGACGGGTACGAGCTGGTGCTGACCGCATCGCATGACAATGCCCAGGAAATGCTGACCTGGGCTGATGCAGATTTCCTGCAATATTTGCAGGAACACTTCGGCGATCGCGTGGGGATATTCACCGGCGTGGGCAAGCGCAGTTGTTACCCGCTGCGCCTGAAGCGCGCCCCTGACATTACCTTCCCGCATACCGTGCTTATCGGCAATGCCGCGCAAACACTGCATCCGGTTGCGGGCCAGGGGTTCAATATGGGTATTCGCGACGCATGGGAACTGGCGCAGGTAATTCTTGACAGCGCACCGGAAGACATTGGCTCCGCAGCAATGTGTGCCGCATACCGCAAATCGCGACGCATCGACCGCAATGCTGGCATTCGTTTTACTGACGGACTGGTGCGTCTTTTTTCCAACGACCTGCCGTTGCTGGGTCTCGTGCGCTCTGCCGCACTTACATTGCTGGATCGCGTTCCGCCTGCAAAGAAATTCGTGGCGAAACGGATGATGTTCGGAGCGAACGGCTGATGACAGCTACACAGAAAAAAGCAGTAATCATGTTTGCCGATATCAGCGGCAGCACCTCGCTGTATGACAAGCTGGGCAACAAGCTGGCATTGCAACTGGTTGCAACCACACTCGATATTCTCAAGCAGGAAATGACTGCCCATCTGGGCATATTGATCAAGACCATCGGCGACGAAATCATGTGTACGTTCGCGGAAGCAAACAGCGCAATCAGTGCGGCCTGCGCCATGCAGAGGGCAGTGGAGAAGCACTGCCCCGGCGGTGGCGACCTGCCGATCAGTATTCGCATCGGGATGCATTATGGCGATGTTATCTTTGAAGGGGGTGACGCCTATGGAGACACGGTAAACATCGCAGCGCATGTTACGGCCATTACGCGCGCGCGTCAGATACTGACTACGCAGGCTTTGGTGGATGCACTCCCGAAGCATATGCGCTTACAGGTGCATCAGGTAATGCGTACCGAGTTTCGAGGCAAGGGGGAAGCCACCGATGTGTACCAGGTCACCTGGGAGCAGGGAGATACGACCAATACCCGTATCGGAATGCGCGCATTTCGCAAACCAACCGGAACCAGAAACGAACTTGTATTGCGCTACCACCAGCAGGTCATCACATTGAGCGAAACGAAAAAAAGCATCGTGCTGGGCCGCGGTAGCGATTGCGATATGGTGATTCGGGACAAGCTGGCCTCTCGCCAGCATGCCAGCATCGAATATAACTTCGGTAAGTTCCTGATTACAGACTTTAGTGTGAACGGAACCTACATCCGCTTCAGCGATAATCAGGTTGTCCAGCTCAGTCACCAGCAAATCGTGCTGCACGGCGCGGGGATGGTCAGCCTGGGCAAGGCTTTTTCAGAAGAACCAACCGAAGTGATCGAATTTATCCTGCAATAATCGCAGCGTCATTGCTGGAAAGGAAATTCGCTGTAAATACATCGTAAAATTGCGATCTGCAGGCCCGGCATCACGCAAATCCTGATTGCTATCTTACCTTTTGGAATTATGCAGGCATGCCTCGAACGGGTAATAGACTGAAAACCCCTCAGGTTATAACTTCCGCGCCCTGTGTTTCTGAAAAGGGCAGTCATGTTTGGAAAAATTGTCGCCGCATTCGGTTTATCCAGATCGAACTCCGAGGAGGAAATTACCGAAGTCATCAACATGTACGATGCCATGCTGGTGCACTCGGCGTGGAAAAAGCGTCTTAACGAATATCTGGCAGGCCGCTCTGGCGAAGACCTGCAACCGGGGAATATTCGTGCGGATCATCTGTGCGTGCTGGGCAAATGGATACACAGTGACGGCAAATCACGCTTCGGAGATCAGCCGGAATATCTGAAACTGGTTGAAGAACACGCGAAATTTCACCAGCACGCCGCCCAAGTTGTCGAAGCGCACCAGGTCGGGGATACCCATCTTGCGCAACAAATCCTGCAAGGCAGCTTTGAGGAACAATCCAGGAAAACAGTGACGTGCCTGACCAGGCTGAATGCCATCGTGGAGGAGCGCAATCAGCAATAAGCAAATTATTGAAATCGCTTCAGCAGCTTCTCGTGTATTCCGCCGAATCCTCCGTTACTCATCACCAGGATGTGATCGCCTGATTTTGCCTCGGCCGCGATGGCTTCAATGAGCTCGTTGAGATCATCTTTCACCACCGCCCTGTCGCCCAGCGGAGCCAACACGCCGCGCGCATCCCAGTCCAGATTTCCCGCATAGCAGAAAGTCAGATTGGCATCCCGCAGGCTGCCGGGCAAGGCATCCTTCATTACGCCAAGCTTCATGGTGTTGGAGCGCGGCTCCAGCACGGCGAAGATGCGCGCCGCTCTGTCAATTTTTTGGCGCAGGCCAGCGATTGTGGTGGCTATGGCCGTGGGGTGATGGGCGAAATCGTCATACACCGTGATGTTGTCGACCGCACCGCGAACTTCCATGCGGCGCTTTACGTTCTTGAAATCGACCAGTGCTGCCAGACCCTGCGAAATCGGCACTCCGGCGTGACGTGCGGCAGCCAGCGCGGCCAGCGCGTTCATGCGGTTGTGCTCGCCCATCAAGTTCCAAAGCAGCGAGCCTTGTGCCTTGTTGTGCATTAGCACCTCATTGTTGCCATCAATGTTCCAGCCGTCGTCGACGCCGAATTGTTCTACCTGGGTCCAGCAACCGCGCTTGATCACGCGCCGCAACGACTCGTCACGCCCGTTGCTTACAACCAAGCCGTTACCGGGCACGGTACGTAGCAGATGATGAAACTGCGTTTCGATGGCCGCGAGATCGGGGAAGATGTCGGCGTGGTCGAATTCGAGGTTGTTCAGGATCACGGTGCGCGGATGGTAATGCACGAACTTGGAACGCTTGTCGAAGAATGCGGTGTCGTACTCGTCCGCTTCAATGACAAAGAAAGGCGCATCGGTGATGCGCGCAGAGATATCAAAATTCTGCGGTACGCCGCCGATGAGAAAGCCGGGGTTTAACCCCGCGTGCTCCAGCGTCCACGCCAGCATCGATGACGTCGTCGTCTTGCCGTGCGTACCCGCCACCCCCAGCACCCATTTGTCGCGTAACAGGGTTTCAGCCAGCCATTGCGGGCCTGAGGTATATGGCAGGTTGCGGTTGAGAATCTCTTCCATCAGCGGGTTGCCGCGCGATACCACATTGCCGACGACGAACACATCCGGCTTCAGGTCGAGTTGCTCCACACCCCAGCCTTCGATGAGCTCGATGCCTTGTGCTTCAAGCTGCGTGCTCATCGGCGGATAGACATTGGCGTCGCAGCCCGTGACGCGGCAACCGGACTGTTTTGCGATGGCCGCGATACCGCCCATGAAGGTGCCGCAGATGCCGAGGATGTGGATATGCATTATCGCTTCATTTCAACAATACCCTCTCCCGCAAACGGGAGAGGGTGCCCGGCAGGGCGGGAGAGGGAAAGGATTCATGTTTCAAAATAAAATACACCACATCCCTCGGCTCAGTGCGGACGTCTTAATTGACTCCAAGCAATTCCACATCGAATATCAGTGTCGCATTGGGCGGTATCACACCGCCCGCGCCACGTGCACCGTAACCCATATGCGGAGGAATGATCAGCGTGCGTTGTCCACCGACCTTCATGCCGGCCACACCTTCGTCCCATCCCCTGATGACGCGACCTGCACCCAGCGGAAAATCAAAAGGCTGATTGCGGTCACGAGAGCTGTCGAATTTAACGCCCTTGTTATCCGGCGCCGAAGTGTCATACAGCCAGCCAGTGTAATGTACCGATACCTGTTTGCCTGCAACAGCTTCTGTACCTTCTCCTGATTTGATGTCGGTTCTGATGAGTTCTGTCACGCTGCTTGTCTCCATGGAAGGTGTAGCCTGCTGTGTGCAGGCAGTGGTTAAGATAATGCTGATTGAGAATAGTAAGGCCAGTGGTAAAAAGGTGGTGCGATTCATTCAATCTCTCCTCAGAATCAATATCGGTGGGCACCTTGCCCGCCATTGCTACAACGACATCGCAGGATGTCCACCCTGCTGACTAACCGGTATATGCATATACAACCCGGCGTGTTTCGGGAATGACAATGAGCATACCCAATGGACTGCTGGCGAAATAACTTCCTCGCGTTGAAACTGCGCTATTAATTTCATCCTCAATCTGACTGTCTATGTGTATCCCGAAGCCATATTTGTTCAGATAGTTCGAGATTTTCGGCGTGGTGCCCTTTTCATCTAACCAGGCTTTGTCCAGTGCGATTGGGGTGCTTTGCCACTGCTCGAAATCGCCGTGCCAATCGTTGCTGCCGCCTGATTTCGGGTGGAATTTGGCAAGATAGCCAACGCCTCCTTTGCGAATATCCTCAGCAATACCTTCGGGCAATTCATATACGATAATTCCTGCTTCATTTTCAATAGAACTAAAAACTGATGAATCTTCAGCAGCATATAAAACGTTACTGATCCCCAAACCTTCGGGAATATAGCTATTCCGGATTTGGCATTCCCGTAGCTTGCAAACACCGAATAATAAGAGGAACAAAAATAAACAGAAAAATACGAATGCTTTCAGATCCCTTGCCATGGTGCCCCCTCTATGACGAGTGAAGATCGTTAATATCTTAACATCGGAATCAGCCGTCGCTCTGCCTTTTCCAGTGCCCGACCATTGCGCTTGGTTTCGGTTTGGATAAGGATGGTCGCGTTGCTATTTCATTATTTGGTAAATTGCTTTGTCCTTATGTCTGGGCCAGTGGTTATAGCCAATGGCCGGGTTATTGGATTTATACTCCAGGATAAACTCGGATTTGCTACTGATAATTTCCGCGGCATCTTCTGACTTCATCTGTGAAATCTTTTTCAGCAAGCTCGCTATTTGCTCTACCAAGATATGTTAGTGTCCCCGTCAGGTTTTTCCCAATGCATATCTTTCCGTTCGGGTATGTGATTTCGAAGATTACCTTTATAGCGTCAGTCTAGTAACTCAATACCGGCGCCAACCATCGTTCCGCCTCTTCCACCGTCCAACCCTTGCGCTGCGCATAATCCGCCACCTGATCCCTGTCCACCTTGCCGGTGGCGAAGTATTTCGCCTCGGGGTGGGAGAAGTAGAAACCGCTCACGGCGGCAGTAGGCAGCATGGCGAAACTCTCGGTGAGCGTGATATCTGCGTTTTTCGGCGCTTGCAGCAGCTCGAACAGCGGAGCCTTCTCGCTATGCTCGGGGCAGGCAGGGTAGCCGGGAGCGGGGCGGATGCCGCGATATTTCTCGGCGATGAGGTCGTCGTTGCTCAAGGCTTCATCTGAAGCATAGCCCCAGAACTCGCGGCGTACGCGCAGGTGCAGGTGCTCGGCGAAGGCTTCTGCCAAGCGGTCGGCCAGCGCCTGCAGCATGATGGCGCTGTAGTCGTCGTTGGCTTTTTCGAACTCCTGCAGCTTCTTTTCGATGCCGATGCCAGTGGTGACGGCGAAGCCGCCAATATAGTCTTGCACGCCACTTTCTTTTGGCGCGATGAAATCAGCCAGACAGTAGTTGGGAATGTCGGCAGGCTTCTTGGTCTGCTGGCGCAGGTTGTGCCAAGTCATCGCGATCTTGTTTCGTTTCTCGTTGGTATATATCTCGATGTCGTCGCTATTCACTGTATTCGCGGGGAACAGGCCGAACACGGCGTTGGCCGTAAGCCACTTCTCCTTCACGATCTTTTTCAGCATGGCCTGCGCATCGGCGAACAGTTTGCGCGCTTCTTCGCCTGCCACTTCGTCCTGCAATATCTTCGGATAGCGTCCGGCAAGTTCCCATGCCTGGAAGAACGGCGACCAGTCTATGTACCCTGTGAGCACCTCCACCGGATAAGCCTCCAACTTGTGTACGCCTAGCAGTTTCGGTTTCGGCGGTGAATATTTCTTCCATTCGGTCTTCAAGCCATGCGCGCGTGCTTCGGCCAGCGATACGTGGTTCGCTTTGCCCTTCTTGCCTTCATGTTGGTCGCGAGCAGCCTGGTAGTCGGCCCTGAGCTCCGTGACGTAGTTGTCACACAACGTAGCAGAGAGCAGGTTGCTGCACACACCCACCGCGCGCGAGGCATCGGTCACGTACACCACAGTGCCGCTCGGATAGTTAGGTTCGATCTTTACTGCGGTATGCACGCGCGAAGTGGTCGCGCCTCCGATCAGCAGCGGAATGGTGAATCCTTGACGTTCCATCTCTTTCGCCACATGCGCCATTTCTTCCAGCGACGGGGTGATGAGGCCGGACAAACCGATCACATCAGCGTTGTGTTCGCGCGCGGCGTCGAGGATCTGCTGTGCAGGCACCATTACGCCCATGTTGATGACTTCGAAGTTGTTGCACTGCAACACCACGGTGACGATGTTCTTGCCGATGTCGTGCACGTCGCCCTTCACGGTCGCCATCAGGATCTTGCCCTTGGTGCTGGTATCGCCTGAGCGCAGTTTTTCGGCTTCGATATACGGGATCAAATGCGCCACGGCCTGTTTCATCACGCGCGCCGATTTCACCACTTGCGGCAGGAACATCTTGCCCGCGCCGAACAGGTCACCGACCACGTTCATGCCGGTCATGAGCGGGCCTTCGATTACGTCGACCGGTTGACTTGCTTGTTGCCGGGCTTCTTCCGTGTCTTCAACAATATATGTGGTGATGCCGCGCACCAGCGCATGGGTCAGGCGTTCCTGCACCGTGCCTTTGCGCCATTCCAGGTCTTCTACTTGTTCTTTGCCGCCGCCTTTGACCGATTCGGCCAGTTTGACCAGTTTCTCGCCTGCATCGGGATGGCGGTTCAGCACCACATCTTCCACCGCATCTCGCAGGTTTTTGGGAATCTCCTCGTACACGCCGAGCTGTCCGGCATTGACGATACCCATGTGCATGCCGGCCTTGATGGCGTGGTACAAAAATACGGTGTGGATCGCTTCACGCACCGGCTCATTGCCGCGGAATGAA
This sequence comes from Sideroxydans sp., assembly GCA_050287265.1. Lineage (GTDB taxonomy): Bacteria > Pseudomonadota > Gammaproteobacteria > Burkholderiales > Gallionellaceae > Sideroxyarcus. The sequence continues at coordinate 31,676 of JBNKBO010000014.1, read as the reverse complement.
AACGACACATTCGACACACCGCCGCTTACTTTGGCCCAAGGCAGGTGCTGACGTATCCAGCGCGTGGCTTCAATGAAATCCACAGCGTAGTTGTTGTGTTCTTCAATACCCGTCGCAATCGCAAAGACGTTCGGATCGAAGATGATGTCCTCAGGGGGGAACCCGACCTGGTTCACCAGGATGTCGTAGCTTCGCTTGCAGATATCGATCTTGCGCTGGTAGGTGTCGGCCTGGCCGGCCTCGTCGAACGCCATCACTACCGCTGCCGCGCCGTACTTGCGCACTAGTGTCGCGTATTTGACGAAGTTCTCCTCGCCTTCCTTGAGGGAGATGGAATTGACGATGGACTTGCCCTGCACGCATTTCAACCCGGCCTCGATGATTTCCCACTTGGATGAGTCGATCATCACGGGTACTCTGGAGATGTCCGGTTCGGACGCGATGAGGTGCAGGAACTTCACCATCGCGGCTTTGCCGTCCAGCATGGCGTCGTCCATATTGATGTCAATGACTTGCGCGCCGTTTTCCACCTGTTGCCTGGCGACCTCCAGCGCTTCTTCGTACAGGCCTTCCATGACGAGACGTTTGAACCTGGCTGAACCGGCTACATTGCAGCGCTCGCCGACATTGACGAACAGCGACTTGTCGCCGATGTTGAACGGCTCCAGGCCGGACAATCGGCATTCGACCGGATTGCTCGGAATCTTGCGCGGCGCGATGTCCTTCACTGTCTCGGCGATGGCCTTGATGAAGTCGGGCGAAGTGCCACAGCAGCCGCCGATGATATTGAGGAAGCCGCTTTCGGCCCACTCCCTGATCTTGCCTGCCATGTTTTCCGGCGTGTCGTCGTAACCGGTAGGTGCAAGCGGATTGGGCAGACCGGCATTGGGGTGCGCGTTCACGTAACAATTGGCAATACGCGACATTTCTTCCACATACTGACGCAATTCTTCCGCCCCGAGAGCACAGTTCAGACCGATGGAGAGCGGTTTGGCATGGGCCAGGGAGTTGTAGAAGGCTTCGGTGACCTGGCCCGTCAGCGTACGGCCTGAAGCATCTGTGATGGTGCCGGAAATCATGATGGGGCACGTCCCGCCGCGTTGTTCAAACACCTGCTGCACCGCGAAGATTGCGGCCTTGGCATTCAAAGTGTCAAAGATGGTCTCGATCAGCAGCAGGTCAGCGCCGCCGTCCATCAGGCCGCGTGTGGCTTCGGCATAGTCCTTTACCAGATCGTCAAAGGTGATGTTGCGCGCTGCGGGATCATTCACGTCGGGCGAAATAGTGGCTGTCTTGTCGGTAGGGCCAAGCACGCCGGCAACGAAACGCGGCTTGTCCGGAGTGGTGTATTCGTCACATGCCTCGCGTGCAAGGCGCGCTCCGGCTACATTCAACTCGTAGTTGAGAGACGCCATGCCGTAGGCATGCAACGTGGTAGCATTCGCACCAAAGGTATCGGTCTCAATGATGTCCGCACCTGCTTTCAGGTATTCGCGGTGTATTGCCCTGATGATCTCGGGCCTGGTCAACACCAGCAGGTCATTGTTGCCTTTGAGGTCGTGATGCCAGTCCGCGAAACGCTTTCCGCGAAAGTCTGCTTCAGACAGTTTGTAACGCTGAACCATAGTGCCCATTGCACCATCCAGGATAAGGATGCGCTGTTGCAGGAGAATTTCTACGGGATGTGGCCTGTGAGTCATGATAAATGGCGTATTCTTAGGAGCGCGGATTTTAGCATGCGGTCAATGCGGCTTGATGCAACAGGAAATAATCAATAACATACGATCAGTTGTTCTGAGATTTGCGGCAACATTGCCGGAAAACAGTGTCCGTAATTGAAACAGCATAGGGGAATTGATGGCCAAGTTCACTTGGACCGAGCAGCTCAATACTGGTATTGATGTGATCGACCAGCAACATCGCAGAATTGTGGAATATATCAATCAATTGGATGATGCGCGCAATAACGGCCATTCACGTGAAGAAGTAGGTTACCTGATCAATGATCTGGTGGACTATACAATCTCTCATTTTGGTTTTGAAGAAAGCCTGCAGGAAGAAGCGAATTACCCCTTCGCCAAATCTCACAGCAAAGTGCATGAATTGTTCACAAAACGCGTAGCGGAATATCAGGACAGATTCAGCAAGGGAGAAGATGTTTCCAGAGGCCTGAACAGCTTGCTGGTAACATGGCTGTTCAATCATATCAAACGCGACGATGCGGATTATGTCGAATCCGTGAAAGCGTATCTGGAGCAACAGAAGGATTTTGTTGAAAAGAAAAAGGGATTATTCAAACGCCTGTTCGGCTGAACTCAGTTTTTTGCATGCGGAGGCATGCCCCTTCGGGCAAGGGGAGGGGAATATATGCGAGTAAGTTATTTTTCGGAGGATAAATGTCTAAACTTGTTTGGACAGAGCAGACAAATATCGGTATAGAGGAAGTCGATCAGCAGCACAAGAAAATCGTAGCGTATATCAATCAGCTGGGTGACGCGTACTACAGCGGGCTATCGAGAAAGCAGCAGGGGAAAATAATAAAAAAATTGGTTGAATACACGATTTATCACTTCAAATCCGAAGAAAACCTGCAGGAGAGGGCTGGATATCCTTTTCTGAAAGCCCACCAGAAAGCCCATGTACTGTATGCACAGAGCATTCTGGATTTTCAATCACGATTTGAAAATGGTGAAGACATTTCCAAAGATATGGAGGGCTTGCTGGCCAAGTGGTTTTTCGATCATTTAAAGCATGACGACCGGGATTTCGTTCAATATGTTGCGGAGTATTTGCACAAGCATGGCAATGGGGGGAGAGAAAAAAAGGGGCTGTTGTCCCGTCTGTTCGGTTAGGAAGGCCTGACACGACAATTCAGGCTACCCATTCAGTCCGCGACGGCCACACGATTTCGTCCGTTCTTTTTGGCGCAATATACGCTTTCATCTGCCGCCTTGATCAGCGCTTCAAAATGCGTCATTTGTGGTTTTCGTCCGGCTACCCCGATACTGATGCTGCCTTTCCATTCACCTTTCCCTGAAGGGACACGTAGTGCGCTTATTGCCACCCGAATTTTATCTGCAAGTTGAGCCGCACCGTCCTGTTGCGTACCGGGGCAGATGACGAAAAATTCGTCCCCTCCCAGCCTGCACACGATGTCGTCGGTGCGTATTGAATAGCGCAGATTCCTCGCCAATTGCCGCAACACTTCGTCTCCGGCATCGTGTCCATAATTATCGTTGACCTGCTTGAAACCGTCGGCATCGATCATCATGCAGGCCAGGGGACTGTCTTTACTTAGAGACTCTTTCCAGGCTTGTTCGAGTTGCTGCATGGCATGGCGGCGGTTGGGCAAGCCGGTAAGCACATCGGTAAGGGCAATTTCTTCCAGTTGCCGGTTGGCAACCGCCAGTTCCTCGGTGCGCTCTGCAACCCTGGTCTCCAGCGTCTGATTCAACAAAAGCAATTCCCGGTTCCGTTCAGATACCTGGCGAAACAAACCGTCGAGCGCATGCAAAAGAGGCTCCACTGCACCTTCTTTCATGCGTTCCTCCGCCAAAAAAGCTTCGACAGCAGATTGGCCGCTTCGAATCGCTGCGATTTGCCTTGCCATACACTGGTCTGAGCCAAGAATATGGTAAGCCAGCCAATAGATCAGAAATTTCAGCAAGGGTTTGGCCGAATCGGAATTGTCAGGCGAGATGACGGCATGCATTTGGGTCACTTCCTGCAAAAAATTAAAGTGCTCATGCCGGTGATGCTCCTGGTGGCGATGATCTATCCCCGTTTTATCCATCAGTGATTCTTCTTCCGTGAAATGATATTGGGCGTATTCCGCCAGTTCACCAAATACCCTTTCGATATCTTCAAATGCAACGCCTTCACGTTTCGTCAGCAATTCGCCGAACTGGTTGATGACATCAACCAGATGGTGGTGCTGCTTGTCAACTTCCTCCAGACCGGTGACAAAATGCTTGTCCCAGATGAACGAGTCCATGAACTTCCTCCTTACGAAAAGTGCAACAATAATATTATGCTTGCTTGTCCATCCGTCTGTACTGCACCGCTTCGGAAATATGGGAAGTTTCAATTTCGTTATTCCCGGCGAGATCTGCAATCGTACGAGCTACCTTGAGCACGCGATGATAAGCGCGAGCGGAAAGATCAAGGCGGGTAATGGCCTGGCGCAGCAGTGTTTCACCTTGTGCATCGGGCATGCACCAGGTTTCGATTTCGGTGACGGAAAGTTGTGCGTTCGCTTTGGATTGCCGCTCCAATTGCCGTTGCCGGGCGGCTTCCACCCTGATTTGAATGTCCGGGCTGCTTTCGCCATCCGACTGTTTGAGCAGATCTTCCTGTGCGACAGCTGGCACTTCGATCTGAATGTCGATGCGATCCAGCAAAGGGCCGGATATCTTGCCGCGATAGCGCGAGACCTGATCAGGTGTACAGCGACATTTGCCGTTGAAATGTCCAAGATAGCCGCAGGGGCAGGGATTCATTGCTGCGAGCAGTTGGAACTGGGCTTTGAAATTGGCGCGGCGCGCCGCCCGCGAAATGGTGATGTTCCCGCTTTCCAGCGGTTCGCGCAATACTTCCAGCACGCCGCGATCGAACTCAGGCAATTCGTCCAGGAACAGCACACCATGCATGGCAACGGAAATTTCGCCGGGACGCGGATTGCTGCCACCGCCCACCAGCGCGACTGCCGAGGCGGTATGGTGCGGTGCGCGGTAAGGGCGGCGTTTCCAGTTCTCAACTTCGAACATGCCGCCCAGTGATTGCATAGCAGCGCTTTCCAGCGCTTCCAGTTGTGTCATTTGCGGCAGAATGCCGGGAAAGCGTGCGGCCAACATGCTTTTGCCTGTGCCAGGCGGACCGCTCATCAGGACGCTATGCCCGCCCGCCGCAGCGATTTCCAGCGCGCGCTTGCTTTGCGCCTGTCCTTTCACTTCGCGCAAATCCGGGTAGGCTGGTACAACGGTTTGCGTATTGGGGACGTACCTGGTCAGCGCATCGCGACCCGCAAGGTGGGCTGCTACCTGCAGCAATGATTGCGCCGGATAAACCACGGCATCTTCCACCAATGCAGCTTCCGGCGCGTTCACGGCAGGCAGGATAAAAGCACGTCCGCTATTGGCGGCGCGATAGGTCATCGCCAGTGCGCCGCGGATCGCACGCAGTTCGCCTGTGAGCGCCAGCTCGCCGGCATATTCATAGTCGGCCAATTTGTCGGAAGGTATCTGGCCCGAGGCGGCGAGGATACCGAGCGCGATGGGCAGATCGAAGCGCCCGCTTTCCTTGGGCAAATCGGCAGGGGCGAGATTGACGGTAATACGGCGTGCGGGAAATTCAAACTGGCAATTCTGCAAAGCTGCGCGTACGCGGTCTTTGCTTTCCTTCACTTCAGCTTCGGGTAAACCGACGATAGTGAAATTCGGCAGGCCGTTGGCGAGATGCACCTCGACCGTGACCAGCGCAGCCTCCATACCGGAAAGCCCGCGACTGCATAAAACAGCCAGTCCCATGTTACGGGCGCTGCGCTTCCAATTCGGCGATGCGGGCTTCCAGTTTTTCCAGTCGTTGTGCCAGCACTTCGTGCTCCTCGCGCGTGACAAGATCAAGTTTGTTGAAACCCTGAGCCAATAGCGCACGCGCATTTTTCTCAAAATCCCTGGCCGGACTGTTGGCGACGGCTTCGGTCAATTTGGATGACATGTCTTCAAAGAATCTGGTATTCAGCATGGTATTTGATTCCTAAGTATATATACGGATATGCCGATAGTGTAGCAAAGAGTAGGGTCGCACCGCTTGAGTGCGTTGCACTGTTTTTGTGCATGGACTTGGTGCGATGTCTCTTTACATACTTTGCCCATTCTACGGCAAAGTCAGTATCTGCGCGGGTTTCAGGGTTTGGCACAGTTTCTGCTGATAGGAATGCGTGGATAACTTCATCCCACCTTTGTTACTTTATTACCAACAGAAAGGAAATACCATGCTTAAGAAAAAACTGATTGTTGCAACTCTGGCTACTGCTTTCGCGTTGCCCGCATTGGCTGAAGATGCTTCGCCATTCTCTTCCAATATGACTTTGACGACCAATTACCTGTATCGCGGTGTTTCGCAAACCGCTAACAGAGGCGCTATTCAGGGTGGATTGGACTACGCGCATGAGAGTGGCGCATACGTCGGCGCCTGGGGTTCAAACATCAGCTGGCTGACTGATACTGGTGCATATGTCGACGGTGCCAGCCTGGAGCTGGATACATATGCCGGTTATAGCGGTGAGGCTGGCGTCGTGACTTATGACGTGGGCTTTCTGCGCTACAACTACTCCGGCGGAATTGCTGCCGGCAGTATTTCTGCCAATACCAACGAAATCTACGGTTCGGTCGGCTACAAGTGGGTGACAGCCAAATATTCTCGTAGTTTGGGCAATCTGTTCGGCTTCGCTGACTCCAAAGGTTCCGGTTACCTGGAAGTGAATGGCAGCTATGATCTTGAGGAAGCAGGTGTCTCCCTGGGGGCGCACTACGGTAAGCAAAAGGTGGTCAACAATAGCGCGTCGGATTACACCGACTACAACCTGAGTGTATCTAAAGACTTTGGCGGCTATGGTTTTGGACTGTTGATCAATAAGACCAACATAACCGACGATAAGGTCAAGTACGTATTGTCTGTGTCCCACTCAATGTAATTTATTTTCGGGCGGTGAGCAATCCCGCCCAACCTAAGGAGAGTGAAGATGAAAATGATCACAGCAGTCATCAAACCGTTCAAGCTCGACGAAGTGCGCGAAGCTCTGTCCGCCATTGGCGTGCAAGGTATCACCGTGACTGAAGTCAAGGGTTTCGGACGGCAAAAAGGTCACACCGAGTTGTACCGCGGTGCGGAGTATGTCGTGGATTTTCTGCCCAAGATCAAACTGGAAGCCGCCATCAAGGCAGACCAGTTGGACCAGGTCATCGAGGCTATCGAGAAATCGGCACAGACCGGCAAGATTGGCGACGGCAAGATCTTCGTGGCAGATCTTGAACAAGTAATCCGCATCCGAACCGGCGAGACCGGCTCGGAAGCTTTATAAGGAGCGAAGAGATGAAGAAATTTATTGCACTATTCACGCTGTTCGCCATGCTGGGCGGTCTGTCCGTTCCGGTATTCGCGGAAGAAGTGGCGGCTGCAGCAGCAGTCCCCAACAAGGGCGACACCACATGGATGATGTTGTCCACCCTGCTGGTGATCCTGATGATCGTTCCCGGTCTGTCTTTGTTCTACGGTGGCCTGGTGCGCGCCAAGAACATGTTGTCGGTGCTGTCGCAAGTATTCGGCATCTTCGCCCTGATCTCCATCCTGTGGGTGATCTATGGTTACTCGCTGGCCTTCGGCGACGGCGGCACAATGAACTGGGCGATTGGTGACTTGAGCAAGCTGTTCCTGGCAGGCATGACTGCAGACAGCACCGCAGCGACATTTACGGACGGCGTGGTGATCCCCGAGTTCACATTTGTGGCCTTCCAGCTGACCTTCGCGGCCATCACCACCGCGCTGATCATCGGCGGCTTCGCAGAGCGCATCAAGTTCGGCGCACTGATGGTGTTCTCCGCACTGTGGTTTACTTTCTCCTACCTGCCGATCGCACACATGGTGTGGGCAACCGGCGGTTACCTGTTCGAGAAGGGCGCGCTGGACTTTGCCGGTGGCACCGTGGTTCACATCAACGCTGGCGTTGCTGCACTGGTCGGCGCTATCGTGATCGGCAAGCGTATCGGTTATGGCAAAGAGCCCATGGCTCCGCATAATCTGCCGATGACCATGATTGGTGCTTCCCTTCTGTGGGTGGGCTGGTTCGGCTTCAACGCCGGTTCCAACCTGGAAGCCACCGGCGGCGCGGCACTGGCGCTGTTGAACACCATCGTTGCCACCGCTGCTGCGGCACTGACCTGGATGGCTGCGGAAAAGATAATGCGTGGCAAAGCATCCATGCTGGGTATCGCTTCCGGTGCAGTGGCTGGTCTGGTTGCCGTCACACCGGCTGCCGGTCTGGTTGGCCCGATGGGTGCGATCGTCCTCGGTGCACTGGTTGGCCCGATCTGTTTGTGGGCAGTGTCCGGCCTGAAGAAATCCCTGGGCTATGACGATTCACTCGACGTGTTCGGCATCCACGCAGTTGGCGGCATCGTTGGCGCCATCGGCACCGGTATCTTCGTATCGCCAGCACTGGGCGGCGTGGGGGTGGACGGCTACACCATGATGGGTCAAGTCATGACTCAAGCCACCGGTGTGTTGATCACCATTGTATGGTCCGGTGTGGTCGCCTTCATCTGCTTCAAGCTCGTCGACATTGTCATGGGTCTGCGTGTTTCGGAAGAAGAAGAACGCGAAGGTCTGGACACAGCGACACACGGTGAAAAGGCTTACAACGTCTGACTCATCACAGACAAGCAGGAAAAAGGGCATCTTCGGATGCCCTTTTTTATGAAGCTGGAAATCTTATCTGGAATAAGTTGTAGTCAACTTTGCCAATCCCAGCCGGTTAGCTTGAATCATGTAACCAATCATAGCTGCACTTGCATCTTCGGTCACATCCAGTCTGCTCACTTTGAGTGCATACACCGTGAAAATGTAATGATGTGGCCTGCCGCCGACGGGGGGACAGGCGCCGCCATAATTGCGCCCACCAAAATCGTTGCGCCCCTGCTTTGTTCCGATAGGCAAAGGTGTTTCGACCATCGCGCCTGCAGGCAAACCGGTGGCTGAAGCGGGAATGTCATACACCACCCAGTGCCACCATCCGCTGCCGGTAGGCGCATCGTAGTCAAAAACAGTCACAGCAAAACTGCGGGTGCCTTCGGGCACATCCTTCCATTCCAAAGCAGGGGAGAGATTGTCGCCGTCGCAGTCCATGCCCTTGTATTCCTGAAGCTTGGTCATTGGACGGCCTGTTTTTATGTCCGGGCTGGTTAATTCAAACGCCATCGCGTTAAACGCGAATAATGCAACGAATATAAAAACCAGAACTTGCTTCATGTTGTATCTCCTTCCTGTAAATGCAGTCATTGTATTAATTTGAATTAGCGGAATACGATGGTCTTGTTGCCGCACAGTAGAACACGATCCTCCACATGGTAGCGCAAGCCGCGCGACAGCACAGTTTTCTCGATATCTCGCCCATAGCGTACCAGATCATCGGGGGTATCGCCGTGGTCGATACGCACCGTATCCTGTTCAATGATCGGTCCCGCATCCAGATCTTCGGTGACGTAATGGCAGGTTGCGCCGATCAGTTTCACGCCGCGCTGGTAGGCCTGGTGATATGGTTTGGCGCCGACAAAAGAAGGCAGAAAACTGTGGTGTATGTTGATGATGCGCCCGGGAAAACGCTGACATAGCCAGGGCGGCAGAATCTGCATGAAACGCGCAAGCACCATCGCATCGCCGCGGTGTTCGTCGAACAGCGACACAATGTGCTGGAATGCTGCTTCCTTGTCCTTGGACATATCAACGTGGATAAACGGGATATCGTGCCATTCGACGAAACCGCGTAAATCCCCGTGATTGGAAATTACGCAGGGAATTTCCACCTGCAATTCACCGCTGCGCCAGCGGTGCAGAAGATCGTCCAGACAATGATCCTGCTTGCTTACCAGCACCACCAGCCGCTTTTTGATGCCGGAGTCGGAGAATTGCCATGTCATGCCGAACTCTTGTGCCAACGGCTCAAAAAGCCTGCAGAATTCTGCTGCATCAAACGGCAGGGAATCGGCACGAATTTCCTGTCGCATAAAGAAACGTTGGGCCTCCTGCTCGGTGTGATAACTCGCCTCGACGATAAATCCGCCGTACCGTGCGATGAAACCGCTGACTGCGGCGATGATACCCGCACGGTCAGGGCAGGAAACGGTCAATGTATAGTAGCGAGAACTCATGCAGGTATTCCTCAAGTGCGATCAGCAGGATTTTAACGGATAATTGAAACAAACCCCCTGTTCCGTATATCCGTATATAAGACAGCGGGAATCGTAAGTTCTGCAACTGGTCGCAACAAAGCCGGCATCATAGTGCGCTGACCTGATGCAATCGCACTGACTGCCGGTTTGTCAATCGTTTCCACGATCGTATTCTTCATTGCCGTCTGGTATATCCCTTGTGTTGCCCGAGTCGTTTATTCCGCTGTCCGAAGAAACCGGTCTCCCAGCCTGTTGGTCGCTGGGCGCTGGAAACCGCCTGTGCACAACTCAAAGCATGGGAATATCATGCTGAAAGCCGGAGGTAGCTGTAGCGCAGTCGAAGGGACAATACGAACGGACTCATGGATAATGAGTGCCGGGTCGATAAGCTGCTATGACTACATGAACTCCCCGGGTAACAGCTGCGCAACAATCTCTTTTCCCCACAGCATCGACATGGTGCGCGATGCTTGTTCCGCATTACCACTGGTAAAAAACTCCTCCGATCCTGTGCTCTCAACGCGGGGCGGCAGCTCGGTTTTTATCCGGTGCAGCAAATGGCGCGCAACAGCTTCGCCGGTATCTATCAGTCTGATGTTTTCTCCCACCACTTTGCGGATCAGCGGTGCCAGAAACGGATAGTGGGTGCAACCCAGGATCAGGGTATCTGCTCCCTTCCGCAGCAGCGGCGCGGTATAGCGTTCGATCAGTTCGTGCGTGCGTGCGCTTTCCAATTCGCCGCGCTCGACTTGTTCGACCAGGCCGGGGCAACCTTGCGTTTCGATCTTTACGCGCCATCCGCCGTATTTTTCCAGCAGGGCGGCAAAGCGTGCGCTTTCCAGTGTGCCGACCGTCGCCAGCACGCCGACCACGCGGCTTTGCGTCACTGCAATGGCTGGTTTTACGGCGGGTTCCATGGCCAGGATTGGCATCATGTTGAACTTGACGCGCAAGGCGTGCGCGGCTGCGGCAGTGGCCGTATTGCAGGCAATGACGATAGCCTCCGCGCCCTGGCTGACCAGGAAACGCGCGATGGCAAGCGAGCGAGCTTCGATAAACGCAGGTGATTTGCCACCATAGGGGACATGGCCGGAATCGGCGACATAGATCAGGCGTTCGTTGGGAAGTGCGTGGCGGATGTGCTGCAGGACGGACAGGCCGCCCACACCCGAATCGAAAACGCCGATTGAAGGAGATTTTGCCACTCAAGGCTCCTTGAAAATGCAAGGTTCACAAGAAAGTATTTTGCACGCGGAGACGCGTACTGCAGAGAAATCAGGATATCAGGTGCGGTTTCCCCGCGTCTCCGCGTGAAATCATACTATTCCATCATCTGATCGCGCAGGAATTCCTCGTAGGTGCCGTGATAATCCGTCACACCCTTGGTCGAAATTTCGAAAATGCGCGTGGCCAGCGAAGACACGAACTCGCGGTCATGGCTGACGAAGACCAGCGTGCCCTTGTACAAATCCAGCGCGGTATTGAGCGACTCTATGGCTTCCATGTCCATATGATTGGTCGGCTCGTCCATCAGCAGCACGTTGGGCTTTTGCAGCATGAGCTTGCCGAACAACATGCGGCCTTTTTCGCCGCCGGACAGCACCTTCACATTCTTCTTTACGTCATCGCCGGAAAACAATAAACGACCCAGTGTGCCGCGCACGACCTGGTCATCGTCGTTTTCGCCGCGCCAGTCTGTCATCCAATCCATCATCTGCTTGTCCCGGGCAAAATCGGCAGCGTGATCCTGCGCGTAATAACCGAGTCTGGCCTTTTCCGCCCACTTGACGGTGCCGGTGTCCGGCTCAAGATCGCCCGCGAGGATGCGCAACAGCGAGGTTTTGCCGATACCGTTAGGGCCGATAATGGCGACCCTCTCCCCCGCTTCGATGCGGAAGTTGACGTTGGAAAACAGCATGTGGTCGAAACCCTTGGCCATCTTCTGTACTTCCACCGCAGAGCGATGCAGTTTGTCCTTGTCGTCGTATTCAAAGCGGATGAACGGATACTGGCGGCTGGAAGGCTTGATGTCCTCAATCTTGATCTTGTCTATCTGGCGCGCGCGCGACGTTGCCTGTTTGGCTTTGGAGGCATTGGCCGAGAAACGTGCCACGAAAGCCTTCAGTTCGGCAATCTTTTCCTTCGCCTTGGCATTGTCGGCAGACTGCTGCGCGCGCGCCTGCGTGGAAGCCAGCATGTAGTCGTTGTAATTGCCGGGGTACACAGTGATCTTGCCGTAGTCCAGATCGGCCATGTGCGTGCATACACTGTTCAGGAAGTGGCGATCGTGGGAAATAATCACCATCGTCGAGTTGCGCGCATTGAGGATATTTTCCAGCCAGCGAATGGTGTTGATATCCAGGTTGTTGGTCGGCTCATCCAGCAGCAGGATGTCCGGATTGGAAAACAGTGCCTGTGCCAGCAGCACGCGCAGCTTGAAGCCGGGCGCTACCGCGCTCATGGTACCCTGGTGTAATTCGATGGCGATGCCCAGACCCAGCAGCAACTCGCCTGCGCGCGCCTCAGCGGTGTAGCCATCGTATTCGGCAAAGGTCGCTTCCAGATCGGCAGCGCGCATGTAGTCTTCTTCCGAAGCGTCGGGGTTGGCATAGATCGCATCGCGCTCGCTCATTGCCTCCCACATTTCGGCATGCCCCATCATCACCACATCCATCACGCGCATATCCTCGTAGGCGAATTGATCCTGGCGCAATTTACCCAGTCGCTCGCCACGATCCAGCATTACTTCGCCCGAGGTCTGCTCCAGATCGCCGCCCAGAATTTTCATGAAAGTGGATTTGCCGCAACCGTTGGCGCCGATCAGACCATAGCGATTGCCTTCGCCGAATTTTACCGAAACGTTTTCAAACAACGGCTTGGCGCCGAACTGCATGGTGATATTTGCTGTGGATAACATGGAATTGCCTTGATTTCGAAGGCGCGCATTCTACCACTGACAGGCGGGAGGCTGACCTTTGGGTTTATGCTGGTGAAAAATGAGTCACTTGCGATGAACGTGCATGCACTGCACTGACATCCAATCCCCTGCCCGTACCGGGAATGCCCTTAAAAGCGGTTTCATTTAACAGAACACAATCAGCTAGAATGCCGACATCGTTTATTGCAGGTATCCCATGGTCCCCCGTCTTACCACCGCCCTCAAGGGTCCGCTGCTCGATCTGGAGCAACGCATCCTCACCGCGCAGCCAACCATAGAACACTGGTTCCGCCTGCAATGGCAGGAGCATACGCCGCCGTTCTACAGTTCGGTCGATCTGCGCAACAGTGGTTTCAAGCTGGCGCCCGTGGATACCAATCTGTTCCCCGGCGGCTTCAACAATCTCAACCCGGATTTTATTCCGTTGGGCGTACAGGCCGTGCAAAGCGCGGTGGAGAAAATCTGCCCGGAAGCGCGCGGCCTGTTGCTGATCCCGGAAAACCATACGCGCAATCAGTTCTATTTGCAGAACCTGGAACAACTCGCGCGTATCCTGCGCCAGGCCGGTCTGGATGTGCGTATCGGCTCACTGCTGCCGCAGATCACGCAAGCGACCACATTGGAATTAACGAACGGTAGCTCAATTACGCTGGAACCGCTGGTGCGCAAGGGTAATCGTCTCTGTGTGGCGGATTTCGATCCCTGCCTGGTGCTGCTCAACAATGACCTGTCTTCAGGCGCGCCGGACATTCTCCAGAATCTGGAGCAGACCGTTTTGCCACCGCTGGAAGCGGGCTGGTTCCAGCGGCGCAAATCGAGGCATTTTGCGGCCTACCATCAGCTGTCCGACCAGTTCTCCGAATTGATCGGTATCGATCCATGGATGATTGATCCGTATTTTTCCGTGTGCAACCAGGTCAATTTCCATGAAAAGGTCGGCGAAGAATGTCTCTCGGCGCAGGTGGATTTTGTACTGCAGCGGGTGCGTGCCAAATATGCCGAATATGGCGTAAAACAGGATCCGTTCGTGATCATCAAGGCCGATGCGGGAACTTATGGCATGGGAGTCATGACAGTGAAGGACGCGAGCGAGGTGCGCGACCTCAACCGCAAACAACGCAAGAAAATGGCTGTGGTCAAGGAGGGGGTACAGGTATCGGACGTGCTGGTGCAGGAAGGAGTGTATTCCTTCGAGGACCTGAATGAGGCGGTGGCCGAACCGGTGGTATATATGATTGACCGCTATGTGATCGGCGGCTTCTATCGCGTGCACACCGAGCGTGGCATGGACGAGAATCTCAACGCGCCCGGTATGCGGTTTTCGCCGCTGGCGTTCGATTCATGCTGTGCCTTCCCCAATCCCGATTGCGCCCCGGACGATACGCCTAACCGCTTTTATGCATACGGCGTGATGGCAAGGCTGGCGATGCTGGCGGCCGCGATGGAGCTGGAAGAGATGCAGCAATGAAGCTGATTTTCCGCTTCACGCTACTCGCGCTCGCGCTTTTGCTCTCCTCCTGCGGCAAGGAACCGTTCTATGAGGAACAGGCCTATGTGTTCGGCACGCAGGTCGATGTGAGCATATATGGCGTGGACGATGCCAGGGCACGCCAGGCGACGGCTGCCATCATGCACGAGTTTCAGCGCTTGCATGACAAGCTGCATGCCTGGAAACCTTCGGAATTGAGCAAACTGAACAATGCCATTGCGCTTGGCGAAAGCATGCGCATTTCACCCGAACTGGCATGGATGTTGCGCGACGCGGCGCGCATTTCGACGCAATCCGGCGGGCTATTCAATCCGGCCATAGGCGGCCTGATCAGAACATGGGGATTTCAGGCGGACGAATTCAAGGCGGCGTTGCCGAAAAAGGGAAAAATTGCTGCACTGGTGAAGGCAAATCCGAAGATGCGCGACCTTCGTTTTCTCGAGTCACCCTCAGGCAAATTCCCTGTTCCCGTTTTCAGCCGCAACAAGGCGGTCAAATTTGATCTGGGCGGTTACGCCAAGGGCTACGCGCTGGACGGCGCAGCCAGGATATTGAAGGAACAGGGCATTCATAATGCACTCATCAACATTGGCGGCAATGTATTGGCGCTGGGGACACGAGGTTCGCGCACCTGGCGTATCGGCATCCAGCACCCGCGCAGACCGGGTCCCATTGCCATTCTGGAACTGCATGACGGTGAAGCCATCGGCACTTCGGGCGACTATCAGCGCTATTTTGAACTGGACGGCAAACGATATTGCCATGTGATCGATCCCCGCAGCGGCTATCCGGTGCAGGGGGTTGAGGCTGTCACTATCCTTACACAGGGTGAACATGCCGGGCTGTTGTCCGACGCCGCTTCCAAGCCCCTGTTTATTTCCGGCACGTCCAAATGGCTGAAAGCGGCCCGCAAGATGCATCTGGACAAGGCCATGCTGATTGACGGCCAGGGGGTGGTACATCTCACCGCTGCGATGCAGAAACGGCTAAAATTCATCGATGATTCCACGCCGAGAAGGGTTGAGCCGTGAACAGTGAGGATCAACTGCAAAAGAATATTCGTCGCACGACTGCGCAGCATGCGCTTAAAAAAATACGCGCCATCGTGGATGAAGAGAATATGAACGATGCGGCAGCAAACCGGTCTTTGCGCTGGCTGCTGCGCTATGGCTGGGTCGTGCTGCTGGTCGTCGCGGTTTTTCTGGCGCGTTTAATGGGAGTGTATTGATTGGTTGGTATCCTGCTTATCACGCATAACGGATTGGGTGACAGCCTGATTGACTGTGTAAGACATGTACTGGGCGTCGCCCCGGCGCATGTAAAAGCGCTTTCTGTTCTGGCAAATGATGATCCCGAGCTTAAACAAAAAGAAGCGAACGCGCTTATTGCACAACTGGACAAAGGACAGGGCGTACTGCTGTTGTCTGATGTGTTTGGGGCCACGCCCTGCAACATAGCGCGGCGATTGAGCCAACCGGGGCGCATCGAAGGTGTGGCTGGCGTCAATTTGCCAATGTTGCTGCGCGTGGCCTGCTATTCCAATAAACCCCTGGATGAACTGGTGCAACGCGCACTGGACGGTGGCAGGGACTGTATTGTTACGATTGATTCGGAAGGCTTTGATGCAGCAACTAGATGCACTGATTATTAACAAGCTCGGTCTGCATGCCCGCGCATCTGCAAAACTTTCCCAGTTGGCTTCGCAGTATCCCTGCGAAGTGTGGTTGACGCGAAACGGACGGCGCGTGAATGCAAAAAGTATCATGGGCGTGATGATGCTGGCGGCAGCGAAAGGTACGAGCATTAATATCGAAACTGATGGCGAACGGGAGCAGGAAGCAATGACAGCATTGCTGGCACTCATTAACAATTGTTTTGGAGAAGACGAGTGAGCCTTACGTTACATGGTCTTCCGGTTTCCGGTGGCATCGCCATCGGTCGTGCACACCTGGTGTCAAATACTTCACTGGAAGTGGCGCATTATGTGCTGCCCAAACCGCTGGTGAATGAGGAGGTGTCGCGTCTGGATGACGCGCTGGAGGCAACACGCAAGGAACTGACTGCGCTGCGACAGCTGCGCCCGCAGCAGGCAGCTGCAGAGTTTGATGCTTTCCTCGACCTGCACCTGATGATCCTTGGCGATGAACATATCAGTCGCGCCGCTCGCGAAATGGTGCTGCGCGAGCGTTGTAATGCGGAATGGGCGCTTAAAACGCAAATGGACGAACTGGTCACGCAGTTCGAGGTGTTTGAAGATGCTTATCTGCGCGAGCGCAAGACCGATGTGATGCAAGTCGTAGAGCGCGTGCTCAAGGTGCTGAGTGGCCATGCGGGCCATGCGCCGCCCAGCAACAAGCATGATGTGGAAATGATTCTGGTTGCACACGATGTCAGTCCCGCCGACCTGATTCAGCTCAAGCCGCATCAATTCACCGGCATTCTTACCGATCTCGGGGGCGCCACTTCGCACACGTCCATTGTCGCGCGCAGCCTGAATACGCCGTGTGTGGTCGGCTTACATCATGCGCGCGAACTGATCAAAGACCAGGACATGCTCATCGTCGACGGCGACCAGGGCGTGGTTATCGTCGATCCCGACAAGCATTTGCAGGCCGAATACAAATTGCGCAAGAGCCAGTGGGAACTGGAGCGGCAAAAACTCAAACGCCTGAAAACTGCGCATGCCGACACGCTGGACGGAACGCACATCGAGTTGCATGCCAATATCGAAATGCCGCACGACCTGGCGGACGTGAAAGAAAACGGTGCCACCGGCATCGGCCTGTTCCGCAGTGAATTTCTGTTTCTCAACCGGGACGACTTGCCAGATGAAGAGGAGCAGTTCAAGGCTTACCGTGAGGTGATTGAAGGCATGGACGGATTGCCCGTTACCATTCGCACATTCGATCTCGGCGCGGACAAACAGTTGAAGGGGGCAGTCCGCGTCGCCAGCAACCCGGCGCTCGGTTTGCGCGCAATTCGCCTGTGTCTGGTTGAGCCGCAACTGTTCCGTACCCAATTGCGCGCCCTGTTGCGTGCATCGGCCTACGGAAATTTGAAAATACTCGTGCCGATGCTGTCCGGCGCTGCCGAAATCAACCAGACGCTGCATTTCATCGATGGGGTTAAACTGGGTCTTGCCAATGAAGGTGTCACCTACGATCCCAACGTGAAAGTCGGCGGCATGATAGAGATTCCAGCCGCCGCGCTGGCGCTCAACGCCTTTGTCAAAAAACTGGATTTCCTTTCCATCGGAACCAACGACTTGATTCAGTACACGCTGGCAATCGACCGTACCGATGAAGAAGTCGCCCACCTGTACGACCCGTTACACCCGGCCATTCTTCAGCTATTGTCGCAAGTGATCTCCAGCGCCAACAAAGCCGGCATTCCCGTCTCGGTCTGCGGCGAAATGGCGGGCGAACTTGCCTATACCCGTTTGCTGCTTGGCCTGGGCCTGCGCCAATTCTCCATGCACCCCGCCCAGCTGCTCAGCACCAAGCAGCGTGTGCTGACGACCAACCTGCCGGAAATCGCGCCGCTCGTTCAGAAAATAATGCGTGCAGATGATCCCATGAAAATTCGTGATTTGCTGGATCGGTTGAATACAATGTAATAGCAGGGTAATTTCAAAGCGCCGCTCATCCTGGGCTTACCGCTCTTTCATTTCATCACCCTCTTTGTGTTCATGCTCCTGCACGTGCTTCATCTGCCTGAGTACATACCTCAAATCGAAATCCAGAACCCGTGCCGCAAGTCGATCAATGGTCAAGCGCGTCGCAGCTTTGTGTTCAGGCGTGTCGTCGCTATCTTCATCGTCGTGAACCAGATATCTGTGCTCCTTTTCCAACAACTTGCGCAAAGACTCGATGTGTTCCCTGCCTGTCTTGGGTTGGTTGCTGCGGAAGGCATCGGCAGCGGCGACCATACTGCGATCCAGTTGGGCTGCGAATGCGGGATCAAGCAACTTGCGGGTGCTTCACGAACGGAATCCGGTAATTGCTTGCCTTGGCTAATCAACCAGCCAGCAAAGTCTCTACCACCGCAATATCCGCATGCGTCTCCGGGTGGCGGCTGCCGCTGTGCAACGCTTTTTCGGGCAGGACGATGATGTGTATCTGGGTGCCGGTTTCGCTGGTCAGGGTGTAGCTGGGCACATTTTCCTCATGTCCGCCGATTCGGACGATCCATTCCCCGTCGTCAAATTCGATGGTGTTTTTGAGCAGAAAAAGCAGCACGGCTTTTTCGTCGTCGCTGAACAGCATCAGGTTGATGTCTGATTGTTCGCCCGCTGTGCCGCTTAGCACCGAGCCGGTGAGGTAGGGATGAAACTGTTCCAGCAGACGCATGGTGGCGAGTGCTTCTTCGCGCAAGTGATGAAGCACTTCGGGGTGGCTTTCGTGCTGGTAAAGCGTGCGATAGCTGTGCAGGGCGTCGTCTACTTCCTGATTGCTGGGCAGATGCCGGGTGTCTGACGCACCGAGCTGCCGTGCAGCCTTGCGCTTGGCGAAGGCATGATCGACGATACCGTTCTCGGCCATCAGTTTGGCCGCTTGTTGCGCGAGCTGCTCTCGCATCAGGTCGCGACGTTGCGGGTGCGGTTTGCTCATCTGCCAGCTTAAAAAAGTTGGTCGTTTATGGTGGCGGGCTTGCTTTCTTCCGGGACGATTTCTCCCTGTTCGGGCGGCAGGTTTTCTTCGTAAAAGTACTCGATACGCGTGCCGTTGGGATCAAGCAGGCCGTTTTCGTTAATGCGGGCGGTGACAACATGTTCCGGGAGGGTATATACGACTTCAGGAACGTCTTGCAGCATTTCTCCCATATAGCTCATCCATATCGGCAAAGCCGCACCGCCGCCGGTTTCCTTCTCGCCCAGGCTCTGTGGGTTGTCATAGCCGACCCAGGTGACGGCAACAAGAGTGGGGTGGAAACCGGCAAACCATGCATCCATCGATTCGCTGGTGGTGCCTGTCTTGCCTGCCAGGTCCTGTCTGCCGAGTTGCATGGCACGGATACCGGTGCCATGTTTCACTACGTCCTGCATCATGTTGACTGTGGTAAAGGCGTTGCGCACGTCGATGACTTGCTCTGCGCCCTCGCCCGCAACAATCGGTGCAGCTTGTGCGATGAGATTACCCTGGCCATCTTCGATGCGTTCTATTAGATAGGGCATGATGCGGAATCCGCCATTGGCGAACACGGAATATCCGCCCATTAATTGCAGCGGGGTCACCGAGCCGGCACCCAATGCCATGGTGAGGAAAGGCCTGATTTTGTCTTTATCGAAGCCGAATTTAGTGACGTAGTCCTGCGCGTAATCGAGGCCGATTGCCTGCAGGATACGAATGGAGACAAGATTCTTGGATTTGATCAGTCCCTGGCGCATGCGCATCGGGCCGTCAAAGCCGCCTGAGTAATTTTTTGGCTGCCAGAGTTCCTCGCCTGTCTGCGACAGGTCGATAACCAGCGGTGCATCGTTAATGATGGAGGCAGGCGTGAAGCCTTTTTCCAGTGCGGCGGAGTAAATAAAAGGCTTGAAACTCGAGCCGGGTTGTCTCCACGCCTGTGTTACGTGGTTGAATTGATTGGTATAAAAATCAAACCCGCCAACCAGTGCGTAGATCGCACCATCACGCGGATTTGCTGAAACGAAAGCAGATTCAATTTGGGGTAATTGGGTGACTTCCCAGAAATCGTTTTCATTCTTGACTACGCGGATCAAGGAACCCGGGCGGATGCGCTGGTTAAGTGCCAGTTTTGTTCCCAATGTCTGCCGTACAAAACTCAGGCCTTCACCGCGAATTTCAATAATTTCCCCACCCTTGTTGTGAACTCGAATGCCTTTAGGATTGGTGGATAGCACAACACCCGGAATGAGGTCGTCGCTATCTGCAACACTTTCCAATGCTTCACTCAGCAATGCATCGGTATTGAATTTTTTCAAGTCAATATAGCCTTCCGGTCCGCGGTAGCCGTGACGATGATCGTATTCCATTACGCCTTTACGCACGGCTCTATAAGCGGCCGCCTGATCTTTGATGCGAATGGTGGTATAGACGTTATAACCCTGGGTATAGGCGTCTTCCTGAAAACGGTCGTACATTTCCTGACGTACCATTTCAGCCACGTAGGTGGCATTGACGGCAAATTCCTGGCGATGAGTTGACTGCGCGGTTACGATGGGCTCGTTCTGCGCCTGTTCGAACTGCTCTGTGTCGATGTAGCCCAGATCGTGCATGCGGCGCAGGATGTACATTTGCCTCACTTTCGCACGCTCCGGATTCACAACGGGATTGAATGTGGCAGGCGCCTTGGGTAATCCGGCCAGCATCGCCATCTCAGCCAGGGAAAGCTGGTCGAGCGATTTGGTGAAATAGATCTGCGCAGCAGATGCAAAACCATAGGAACGCTGTCCGAGATAGATGTGATTGAAGTAGAGCTGAAGAATTTCGTCTTTTGTCAGATTGTGCTCAATCTTGAAGGAAAGCAGCATTTCATTGAATTTGCGCGACAGTGTTTTTTCCTTGGAAAGGAAGAAGTTTCTGGCGACTTGCATGGTAATTGTGCTGGCGCCCTGCCTGACGCCACCCGAAACAAAGTTGGAATAGGCTGCACGCATCACACCGATGTAATCCACGCCACCATGCTCATAGAAACGGTCGTCTTCTGCAGCAAGAATGGCCTTCTTCATCAACTCGGGTACATCTCCGATCTCGACCAGTTCGCGCCGTTCCTCGCCGAATTCGCCAATCAGTACGCCTTCGGCACTGAATACGCGGAGCGGCATCTTGGGGCGATAGTCGGTCAGTGATTCCAGCGTGGGCAATGTCGGGTACGTAAGTATCGCTGCGAGAACAAGCAGCAAAATCGGTAACAGGGGTAAGGCGAGTACGCCAAGAGAAGGGTAAAACCACCAGCGAGAAGTCATAACAAGCATCTTAGTATTAATTCGGCCAGCGATTATATCGCCTTGTGTGCTGAAATCGAGATCGTAGAAAAAACTTTACACCTACGGGAGTTATTGCTAGGATTTAAACCACTTTATACGGAAAATCGCTAACCAGCCTATGATCAAAGGAGATTTTGATATCACGTTGGATTTTTTGAGCACCTCTACGCCGCCGCTGATCGGCGTAGATATCAGCTCATCCTCCGTCAAAATGGTGGAACTGAGCGAGGCGCCAAAAAAAGCCGGATATGTGGTCGAACGTTACGCTATTGAAGCACTTCCTTCCGATGCAGTAAGCGATGGCAACATAAACAACCTGGATGCTGTATCCGACACGGTGAAGCGCGCCTGGAAACGTCTGGGTTCGCGCATCAAAAACGTCAGCCTGGCGTTGCCTGCCGCCGCAGTGATCAGCAAGAAAATATTATTGCCTGCCGATTTGCGCGAGGATGACCTGGAATACCAGGTCGAGAGCGAAGCAAATCAGTACATCCCGTTCGCTTTGGATGAGGTCAATCTTGATTTCCAGGTGATTGGCTCTGCGCCTAACAATCCTGAAGAAGTTGAAGTGTTATTGGCGGCTTCGCGCAAGGCCAATGTGGAAGACCGCGTAGCGGCAGCGCAGGCGGCAGGCCTCAAGGCAGTCGTGGTGGATGTGGAACCCTATGCTGCAGAAGCGGCGTTTGAGATGATAAGTTCCCAGCTGCCTGGCGGAGCTTCGGATCAGTGTATTGCGCTGGTTGATATTGGCGCCAATGTGATGAATGTGAACGTGCTGCGCAATGGTCAATCGGTATATATGCGCGACCAGCAGGCGGGCGGCGCGCAGCTTACGCAACAGATTCAAAGCGTCTTCGGGTTGTCGCTTGAGGAAGCCGAGTCGGCCAAGCGCAATGGCGGTTTGCCGGAGAATTATGAAAGCGATGTGTTGTCCCCTTTTCGTGAAAACATCGCGATGGAAGTATCGCGAGCCTTGCAATTCTTTTTTACCTCAACGCAGTATAACGAAGTGAACTATGTCGTAATGGCCGGCGGGTGCGCTGCATTGCCCGGTCTGGATGAGGCGGTGGCGACCCGTACACAAGTAAGTACACTGGTGGCGAATCCGTTTGAATTGATGCAGCTGTCCAGTCGCATCAAGCCGCGCCAACTGCAGATGGATGCCCCTGCGCTCATGATTGCTTGCGGCCTGGCGTTGCGGAGGTTTGATCCATCATGATACGTGTAAACCTGCTACCGCATCGCGAGGAAAAACGAAAAGCACGCCAGACACAATTTATTGTATTGAGTGCCATCTCGTTCGCATTGGGTGCGCTTATTGTTGCGCTCGTCTATGCCGCCATTGGTACGCAAGTTTCCTATCAGGAGCGTCGTAATAACTATTTAAAACAACAGATTACGGTACTTGATAAACAGATCGCGGAAATCAAAAAGCTGCGTGAGCAAACGCAATCCCTGCTGTCGCGCAAGACAGTGGTTGAGAATCTGCAGAGTACCCGTTCTGATGTGGTTCACTTGCTTGATCAGATGTTGCGCATACTGCCGGATGGCGTATATCTGAGAAGTCTATTACAGAGCGAAAATAAGATCAGCTTGGTTGGCTATGCCCAGTCAAGCGCCCGGGTTTCAACGCTGATGCGGTCGATTGAGGATTCACCATGGCTGGATACCCCGACATTGATTGAAGTGAAGTCGGCATCTGTATCAGGCAAACGTTTGAGCGAGTTCAGTCTCAACTTCAATTTGACTAAACAAGCCGCACCTGCGCCGGCAAAGCCAGCCAATAAGGGTTAAGGGTCAGAATCATGAATTTTCTGGAAGAAATCAAGAACGTTGATCCAAAAACGCCGGGAAGCTGGCCGTGGCCTATCAAGATTGCAGCTTTTATTTCAATATTTGTTGTTGTTGTAGCTGCAGGGGCCATGTTTGTCTGGCAGGATGAGTGGGACAATCTTCAGCGCGCGAAGCAAGAAGAAGTCAAATTGCGCGACACCTATCTGGTCAAAAAACGCGAGGCCATCAATCTGGACATCATCAAGAAACAACTGATTGACACCCAGCAATCTTTCGGGGCTTTGTTGAAGCAGCTGCCGAGCAAGTCCGAAATGGATGCGTTGCTGACCGACATTAATCAGGCCGGTTTGGGACGCGGATTACAGTTTGAGTTATTCAAACCGGGACCGGAAGTGGCGACGGGTGTGTTTACCGAGCAGCCGATCGCGATCAAGGTGTCAGGCAATTATGATGATCTGGGAAAATTCGCCAGTGATATCTCACACCTTCCGCGAATCGTCACCTTGAATAATATCAAAGTGATTCCAGGGAAGGACGGTGTGTTAAACATGGATGCCACCGCAAAGACTTTCCGGTATCTGGATGAAGAAGAGCTGGCCGCACAGAGAAACGCTGCCAAAGCCAAAGCCAAGGGCAAGAGAAGATAAAAATGAAAGCAGTTTATTCAATATTGCTTGTGTTGTTGTTTTTGACCGGCTGCGGCGGTGAAGAATTTCAGGATCTGCGCGACTTTGTGAAAAATGCCGGCGCAGATATGCGTGGCAAGATTGAGCCGCCTCCAGACGTTGAACCGTATGAGCCGTTTACCTATGATAACGATACAAACCTGCCCGACCCCTTCAAACCGCGCAAATCTGACGCTAGAAATGCAAAAGGCTCCGGGCAGAACCAACCCAATCTGGATCGTCCAAAAGAAGAATTGGAGGACTTTCCTCTTGAAAGCCTGAAAATGGTAGGTTATTTGTACCAGAAAGGGGTAGGGCATGCGGTGATACGATCTGCCGAAGGCAGGATCTATCATGTCAAGGCCGGAAATTATATTGGACTGAACTTTGGGCAAGTCATCTCAGTGACAGAGGCTGAAGTAAAAATCAAAGAGATGGTTCAAGACAGCGTGGGCGATTGGTCCGAACGAGAGAGCAGCCTGCAACTGGCGGAGTAATCAGGAGTAAAAACTATGAAACAATTCAGCAAACCAATTCGCAGCATTGTTCATTTGATCACGATGATTCTTTTTCTGGGGTCATTTGTTGCGCAGGCTGAAGGGTCAACAAATACAGATGCGCCGAACAGTATTCAGTCCATCAGCGCGAATAATGAACTGGGTGGCAAGGTGGTGATCGAAGTGAAGATGAGAAACGCACTGAGCGGGTTGCCCACTACATTCGCAATCAATACACCGCCGCGTGTCGTGTTCGACTTTGCGAATACCGAAAACGGATTGGGAAAATCAACCCAGGGATTCGGTGAAGGCGATTTGCGCAGTGCCAATATCGTTCAGGCAGGCGGCAGAACCCGCCTTGTTGTTAATCTTGCTCAGATGCTGAACTATGATTCGCGGGTGGAAGGAAATACCCTGCTGATCACTTTGCAACGAAAAGAAGCAAAAGGCGACAATTCAGCTACCGCTCACTTTGCAGAGGAGAGGGCTGGACTAAAACAACAACATAGCCTGAGAGACATAGATTTTCGTCTCGGTGGGAATGGCGTGGGTCGTATAGAAGTTGATCTTTCCGATACCGATATTGGCATTGATATCAAGCAACAAGGACGTCTGCTGCTGGTGGATTTTCAGCGTACGAGTCTGCCGCGCAACTTGCAACGCAAGCTGGATGTAAACGACTTTGGAACGCCGGTTAAAATGGTGGATGCGTTTACTCAGGGTGATAACGTACGGCTGACAATCGAGCCCAAAGGCCTGTGGGAATATTCCGCATACCAGACCGACAACAAATTCATCATCGAAGTAAAAGAGTCCATAGAAGATCCCAACAAGCTGGTGAAAGGAAACCATAAAGGTTATGCAGGCGAAAAGCTCACACTGAATTTTCAGAACATTTCCACTCGCGAGGCATTGAGCGTGATTGCTGACTTTACCAACTTGAATATGGTGCTCAGCGACACAGTCACAGGAAACCTGACCTTGCGATTGAAGGACGTTCCCTGGGATCAGGCGCTGTCGATCATTCTTGAGAGCAAGGGGCTGGACATGCGCAAGAACGGCAATGTAATCCAGGTGGCCCCGCGTGAGGAGATAGCGAGTAAGGAGAAACTTGAACTTGCGGCCCGTCAGGAAATCAGCGAACTTGAGGTGGTCCGCACAGAAAGTTTTCAGCTCAGTTTCGCCAAAGCCGCGGATGTGGCCAAATTGCTGAAGGATAAAGATTCCGGGCTGCTTTCAAGACGCGGTTCAGCCGTTTCGGATTTACGAACTAACACGCTATTTGTGCAAGATACGCCGACTCGGCTTGAAGAAGTGCGAAGTTTTGTCAAGCAAGTGGATGTTTCTGTGCGCCAAGTAATGATTGAAGCGCGTTTTGTTGAGGCAGGCGAGAAATACAACCGAACACTGGGCGGTCGCCTGGGCTACACAGGGCCAGCAACGACGGTTGCAGGTGGCGGATTTAATATCGGAGGCGGGGTACAGGGTGCGTTGTCGCCCAGCATTAATCTGCCGTCTGCAGGCTCGGTGACGGGCGGCTTGACGCTGAGCCTGTTCAATGCGCTGGCAACCAAGACGCTAACCCTGGAACTGAATGCCTCGTCACTTGATGGTACAACCAAGAATATTGCCAGCCCCCGCGTGGTAACAGGTGACAAGACAGAGGCAAACATTGAGCAGGGTGTCGAAATTCCCTATTTGCAGGCCAGCAGCAGCGGTGCGACCACCGTCGCATTCAAGAAAGCAGTATTGGGTCTTACCGTTACTCCGCAGATAACACCTGACGACCATGTATCCATGAAACTGCTGGTAAGCCAGGACACGGTGGGGGAAATTTATTATCAAATACCCAGCATTAATACCAAAAAAGTCGAAACCCAGGTATTGGTTGAAAACGGCGGTACGGTGGTGATTGGCGGCGTTTACACTCAGGACTTCACGGACGATGAACGAAAGGTTCCGTTGTTCGGGGACATACCGATAGTTGGCTGGCTGTTCAAAACTGACACGAAAACAAGTGCCAAAAAAGAGTTGCTGGTATTCATAACGCCCAAAATACTGAAAGAAAGTCTGGGGAGTAACTAGGAACAAGTGGCGTTCAATGAAAAGCCCGGCTTGACCGGGCTTTTCCTTTGGGTGGAAGACGAATGCCAGGTTTCCGATACAATCACGAGCATGGCTGACACAACACAAGGCAGACGAGCATCTGACACCATTATTCTGGTCGGAATGATGGGTGCAGGCAAAACCACTGTGGGGAAGCTGCTTGCCAAGCAACTTGGCAAGACTTTCGTGGACACTGACGAAGAGATTCAGCGGCGTACAGGTGTGACCATTCCGCACATTTTCGATGTAGAAGGCGAAGCGGGATTCCGTTTGCGCGAGAGCAGCATAATTCAGGAATTGCTCAAGCGGGACAATATCGTTCTGGCAACCGGCGGCGGGGCGATCATCAGCGCGCAGAATCGCGCCGTGATGAAACAGAACGGCTTGGTGGTATATCTGAAAAGCAGTGTACATGACTTGTGGCAACGTACCCGTCATGACCATAATCGCCCACTGCTACAAGCAGATAATCCGCGTGCTAAATTGCAGGAATTGCACAATGAGCGCGACCCGCTTTACACGGAAATTGCTGATGTAGTCATCCACACCGGCAAGCAAAGCGTGCAGATATTGCTGGATCGTTTGCGTAAACGACTGGATGATTCGAAGCGGACGACTGGAGACGAAAATACGATGCAGACATTAAACGTAGGGCTGGCAGAGCGCAGTTATTCTATTCATATCGGAAGCGGCTTGCTGGATCGTGTCGAATTGCTCTTACCGCATTTGCCCCAAAAACGCACAGTCATCATCAGCAATACTACTGTGGCGCCACTTTATTTGAAGCAATTAACGGAACACTTGCGTTCCAGCGGTATAGAAGTGCAATCCATCATATTGCCCGACGGTGAACAATATAAAAGCAGCGAATCGCTGAATACCATCTACGATGCATTGCTTTCTGCGCGTAGTGAACGCAGTACCCCGCTTATTGCGCTGGGCGGCGGCGTTATTGGGGATATTACCGGCTATGCGGCGGCGACCTATCTGCGCGGCGTTCCGTTCATTCAGATACCGACAACGCTGTTATCGCAGGTCGATTCCTCTGTTGGCGGAAAAACCGGCATCAACCATCCGCTGGGCAAGAACATGATCGGCGCGTTTTACCAGCCGCGCGTTGTGCTGGCGGACACCTCCACACTCAATACCCTGCCGGACAACGAATTGCGTGCCGGCATCGCAGAAGTCATCAAATACGGACTGATCCGCGACCTGCCCTTTCTCGAATGGCTGGAGGCCAACATCGACAAACTTCTGGCGCGCGATACATCGGCGTTGCAGTACGCCATTGCGCGCAGTTGCCAGAACAAGGCTGAGGTGGTGGGAGCGGACGAGCGCGAAAGTGGCGAGCGTGCACTGCTGAATCTGGGCCACACTTTCGGCCACGCCATCGAAAATGGAATGGGCTACGGCGTCTGGTTGCACGGTGAAGGAGTGGCGGCAGGGACAGTCATGGCGGCCGACTTGTCGCAACGCATGGGTTGGACAAGTGCGGAAGATGTGGCGCGTGTGCGTAAACTTTTCGAGCGTGCCGGGCTGCCCGTCAGCGCGCCAGCACTGGGGGCGGAGAAATATCTGCAATTGATGGGACTGGATAAAAAAGTGGAAGGCGGCAAGATACGTTTCGTGCTGCTAAAACCGCTCGGTCATGCTGTGAAAACCGGCGATGTTCCGCAGGCGTTGCTGGAACAAACGCTGGAGGCATGCAGTGCCTGAACTGCAGCTTGCTCATTACGCAGTCGGTGCTAGCGCATATGGCAGAGTTATTGCCGAAGCGGCGCCGCCGGGGCGTAGCGAATTCCAGCGGGATCGCGATCGCATCATCCATTCGGGCGCATTTCGCCGTCTCGAATACAAGACGCAAGTTTTTGTGAATCACGAAGGGGACCTGTTTCGGACCCGCCTTACCCACAGCATCGAAGTTGCGCAAATCGGCCGTTCCATTGCACGCCGTCTGGCGCTGAATGAAGACCTGGTGGAAGCGATATCGCTGGCGCATGATCTGGGACATACTCCGTTCGGCCATGCCGGACAGGATGAATTGAATGCCTGTATGAAAGATCACGGCGGTTTCGAACACAACCTGCAATCCCTGCGCGTGGTGGATATACTGGAAGAACGCTATGCGGAGTTTGACGGCCTGAATCTGTGTTTCGAGACGCGCGAAGGCATTCTCAAACATTGTTCTCCGGAACGTGCGTCCAGCCTGGGTGCAGTGGGCGAACGTTTTTTGAATAACCGCCGCCCTTCGCTGGAAGCCCAGATTGCCAATCTTGCCGACGAGATCGCCTACAACAACCATGATGTGGATGACGGTCTGCGTTCCGGCCTGGTTACGCTGGAGCAGCTTGCCTCCGTGCGCCTGTTTTCAAGGCATTTGGATGAAGTACGCGCTTCCTATCCGGATCTGACCGAACGGCGCGTGGTGCATGAGACCGTACGTCGCATGATCAACACACTGGTTACCGACCTCATTGTGCAGACCGAACAGAACATCCGGACACTGGCACCGAAAAGTGTGGAGGAAGTCCGCATTGCGCCGCCACTGGTGGCGTTCAGTGAGGAAATGCGCGAACTTAACCGCGAACTCAAAGCCTTTCTGCGCACCAATTTATACCGGCATTACCGCGTGATGCGCATGAGTGCAAAATCGCAGCGCATCATCAATGACTTGTTTCGGGCGTTTACAGACGACCCACGCTTGCTGCCGTCGCAATTCAATCCTGAAAACGAGTCGGAACACGCCCGTGCCGTGGCGGATTACATCGCCGGCATGACTGACCGATATGCCATTCGCGAGCACAGACGGCTCTTTGCAATCGAAGATATCTAAAGAGTAAGTTGCCCTCTACCCCCGGATTAAGGTAGCATTCCCGCCCTTTTGAGAAAATATTTGGAAGGCGGTATGAAAAGCCGCTTGGGCACTGGATGACAGAGGTGAGAAACAAGGTGAGCAATTCTTCATTGCCCCAACAGCAGGGTCTGTATGATCCACGACATGAACATGATGCCTGTGGCGTCGGATTCGTAGCACATATAAAAGGTCAGGCAAGTCACGACCGGATCAGCCAGGGGCTGCAAATACTGGAAAACCTGACGCACCGCGGTGCGGTTGGGGCCGACCCGCTGGCGGGTGACGGCGCCGGTATCCTGATCCAGATTCCGGACGCTTTCCTGCGCAAAGCACTTGCCACAGAAAAGATTGCCCTTCCACCTGCGGGGGAATACGGCGTCGGCATGCTGTTTTTGCCGCGCGATGCCAAAGCGCGCGCTGCCTGCGAGGAGATCATCGCTGACAAGATCAAGGCCGAAGGCCAGACGATGCTGGGCTGGCGCGATGTGCCGGTGAATAGCGACGGCCTGGGTGAAAGCGTGAAGGCTGTAGAACCCGTGATACGTCAAGTGTTCATCGCATGCGGAAAGAACACTGACGGTCAGGATGCTTTCGAACGCAAACTGTTCGTCATTCGCAAAACGGCCGAATCTGCGATAACCGCGTCGCTGAAGGATCGAAGCAAGGGCTTTTACATACCTTCAATGTCTTCGCGTACCCTGGTATACAAAGGCATGCTGCTGGCTGACCAGGTAGGCAAGTATTTTAC
Source organism: Sideroxydans sp. (assembly GCA_050287265.1). Taxonomy (GTDB): domain Bacteria; phylum Pseudomonadota; class Gammaproteobacteria; order Burkholderiales; family Gallionellaceae; genus Sideroxyarcus. Next base: position 1,692 of record JBNKBO010000014.1, on the reverse strand, counting down.
AGACCTCAGGAATGAAGAATTGGTCAGCGCCTTTGCGCTGGTACACCAGCGCTTCTCTACAAATACTTTCCCTACCTGGGATCTGGCACAGCCGTTCCGCATGATCGCGCACAACGGCGAGATCAACACGCTGCGCGGCAATATCAACTGGATGGCGGCACGCCACGCGGCGATGTCCTCCAAATTCCTCGGTGAAGACCTCGAAAAACTGTGGCCGCTGATCGTCGAAGGCCAGTCCGATTCCGCCTGTTTCGACAATGCGCTCGAACTGCTGGTGGCGGGCGGCTATTCATTGGCGCATGCCATGATGCTGTTGATCCCTGAAGCCTGGGCAGGCAATCCACTCATGGATGAAGAGCGCCGTGCCTTTTACGAATACTATGCCGCGCTGATGGAACCCTGGGACGGCCCTGCCGCGGTGGCGTTCACGGACGGCCGCCAGATCGGTGCCACGCTGGATCGCAACGGCCTGCGCCCCGCGCGCTATTTGATCACCGACGACGACGTCGTACTGATGGCGTCGGAAATGGGCGTACTGGATATTCCCGAACAGAAAATCGTGAAGAAATGGCGCCTGCAGCCGGGCAAGATGTTTCTCATCGACCTGCAGGAAGGGCGCATCGTTGACGATGCAGAGCTCAAGCAACGCATCGCAACGGCCAAACCGTACCGCACCTGGATAAAACAATCGCGTTTCCTGCTCCACGACTTGCCGGAAGTCGCCAGCAAAGCGACTGCCAATGCCACCCTGCTGGATACACAACAGACATTCGGTTACACGCAGGAAGACCTCAAATTTATCGTGCTGCCGATGGCGTCAGCGGGCAGCGAAGCGGTCGGCTCCATGGGCAACGATACAGCGCTGCCGGTGCTCTCACAGAAGAGCAAAGTGTTTTACAACTACTTCAAGCAACTCTTCGCGCAAGTCACCAATCCGCCCATCGATCCGATCCGCGAAGAAATCGTGATGTCGCTGACCTCGTTCATCGGCGCCAGGCCCAACCTGCTCGGCGTCGACGAGACCAAACCTGCGCCGCGCCTGGAAGTGGAGCAACCCGTGCTGTCGCACGAAGATGCGGCCAAGCTGCACAGCATCGAGAAACTTACCAAGGGAAAATATAAAGCCAAAACGCTGGACATCACTTATCCGGTGAAAAATGGAGCAAACGGTTGCGAAGCCGCCATCAAGGCATTGTGCTCGGCAGCGGACAAAGCGGTCGCCGGCGGATTTAATGTACTGATTCTGTCCGACCGCACGCTATCCGACACGCATGTGCCTATCCCCGCCCTGCTGGCAACCGCCGCCGTGCACCATCATCTGGTGCGGGAAGGCCTGCGTACCAGCACCGGCCTGGTGGTCGAAACCGGCTCGGCACGCGAAGTGCAGCATTTTGCCTTGCTGGCAGGCTACGGCGCGGAAGCGGTATACCCATGGCTGGCCTATGACAGCATTGCCGCACTGGAACTGCCTGCAGGCCTGACAGTAAAAGAAGCGCACAAACGTTTCGTCAAGGCAGTCAACAAGGGCCTGCTCAAAGTAATGTCCAAGATGGGCATTTCCACGTATCAATCGTATTGCGGCTCGCAGATTTTTGAAGCAGTCGGACTCAACAGCGAATTCGTCGAGAAATACTTCCCCGGTACCGCGACCCAGATCCAGGGCATCGGTCTCAACGAAGTTGCTGAAGAAGC